>NZ_CP049249.1:0-600000 GCF_011046895.1 Rhizobium rhizoryzae | reverse complement strand
ACTTCCTGAACGCTCATTTCACCGACGAAGTTCACCTCGGATGTCTTGCTGTCCGTGCGGAACAGAGTTTTTCCGTTGGTGAATTCACCGCCTTCGATCGTGACATTCGATGTGATTGGTTGGCCGCCGTTGGTGCGAACGAAGGTCTGGAAACCGTCAGCCTTGAAATCCTTGATGTAGATGTTCGAGTCGGCATTGACCTGGAAGACCTTGTCCGCTGCCTGGGAGGCGGATCCGCCGATGACATTGAGATCACCAGGTGATTTCACAGTCAGTGCGTCTTCTCCGACATCCTTCCAGTGGACGTTCTTCAAGGTCGCTCCACCGTACACATGGATACCATCTGCTCCATTGTCGCCAATGGTAACGTTTTTCAGCGTCGCACCATTCTTAAGAATGAAAATCGGTTGCTGTCCTTCACCTTGGCCACCATCCCCGAGCTTTGAAGAGGCCGTATAAGTTGCGCCCTTTCCGTCGAACTCGGTCCCATCGACAACGATTGTTTTGTCGACGACGTTGACCTTCCCCTTATTGGTCGTGTCTTCAGGCTCATTGCTGCGTGTTGATCCACCGGCACCGCCGCTGCCCTGGCCACCACCGGCGCCACCGCTGCCCTGGCCACCACCGGCACCGCCGCTGCCCTGGCCACCACCGGCGCCACCGCTGCCCTGGCCACCACCGGCACCACCGCTGCCCTGGCCACCACCGGCACCACCGCTGCCCTGGCCACCACCGGCACCGCCGCTGCCATGTCCACCACCGGCACCGCCGCTGCCATGTCCACCGCCAGCACCGCCGCTGCCATGTCCACCGCCAGCACCGCCGCTGCCATGTCCACCGCCAGCACCGCCACTGCCCTGGCCACCACCGGCACCGCCACTGCCTTGGCCACCACCGGCACCGCCACTGCCATGTCCACCGCCAGCACCGCCACTGCCATGTCCACCGCCAGCACCGCCACTGCCCTGGCCACCACCGGCACCGCCACTGCCTTGGCCACCACCGGCACCACCGCTGCCATGTCCACCGCCAGCACCGCCACTGCCTTGGCCACCACCAGCACCGCCGCTACCGCTTCCTCCGCCGGCACCACCGTTGCCCTGACCGCCGCCAAACATGGAAGATAGCATCGAGATCAATTTGGAGAGAACTTGGACCAATTGCTGAAGCATGCCGGTGATTTCGCTCGCCATCGAGTTGGCGCCACCGCCTGCAGAGTTGCCGTCACTAAAGGGGGAGTACTGCTTTGTATCGGTGCCCTTCCCGCCGCCGCACCCCCCAGCGGAAGAGGCGGAGTCGCTACTACTGCTCCCTTGATAATCCGAAGCACTCACATTTCGTCCAGATTGCCCATTAACGCCATACATGAATTGACCTCCGTTTCTCATCTATCCCATTAAATCTTTACCGGCTTATGTTTGCCTCGTATGTCGAGCAATGGTAATAAAGCCAAGAGATGATTAGAAAAGATCAATATATCTAATCATCAAACACTATATATAAAGTAATAAATGAGTGAACATGTCCAGTAAAATCCGATGCAGGATTAATCAAAAAGGTTAACGTCGAAGATAAGATTTTAATAAAAATGACGCCGAAAGAGTTTAGGCGGGTTTCAAGTGCCGTCGCTCAAGGTCCATAGCCGAGTATGTATTTCCTCTGCTCTGAATGGATTGCGTCGCCAAGGGATGATTTTATCTCTGCCAAATTGATACGAGGCCCCTGTTTCAAGGCTCTGGCTTGTCTCACGGTACCCGGAGATCGTGCGGAGATGCCGGATTGATAATATCTTTCAGCCGATGGGAGCGGTATCCTATGACTCGTCGCCATGCAAAGAGCTGTTCGAAAAGAGCGACAGCCGAATTCGTGGGCAGAGTCTATCCTCTTGTAATAACAGGCAGCTGCATCCATTGGGAATTCGGATGCGGTTTATTTACCTTCGTGAATTATCCATTCCGATCGCCGCATCACACAAGATGTATATTGAAAAATTATTATATGAAGATTTACTTAATAATATTATTTTTTGGCCACTAAATGAAATGATTGTCCATTTTGCGAAGTATACATGGCTTTACTTTTGGATCATTCTATCTCAGTATTGTGGTCATTAAAGCTTTCCAAAGGGAGAATTCGATATGGCTTCTAGTGGTGGAACTTCCGCATCGAGCAGCAGTGGCGGCAGCGCCAGCCCAGAGGTGGATGGCGCGATCAGTAAATATCAGACGTCCCAGAAGCAATCGTCTGTCGAAAGCTTGACGACGGCAACAAAAGTTACAGAGATCAACGGTATTTACAACGCAATCAAGAAGATAAGCCCGGCTTAATATTATGATTTCTCTAGCATAATTTATTCGTGTTTCTCCAGTCCTGGTAATATACTGAAATGCGTTTCATTGAGCCATTACGTCCGCAGATCGAGCGGTTGCGCGCGCTACCGCTGTCGCTACGCCAGGCTTTGGCGGCACGGAAGGGCGTGGGCTCAAGCGAAATTCCAGCGCTGGTGATCGCGAAAAACGGCCGTGTCGGAGAGGTGGAACTTCAAAGCGGCTCTCAAACGATCGGCGGAGATGTTTCGTCAGACATTATCGTCCTGGGGCTCGAAGCCAGGCCTTGCCTTCGGGTTGAGCTGCAAAACGAGGACGGAGAGGTCTCCGCCGTCGCAGAAGCATTGGTTGACGGCGTGCGAGTCGGTTCAAGGCGATTGCAGCGTGGAGAATTCTTCCCTGTGCTGCCGGGCGACCAGTTCGCGATCAGGGATGTTCAACTATCGCTGAAGGGATTGTCTTCCTTAGAGAGGGGGGCTACCGCGAAGCGCAAGATGACTGCGGCGGTTCTTCTATCCGCAGCCTTGGCGCTGATGGTCTTTGCACTCATCGGAATTCCCGCAGAACCGTCGCAGAGGGAGGCCCAGCAGGTTGTGTCGGCGACGGCACCCATCAATGTGACGATGAAAGAACTGCGTGAAGCATTTCGGATGTCGGGGCTTAAACTGGATGTTCGTCTCGATCAATCTGCTGGAGAACTACTCATTGGAGATGAGCAGATTGAGTTGAACATTGTCGATAAGGAAAGGCTGTCCAGCATCATCTCGGTCTTTTCCAAGAGAAGCGCCCTGCCGCTTGTGGACCGAACCAAGCTGACATCCGGCCTTGACAGCATGATCGCCGCGTCCGCGCTCGAGCCTGTCAAGTTTGTCGTCGGAACAGACGGCAAGCGTTATCAGGAGGGCGATGTATTTGCCCAGAAGTGGAAGATCGATGCTATCGAGCCTGGCAGCGTAAAGCTGTCCCGGGATGGCAAGCAGGACGTGATTTCAATGGGGCCCGTATCGGATCCTCTCGTGTTGCGACTTGCAGATCGTAACCGGGCCGCAGTGAGCAAGCCATGAACCTTACAACCATCACGCAGGCTTTGATGAAGAGAACCGAGATTTTATTCTCGGTGTTCTTCCTCGTGGTTGTGGCCATGATGGTTTTGCCGCTGCCCACGTTCCTGATCGATCTGATGATCGGCTTCAATCTCTCCTTCGCATTCATCATTCTCATTACAACGATTTACCTTCGCACAGCGCTGGATATTTCGACATTTCCAGCCTTGATCCTGATCGGAACCGTATTTCGTCTGGCCATTACGATCTCCACGACACGTCTTATCCTCGCCGAAGGTTATGCCGGCGAGATCATCACGGCATTCGGAAATTTCGTCGTTTCCGGCAACGTGGTGGTTGGCCTTGTCGTCTTCCTGATTGTGGCACTTGTGCAGTTTATCGTGGTCACGAAAGGTGCGGAGCGCATTGCCGAAGTCAGCGCCAGATTTACGCTCGATGCAATGCCGGGAAAGCAGCTGGCCATCGACAGCGATCTTCGCAATGGGCACATTACGGCGCAGAAGGCGCTGAAGCGCCGTGAGCAGCTTGAATTGGAGAGCCAGTTTTTCGGCGCGATGGATGGCGCGCTGCGCTTCGTCAAGGGAGATGCAATCGCGTCGCTGGTCGTCGTTGCTGTCAACCTGATCGGCGGACTTTCGATCGGTATGTTCCAACGCGGCATGTCATTCTCCGAGTCTGCCCATCACTACTCCTTGCTGACAATCGGTGAAGGTCTGGTATCGCAAATACCCTCGATGCTCATGGCAATCGCCGCAGGCACGGTTGTGACCCGTGTTTCTTCCGAAGATGCCGTCAGCCTGGGTTCGGATATCGGAAGACAACTCTCTCAGGATTCGCGCGCTCTGGGCGTAGCCGGCGCAATGACCTTTTCGATGGGTTTTGTTCCCGGCTTTCCGGCGCTCGTGCTTTGGCCGCTCGGCCTCCTGCTTGGAGCTGGCGCCTACTGGGTCGCGCGACCAAAAAAAGCCGGTGCGCCAAGAGCAGAGCCACGCGCCGTAGCCATGGAACGCAAGGAGCTCGATCGCGCCCGTTTCGGCGACCCTATCGTCGTGACGGTTTCGGAAGCAACCCTGCAGCGGCTGGATAGAGCCAATTTCGCCTCCATCCTCGAAGCGCGGATCTCGTCCATGGCACATGTTGTCGGTGTCGCGGTAACGGTTCCAACATTCAATCCTGATCCACGCATCGCTGACCACATTGTTCACATTCAGGTTGAAAACGTCCCTGTCGGCGTGCTCACCATCGAGCCAGATGCAGATCTCGATCTGATGGCATTTTCCCTATGCAGGATCGTGCGTCGGCATGTGGGTCCCACCTTCAGCGTCGAAGATGTCATGCAATGGTTGACCAGCGTCGAGCAGCGTCTGGGTCGGCTGGCGGTAGAAGTGCGGGAGAATGTGCCGCAGATCGTTCTTGTAAAAGTCGCCCGGCAGCTACTTACCTCGGGTGTAACGCTATCTCAGCCGCGCGCCGTTCTGGAGGTCATCCTTGAGCGGACAGATCTGTATTCGAATCCCGAACAACTGGCAGAAGCGGCCCGTGAGGCCATCGGCAGCCAGGTTGCCTATGGCATGCTCGACTATCGCGGCGTTCTTCCGCTCATTCCTTTCGAGTCGCAGTGGGTGGACGCGCTTGATCGATATTTCGCTTCCTATTCGTCACAATCGAAATTCGAAGCCGAGGCAGACCTTGAAGCCATGTGCCGATCTCTTCCGGATCGGCTTCTGAAACTGAATGAAAGTGGGATCGAGCCGGTGGGTCTCATTGCACGCGAGCACAGGTCAGCGACGCAGTTTTATTTGTCTCGCCATCGGATACTCCTTCCTTTGATTTCCGAGGATGAAATACCGGCCGACATCTCGTGCGAAATGTTGGAACCGATAACGCTCGTCCGCAGAGAAGATGCGCAATCGGAAATGGTATAAGTAATAACTTAAATATAAACCCGTGAGTTAATAAAATATGGATCTGATACCATAATATTATTGAACTGATCCAAAAATTTGTTAAGCTTAATTCCAGTATAGAATTTTACCGTCAAACTTACAGAAACTGGGTTTTTGCGTTAACCTGAGAGGGAACTGATATGAGCACCGCACCCGTATCCAGCAGAGGTTTTGACCCTTCGTCATTCGGCGCATCAAGTGGTGCCGGCGGCGGTGAGTCCTCTTCGCTATCTTCCAACCGCATGAGCCCCTATGGTGGTAGCAGCGGGTTATCGAGCCTGGACTCCAAATACATGAGCTCGACCGCGGGCGCAGGTAGCGGGCAAGGCATGAGCGGAATCCTCAGTGCGCTGAAGGAGCTCGTCTCCATGATCGGCAAGCTGGTCCAGGCTCTGGAGCAGAAGCTTGGCGGTGGCGCTCAAGGCGGTGGGGAAGGCGGCGGCGCCCAGGGTGGCGGTCAGGGCGGTGGTGCCCAAGGCGGTGGTCAGGGCGGCGGCGCTCAAGGTGGCGGTCAGGGTGGTGGTGCCCAGGGCGGCGGCCAGGGCGGTGGCGCGCAAGGCAGCGGCGGTGCGCAAGGTGGCGGTCAGGGTGAAGGCGCTGGCGGCAAGGGTGAGCTTGCTCAGTTGATGAGCCAGATCAAGGAGCTCATGCAGAAGCTTCAGGATTTGATGGCGAAATTGGACGGCGGGAAGTCCGGCGGCCCAGGGCAAGGTGAAGGCCCAGGCAAGGGCGAAGGTCCAGGCAAGGGCGAAGGTAAAGGCGGCGACCAGAAGGGTCAGATCGGCGAAATGATGAATCAGATCAAGGAGCTCATGCAGAAGCTCGAAGATCTGATGTCCAAGATGGGCGGTGGCGAAGGTAAAGGCGGCGGAGAAAAGGGCGGCCAAGGAGAGCTTGGTCAACTTATGGGTCAAGTAAAGGAACTGCTGCAGAAGATTGAAGACCTGATGTCCAAGATGGGCGGTGGCGAAGGCGCAGGACAGGGCGGCGGTGCTGGCGGCGGCGAGGGTGCCGGACAGGGCGGTGGCGCTGGCGGCGGTCAAGGTCCGGGCAAGGGCGGCGGCGAAGGCGCTGGCAAGCCGGGCGAAGGTGCTGGCGGCGGTCAAGACCAAATGATGTCCCAAATCGCATCGGTATTGACGCAGTTGACGAGCATGATTCAGAAGCTCATCGATATGGTCCAGAATATGGGCGGTGCGGGTGGTGCATCGTCTGGCGCATAAATCCAGGCAATCAAGATCAGTACTTTAAAACTAACGAGAAGGGGGCTAGCTGCCCCCTTTTTTGATAAAAATGTTTGTCGTTACTGTGCGACGTCGGTTCATTGGCTTTCCACCAGAACACTGACACTCGTCTTCATCTTGGCGGTTCTACAAAGGAGAATTGACGAGAAGGCCATATTTGATAATCAAGGACGGGGCGGATCGGTTGGTCCTTTGGACGCGTCGCGCGGCTCGTCTTCTGCGCGGGCCAATGATTACGGCAGTACAATTCTCTTGCATCATCTATCTCCGACTGCGCGGACTCGTACCATTAGCTTTCTTGAAGGCGCGGTAGAAAGCGCTAGGTTCCGAGTATCCCATGTGAAATGCGAGTTCTGAAATCGTCATATCGCCGGTTTCCAGTATATCTCGAGAAAGCTTCATTCTCATGCTGTCCTTGATTTTGGAGTAACTGGTTCCCTCGCTTTTAAGCTTTCGTCTCAAGATTGACGGCGCGGTTCCGACAGTGGTTGCAAGCCTATCGAACCTCGGCCATTCCGCCGGTGAGGAGACCTCAAGAATGGTGCGAACAAGATCGGTGAATGTCTGGTCGTGACGATAGCGGATCAAAAGGTTTGCAGGTGCCATCTGAAGGAATTTGGGCACATCCGCAGGCCGACGTATGTTGGGCAAAGTCAAAAGATTTATGTCAAAGTATACCGCGGTATTTTTGGCGCCGTACTCGACCTGGCATCCGAAGAAAACAGAATAATCTGGCATATCTCTCGGTGCCTCGCACGCAAACTCGACTTTCAGGAGTGGAATGCGTTTGGCGATCAGCCAGCAACAGACACCCAGAATGATGAGCCAGAATGTTCTGTAAGTGAAGGCGCTTGCAGTCGTTACCTCTTGAACAACCTGAAGGATAGCCTGCCCTTTCGCCACCTGAAGCCGGGCGCTGGGTTGATGCAGAACAATGGACAGAAATTTCAGGCCACGTACGAGAGCCTCTTCAAGCGTCAGGCTGGTGATCACGCTGTGGCACAGCAATTCAAAGCTGCCCCGTGGCATCTGTCGTGCGCCGAGACAGAAAAATTCATCATCCAGAACGTCGGCTATTCGCCGCCAAAGTTTGCCATAACTGCGGATTGTCACCGGCTCTTGCAAGGTAGCATCGATGCCGCACGAGTTGAGGAGAGGGGCGGGATCAATCCCGCGACTAAGCAGTGGCTTGAGCGCCTCTTCCACGAAACATGGCGATATGAGCGAGTTCCTATGCTGGGTCATGGTAATTTTTGACATCGTTTTTGCGTGATTTGGTCATTGATTGCCACAACTGGATCATCATTTCATCATCTGGTTTCGTTTGGAGGAGCAAATGACTGCTGACCGCACCTATGTAATCTCTGGAGCAGGTTCCGGACTCGGTTTGGCGACCGCTCGACATCTGGCCGCACAGGGCGCCAACGTCGTCCTGTTGGATCTCGATGGCCAGAAGCTGAGCTTCGCCGAAAAGGAGATCGGATCTCGTGCAGCCACATTCGAGGCAGATGTGATATCCGAAAGTCAGGTCAAGGATGCGATTGCCGCCGCTGTGAAGAGGTTCGGCAGCATCGACGGGCTGGTCAATTGCGCTGGAGTGGCTCCAGGGGAGAAGATCGTCGGCCGGTCAGGTCCTCATGATCTGGAAAGATTTACACGCACCCTGATGATCAACCTTGTTGGCAGTTTCAATCTGCTCAGGCTTTGTGCGGAGGCCATGGTCGAAAACACTCCTGGCCCGGAGGGGCAGCGGGGCGTGATTATCAACACGGCTTCGATTGCTGCTTATGACGGTCAAATCGGTCAGGCTGCCTACGCCGCTTCCAAAGGTGGGGTTGCGGCGCTCACTCTGCCGGCAGCGAGAGAGTTGGCCCAACACGGCATCAGGGTCGTGACGATAGCGCCTGGCATTTTCGAGACGCCAATGATGGCAGGGATGTCACAGGAGGTTCAGGACGCGCTTGGTGCATCCGTGCCATTCCCAAAGCGCCTCGGTAAACCGGAGGAATACGCAATGTTGGTCAGTCATATCATCGAAAATCCCATGTTGAACGGCGAAGTTATCCGTCTGGACGGTGCTCTTCGCATGGCGCCACGGTGAGGAGTCAGTCATGACGATCGATCACTCGGTTGTAATCGCGGCAGCCGCACGCACGCCAATGGGAGCGTTCCAATGCAGTTTGTCGTCTCTTTCGGCCAGCGACCTGGGAGCGGCGGCAATTCGCGCCGCGGTGGATCGCTCGGGGCTCAATCCGGAATTGGTGGATGAGGTGCTGATGGGGTGCGTACTCTCAGCCGGGCAGGGACAGGCACCCGCGCGGCAGGCGGCCATCAGGGCTGGGCTCCCCTTATCGGCAGGGGCCACGACCATCAATAAGATGTGTGGTTCCGGCATGAAAGCTGTCATGCTGGGTAGCGATCTGATCCGGGCGGGCAGCGCCGCAGTCGTTGTCGCAGGCGGCATGGAGAGTATGAGCAATGCACCCTACCTCCTGAAGAAGGCTCGGACTGGTCTGCGCATGGGACATGAGAGTGTTCTGGACCATATGTTTTTGGACGGTCTCGAGGACGCCTACGAACAAGGCCGCCTGATGGGTAGTTTCGCGGAAGACTGCGCCCAGGCCCACAGCTTTTCGCGGCAGGCCCAGGACGAGTTTGCGTTATCGTCGCTAAGCCGGGCTCAGGCGGCAATCGCCAATGGATCGTTCATCGCTGAAGTCTGCCCCGTTGAGGTTGAGAACAACCGGGCTACACGATCCGTTTCCGTTGATGAACAGCCTTCACTGGCGCGACCAGACAAGATCCCGTCTCTCCGACCTGCTTTTCGCGAAGGAGGAACGATAACGGCTGCGAATGCGTCCTCGATATCGGATGGGGCTGCTGCGGTTGTTCTCACAAGTATGCGTGCGGCCGAACGCCATCAGCTTGCTCCTCTTGCTCGAATTGTGGGTCATGCCACCTATGCCGGCGCACCTGCCGATTTTCCAACAGCGCCCATTGGCGCGATCCGCAAACTGTGTGATGTCCTTGATTGGCAGCCGGGGCAAGTCGACCTGTATGAAATCAATGAAGCCTTCGCAGTCGTAACGATGGCAACAATGCGAGCTTTGGATCTGTCCCATGACAAGGTCAATATTTATGGAGGCGCCTGCGCATTGGGGCATCCGATAGGTGCTTCTGGTGCCCGCGTTCTGGTCACACTTCTCAACGCTCTGCGATCAAATGGCTTGCGCCGCGGAATTGCATCGCTTTGCATTGGTGGTGGTGAGGCAACGGCGATGGCGATTGAACTTGTCTAATAACCTATCGTTTTAGAGTATCCGGTGGAAACGGGGTCACCCGACCTGCTTCAGGTCCAACCTCAGAGAGACGGGAAATCGTTTATTCGATCCATGCGCATCCCTCGCCGCGTGGATCATGGGCGGCACTCGGTGTTCGATCTGTATCGAAGAGAAGGGCGCCGGCCTGTCCAAAGATTGGCGAGAATGCTGCGAGCCGCGCCAGGTCATGTCCACGACCGGCAAGTTGCTCCAGACATTCATCGCTCATCATGCCCTCGACCTTGAGGCTATCCCGGGCGTCAGAGAAGGTTTTGCCCAAAAGGAACCGCGGCTTCTCCAGTGCTTCCGCTGGCGTGAGCTTATCATCGAGCAGGGCGGTCAGGAGAACGGCAAGTGTTTGTGGTTGCCCATCTGCGCCTTGCGTTCCGTAGGTGAGGAACGGTCGTCCGTCCCGCAGTGCGAGACCCGGATTGAGCGTGTAGAAAGGAAGTTTGCCCGGCGCAATACAGTTTGGATGGCCAGGTTGTGTCGTGAACGCAGCACCCCTGTTTTGCCAGAGAATACCGGTGTCACCGACGACAACGCCGCTTCCCCAATCGAAGTAGGTACTCTGCAGAACACTTGCGCACCGGCCCTGTCTATCTACTACTGAGAAAAATACTGTGTCACCGTGTTGATGTTCATGCGGCCAAACCAGCGCCTGATGGGGATCGATTGTGTCGGCAGCCGCCCTCAGTCGTTCGGTCGCCAAGAGATCCTTCGGATGCCAGCTCATGCTCGCGGGATCTGAAACATGCGCTCGGTCCATGAAAGCGCGTTTCACGGCCTCGACAAGAAGATGATACCGCTCGGCAGATCCACTCGGAGCAGATGCCAGACGCATATGGTTGAGAATTCCCATGATCGCCAGCGTCGTCATCCCCTGTGTCGGTGGAGGAGGGGCAACGAGGATGGTGCCCCGATAATCCAGCGTCATAGGAGAGACGTCACGGGTACGGGTCCGGGCAAGATCCGCTGCGGTAAGGCATGATCCGGCGGCCTTCAAACCTTCGACGATCCTTTTTGAGAGTTTGCCTTCGTAGAAACTGCGTGCACCTTCCGCCATAAGTGCGGCAAAGCTATCTGCGAGCCCTGGCTGTTTAAAAAGGCCCGTTGTGTTGCGGTGATCGAAATACTGCGAAAATCCGTGCCAGTTCGTCGTTTCGCCAGCCCGGAAATCGAGCCAGAAATCCTGTGATTTGCTGGGCTCGTATCCATTGGCTGCCAAGTCCATCGCACGCTCGAGAAGTGCAGGAAGAGATCTCGTGCCAAACCAGTTTTCGCGCGAAAACGTCAGGGCATGATCCCAGCTATCGACAACGCAAGCTGTTGTCAGCATCGAGGCAGGACCACGGAGGGGAATCGGTTGATTTCGGATCGCTGATGTAGCCTCTCCGGCTTGTCCGATACCGAGGAAGCAATGACTTTTCCCGTGCTGATCTGCCACAAGCCAGACAGCGTCACCACCCAGTCCGCAGAAATGGGGAGTGACCACCGTCAGAACAGATCCGATTGCGATCGCAGCTTCGATCGCGGTTCCTCCAGCCTTGATGACCTCCGCTCCGGCCTCCGTGGCGAGTGGGTGGGGGGATGTCACCATTCCTGGCTGAGGTCTCTGATACGTAGAGGCAACTGGCATCCGAAGCACTCATGGCTCGCGACGGCAGGATGGATCGAGGATCCATTCCGCGCTGTCGTTCCATACATCTGTTTCTACGATCAGCCCATCGCGCACGACAAACCGATCCACATAGCGATTGTGGTCGAAAGGGGTGCCGTCAGGCCATTCGCCGTAAAGATAGCCAAGGCTGTAGACGATCGTCTCGCCATTGCCTGCGATGACGTCAGTACGCAGAATTCTCTTTTTGACCCATTTGTAGCGGGCTGCATTGAATTCGGTTGGACCTGAAGTCGTTCGGAATTCGCGATTGCCCGTGAACCTGCAAATGAAGTCTGGCGCCGTGTAATATGCAGCCTTCACCGGATCGGCTGCCATGGAGGCAGCAAGATAATTCTCGACGCATTGCAGAGCGAGCGTAGCCTGATCGTTCATGGTCCACCATTGTGTAACGAAGGCTAATATGATTGCATATTAATTGTATGCATCGCAACAAGAGTGAAAAGACCGATGAGCCTGTTCACCTGTGACTTGATCCTGCGTGGCGCGCTCCTCGACAAAGAGACGCCTGAAGATATTGCAATTTCGGACGGTCGCATCGCAAGCATTGGGGCTGACCTGCCGGCAGCGGGTGCCGTGGAGATCGATCTTGGCGGGCGCGTGGTCCTGCCGGGTTTCGTCGATTCCCATATCCATCTGGACAAGGCTTGCCTGCTCTGCAGGTGCCAGCATACCTCGGGTGGATTGAAAGGTGCCATCGCCGCTGTTTCACAATTGAAGGCGGAATTCACAGCGGATGACGTTTATGAAAGAGGACGGCGCGTGGTGGAGCAGGCAATCCTGCAGGGCACGATGCATATGCGGGCCCACACCGAGGTCGATCCACGCGCAGGCCTGCGAAGCTTCAATGCAATCAAGCAACTGAAAAGCGAATATAGATCATGTCTTGATCTTCAGATCTGTGTATTTCCGCAGGAAGGTTTGACCAATGATCCCGGAGCTTCGGAGCTCTTACTTGAGGCATTATCGAATGGTGCCGATCTTCTGGGCGGTTGTCCCTACACCGACACCGCGCCCTACGAGCAACTGAACTGGTTGTTCAAGACAGCAAGGGATTTCGACGTCGATCTGGATCTTCATCTCGATTTTGATCTGGATCCTTCCGGCAGCCTGCTGGATGAGGTCTGCCGATTGACCGATCAAGCCGGATGGCACAACAGGGTTGCAGTGGGTCACGCGACAAAGCTGGCGGCCATGACCGAGCCATCCTTCACAGCACATGTGGCGCGACTGAAGGCGAGCGGCGTCGTGGTCACGGCTTTGCCGTCGACAGATCTGTACCTCAATGGGCGGGACATTGGCAGTCTTTCACCACGGGGCATTGCGCCCGTTCATCTTTTGGCAGAGCAGGGCATTACGTGCTCTATCGCGACAAACAATGTGCTGAATCCGTTTACACCGTTCGGTGATTGCTCCTTGTTGCGCATGGCCAACCTCTATGCGAACTGCATGCATCTCTCGCCCGATGACTTTGACGCTTGTCTCTCTCTCATCACGCACAGCGCTGCACGGTTGATGGGCCTGTCGGATTACGGTGTGATGGTCGGCAACGCCGCAGATCTGGTTGTTCTGGATGCGACCAACCGGCTGGAAGCCTTTGGCGCGATCGCGCAGCCTCTCCTGGGCTTCAAGTCTGGCAAGCAAACGTTTGAACGACCACCAGCAAGACTATTTCGCGAAACTGCGAAATGAACGCGCCGGGCATGCTTTAGCCTGTCGTTTGATCAATCAGGATCATGTTCTGAATGAGGGCTGAGAGGGCGCGCAAGTCTCGAACCCGCCTGTTGCCCCGCAGAAGCGGACGCATCAACCAGTCTAGAGCACGACCATGGCGTATCCACCGCATGGCACCACGCCAGATTCCACGCTGATCGCCAGCTTTGTAATGGGCCAAGGCTTTATTGATATCGGCAACGTTCATTCTGGATGTTGCATAGCAGCTCAAAGCGAAAATCAGGAGATCTGAAACCTGCGCCATCCGCATGTTGCGAATGACACCGAAGAGCTCAAAATCAATGAAGCAGATATTGCTTCCATCCCAGAGAATGTCTTTGAGATTTGGACGACCGTGCGCCATCCCCGCCGCATGGAGTTGATGCAGCGCTGTTGCCGCCGCGCAAAGTGCTTGCGACCGTTCTTCATCAGAGGTTTTCGGATCATGCAGGAGTGCAACGAGAGAGGTTCCTCCATTGCGAGTGATGAAGTATCCGGTATCTGCCGCAACCAGCTGCGGCGCTGCCAAGCCGCGTTCGTTGAGTGCCCGGTAGCCATCGACTTCGCGTGCAAGCGCCTTGAGTGGATCTCCTTTACGCAATCGCCAGACCAGCGACAGTTTCTCCGGTCGCTTGACCCAGAAGATGTCGTTACCCAACTGAATGCTTTCGACACGCTGAGAGGGATTGCCCGCATCGGCGAGCGCCTTCAGGCGTTCAACTGTTTCCGCTGGTATTCGCGGCATTTCTAGACCTTCTGATACTGTCAGATGGCCCGTCGACTGCTCGGCACCGTACGACATGCTTGAACGAACGGGGAGCCAAGTCGGGCGGGGTCAGCTGATTGGCGATCAACTGTTTACAATTCTGGCACGAATGCACCATGCGCAACGGGAATGCAAGTTGGGTCGATTTCGCACTAACGATCTTCACCAACGACCATTGGGCAATTTGATGCAATTCATTTTATATTTTCGCACGATAGCGTCTTGCTCACGAAATATCAGGGATTATGTTGGACAGTCGCGCCTAAATGAAAATATCGGTCGGGAGGGACCAAGCGATTTTCAAGAAATATGGTTGGTCAGTGTTAGGCGTTTGCGTGGTGGCCGTTTCTGCCTGGTTGCTTTATCGCGAAGTCAGAGGCCTTTCGCTTGAGGATGTCGGAGATAGTCTTGCCGCGATCTCACCTATGCATTGGACGCTGTCAGTTCTCGGGGCGCTCGTGGCCTATGCGGCGTTGGCAGGTTACGATGCACTCGCCCTGCGCTATCTTGGGCGGCGTGTCGGCAGGCTTTTCATAACTCTCACCTCATTTACGACCTACGCCTTATCTCATAACCTCGGTGCATCAGTTCTCTCCGGATCGCTGATCAGGTATCGCGCATATTCTTCCAAAGGGCTGACCGGGCTTGAAATAGGCCAGCTCATAGCGTTCTGCTCATTTACGTTTGCGCTTGGGACGGTGATTCTGACGGGGATCGTGCTGATCCTTGATCCGACGATTGCAATCCGTTTTTTTGATCACACATCGCCGCAGCTGGCGCGCGGCGTTGGCGCATTTCTTCTTCTGCTTGTGATCGCCTACGTCTATGGCAGTTGGCGGCAGCTAAAGCCCTTCAAGATCGGACCACTCAAGATCGAATATCCGAATCTGCGGATCGTGATGCTGCAATTGATCATAGGCCCGCTTGAATTGCTCGGCGCTGCGGCGATCATCTATTTCGCCCTTCCGCACATCGGGAACCCGGGCTATTTGACGATTCTCGGCCTGTTTCTCCTGTCTTTTTCAGCAGCGCTGATATCGAGTGCGCCGGGAGGACTGGGTGTTCTTGAGTTGCTGTTTGTTAACAGCCTGCCGGAGGTCCCGGCATCGGATGTTCTGGCCGCTCTCATCGTTTTCCGGCTTCTTTACCTGCTCATTCCATTCGCGGCTTCGCTAGTCATTGTTCTGCTGTTCGAACGCAACTTGCTCAAAGCGCAAAGGAATGCAGCCTGATTGTCAGGCCTTCATCTGCTGACGACACCAGTGCACGGCAGGTTCGATCCCACCCAGCGGGAACATGTGAAAGCGCTCAATCCGGCTGCTCGGGTTTGCGGATTTGAAGGCCTCAAGTGTTTGCGCCATTTCTGTAGGCTCATAAGGCAAGAGGAGCCTGCTCAAATTGAGGGCCCGCTTCTGAAGTACCTTTATCGAGGGGCCAACCCCGCAGGTCATCGCATATCTGATGAGGGTTTGCAGCTTTGCCGGGCCGGCCAGACCGACATGAATTGGCAGGTCGATACCAAGGGTTTCGATACGTCTTGCCCAATCCAGCAGTGAATGGCTCTCGAACAGAAACTGGGTCGTGATGACAACACGGGCATCCGTGCGCTTTGCGAATTCGCATTTGCGCAGAAGAGCAGCGTCGACGTGACGCGTCGACCCATCCGGGTCTATATCCCGATTACCTTCCGGGTGGCCCGCAATATGCAACTGTTTGAAGCCGAGTTTGTCAAAAAGACCCGTTTCGATCAGGTCGAATGAGCTGAGCAGGTCACCACGGGCAGATGTTGCGCCACCGGCGAGCAGAAGCGCGTGGGTTATATCGGCCTCATTCCTGTATCGGTGAAGAAGATCCTCCAGTTCCTGCCGTCCAGTGAAAGATCTGGCGGGCAAATGCGGCGTAACGGAAAATCCTTCATTGCGCAGGCGGCGTGCTGTCTCCACCAGGCTCGGGAGGGGAGTGCCATCCACATGCGCCAGGAAGATTTGAGTCCCGGTCGGTAGGAGATCGAGGAACGATGGAACTTTGGCTGCTGTGCGCGGAAGTACTTCGATGGACCAATTGTCGATCAGGCGCGGTGGCAACAGGTTACTATCCGTAAAGTCTTGTCTGAGGTCCATAAAGATGTGTTCTCTTGATCCTGGCGGCCTTAGCCCCAAGGATACCGTTCAGTGAACATAGCAGCGTGTCTCGTTGCGACATCCGCGTGAATGTCCTGGAGGCAAGCTTTCCTAGCCTATGATTGCAAATGCATTTCGCACCGTGCCATTGCCTGCCAAAGTCGGCCGTTGACCGATCCATTGAACATGGCGGCTGAGTATCGAGCATGCGCCGTCAACGTTTCCCTGGCGAAGGGCGGAGAGGATTGCCGTGTGGTCGTGGTCGGTCTGGGTTTCCCAATTGGATTGCCATGCCGCAAACAGAAAGCGGGCGCTGGCGGCATGAAGATCATCGATCGTCGCGAGCAATCGCGGCATGCCGCATGGTGCCAGAATGGTTCGGTGAAAAAGACGGTTCGCCTCCTCCCAGCTCCGAACGTCCTTGGAAACATCGCCAGCGCGAATAGCCTCTTCCGCGGCATTCAAGATTGCAGGCGTCAGATGCGGCGCCGAGTGCCTCAAAGCCAGGACTTCAAGGGCCGCACGCATTTCTGCGACTTCCTTCACATGTGACAGCTGGAAGGAAGCCACTCGAACACCGCGCCGCGGCTCGCTTGCAGCAAGACCTTGCGCTTCGAGGCGACGGAACGCTTCGCGGACAGGCACGTGGCTCGCCCCGAATTCGGCTGCAATATGGTCTTGGCGCAGCTTGGCGCCAGCAGGAATTTCGCCGGAAATGATGCGTTCAGCCAGTACCTTGCTGATTCTTACCGCCAGCGTGTCTTCGATCTTCGTGCTCATCTGTGTGTGATAAGGCTCTGCCATGATCTTGTCGATCTCATAAAGCGCATGTTGGGTTCTGCCATCTCTGCTTCTATGTCAGGATGAAAACGCACGATAGGAATTCCGTGATTTGGTTCTGGCAGTTTGCATAAGCCGAGCAGCGAGATGTGCAGCTTTTGCAGTTTCAATGCGCAGTCTCCTGTGATTGTCTGCGGGCCAAATCGAAAGGAATAGCTTCATGCTCTGCAAACTCATCGGCATCCCACTTCAAAGCGGTGCTTCACAACTCGGTTGTGAGATGGGACCCAGCGCGCTGAGGACCGCGGGTCTTCGGCAGGCGCTGATGGATCTGGGCCATCAGGTTTCCGATTGTGGCAATCTCGCAATCCCGGAACAGACGCATCGGGATCATCCGAATGAAAAGATCCATGATCTGGCGGAGATTGTTGCGTGGACCGAAGTCATCGCTGAAGCAGCCTACCGTGAAAGCCGCGATGCGATGCCGATTTTCCTGGGCGGAGACCATGCACTGTCTGCCGGAAGCGTTTCCGGTATGGCGCGACGTGCCGCAGAGGAGGGGAGGCCCTTCTTTGTTCTGTGGTTGGATGCTCATACCGATTTTCATACGCTTGAGACAACGAATAGCGGTAACCTGCACGGTGTTCCCGTCGCCTATTTCACAGGTCAACCGGGGTTCGAACCATATTTTCCGAAACTTGAACAAAAAGTCGACGCTGCAAATGTCTGCATGATCGGAATTCGAAGCGTCGATACGGCGGAACGGCGTGCCATTCAGCAAACCGACGTGCTGGTGCACGATATGCGGGCCATAGACGAGAATGGCGTTGCTTTCCTTCTTCGCGAGTTTCTGAAGCGCGTTTCTGCAGCACACGGCATGCTGCACGTCAGCCTCGACGTTGACTTCCTTGACCCCTCCATCGGTCCTGCCGTTGGGACCACCGTTCCGGGCGGGGCCACCTTTCGAGAGGCGCATCTCCTCATGGAAATGCTCCACGACAGCGAACTGGTGACTAGCCTCGATCTGGTGGAGCTCAATCCGTTTCTCGACGAACGTGGTCGCACCGCAACCATGCTTGTCGATCTAACAGCAAGCCTCATGGGACGAAAAGTATTGGATCGCCCGACACAGCGTTATTGATAGATGTCAATTAGCATACAGTAGTATCTGCGCGTTCCATTTCCCATCTCAGTTCTTCACGTCCTGTTAAGGACCAAAAGCTAATTCTAGGAGCAGTTGCTCAGTTTTTGGTCCGGGGGGACATCTTGTTTGAAAAATTGCAACGGCTCCGGATCGCAATTCCGGCGCTGATACTCACTGCTGCGCTCGTCAACTTCGGTGCGCAACTCGCCTTTGGCAACTTCGCGCGGAACACGGTGACAGAGGTCAGCGAACTGACCGTGTCTCAGAACAAGGCTGGCAGCATTCTGGAAACCCTTATCGAGCTCCAGCGAGGCATAGAACTCGATGTGCTCCACGTCCAGGAGTCGCTGACGGATCTCTCGGCAACGAGAGGGATGGACGGACTTGACGATGGCGCAGATCTGGCGGCCAAGTCCGCGGACGAACTCAGACGCAGAGTTGCAGATGTTGCTAAACTAGCCTCGGATGCAAAGCTGCCCGAGGTTCGTTCAAGTGTAGAACTTCTTCTGCCACGGTTTGAGGCTTTCTACGCGCTGGGACGCAAGATGACACAGGCCTATGTCGATGGCGGGCCTGAGCTTGGCAACAAGATGATGCCCGAGTTCGACGAAGCGTCCGATGCGCTGCAGAAGGAGATGGACGCGTCAACAAAGGCAATCAGCAATCTGAAAGCGAAACGCGACGCGCAGCTTGTTGAAAATGTCCAGTCCATGCGGGACAATGAGCAGTCGCTGTTGCTCATGATGGCGCTTAACAGTGGCTTTGCACTCTTCATGAGCGGCCTGACCATTGCCTTCGTTCTGCTGTGGGTTGTACGTCCTCTCGGACGGATCACCGAACGAACGCTTCGTGTGGCGGATGGGCAGCTGGATCTGGACATTCCCCACGTTGGTCGCAAGGACGAGATTGGCGAACTTGCCCGCTCGGTGGAAGTATTCAAGCAAAATGGCGTTGAGCGGATGGAGCTTCAGGCGGAAGCTGACCGCGCCCGGAAGATCCGTGAGGAAGAAAGGTTGTCGCGGGATATTGTTCAGCTCGAGGAGGCCCGTAATCTCAAGTCGGTTGTCGATAATCTTGGCGCAGGCCTGGCACGACTGGCGGATTTCAATGTCCGCATGACGATCGACGAGCCGTTCGTCGCGCAATTCGAAGTCCTGCGGAATGATTTCAATAACTCCATAGCTGCATTTCAAACAACACTTGAACAGGTGATGTCCAGTACCACCCAGGTCTTGGCTTCCTCTCAAGAGATGCGTGAGGCTGCCGATAACCTTTCGCGCAGAACAGAACAGCAGGCCGCGTCGGTGGAGGAAACATCGGCTGCGCTCGCTCAAATTACTGCCACGGTTTCCTCATCGGTCGAAAACGTCATCGAAACCAGAAATCTGGTGAGGGAAGCAAAGACCTGCACCGATACGTCCGGTCAGGTGGTGCAGAACGCTGTCGCGGCGATGAAGCGGATCGAGGGCATGTCGGCTGAGATCGGCAATATCATCGACGTCATTGACCAGATCGCGTTTCAAACCAACCTGCTTGCCTTGAATGCAGGCGTTGAAGCCGCACGAGCCGGTGACGCCGGTAAGGGCTTTGCCGTGGTTGCGCAAGAAGTGCGTGAACTCGCACAGCGGTCTGCCAAGGCCGCAAAGGAGATTTCCAACCTCATCGACAATTCAACTCGTGCTGTCGAAGAAGGCGTATCGATGGTGGAGGACACTGGGCATGCCTTGGAGAAAATCAGCCAGTTCGTGGCGGCAATCGATGAACGGGTCGAGACCATCGCCACGGCTTCCCGCGAACAGTCTCTGGGCTTGAACGAAATACAGGCCGCGATCGGATCGATCGACCAGATGACGCAGCAGAACACGTCGATGGTGGAGGAAAGCTCCTCGATCAGTGCAACGCTCGCGCAAAGTGCCGAACATCTGGCAAATCTCGTAGATCGCTTCCAGATCAATGCTGGGAATACGGTCCAGCAGGACCGGCGTAAACGAGCTGCCTGATCGGCTGAGGTCGCCCGCTCGAGGAGAGCGGGCGACTGTTTATCAATAGGATTTGCCCTTCATTTCGACGGAGGGCTTCTCGCCGCGTTCGCGCGCTTGCTTCAGGCTTTGATATTCGCCGAGTGCACTGGCTGCCGCATCGCGAAGCAGGGCTATGTTGTGCGGCCCTACGATGAAGCGATAACCCCGATCCAGAAGATCGTTCACAGATGCGCCGCCGTTTGGCACCGTGCCTAAAACTTTTCCCGCGTCCAGTATCGCCTTTTCGGCCTGCCGGGCCAAAGCCTGTACCTCGGGATGCTCCGTTTGGCCAAGCAAACCCATATTGCCCGCCAGATCGTTGATGCCGATGAACACGATGTCGGCGCCTTCAAGAGCGGCGATGCCCGCGGCATTTTCGATCGCCGTGACTGACTCGAGCTGAATGGCAATCAGCATGTTATCATTGGCTTTGTGGATATAGTCCGGCTCCATGCCATAGGTCGAAGCGCGAACGATTGAGGCGGCATAACCGCGAATTCCAGCTGGTGGGTAGTAGCAGGCGCGGATGGCCTGTTCAGCGGCCTCAACAGTGTCCACGGAGGGGATCATCACCGACTGAACGCCACCGTCAAGAACACGCTTCAGCAGAACATGATCGTTCCAACCCACACGCACCATCGCCGGCGAAGGTGTCGTTTCCAGAGCCCGCAGCGAGTCCACGATGTCGCGGGTATCCCCTATGCCATGTTCGAAGTCGGCCAGAATGAAATCGAAGCCGACATGGCCAAGAACCTCGCATTCTGTTGGGGTGCCGCCAGCAACCCAGCAGCCATAAGCTGCCTCGCCGGCCAGTAATCTCTGTTTGAGAACGTTCGGGCGATACATGAGCCCCTCCTCGATAAGCTGCGATGCAATCACGAATTTCGTAACTTGCGTGCAGCTTATATATCAGAGGAGGGAGTCGCTACTGCTATTTCCCGAACCCTAGAGTGCAGCGCACGGCCGAATCCCAGCCTGCAAGCAATTCGTCACGGTTCGACGCATCCATTGCAGGAGTGAATTGGCGGTCACGGTGCCATTCGGCGGCAAAGCCCTGTTGATCGGGCCAGATGCCTGCACCATGGCCCGCAAGCCAGGCAGCACCCAATGCCGTTACTTCGGTCGAGGTTGAGCGATCCACAGCAACACCCAGAATGTCGGCTAGGCGCTGCATCGTCCAGTCGTTCGCAGACATGCCACCATCGACGCGAAGAAGAGTATCTGCCTGACCCGGCCAATCCTTGCGCATGGCACCCAGAAGGTCGCGGGTCTGGAAACAAACGGATTCGAGCGCGGCACGGGCAAATTCCGCAGGCCCGGTATTGCGTGTCATACCAAACATGGCACCGCGCGCCTCCGCATCCCACCACGGCGCCCCCATTCCGGTGAAGGCCGGGACGAGATAGACCCGCTGGCCGGGATCGGCCTTTGCTGCCAGTTCAGCCGTTTCGGATGCTTCGCCGATCATCTTCAACCCGTCGCGCAACCATTGTACGGCAGCGCCAGCGATGAAGATCGAGCCTTCCAGCGCATAGTGAATGTCGCCATCAAGACGGTAGGCAATCGTCGTCAGCAGTCGGTTCTTCGATGCGACGCGATCAGTGCCCGTGTTCAACAGTGCAAAGCAACCAGTGCCATAGGTGGATTTCATCATGCCCGGCCTGAAGCAGGCCTGACCGATCACTGCGGCCTGTTGATCACCCGCCACACCGCGAATGGCGATCGGCGACCCGAACAGGGCAGGGTCCGTTGTGCCGAACTCGTCAATGTTCGAGAGAATTTCCGGCAACATCGAGCTCGGAATGTTGAACAGCTTCAGCAGATCGTCGTCCCATGTCGCGTTGCCGATGTTGCACAGCATTGTCCGGGATGCATTCGTCACATCAATCACATGCCGTCTGCCGCCCGTCAGTTTGTAGACAAGCCAGCTATCGACTGTTCCAAAGGCCAGATGTCCGGCTTCCGCTGCTTCACGTGCGCCGGAGACATTGTCGAGCAACCAGGCGATTTTGGTGGCGGAGAAATAGGGATCGATCAGCAACCCGGTGCGTTCCGCCACCAGATCGGCGTGACCTTCGTCCCTTAGCCTCGCGCAATGGCCCGCAGTCCGTCGATCCTGCCAAACGATGGCTTTATGGATCGCTTTGCCCGTGCGCTTGTCCCAGACGAGAGCCGTCTCACGCTGATTGGTAATGCCAATCGCCGCAATCTGTTCGGACGAAATGCCAGCCTTGGAAATGGCAGTGCGCGCAGTTTCCAGCGTCGTAGTCCAGAGATCCTCAGCCTCGTGCTCCACCCAGCCCGACTGGGGAAAATGCTGCGTAAACTCCATCTGTCCGACGCCAGCCGCCTTGTACGATCGATCAAACAGGATCGATCGCGTTGAGGTAGTTCCCTGATCGATTGCGAGAATGAAATCAGTCATGCGTCGATTTCCATGTTCATCGTGTCAAAACAATTGGCTTGGAGGTTTGGTAGCATATTGGAAGCAATGCAGAAGCCTCTTTTTGCTGCGCATTGGTGCCCAAAACAGCAGCAGTCACAGCATATGGATGACTGGCGGCAGTGCCAGCGAAACGCCTGAGAGGAACAGGAGAAGGAAGGCGAGCTTTCGCATCGCCACAGGCGATAATGGTGGCGGATGTTTTCGCGCCAGCCACGTGGCCAGCATGACGACCGGGATAGCGCAGAGGCTCCACCAGAACGAGGCGCGCGGCATCTGGCCACTCGCGGTGACGATGCCAAGTCTCAGCAGGGCATTGGTTGCAAAGATGGCGACCAGCGTCTCTCGTATTGTCCCGGGCTTCAGCGGTTGACGGTAGAAGTGATAGATCAGCGGCGGCCCTGAGGTTGAAAACATGCCGCCCATGACCCCGGCGATGGCGCCGAAACCTGCGAATGACAGCGGCGACGACATTTTTATGAGCGGTTCCGGCTTCAGCGACAGCTGAATACTTGAGACGATGATGACCGTGCCTAAAAGAATCTTGAGCCCTTCCAGGGAGTTGGAAGCCATCAGTGTCAGAAGCCAATAGCCCGCTCCCAGAAACAGGACGCTTGTTGCGAGCGCAGGAAAGAACTGGCGGAAGGCGATATCGCGCCAGCCTTTCAGAAGCACCTGAAGCGCGTTCACCACCACCAGAATGCTGACCAGTACCGCCGCATCCGTTAAGGGTATGATGCCGGTAAGACCCACCCCGCCCATCATGATCAGCCCGAGCGCAAAGCCTGTCAGCGTTTGTGTGTAGGCTGCAACAAAGGCAATGGCGAGCAGACCCGCCAGACTGAGCGGGTCCATAGTCAGGCTGCCTTGATCGATTGGAACAGCGTTTCGCGCGCAGCACCTTGCCGGTAGAAGACGGGCGGCTGACCGAGCGGAGCAGGCACGGTGACTGTCTCGCCACCGGTGTGAGCCGCACCACTCCAAACGTGAACCCAGGTTTCGCCTTGTGGGAGATAGACTTCACGCTCTGCCTGACCTGCCTGCCAGACCGGGGCAACCAGCAGATCACGCCCGTACAGATACGCATCCTGAATGGCGTAGGTGTTGCGGTCATTCTCGTGATGCAGGAATAATGGACGCTGGACCGGAAGGCCCGTGCTGGCCGCCTCATCGGAAAGTTCCCTGAGGTAGGGCGCAAGATGCACGTAGATCGATGTCATCCGGGCGAAATGCGCAAGGACTTCGGCATCCTGATCGATCTGCAGGTTATCCTTCGGGCGGTTGCCCTCATGGCTGCGCATGACAGGCGTAAAGGCAGCCATCTCCGCCCAGCGCATGATCAATTCCGGCGTACGAACATTGCCAAAAAGGCTGGTGTAACCGCCGATATCCGAATGATGATAGGCGTTTCCTAGCAGCCCGGACGAAAGCGCGCCGCAGATGACCGTGACCAAGCCGTCATGGCGGGTGAAATCAACAGACTGATCGCCACCCCACAAAAGCGGGCAGTGGGCCTGAACGCCGGTAAACCCTGCGCGCATGAAGAACAGTGCCTCGCCCGTCTTGCCACGGCTTGCCACTGCTTTCGCGTTCACTTCCGCCCACAGCGTCGGCCAGGCATTGTGCATAAGCTTGGCATCGACACTGTTTGAAAGCTTCACATCGATTGGCAGGTATTCGCCGAAGTCGGCCATCCAGCCAGAGAGGCCGAAATCTAGCATGTTCTTGCCGATCACCTCTTCGGCAAACCAGTCGGCAGCGTCAGGATTGGTGAAGTCTACCACGCCACAATCGAACTCGCCGAAATCCACGAGCGCCGTCTTGCCTTGGTCATCCTTGGCAAAGTAGCCCTTGGCATCAGCGACCGGAAACAGCGGGCCATCAACGCAAAGATAGGGGTTCACGTAGCCAAGGAAGCGAACGCCGCTATCGTTGAGTTCGGCAATCTTCTGGCGCAGGCTGGGGTAACGCGCCTCGTTAGCCTGCCAATCCCAGAAGAGACGAGCGCCAAAGGAGGTATGACGAAGACCAACCCAATCCTCGCACCAGAGACCGGAGACCTTCACGCCCGCTTCGCGCATTTTCTCCATGCGAGCAAAGGAGTTCTCGCCATCCTTCAGCCCGAGGATAGCACCGCCATAGACCCAATCCGGCAGTGTGGGCTGGCGACCAAAACGGTTGGAGAGCTGGCCGACCAGATCGATGAAGCTCGAACCCGAGAAGAATTCGAGACGCTCGGGCACGGCCCAGATCTCAATCTCGTGGAAGCCGTCACGACGGAAATCAAAGACAGAATAGGCGGTCGTTTCCACATGCAGCGCGTATTTGCGCGAAGAGATATAGGTCGGTTGCGGATAATTGGTGTTGTAGTAGTCACCGCCGGACTTGCCGGTTACATCCGCCTTGAAGGTAATTTCGGTCGATTTGTCGCGACCTACGCCGGGTTCGGAGGTCCAGAGCGGGAACTTGCGGCCGCGCATGTCGAAATACGACATCTGCTCGCCACCACCCCAGACATGTTCGTCCTTTTCGGCAGCAACGCGCAGCCATACGCGATTGATGGTGGGATCCAAGGCTTCGGTTGCGAGATGATCGCCAGAAACCGTCATCACGAAGCGGGCGGGAAGACCCTCGGCAGCGGAAAACTCGATCCGCTCTCCGGTGACGACGGCATGGGCAAGCGGTGTACGCTCAACCACGTAGTCGTCAATTTCGAAATTGCCGCGATACATATCCATCCGCTCTTCGCCGTGGCCGACAAAGAGGGCAGGGGAAGCCGCCGTGTGCCGCAGGATTTCGAGACCATTCAGGCTGATGCTGAAGCCGCCGGGGATGAGATTGATCTGCATGGTCAAGTATCCTTAGTTCTGGGTCAGGCCAGCGTCGATGACGAAGTTTGCGCCGGTGCAGCCATTGCTTTCATCCGAGCCGAGAAATAGTGCGAGGCGAGCCACATGGCTGGCGTCGAGACGGAATTTCAATGCCTGGAGATCGATGAACTGCTGGTTCTGCTCTGGACTGGTCCAGAGCTTCAACTGGCGTTCTGTTACGATTGCGCCGGGCACAAGGCAATTGACGCGGATGCCGGATGGGCCGAGTTCGCGCGCCAGCGTCTTGGTCATGCCATTGATGGCCGCTTTCGACGTGGTATAGCCGATCATGCCCGGACGCCCGCGCATCCAGGATATAGACCCGAACATGATGACGGAGCCACCGCCGTTCTCAGTCATGCCCTTCGTCACGGCCTGCGTCATGAAGAATTGGTGATCAAGGTTGAGTGAAAGGGCGCGACGCCAGTATTCAGGCTCAACTTCATCCATCGCGTGGCGGTCGTCCTTGCCTGCATTGTTCAGGAGAACGTTGACGGGTCCATGGTCGCTCTCGATCCGCGCCACCGTTTCCCGTAGAAACGCAATGTCGGTGAGATCACAAGCGTAAAAGCTGGAACCCGTCGCCTCGGCAGTCGCCTTGCCCGCCGCTTCATCGATATCAATAAACGAAACCCGCGCGCCCTGCGCGCGGTAGGCTTTCACCATCTCCTCGCCAATGCCGGAAGCTCCGCCAGTGATCAGCACATGGCGATTTACAAGGGAGCGATAGAGAACGGTATCGTAGGATGCGGACATGTCAGTGCATTCTCAAACGTCGGGATTGAAGAGGGGCTTTGCGAGCCCTGGAACATCGGTGCGCATGGCAAACAATGCGCCGGAAAGCGGAAATTCGGCCAGTTCCTCAGCGGGGCGGCCAATGCTGGCGCTGGTGCAATAGAGCGTACGAAGATCGGCGCCACCAAATGTGACCATGGTCGGGCACTTCGCCGGGACAGGATATTCGGCGAGCAGTTCTCCGTTTGGAGAGTATCGCTGAACGCGCCCACCTTCGAACAGCGCGGTCCAATAGCACCCTTCCGCATCAACCGCGCCACCGTCTGGTCGTCCCTTGTCGGTATCTGAGCCGAACGTGGCAAACATCTGGCGGTTGGTCGCAGCGCCTGTCGCCACGTCATAATCGTAGGTGTAAAGCGAGTAGCGTAGCGTATCGGAATGATAAAGCCGCGTTCCATCCGGCGAAAATGCGACGCCGTTCGAGGTAAACAGGTTGGCTGCCAGTTTCTCCAGGCCACGCTGATCGTATCGATAGAGGCTGGCAATGCCACGTTCGCGCGTTTCGTCCACGGTACCGGCAATGAAGCGACCTGCTGGATCTACCATGCCGTCGTTGAAGCGGCTGATCGTCTGGTCTTCCGGATTATCCGCCAGTTTGCGGATGAGCTGACCGTCATGCGAAATCAGCCAGATGCCGGAGCGCAAGCCTGCGACAAAGCCGCGGCCCTCAGCCAGTCCGATGCAGCCAACCTCTTCCGGCAATTCGATGGTGCCAAGCGAGCTATCCGCAGGGTCGAACCAGTGAATGCGGCTCTTCTTGATATCCACGAAATAGAGCACCTGCTCGGCGACTGACCACAGCGGGCATTCACCGAGGGACGTCTTCGCATCCAGAACGAGGTCGAAACCGGCTGTCACGGGGTCCACCTCAATAGGCCGCCGTTGGGGCAGGTGCGAGAGGCTTGTCTTCGCCCTTCATCTGTCCCAGCCAGTCATTGGCGCGGCCTGTCATCATGGCGATATCGGATGCAATGGCCGCGTAATCATAGCCATAGCCGATGAAGCGCTTCACCATATCCGGGTTCGGGCCGACAATACCGACGGGCTTACCAGCGGCATGCGCATCCTTGGCGGCCTTTTCGATCAGCGCCTGAACTTCCGGATGCGCGATGTTGCCGATGTGGCCCATGGCAGCGGAAAGATCGCCCGGACCGACGAACAACGCATCGATGCCCTCGACAGCAGCAATTTCCGGCAGTCGTTCAATGGCTTCCGGCGTCTCCAACTGAACGATGGTGCAGACATCGTCATTGGCGTTTTTGAGGTAGTTCGGGATCGTGCCGAACTTCGAGCCGCGATGAACGGCAGCAACGCCACGAATGCCGTGCGGCGGGTAGCGCGTGTAGGACGCGGCGGCCTTCGCCTCTTCCGCCGTCTGCACGAAGGGCAGCATCACGGTGCGGGCACCGGCGTCCATACAGCGCTTGACGAGAACCTGATCGTTCCAGGCCAGACGGACAACGGCGTCGGCTGGCGTGCAACCTATAGCGCGCAGAATGTGGGCGAGATCGGACACCTCGATCGGCACATGTTCCATGTCCACCACGAGAAAATCAAATCCCGCATAGCCAAGCGCTTCAGCACTCGCCGGGGCTGCTGCCATCAGCCAGGTGCCGAGCGGCGTTGCACGATGTTTGTCGGACAGCCAGGATTTGAATGGGTTCAGCGTGCTCATGAGGCTCGTCCTTTAGAAAATGACCGGATCCGGCACCTTGGCCGGGCCGCTGAGAAAATCGAAATCGCAGCCCTGATCGGCCTGGCTGACGTGTTGCTGGTAAAGAGCGGCGAACGAACGCTCATAGATGCGGGCCGTGGGTTTCCACTCGGCCCGACGCGCCGCCAGTTCTTCGTCGCTCACCTTCATGTTGATCGTACCGGCCACCACATCCAGTTCGATGAGGTCGCTGGTCTTGACGAGCGCAAGAGGTCCGCCAACAGCCGCTTCCGGCGAAACATGCAGAATGCAGGTGCCATAATGCGTGCCGCTCATGCGCCCGTCGCAGATGCGAACCATGTCGCGCACGCCCTGTTTCAGAAGCTTTTTCGGGATTGGAAGATTGCCCCATTCCGGCATGCCGGGCGCGCCGACAGGCCCTGCGTTGCGCAGAATGATGACGGTATCTTCAGTTACCTCGACATCATCCCGGTCCAGCGTCTTGTTCATGGTTGCCGGATCATCAAATACGATAGCTGGGCCAACATGCTTGAGGAACTTCGGGTTGGCGGCAGACGATTTCATCACCGCGCCGTTGGGCGCGAGGTTTCCACGCAGCACTTCCAGTGTCTTACCCTTGGAGAGCGGTACGACCGGATTGCTTTCGTCGCGGATCACGTCGTCGTTCCAGCAATCTGCATTCGCGATATTTTCGCCAATCGTCTTGCCGTTGACGGTCGGACGCGAAAGATCGAGGTGATGAGAGAATTTTCTAAGCAGCGCATTCAGGCCGCCTGCGAAGTAAAAGTCTTCCATCAGATATTCACCTGACGGGAAGACGTTTGCCGCAACTGGAACCTTTGCCGCCATGGCAGACATGTCATCCAACGTCAGGTCTATGCCTGCGCGCCGCGCCATGGCTACCAGATGAACGGCAGCATTGGTCGAACCACCCAGCGCCATATAGGCCACCAGACCGTTTTCGAAACTTGCCTTGTTGAGAATGTCGGACGGTTTCAGATCTTCCCAGACCATTTCCACGATGCGCGTGCCGCAAAGCGACGCCATACGCGGATGGCCGCTATCGGTTGCGGGAATGGAGGAGGCGCCCGAAAGCGTCATGCCCATGGCATCGGCAATCGATGTCATGGTGGAGGCCGTGCCGATTGTGTTGCAGGTGCCCGCGGAGCGGGTCATCCGGCTTTCCAGATCCACCCAGTCATCCTTGGTGATATTTCCTGCGCGAAGTTCATCCCAGTATTTCTTGGTGTGCGTACCTGCACCCGTCTTGATGCCGCGCCATTGGCCGTTGGACATGGGGCCAGCCGGACAATAGATCACCGGAATATCCATCGAGAATGCGCCCATCAGCAAACCCGGCGTGGATTTGTCGCAGCCGCCGAGTAGCACAGCCCCATCGATGGGATGCGAGCGCAGCAGTTCCTCGCATTCCATGGCAAGGAAATTGCGGTAGAGCATGGTCGTGGGCTTCACCATAACCTCGCCCACCGAAAGTGCCGGCATTTCAACCGGGTAGCCGCCAGCCTGCCAGACGCCGCGCTTAACCGCTTCGGCGCGGTCACGCAGGTGCGAATGGCATGGGCTCATTTCGCTCCACGTGTTGATGATGCCGATAACGGGTCGGCCCATGAACTCTTCGCGACGCATGCCCATCTGCTGGGTCCGCTGACGGTGCGCAAAACCACGCATATCATCGGAAGCGAACCAGCGTTGGCTGCGCAGTTCGGATAAATCTTTTCTTGTGGTCATCTGTTTATCCCTTGATGCCGCCTGCGGTCAGACCGGAAACGACACGTTCCTGGAAGATGACGATGAGGATCGCCACGGGTACGATGCCGACCACCAGCGCCGCCGAAATAACCGGCCAAGGGAAGGCGAATTCACCCTGATAAAGTTGAATACCGACAGGCAGTGTACGAAGCGCCGGATTGGAATTGAAGGACAAGGCCAGCAGGAATTCATCCCAGGCATTGACGAAGGCAAGAATGCCAGCCGTGAAGACACCGGGGGCGCAAAGCGGCACGACCACCTTGAAGAGCGCGCCCATGCGGGTGCAGCCGTCGATCATGGCAGCGTTTTCCAGATCGCGCGGAATGCCTTCGAAGAATGAGACGAGCATCAGCGTGCAGACCGGCAGCGACAGAACCGTGTAGGGCAGGATCAGCGCGATCCAGCTGTTGAGCAGGTTCAAGGCCCGCATGATTTCGAAAAGAGGCACCAGCAGGGTGACGAGCGGGAATGTCGAGACCGCGATGATCAGCGACAGGATCAGCCCGCGATACTTCAGGTTCAAGCGGGCAAGCGCATAAGCCGCGAGAACCGATACCAGCAGCGTCAAACAGGTCGAGAGAAGTGCCACCATGAAGCTGTTGAAGAGGAAGATGTGCAGCGGCTGATCCGAGAAGGCTTGCATGTAGTTTGCAAGCGTCGGCTGATGTGGAAGCCAGGTGATTGGCTTCACGGTCAGTTCCGCCTCCGTCTTCAGCGAGGTGAACAGGATCCAGAGTGCTGGAAACATGCCGTTGACGAGAAGGATCGAGGCGGCAATGAAGCGCAACGGCTTACCGGAGAAGAACGATGTCGAGCCGGAAGATGCAACTTGGCTCATGGTTTTACTCCTTGGTCCGGATGATGCGGAGATAGACGGCGGTAACGCACATGGAGAGTGCGAACATGACGACGGCAAGCGCTGAGCCATAACCCAGATCGAGGAACGAAACCGTGTTCTGGTGGATGTACATGGCAAGCGTCGAGGTAGATGTGCCGGGGCCGCCGCCGGTCATCATGTAGGGGATATCAAAGGTTTGCAGCGCTGTGATCGTACGGAAGATGAGCGCGACGACGATCGCTGGCTTCAGCAGCGGCAGCGTGATTTCGAAGAACTGGCGGATGCGTCCGGCACCGTCCACATCTGCCGCTTCATAGAGCGAGCGCGGTATGGTTTGCAGGCCTGCCAGAATGATCAGCGCCATGAAGGATGAGGTCTTCCAGATAATGGTGAGACAGATGGCAGCAAAGGCGAGGTTCGGAGAGTTGAACCAGATCACACCCTCGATGCCAAAGCGGGCAAGAACATCGTTCACCACGCCGTATTCGGAGTGGAAAAACCAGGCGAAGATCAGGCCGGCGAAGGAAAGTGGCAGCGCCCACGGAATGAGCAGGGACAGGCGAACCGGCCATTGAACGCCGAACGGCAGATTAGCGAGAAGCGCCAGAGCCATGCCGACAATCAGCGCGCCGGGAACGGTGATCAGCGTGATCAGAACCGTATTCCAGGTCGTTTCCCAGAAAACCGGATCCGTGAACATCAGCTGATAGTTCTCGAAGCCAACGAATTCTGCAGGCAGTCCCGATGTCAGCGAGAGGCTGAAAAAGCTCGTATAGCCAAGCCGCAAGACGGGATAGACGATGATCAGCGTCAGAAGAACCGCGGCGGGTGTCAGGAGCAGAACAGCCAGTGCGCGATCGCTCATGTCCAAGAGCTTCACCCAGCCGGGTTGCGCCTTTTCGATCCGGTCAGACGTGGCAATGGTTTGAGTGGTCACCGTGGCAACTCCTGCGATTTTCATCGGCAAAAAATGGTCGTCCTGCAGGATCAGCCATGCGATCACGTGGCAGGGTCAAAGGAGAGGGCAGGGCAATCTGCCCTCTCCGGATGTTATGCGTGGATCAGCGAAGGATACGGCGCAGACGCGCTTCGATCTGTGCAGCGCCATCTTCCGGTGTCGTAACCCCGGCCAGGACCGCGTTTACTGTCGTACGGATGACTTCGCTCACTTCGTTGTAGCGCGGTGTAACCGGGCGTGGTTTTGCGGTCTCGACAACCTGCTTGGCGTCAGCGAACCACGGAGCAGCCTTCAGAACGTCTGCATCCTGGTAGAGCGAAGCATAGGTCGGGAGCAGCGAACCGTTTGCCGCCATGTACTTGGAAGCATCCTTGCTGGAGAGGTATTCAACCAGCTTTTTCGCGGCATCCTGGTTCTTGGAATAGGCGGAAACGCCCCATTCCCAACCTCCGAGGCAGGTCGCAGACTCGCCGCCGGTCACTGCGGGGAGGCGGGTCACGCCGACCTTGCCAGCCACTGCGGAATCCTTGCTCTGCGACTGGGCCCATGCGTAGGACCAGTTGACCGCGAACACCACATTGCCCGCCTGGAACTCCTTGCGAGTATCATCCGTCGCCACTTCGGCAATGTTCTTCTTGGAGACGCCCTCATCCACGAAGCTCTTCCAGAGCTTGAGAGACTTTACGGCGGCATCCTTGTCGAAGGTCAGCTTGCCATTGTCGACCAGGTTCTTTCCCTGGCTCCAGTAGGGCAACAGGAAGGTGCAGACAGCACCCTCGATTGCCTTGCCCTGGAAGGAAAGACCCTGCAGATCCGGGTTGTTTTCCGCACCATTGATCTTCTTTACAGCGGCCTTCAGCTCATCCCAGGTCTTGGGCGGCTGTACGCCATGCTTCTCCAGCAGATCCTTGCGGTAATAGAGGAACATGGAATCGGCAAATGCGGGCAAGGCGACGACCTTGCCATCTACCGTGTTTGCTTCAGCATAGGCTGGCAGATAGACGGACATGTCCTTGCCCGCGAATGGGCTGGTCCAGCCCGCAGCAGCGAACTGAGCCGGACGAATGACATCGAGGATCAGAACGTCGAGCGAAGAATCCTTCGCGGACATGATCGTGTTCAGATACTGCGCCTGCGCTTCGGACGTATTGCCGCCGGTTTCGATCGTGACCTTCGTGCCGGGGTTCGCCGCTTCGAACTGGTCCAGAACCTTGCGCCATACCTGCGGCTGATGCTGGCTGGAAATGTAGACTTTCAGCTCGGTATCAGCAAAGGCAGGTGCCGAAAAACCAAGGACAGTGGCGGACAAAAGCGCGCCGACGATTGGCTTGATGTTCATATTCTCTCTCCCAAACGACTTTTCTATGCGGGTCTGGAAACTCCCCCGCAGGAGTGTCAAGCGATGGCGCGTTCGGTCACGGCATCGAAGAGATGAACCTTGGTCGGATCAAGGCCAAGGCGTAGCTCGGAGCCCACTTCAGGGCGCATTTCTGGCGGCATGCGCGCGGTCAGCATCTCTCCGCCTATAGCGAAGTGCACCAGCGTATCGGAGCCGAGCGGCTCGACGACCTGTACCTTCGCCGCCAGCGTCATTGCAGGATCGGCATGGGTGACGAAATGTTCCGGACGAATGCCGACGATCACATCCCGTCCATCGGAAAGCCCCTGCTTTGCTGAAGCGAGCGAAGACAGCGGAAGGCGATCACCATTTGCGAAAGCCAACGCACCGTTCTGAACCTTCGCCTTTGCAAAATTCATGGCAGGCGAACCCACGAAACCGCCTACGAAAACGCTCTGCGGCTTGTTGTAGACCTCATCTGGCGTACCCACCTGCTCGATATCGCCACCCTTCAGGATTACGATACGGTCGGCGAGGGTCATGGCTTCGACCTGATCATGCGTAACGTAAATGATCGTCGTGCCGATCTGCTGGTGCAGGCGCTTGATTTCGGTGCGAACCTGGCCGCGCAGTTTGGCATCGAGGTTTGAGAGCGGCTCGTCAAACAGGAAGACCTGTGGACGGCGCACGATGGCGCGACCCATGGCCACACGCTGGCGCTGACCACCGGAAAGCTGGCCCGGACGGCGCTCCAGCAGATGGGCAATGCCCAGCATTTCCGCCGCTTCATTGATGCGGCCTTCGGCATCCTTCATCGAGACACCGCGAACCTTCAGGCTGAAGCCCATGTTCTCGCGCACCGTCTTATGCGGATAAAGAGCGTAGTCCTGAAAAACCATAGCTATGTCGCGTTCGCGGGGAGCCAGCTTGTTGACCACCCGTTCACCGATACGAATCTCACCATCGCTGATCGATTCCAGGCCCGCGACCATGCGCAGCGTCGTTGATTTGCCACAGCCGGACGGTCCGACAAAGACAACGAACTCACCATCCTGAATCTCAAGATCGATACCCTTGACGATGCGAAGCGCACCGTAGCTCTTTTCGAGCTTGCGAAGGCTGACAGACGCCATGTATTCCTCCCGGCGACATCATACGGATGCCGCATCCTGCAAATTTTTTCCAATCATAGCGCTACGATTGACAAATGCAATGCCCGCCGAACTTTTTCTTTCGGATGTTGATAAACTATGCATGCTCCCGCACTATGCATGAGAAAAAAATGTTGCAATACAAGCAATAAGCTGCGAGTTTGAAGCGGCGATTACAGAATTGCTGAAACGCGATTTCCTTGATCGCAGCGCTGTATAGGAGGAGATATGGCGGATCAGGCCAAAGGGCAAACGGAGCGCCCGCAGCGGCGCCGGCGCAAGATGCAGAGCGTCACCATGATGGACGTCGCAGAGTTTGCGCAGGTGTCTCCGTCGACGGTTTCCCTGTATCTGCGTCGCCCGGAAGCCGTGTCCGCCAGTGCTGGCAGCACGATAGCACGCGCGATCGAGAAGCTGAACTACGTTCCGAACCTCGTGGCCGGAGGACTGGCAGCCGCATCGTCGCGTGCCGTGAGTATCATCGTGCCGTCGGTGCGCAACGCCTTTTTTGCCGAAACGGTCGCGGCGATGCAGAACACACTGCGCAAGGAAAAGCTGCAGCTGATCCTGGGTCATACTGAGTATGATGAGCGGGAAGAGGAGGAGCTGGTCAAGACAGCCCTGTCCTGGGCGCCTGCGGCGATCGTTCTCACTGGACTGTCTCACAGCGATACGACCCGGCGCATGCTGCAAAAGGTCAGCGTTCCCGTGATCGAAATCTGGGAACTGGGAGGGCAGCAGATTGATGCGGCCATCGGGTTCCATCACGATCAGGTGGGCGCCGCTGCTGCAAAACATCTGATTCAGCAGGGCCGACGAAATCTTGCCTATCTCGGTGCACGTCTTCACGAAGACAGACGCGCAAAACAGCGCTGCGATGGCTTCGTCGAGGCGGCAAAAGGCGCGGGCGTCACCGTTGATATCGTCCAGCATCCCGCCGCCGCATCAGCCGAGGTGGGCGGCATGCTTCTATCGGAAGCACTTCAAGCTTTGCCGCAACTGGATGGTGTCGCCTGCTCGAACGATCACGTTGCGCTCGGCGCGCTGTTTGAATGCGAACGATCCTCGATCAGCGTCCCGGAGCGGCTCTCTATCGTCGGATTTGGCGATCTGAGCTTCAGCGCTGCATGCAATCCACCTTTGACGACGATCCGTCCGTCAGGCGATCTGATCGGGCGTGAAGCCGCGCGGCTCATCATCGAACACATGGCGGGCAAAGAGCCTGAACCACAGATTTCGATCGATACCCGCTTTACCCTGCTTCACCGCCGTAGCAGTTAGACGGTTCGGATCTCTATCTTAAGCGCAGATCCTGAGCCGCTTACGGACAGGAGTGTGCTCTCCAGCGGAATTGCGGCGCAGTCGAAAGTGTGCAGTTCGAAGCGACCAATCTCCAGTTCGACGACTACAGTTCCGGAAGAGCAGAAGATGAACACAGTCGCCTCGTTGCGCCGCCCGATGAAGGGAAGCTTCAGGCGTTCCACCTGATGTGTACACCTTAAGCGTCTCGTCATGACGTTAAGATCGACGACCGTTCCCCCCAGCAATCTTGCCGATGTCGCAACATCCGCCGGAAAGTGGTGGGGCTGGGAAGCATGAGTAAGAGCCAGCCTTTCCCCGGCAATCTCAAGCTCCATGCCCTCGCCGGATAGAATGGTCAGTGTCCGGTCGATTTCGGCGAAGGACGAAAACGGACCATCGCTGGCAACCGTTGCAATACTGATACGCCATTCAAAATCGGCCAGACTTGCATCCTTCGGAAAGACGGCGATTTCCGCCGTCTCCCCGCCACCATTCTTCCAGGGCATGCGCTTGTAGTCGGCAGCCTTGAAGATCTTCATCTCAGTTGCCCAGAATGCCGGGCAGGCGCAGACCCTTCTCAGCCGCGCAGTCGAGCGCGATATCGTAGCCCGCATCCGCATGACGCATGACGCCGGTTGCCGGATCGTTCCAGAGCACCCGCTCCAGCCGGCGGGCGGCATCATCCGTGCCGTCAGCGCAGATGACCATGCCGGAATGCTGGCTGAAGCCCATGCCCACACCGCCGCCATGATGCAGCGATACCCAGGTCGCACCGGATGCGCAGTTCAGTAGAGCGTTCAGCAGCGGCCAGTCCGAGACAGCGTCAGACCCGTCCTTCATCGCTTCCGTCTCGCGGTTTGGCGAAGAAACCGAACCTGAATCAAGATGATCGCGACCGATGACGACCGGCGCCTTCAACTCGCCATTGCGCACCATTTCGTTGAAGGCGAGGCCCAGCTTGTGGCGGTCGCCAAGGCCGACCCAGCAAATACGCGCCGGCAGGCCCTGGAAGGCGATACGCTCACGCGCCATATCCAGCCAGTTGTGCAAATGCTTGTTGTCGGGAAGCAGTTCCTTCACCTTGGCATCGGTCTTGTAGATATCTTCCGGATCGCCGGAAAGGGCGGCCCAACGGAACGGGCCAATGCCGCGGCAAAACAGCGGGCGGATATAGGCAGGAACGAAGCCGGGGAAGGCAAAGGCGTTCTCGAAACCTTCTTCCTTCGCAACCTGACGGATGTTGTTGCCATAATCCAGTGTCGGGATGCCCATGTTCCAGAAGTCGACCATGGCCTGTACATGCACCTTCATCGAAGCGCGGGCGGCTGCCTCGACGGCCTTCGGATCACTCTCCTGTTTGGCGCGCCATTCGGCAACCGTCCAGCCAGCGGGGAGATAGCCGTGGATCGGGTCATGCGCTGATGTCTGGTCGGTCACGATGTCCGGCTTCACACCCCGGCGCACGAGTTCCGGGAAAATGTCCGCGGCGTTGCCGAGGAGACCGACGGACTTTGCCTCGCCTGCCTTGGTCCACTGATCGATCAGGGCCAGTGCTTCATCCAGCGTGTGCGCCTTGGCGTCGACATAGCGGGTGCGCAGGCGAAAATCGATGCGGGTTTCATCGCACTCCACCGCAAGGCAGCAGGCACCGGCCATGACGGCTGCGAGAGGCTGTGCGCCGCCCATTCCGCCGAGGCCGCCGGTGAGGATCCACTTGCCCTTCAGGTTGCCGTTGTAGTGCTGGCGACCGGCTTCCACGAAGGTCTCATAGGTGCCCTGTACGATCCCCTGCGTGCCGATGTAGATCCACGAGCCGGCGGTCATCTGGCCGTACATGGCCAGACCCTTCTTATCCAGCTCGTTGAAATGGTCCCAGGTGGCCCAGTGTGGCACGAGGTTGGAGTTTGCAATGAGAACCCGAGGCGCATCCTTATGGGTACGGAATACGCCGACCGGCTTGCCGGACTGAACGATCAGTGTTTCTTCTTCCGTCAGGGTCTTCAATGTCTCGACGATCTTGTCGAAATCGTTCCAGGTGCGTGCCGCACGGCCAATGCCGCCGTAGACGACCAGATCATGCGGGCGCTCCGCAACATCCGGATCCAGGTTGTTCATGAGCATGCGTAGCGGCGCCTCCGTCATCCAGCTCTTGGCGGAAAGTTCTGTCCCGGTGGCGGCGCGCACATCGCGAATGTTATGACGCGGGTTATTCATGATCGTGTTCCCTCAGTTCTTGAGTTCGAGCGCGATGGCTTCGATTTTGGTCAGAATGGTTTTCAAGTGGATGCGCAATCGATCTGCTTTCGGCGCATCATAGGCGAAGGGTGGCGCTTCCGTTTGCAGATGCGTGATCTGCGCCAGTTCCATCTGGATGGCGTGCACGCCGTGCTCCGGTTTCCCGTAATGCCGCGTCGTCCAGCCGCCCTTGAAGCGACCGTTCAAGACATGGGTATAGCCTTCTGCGCCTGCCGCAACATCCTTGGCGGCCGCTTCGATCCGTGCATCGCAGGTTCGGCCGGAATCCGTGCCGATGTTGAAGTCGGGCAGTGTGCCATCGAACAGGAAAGGGATGAGCGAGCGGATGGAGTGGCAATCATAAAGGACTGCTACCCCGTGGATCGACTTGACGCGCTCGATCTCTCCTGCGAGGGCTGCGTGATAGGGCGCATGGAACCCTGCCAGCCGATCGGCGATGTCCGTGCTTGTGGGTTCCTCGCCTTGCCTCCAGATCGCCTTGCCATCAAAATCCGTACTAGGCACCAGATCCGTCGTGTTCTGGCCCGGATAAAGGCTGTGGCCCGATGGATCGCGATTGGCATCGATCACATAGCGGTGGAAGGTGGCGCGCACCGTGGTCGCATCGGGCAACAGTCCGGCATAGAGCTCATGAATGTGCCAGTCGGTGTCCGCCAGCAGCTTTCCGTTGTCATTCAATCTGTCCCAGATGTTCGAGGGAACATCCGTGCCCGTATGAGGAAAGGCCAGAATGACGGGCGATGTACCTTGCCTGACTTCGAAGACTTTGCTCATCTCATCCCTCCAGACCGGGGAGCAGGCCGTTCGAAACGCTGGCAGTCAGAGCGCCGCTGGCGACAAGCCGTCCGGCAGCCTCCAGATCCGGCGCCATATAACGGTCTTCCTCCAGCGTCGGAACGACAGCGCGCAGGGCGGAAATTGCTTTTACGAGCTCGGGGCTCGTGATGAGCGGAGCGCGGAACTCGACCCCTTGGGCTGCCGTCAATGCCTCAATGCCGATGATGGAGAAAAGATTGTCCGTCATCTGCAGCAGTCGGCGCGCACCATGGCAGGCCATGGAAACGTGATCTTCCTGATTGGCTGATGTCGGGGTGGAATCGACCGATGCCGGATGAGACATCTGCTTGTTTTCGCTCATCAGCGCAGCTGAGGTGACTTCCGCGATCATAAGACCGGAATTGAGACCCGGCTTTTTTGCCAGGAATGCGGGAAGACCGTAAGACAGGGCAGGATCGACCAGCAGAGCAATGCGGCGCTGGGCAATTGCGCCTATTTCACAGATAGCGATTGCAATCTGGTCGGCTGCGAAGGCAACCGGCTCCGCATGAAAATTGCCGCCCGAAACGACGCTGTCGTCAGACAGCACGAGCGGGTTGTCGGTTACGGCATTGGCCTCGATTTCCAGAGTGCGGCCAGCCATGCGCAGAAGATCCAGGCAGGCGCCATCGACTTGCGGTTGGCACCGAATGCAATAGGGATCCTGAACGCGCTCATCGCCCTCCAGATGGCTCTGGCGAATAACCGAGCCGTCGAGCAGACCGCGCAGGGCCGCCGCCGTATCGATCTGCCCCTTATGGCCCCGCAGAGTGTGAATATCTTCCGTGAAGGGTGCGGAGGAACCCATGGCTGCATCGGTGGAAAGGGCGCCCGTAATCAGCGCCGCCTGTGCAGCGCGATGCGCACGGAAGAGACCGGTCAGCGCCAGCGCCGTCGAAGCCTGCGTACCGTTGATCAACGCCAGACCTTCCTTGGCGGCGAGAACGACCGGCGTCAGACCGGCGCGTTTCAGTGCTTCCGCGCCGGAAAGGCGCTCACCCTGGAAGAAGGCCTCTGCTTCGCCCATCATCACCGCGGCCATATGGGCAAGCGGCGCGAGATCACCGGAGGCGCCGACGGAGCCTTTTTCCGGGATCAGCGGCGTGACACCTTTCTCCAGCATGCCTTCAATCAGGCGTACCAGTTCCAGCCGCACGCCAGACGCGCCGCGCCCCAACGAAATCAGCTTCAGCGCCATGATCAGGCGGACGATGTTTTCCGGCAGGGCAGCGCCAACGCCGCAGCAATGCGAGAGGATGAGGTTGCGCTGAAGCGTGGCCGTATCGGCTGCGTCAATCTTGATGGATGCAAGTTTGCCGAAACCGGTATTGATCCCGTAGACCGGCTCATTGCCTGCCGCGATTGCCGCAATGCGTGCGGCAGCCTTCGCAATACGAGCATCGAAGCTGCGATCCAATACTGCGCTCTCGCCATTCCAGTAAATGCGCGAAAGATCCGCAAGGCTGACATTGCCGGGGTGAAGTGTAATCGTCATCAGAATGCTCCTGTCGGCGATGAAGCAAATGTCTCGCCTTTGAAAATGCGTGCGTGAATTGGATTGAAGCCCATGCGATAGAGCAGCTCGGCCGGTCGCTCGACGGACCAGATCGTGAAATCCGCCGACTTCCCGACACCCAGCGTGCCGGTTCTATCGGCAAGGCCAAGCGCCTTTGCTGCCTCGCGCGTGACACCCGCCAAGCATTCCTCGACGGTCATGCCGAAAAGCGTCGCGCCCATGTTCATGGTCATCAGCAATGAGGTTAGGGGGGAAGTTCCGGGGTTGCTGTCCGTTGCCAGTGCGATAGAGGCCCCTGCTTGTCTCAGCGCATCGACCGGCGGCAACTGCTTTTCTCGTAACGTGTAGAAGGCTCCGGGCAGCAGGACGGCAACAGTGCCGGCTCGGGCGAGAGCCGCAGCATCCTCATCCGCAAGATATTCCAGATGATCTGCCGACAGCGCCCCGTATGAGGCAGCCAGCCTCGCACCCTTCAGATCGGAAAGTTGCTCGGCATGCAGCTTGACGGCTAAGCCCAGACGCTTTGCCTCATCGAACACGAGCGCAATTTCATCCGGCGAGAAGGCAATGCCTTCGCAGAAGCCATCAACTGCATCCACAAGACCTTCGGCATGGGCGGCCCGCAGACCGGGCAGAACGACGTCCTTGATGTAGTCTGCCTTACGGTCCTTGTATTCTGGTGGGGTTGCGTGCGCAGCAAGCCATGTTGTGAGAATACGGACCGGGCGAAGCTTCGCCAGCCGTCGCGCCGCGCGCAACATGTTCAATTCGCCTTCGATCGTGAGTGCGTAGCCGGATTTGATCTCAATGGTCGAAACGCCTTCTGCGATCAGCGTATCCAGCCTCGGCAGAGCCTGATCAGCCAGCTGTTCTACGCTCAGGGCGCGGGTAGCCTTAACGGATGAAATGATCCCGCCGCCAGCCTTGGCAATGTCCTCGTAGCTTGCGCCCGCCAGCCGCATTTCGAATTCCAGGGCGCGGTTGCCGCCATAGATAAGGTGGGTATGGCAATCGATGAAAGAGGGGAGGATCCAGCGACCGCCGCAGTCTACGGCATTGGTCCTGTCAAATGCAGGGGCGTTGTCGCGTGGGCCGACATACTCGATCATGCCATTTCGAACGATAATGACCCCCTCATCGATCATGTCGGCCTGCGGGACCATGGTGGAGATCCGGGCATTCACCCAGATTTTCTTATCCGTCCCCGATCCTGATGTCTCGTTTCTCGTCATGGCTCCACCTTCCCGATTGCCTATAATGTATATACATGATAATTCTCTTCGCAAGAGACAAAAATGAAAAACCTGATCCGGAGGAGTTGAAGATGCGCACTGCCATTCACGCGAAAAGGGCCCTCTTGCCCCAGGGCTGGGCCAGCGATGTGCGTATTGAAGTGGCGGATGGCAGGGTTCACTCGGTAAGTTCTGGCATTCCTGCCCAAAGTGGGGAGGAAGCTTGCGCTCTGCTTTTGCCTGCGGTTCCAAACCTGCACAGTCATGCGTTTCAGCGTGCCATGGCCGGGCTTGCAGAGGTGAGGGGCCCAGGAGACGATTCGTTCTGGAGCTGGCGCACCCTGATGTACCGGTTCGCGCTCTCGATGAGCCCGGATCAGGTCGAGGCGGTGGCTGCGCAGCTCTACATGGAAATGCTTGAAGCGGGCTTTAGTCGTGTCGGTGAATTTCACTATCTGCATCACGACAAGGACGGCCAGCACTATGCGAATATAGCCGAAATGGCTGAGCGGGTCGCCGCTGCAAGCGCGGATGCTGGGATATCACTGACCTTGCTGCCAGTATTTTATGCGCATTCCGGTTTCGGTGGCGCAGCGCCGAGCGAAGGTCAGCGCCGCTTCATTCATGATCTGGAGGCATTCAACCGGCAGATGGAGGCGTGCCGGACGCTCATTGAAAGCCTGCCGAACGGACAACTCGGCATAGCGCCCCATAGTCTGCGCGCTGCAACTCCAGATGAACTCGCAGCTCTTTTGCCCCTTGCAAAGCAGGGTCCAATCCACATTCATGTCGCGGAGCAGGTGAGAGAAGTTGAGGATTGCAAGGTGTCACTCGGTGCCAGGCCGGTGGAATGGCTGCTGCACAATGTGCCGGTTGACGAGCGCTGGTGCCTCATCCACGCAACGCATATGCTGGAGGCGGAAACAGTAGAGATGGCGAAGCGAGGCGCAATTGCCGGTCTCTGCCCGATCACCGAGGCAAATCTGGGTGACGGCATTTTCGACGGCGTCCGCTTCCGTTCTGCTGGAGGCAGATGGGGGGTAGGCTCGGATTCAAACGTTCTCATCTCGGTCGCTCAGGAACTTCGCCAGCTTGAATATTCCCAGCGCCTTGGGCTTCGGTCCCGCAATGCGCTGACGGATCCTGGTCGTTCCACCGGCAGGGCGCTCTTTGAAGAAGCGGTGCGCGGCGGTGCACGCGCATTGAACACAGCGGCCTCGATACAGGCTGGCTCAGACGCTGACTTTATCTCTTTGGATGTATCCTCTGTTCCTCATTTGTCAGATGACCAAATTCTCGATAGTTGGATATTTGCTGAAACTGTTACCGTGGATTGTGTCTGGTCCGCCGGTCGAAAAATGGTCGAGCAGGGGCGCCATATTCATCGCGACCGCATCGACAATCGATTCCGTCGGGCAATGCAGGAACTGATGAGCCAATGAAAACCGAAAAGGACGGAACGCTCCACAATCGTATCCTTGGCGATATCGAACGTCGCATTCTGTCCGGAGAGTGGCCGCCGGGCCACCGTTTGCCATTCGAGGTGGATCTGGCGGAGCAGTACGGCTGCTCGCGTATGACCGCGAACAAGGTGCTGACGCAGCTTGCGCGTGCCGGAATGATCGAGCGTCGAAAGAAGTCCGGTAGCTTCGTGTCGCAGCCTGTGGCTCAGGCGGCTGTTTTGCAGATTCACGACATCGAGGCCGAAGTTAAATCGCTACGACAACACTACGGCTATCGTCTGCTCGCTCGCAGCAGAAGAGCGGCGACGGAGGCGGATCGTCAACGTATCGAAGTCGAACCCGCGACAGAGCTTCTGGATCTTACCTGCCTTCATGAGGCGGATGGCAAGCCCTTCTGTCTTGAGCACCGGTTGATCAACCTCAGTTGCGTTCCGGAAGCCGCCGATGAAGATTTCTCCCGATCGGCAGCTGGCCCCTGGCTGGTCAGCCGAGTTCCGTGGAACGCGGCCGAGCATCGAATCGAAGCCGTCTCCGCCAATGCGGAACTGGCTAAGATGTTGCAAATCGCGAGACAGACAGCATGTCTTGTCATTTGCCGACGTACCTGGGGTTCTGATGGTCTGGTTACGGCCGTCAGGCTGACCTATCCGGGTGAGCGTCACACGCTGGTCGCCCGATTTGAACCGGGCGAAGCCGAGCGCGGGTAGCTGAACTTTAAGAAAACAGGTTCGCCAGATGATAGAACGCTGCTGAAATGAGGGCAGCAGCGGGCAGCGTGACGATCCAGGCAATGACGATATTGCCGGCGAGGCCCCAACGCACGGCGGAGACGCGCCGAGCGGCTCCCACACCAACGATCGCGCCCGTGATCGTATGCGTCGTAGACACCGGGATGCCGAGCCAGGTTGCACCGAACAGCGTCAGCGCACCGCCCGTTTCCGCGCAAAATCCTTGCATCGGGTTCAGCCGCGTAATCTTGGATCCCATGGTATGAACGATCCGCCATCCACCGAACAGCGTGCCGATCGCCATCGCGGCCTGACAACTGATCACGACCCAGAAGGGAACGTAGAACTTGTCTCCAAGATGGCCCTGGCTGAAGAGCAGAACCGCAATAATACCCATTGTTTTCTGCGCGTCATTGCCGCCGTGACCGAGCGAGTATAGCGAGGCCGATACGAACTGCATGATCCGGAAGGTACGATCAACGGCAAAGGGTGTCTGGCGGATGAAGAGCCAGGACACGATCAGTACGAGCACAAGAGCCAAGAGGAAGCCAATCGCCGGTGACATGAAGATTGCCCCAACGGTCTTCAGCAGTCCCTTCCAGACAATCGACTGAAATCCGACCTTGGCCAGACCCGCGCCCACCAGGCCGCCGACAAGAGCATGGGAGGAACTGGACGGAATGCCATAGACCCAGGTCACGATGTTCCAGATAATCGCGCCCATCAGAGCCGCAAAGATGACCTGCGGCGAGACAATCGACGGGTCGATGATGCCAGTTCCTAAAGTTTCGGCAACATGGAGGCCGAAGAACATGAATGCGATGAAGTTGAAGAATGCGGCCCAGGCGACCGCATATTGCGGTTTCAGGACGCGTGTCGAGACAATCGTTGCAATTGAATTGGCGGCATCGTGCAGGCCGTTCAGGAAGTCGAAAAACAGCGCGATGGCGATCAATCCACCCAGCAGGGGAAGTGCGAGTTGAACGTCCATTACACGTTCTCGATCACGATGCCGCTGATTTCATTGGCAACATCTTCGAAGCGATCAACGACCTTTTCAAGTTCGCTGTAGATCTCGCTGCCGATCATGAATGCCATCGCATTGCCGGTTTTTCCGTGGCGCTGAAACAGATCCTTCAGTCCTTGGTCATACAATTCGTCGGAACGACCCTCGACACGCGTGATTTCCTCAGCAATGGCAGAAAGCCTCTGGGCGTTGGTGCCAACCTTGTCGAGCAAAGGGATTGCCTCCGCGATGAGATCGGCGGCCTTGACGATTTCCGCGCCCATCTGCTGCATGAGTGGGTCGAAACCCGATTGTTCGAAAAGCCGGATGGTCTTGACCGTCTTGTGCATCATATCGATCGCATCATCCATCGACTGGATGAGATCCTTGATATCGCCACGGTCGAATGGTGTGATGAAACTGCGACGCACAGCCAGGAGAACCTGCCTTGTAATTTCGTCGGCTTCGTCTTCAAGCTTGACGATGCGCGCGCAATTGGCATCAACGTCATGGCCCAGTAGCATGTCGTTCAAAGCGCGGGCCGCGGAAACAACAGTTCTGGAATGCGCACTAAACATTTCGAGGAACCCGTCTTCCCTCGGCATCAATTTACGGAAAATGCTCATCATGGCTCAAAACCTTTTAACGATCACAGGCTGTCACAAATGTGTCATAATGCCTGATAGAGCAATTGTTCCGTTCACGCATCCTCGCGCTCATCCAAAATAATGAAGTCAATCAAAAAAGCCGCCAAGCTGCGGGAGAGCAAAACACCATCATTGCTGAAGCAGCTTGCAGGCGTGCCGGACAAGTTATTCTCTGGCTCCTTTCGCCAGCAATATGCCGCTCTTTGTTTTCGCCGCACCGCTGATGACAAGAGCGTCGAGATTGTCGTTGTGACGACGCGTGACAGCGGTCGCTGGGTCATCCCCAAGGGCTGGCCAATGAAGAAAAAGAAGCCGCATGAGGCTGCAGCCATCGAAGCATGGGAAGAGGCGGGCGTTCGGGGCGATGTCAGGAAGAAGCCGATAGGCCGCTATACCTATCTCAAGCTTCTCGATGACGGAAATGTAGTGCCCTGTGTCGTGGATGTCTTCCAGATAGAGGTGACGGAGATGCGCGAGCAATTCAAGGAAAAGGGCGAGCGCCGCATTGCCTGGGTTAGCCCGGATGAAGCGGCGCGGCGCGTTCGCGAGATCGAGTTGAAATCGCTTCTGGTCGAGTTTCAGCCCAAGCGATCAAAGCCCAGGAAGCCCGCTTCTGATTGATCGGCTCAGATCTTTGCCGTCTTTCTGAATTCCTCCACGCTCGCACGTGCCGCCGCAGCGAGAAGCCGCACGTCGTTGCTGACGGTCAGCAGATCGAACTTCCAACCCGTCGCCTGGGCGGCATAGGATGCTGAGCCGCAATGCAAGGCGGCGCGAATTCCGGCGGCATGTGCGGCCTCCCGGATTTTCACGATGGCGTCGATCAGTTCCGGCTCGGTTCGATCGAAACCGGTGCGATAGGTCCGCCCCGTCAGAGCGAGCGCAAGGTCGGCCGGACCGATGTACAGCCCATCCAGTCCCGGCGTTGATGCGATTTCTTCCATATTGTCGAAGCCCTTGCGGGTTTCGATCATGGCGAAGCACAATACTTCCTCGTCTGCCCGCTCGCCATAATCGGTGCCTGCCGAAAAAACTGCGCGTGAAGGGCCGAAGCTGCGCACGCCTGTCGGGGGATAGCGGACGTAGGAAACCAATCTCTCAGCATCCTCTCGCGTTTCGATCATGGGGCAGATGATGCCATAGGCGCCAGCATCGAGAATACGCATGATTTCGACAGGGTCGAGCCAGGCCACTCTGGCCATTGGCACGACGCCAGAGGCACTCATGGCCTGCATCATTCCAAGGCTGGTCATGAAGTCTACCATGCCGTGCTGCATATCTATGGTCAGGCTGTCATAGCCCTGCGCCGCCATGACTTCGGCCGTGAATGGGCACGCGAACGAAAGCCACCCGTTGAGCACCGGTTGATCTGCCGCCCACAATTGCCTGATCCGGTTCGCGCGCATGTTACGCCTTTCTAACTCTCATGAATCCGCATTTTCAGAGGGAACGTGCCTGTCCTGTTCGGCCTCGTCCACAAGATAATCTGGAAATCGCGTGCGTATTTCGTGCACGATCGATAGCGTCCCAGAGAGATGTTCACGCAAGGCACTTACCGCTCCCTCGACGTCGGAACGCCTGACAGCCTGCGCAATTGCTTTGTGATCGCCGATCAGAGACTGCAGTTTTCCAGGCATAGGAAGATTCAAACGCCGCAGACGATCAAGGTGGACCGATTGCGCCCTCACAACATCCCACAGGCGGCTGATGCCGGTTTGCAGGTAAAGAACGCGGTGAAAAGCACGATCCAGGTCTTCGAACCGGCCATATGTCTCAGGTTCGGCAAATCGCTCCTGAAGCGCAATGAGTTCATCCAGTTGATCGGCGGTTGCCGTTGAGTTTTCGACTGTCAGACGCCGCAAGGCTTCGGCTTCGATCGATAGTCTCAGAAACTGGGCCTGCCGCGCGTGGCTGATATCGATTCGCGAAACACGCGTCGCATACTGCGGGAATATGTCGATCAATCCCTCTTCCTTCAGGCGCAGCAAGGCGTCTCGAACAGGTGTCTGGCTGACCGTGAATTCGTTCTGGAGCGTGTGTCTCGACACAGGCTGTCCCGGTTCCAGTTCCAGAGACAGAATGCGTTCCCGCAAGATATCGCGGATCTGCACCGCCACTTGGCGGGATCTGTCCAGCACCTGGTCTCGCATTGTTGCCATACTCCTCCTGTCGCCTGCCGGACTATAGATCGAAACAGAATTTGATGCACTGATGTTTTAGTGTATTAGTTCAATTACGGGTGGGGTGGAGGATTCTTCCCGTGCGCAAACAGGAGGACTTGCCATGCGGGAACGGAAGAAGCCGGAAGATTTGAGGTCTGCACGCTGGTTTGCGCCAGATGATTTGCGCAGCTTCGGCCACCGCTCGCGCATGATGCAGCTTGGCTACGGTGAAGAAGACTTCGCCAATCGCCCGATCATTGGCGTTCTGAACACATGGTCTGAACTCAACACCTGCCACGCACACTTTCGCGAGCGTGTGCAGGATGTGAAGCGCGGCGTCCTTCAAGCCGGTGCCTTTGCTGTCGAACTGCCATCGCTTTCGGTCGATGAAAGCTTCATCAAACCGACTTCCATGCTCTATCGTAATTTGCTCGCCATAGAGACCGAGGAGATGATCCGGTGTCATCCGCTGGATGGCGTCGTGCTGATGGGTGGTTGCGACAAGACCACGCCGGGTCTGGTCATGGGCGCGATTTCTGCTGGCGTTCCAATGATCTATCTTCCGGCGGGGCCAATGCTGCGTGGCAACTATGCGGGCAAATCGCTTGGGTCCGGTTCCGATGCGTGGAAATATTGGGACGAGCGCCGTGCAGGCAATATTTCTGATGCGGAATGGCTCGGTATTCAGGGCGGTATCGCCCGCTCCGCCGGGACCTGCATGACGATGGGGACCGCCTCTACGATGACGGCGATAGCCGATGCCATGGGGCTTACACTGCCCGGCGCATCCTCGATTCCAGCGGTCGATTCTGAGCATCAGCGCATGTCGGCAGCGTGTGGGCGCCGGATCGTGGAGATGGTCTGGGAGGATCTGACGCCGGATCAAATCATAACGGAAGGCGCTTGCCGCAACGCCGCCGTCGTCGCCATGGCGACCGGCTGTTCCACCAATGCCGTCGTCCATCTCATCGCTATGGCGAGACGTGCAGGTATCAATCTCACGCTGGATGATCTGGACGCTCTGGGGCGCATAACCCCACTCATCGCCAATGTGAGGCCATCCGGCAAGGATTACCTGATGGAGGATTTCTATTACGCCGGTGGGCTGAGAGCGCTCATGAAGCAGATGGAAGATCGCCTCGATCTATCGGTGCTCACCGTTACCGGCAAGACGATGGGAGAGAACCTGCAAGGTGCAAAGGTCTATAATGCGGATGTGATCCGACCGCTCTCCAATCCTGTTTACGAGGAAGGGTCGCTCGCCGTACTGCGGGGCAATTTGTGCCCGGGTGGCGCAGTCATCAAGCCTGCTGCATGTGATCCCAAATTCCATGTTCACCAGGGTCCGGCACTAGTTTTCGATAGCTATCCTGAGATGAAGAAGGCTGTGGACGACGAGAACCTGGATATTACGCCGGACCATGTCATGGTGCTGCGAAACGCCGGTCCGCATGGTGGTCCTGGCTTCCCGGAATGGGGCATGCTGCCGATTCCAAAGGCCCTGATCAAACAGGGGCATCGCGACATGCTTAGAATCTCGGATGCCAGAATGTCTGGTACATCCTATGGCGCTTGCGTTCTCCATGTTGCCCCGGAAAGCTATATCGGCGGGCCACTCGCGCTGTTGAAGACAGGAGATATCGTCCGGCTCGATCTTCCCAATCGCCGTCTTGATATGCTGGTGGACGAAGGCGAACTCGCCCGAAGGAGGGCGGCCTGGGTCGCGCCTGCGCCCCGGTTCGAACGCGGCTACGGCCACATTTTCCTCAAGCATGTCACGCAGGCCGATAAAGGTTGCGATTTCGATTTCCTGGAAACGGGTTTTGGCCGTTCGGCAGGCGAGCCTGAAATCTACTGAAGTCGAATCAGGCTGCCCACGTGCCCATCAACATGTTGAGGAATCGTTCTGCCGCCGGAGAGAGCGCGCCGCCACGCCTTCTTACAACGCCGATCGTACGGGAAATCTCCGGTTGCCCGATCGGCCGGGTGATCAGGAAGGGATGATCACCCTGCGGCGTTGCCATGCGTGGAAGAACCGAGATTCCAAGTCCCGCTTCGACGAGACCCAGGGACGTAGAGAGGTGGGTCACCTCATAAAACCATCTCAGCTTGATGTTCGAGCGCGCCAGCGCGGCATCCAAAAGCGTGCGGTTTCCGCTGGATCGGTGAACCGTGATGAGATGGTAGGGTTCCAGATCTCCCCAGCCGACCCGCTCCATTGAGGCGAGGGGATGCTCCTTGCGGGCAGCCAATACAAAGGGGTCCTCAACGATTCGATCAAAGGTAAGATCCGGATCTGAATTCCCCATGATGTTGATTCCAAATTCAACCTCGCCGCGAGCAACCGCTTGCAGCCCATCGGTTGCCGGAAGATCGAGGATGCGGAATCGAATGTTCGGGTATTCTTCGTTGAACTGGCGAATGACTGTCGGCAGGAAGTAGAATGCTGCCGTCGGCAGACACGCGATGGTGACCAGTCCACCGCGATTGACCCCTGGATCCTTGATTGCAAAGAGAGAGCCATCAAACTCTTCCAGCATGCGGCGCACCAATGGAATGAACTGGTTACCCAGCGCGGTCGGCGCCACGTGCCGTGTCGTTCGCTCAAGCAGCGGGGCTCCAACCGCTTGTTCAAGTTTTTGAATTCGCCTGCTCAGCGCGGGCTGTGAAATGTTGAGCGTCTCAGCCGCCCGGTTGAAACTTCCCAGTTCAACCACGCCTAGAAACGACCGCAAATCCAGTATTTCGCAATTAATGTTCATTTTGCATCAATCTCCGAAATCTTCGCATTTCACATATCAATAGCAATTCCTGTAAACGAAATAAACAGGATTATTAATCCGCATATCACATAAGTTAGCGGAAGCGAAAGCATGAACGATCTCATATCGATTCCTTGCGTCCTCATGCGAGGCGGCACTTCCAAGGGGCCGTTCTTTCTTGCGAGCGATCTACCGTCAGACCCTGAGAAGCGTAATGCTTTGCTGCTTGAAATCATGGGATCAGGACATCCGCTGCAGATCGACGGGATTGGCGGCGGAAACTCGCTGAGCAGCAAGGTTGCAATTGTCGGTCCTTCAACGCATCCCGAGGCTGATGTCGATTACCTTTTCGCTCAGGTTAAGGTCCTGGAACAGAGCGTGGACACCGCTCCGAATTGCGGCAACATGCTATCTGCCGTAGGTCCTTTTGCACTCGAAGCCGGTTTGGTTCAGCCGACCGGAGACGAAACGCTCATTCGCGTTCACAATGTGAATACCGGCAAGCTGATTGATGCGCGTGTTTGCACGCCGGGCGGACGCGTGGTGTATTCCGGAGAAGCTTCGATTGACGGCGTTCCTGGAACCGCAGCTCCCGTCTATCTTGCATTCCGCAACGCAGTCGGCGCCAAAACGGGGAAGCTGCTTCCGTCTGGCAATGCAGTAGATCTGATCGGCGGATTTGAGACAACATTGATTGATGGCGCAACGCCTCTGGTTGTCTTGAAAGCTACAGATTTCGGTTTCACGGGATCAGAGCCTGCAGCCGCATTCGACGCTGATGACGCTTTCCTCAACATTCTGGAACGGGTCCGGATAGAAGCGGGTCGGCTGATGGGTCTTGGCGATGTCAGAGCATCGGTCTTGCCCAAGCCGGTTCTTATTGGCTCTCCAAAGCATGGCGGCGATCTCGCCGTCAGGTACTTCACCCCTGCCAACTGCCATGCAGCTTTGGCAACGACGGGGGCCGTCACACTCGGACTGGGTGCGACGATCCCGAACAGCCTCATTTCCCAGCACCTGCTTCAGGCAAGTCTGCCCCGAACGCTGCGTTGGGAGCATCCTACGGGCGAACTCAGCGTCCGCGTCGAGATGGCACCCGGTGACAACATTCCGACGGTGTCCGTCATGCGGACATCGCGACGACTTTTCGAAGGCGCGGCACTCGTTCGCGCCGCTCATGACAATGCACATTCAGTTTACGGCAACACATCTGTTTAACTACACTACTCTGTGGGAGGAGACATCATGTCCATGAAACTTACACGTCGTTCCGCTCTTGCCCTTGGCGGAGCTCTGCTCTCCATGTCAATGGCAGGTTCTTCGCTTGCGGCGGACTATCCATCAAAGCCAATCACTCTTGTCGTGTCCTATGCTGCGGGCGGCGGCACTGACGCGATCGCCCGAGTTTTCGCCGCAAGGCTTGAAAAAGCTCTGGGCGGTCGCGTCATCGTGGACAACCGTCCGGGTGCAGCAGCAAACCTGGGCACGGAAGTGGTCGCAAACTCTGCACCAGACGGATATACGCTGTTGATCGGCAACCAGGGTCCGATGGCGGTGAACCCGCACATCTTCAAGCTGAAGGCTGATCCGGCCGAAAAGCTGGAGCCGATCGCGATGATCGCTGATGCCTCACTGGTCGTAGTCACCGGACCACGCGTCCAGGCCAAGACGCTCAAGGACCTGATCGAACTGGCGAAGACCAAGCAACTGGTCTACGGCTCAGCTGGCAATGCATCCGCCAGCCATCTGGGCGCGCTGCTGTTCGGCCAGACCGCCAAGATCAATATCAAACACGTGCCTTACAAGGGCGCTGGTCCGGCGGTGAACGACCTTGTTGGTGGCCATATCGATTTTATGGTGACGACAATTCCGTCTGCAATCGGGCTTATTCAGGACAAGACACTCAACGCGCTGGCCGTAACAGGCGAAAAGCGTTTCGAATCGCTGCCAGACGTTCCGACCGCCATTGAGGCTGGTCTTCCCGGCTACACGGCCTCTGCGTGGTATGGCCTGGTTGGACCGAAGGGACTTCCCGCCGACGTCAAGGCAAAGCTGACTGCCGCAACGGCTGAAACCTTGAGCGACCCTTCCGTCCTTGAGAAGCTGAAAAACGATGGCGCTACGCCCTCGAAGGTCGCTGGCGATGCTTTCGGCGCCTTCATGGCTCAGGAGCGGGCGCGCTGGGGCGAAGTCGTGAAAACTGCGGATATCAAGGTCGAGTAGGATGCAGGACAATAACATCGCAACTGACGCCGAGCCCCGTTCGGGGCTCGGGAAGGAAAGAGTTGCAGGACTGGTCCTGGTCGTGTTCGGAGCAATTGCTCTTTGGGCGGGTGCCGAACTGCCGTTTATGACCAGTAGCGGAGTGGGCTCTGGGCTATTGCCTCGGATCCTCGCGCTTCTGATCATCGCGCTTGGCGCCCTGCAACTTCTGCTTTCCTGGAAGAACCCCGGGGAATCAACGGGCCATTGGGCCATCAAGGAAATGGTCCCCGTGGTTCTGGCTGTCATCGCTTTCGCAGTGACGATCCGTGGCTACCATCTCGGGCCCGTGACGATCCCGGCGCTGGGACTGGCGGTTGCGACACCGCTCTCCATCATCGTTTCAGGCCTCGCGGCCAAAGACACAAAACCGCTTGAGCTCATTGTGTTTGCCGTCGTTCTCAGTGCGATCTGCATAGGTCTCTTCCGCTACGCGCTCGGCCTGTCGCTGCCCGTGGCTCCCTGGTTGATAGGATACTGATATGTTCGACTTCGTCAGCAATCTCGGGCTCGGCCTTTCGGTCGCGCTCACGCTCCAGAATGTCGCTCTCTGCTTTCTGGGATGCCTGATCGGTACACTGGTCGGCGTTCTTCCCGGGGTCGGACCTGTCGCGACCATCGCGATTCTGCTGCCTGTCACCTTGTCGCTGGATCCGACCGGCTCCTTGATCATGCTGGCGGGCATTTATTATGGGGCCCAGTACGGTGGCTCTACGACTGCAATTCTCGTCAATATTCCTGGTGAGGCGACGGCTGTCGTGACGGCCATCGATGGTCACAAGATGGCGCAGAACGGTCAGGCAGGACTTGCGCTAGGACTTGCAGCCATCGGCTCGTTCATTGCTGGAACGATTGCCACTATCATCATCGCCGCACTCGGTGGACCGATGACCAGGATGGGTCTGCTGTTTGGCCCTGCGGAATATTTCTCGTTGATGATCATGGGGTTGGTGCTGGCCGTTGTTCTGGCTCGAGGATCGCTCGTCAAGGCAATCTCCATGATTGTGGTTGGCGTTCTTTTGTCCTGCGTCGGCTCGGACATGGAGACTGGCCGCGAACGCATGACCTTCGATCTTGAGATGCTACAGGACGGGATCGAATTCGTCGTGTTGGCCATGGGCGTGTTTGGTTTTGGCGAAATCTTCAAGAATCTGGCCGATCCGGAGGCACGTGATGTCGTGCGCAGCAAGATCGGTCGCCTCTGGCCCACACTCAAGGAATTGCGTGAAAATCTGCCGCCCATCCTGCGTGGTACCGCGCTTGGCTCTATTCTCGGCGTGCTTCCCGGCAACGGTGCGATCCTGGGTCCATTCGCAAGCTATGCTGTCGAAAAGCGCATTTCGAAGCGTCCGCAGGATTTCGGCAATGGCGCGCCTGCCGCAGTTGCGGGTCCTGAATCGGCCAACAATGCCGGAGCTCAGACGTCATTCATTCCGCTCTTGACACTGGGACTGCCTCCGAACGCGGTCATGGCACTGATGGTCGGCGCAATGATGATCCAAGGCATCGTTCCAGGACCGCAGGTCATCGAGCGCAGTCCCGAACTGTTCTGGGGACTGGTGGCATCCATGTGGATCGGCAATCTGATGCTTGTCATCATCAACCTGCCGCTGATCGGGCTCTGGGTGAAGCTGCTTCGCGTACCCTATCGCCTTCTGTTTCCGGCAATCGTCTGCTTCTGCTGTATAGGGCTTTATTCGATCTCATCCGATCCGGCACAGGTCATGCTCGCAGCACTATTTGGCTTCGTCGGTTACGCGCTGCACAAGCTGGACTTTGAGGCCGCCCCTCTGGCTTTGGGCTTCGTGCTCGGTCGCCTTCTCGAAGAAAAGCTGCGCCAGGCTCTGATCATTTCGGATGGGAATCCGCTTACCTTCGTACAGTCGCCATTGTCGGCTCTGTTGCTGGCCATCGGTGTGATTGCGCTTGTCATAGCGGTCAGCCCTTCAATGCAGAAGAACCGCGAGGACGTTTTCAAGGAAGCATGATTGCTCTTCCTCCCAAGGAGAGGCCGTCCTCGGAAGAGGGCGGCCTGATTTCGTTCAGGCTTGCTGTGCCGTGCCGCCTGAAAGTTCGCGCTTTCTGATATATTATCGTTGCGCGCACGGTTGCCAGATGCGAGGGTAAGGTTCGCCGACTGGTTTTGCCAGCCTTCCGCTTGCCAACCTCCGCATTCCGATCATGAAATCTCCGCCACTCGGCTATAGCTTTACCTTTCTTGCGTTTTCCGTTTTTGCCATTCAGGACGGTCTATCGAAGCATCTTGGGCTGACCCATTCACCAATTCAGGTCGCAATGGTACGCTACTGGGCGTTCGTTGCCTTTGCGATTGTCATTGCGATGCAATCGGAGGGTGGGCTGCGTCGCGCTGTCCGAACCAGCTATCCAGTGCTTCAGGTCTGTCGGGGGCTTCTGCTTTTCCTTCAGATCCTTCTCTCGATCGTCGCATTCACCAAAGTAGGACTTGCACAATCACAGGCCATATTCGCTGCCGGCCCCATATTCGTGGCGCTGCTATCAATGCCGATCCTTGGGGAGCGGGTAGGGTGGCGCCGTTGGACCGCCATTCTGATCGGTCTCGTCGGTGTTCTCCTCATGCTCTGGCCAAGTGGCGGTGAGTTCAACGTCTACATCGCCTTGCCGCTATTATGTGCCATTTTTGGTGCAATCTATGGTCTCTTCACCAGGCTGGTCAGCAGGGAAGATCCTCCATCAACGAGCTTTCTGTATCTGACGCTGGTTGGCTTTGTCGGTGCAAATCTCCTCGGTCCATTTTACTGGGTACCGTTCACCGGCTGGGATTGGGCGCTGATGATCGGACTTTGCTGTACAGGCATCATTGGCCATTTTTCGCTGATCAAGGCCTACGACAATCTCGATGCCGTACTGGTCCAGCCGATTTCCTACTGGCAACTTGTCGTGGGTGCGGTCATCGCCTCAACGATCTTCGGCGAAATCCTCCGCTGGAATACAGTACTTGGATCGGTCATCGTGATTGGAGCAGGGCTCTTCACCGTCTGGCGCGAATATGTTGTCTCCAGGCGTGAGCGCTTCAGGTCCGCTGACCATACTTGAGGAACTTTGGAAGTCCATGACGGTTCGATAGAAAATCAACCGGAGATCATTATGGCTGACAAAGATAAGGTCGAGGCGGACGCCGCCGGACAATTCGCAAAATCGCAAGCGGATCGAAAGGCGTCAGGTGTTGCCAGCGCAAAACCTACCGTGATTACAGGCTCTGAGGACGCCACAAAGCACAAGCTGCCACCCGAACCGAAGCCGCGGTAGATCGGCCTTTGGGAATCCGACGGTAGCTTCGAGAGGTCTATATGCCGTGTGTGAGTTCATGGTGAAGCGCGACTCGCGGGCAGGGCGAAGCTAACTGGTATGCCTCAGCTGTGCGAGCAGCTTCTTGCGGAAGACTTCTGCCGGTGTCCTGTATCCCAGGCATTTACGAGGCGTCTCATTGAGCTGATTGCAGATCGCGACAAGATCCGCGTCGCTTACGGATAAGGGATCGACCTCTCTCGAAAGCCATTTTCGCGCTCGCCTGTTGGTGTTCTCGACCGTGCCTTTCTGCCAAGGCGATTGCGGGTCGCAGAACCAAGTCTGCGTGCCAATGCTGGCTTGCAGATAAGGCCAGTCTGTAAACTCAGTGCCGCGGTCGAACGTAATCGAGCGGCGGGCGAGGTGGGGCAGCGCCTGGAGCGCTTGCACAAGACCGTCCATAACGGGCCGAGATTGCCGATCATTGTTGCGCAGGAATATTGCGAACCGGCTGACTCGTTCGACAAGCGAGGTCACATTGGCTTTCCCAAACTTCTTCCGGAACTGGATCAGGTCACATTCCCAGGGACCAAACTGCTTGCGATCAGCAACAGCATCCGGGCGCCGCAGAATGTTCAGTTCAGGGCTAAACCTCTGCCCGTGCTTGCGTCTTGCATGTCGTGGGCGTCGTCGAGCGCGATGCTCTGGCAGGTGACGCCAAAGCTTGATTGCGTGTCCGTCGGCCGAGTAGGCGAACTTGTAGATCGTTTCGTGACTGACCGAGATCGGGTGCTGTTCCAGACGCATCCGGCCAGCGATCTGCTGGGGTGACCAACCATGCATGATCCGGTCGATAACGGACTGCCGGACATTTGAGAAGCGCACCAACTTCCGCAGCTTGGTGCGTCTTTCGCAAGCCATGCTATGCGCGGTCACGCAGTAGTAGCCACTGAGATCAGATACGACCTTGTCGACGAACATGTTGCGCTTGATCTCTCGAAAGATCGTCGAGCGATGTCGACCAAGCTTCTCGGCAATCACCTCGACACTTAGGCCAGCCGTTCTCCAGCGAGCAATCTTGCAACGTTCATCGAGGTCAATGTGGGAGTAGGTGCGTTCCATTGCATTCTCCTTGCGAGTGACAACCCATTGGTATCATTCGCAAGTCGCACTTCATCCTTGAACCCACCCCGGCCACACATAATGTGGCGGATGAGTTGAAATGTCCGCTGGTTTGCAAAGTAGAAATGTCCGACTACTCGCCATACAGCACACCGTTCAGCCCCGATCCGGGCGGCAGATCCGCTTGCAAGATCAGATCGGGGCGGGTGGGGCGCACCTCTTCGGCTTTAGCTTTGAGACGCCTTACTCGGCAGCCCGTTGCCGCAACAGCGCTTTCTCCCGCCGTGCAATCACGGCCGGATCGCTCATGAATTCCTTCCGCCGGCCCGGCCCGCGAGCACGTTTAACGTAGCCGTTCTTCTCGCTGTTGCTCTTCACCTTCGGCTTGTCCTGCTGCTCCTTGATATAGGCCAGAACATTCCCGAGCCGGTTGTTCGACGTCTGGCCAATCGCCTTGTGCCGGATCGACGCCGCGCCGCCAGTCCGCATCCGTTGCAGAAGCCGACGCACCTGGCGCTCACTCAGGCCGAGAACATGTGCCGCCGACACCATCGTCATCCGACTGCCGATAACCTTCGATAAAACCTCGATCCGCTGCAGATCTCGCTCGCTCATCGCTATCAACCCCATCCGCTTGTCTCTGCGCTATCAAACGCGGGGAGTGTGACACTTTAACTTTGCAGAAACAGGACATTCTAACTTTGCGGCTACACATAAAAGTTGGATAAGCTTTATTATGGAACTAAGACGAGGCTGAATAATGAAGTCCGGCCATTGCGGCGCCATCAAGCGCCTGAGGCGTCGACTTCAAACGCCGTGAAGTCGGGTGTCGCATCAATGCGGATGTTCCAGTCTTCATTCTCGGCGGCGAATGCGCCGACTCGGGGCCCCAGCCAGCGCACCCCGAAACTGGGGCTGACGCGAACGACGAAATTGCGCCGGTCCCGCTGAGAGGAAACGGCAGAACGGGCATTGCGTATGGCGCTGAAGGCTTGGGTAGTAGTCTGGAACAGGCGGTCGCCGTAGAGCGTCAGGACCAGGCGACCTTTCTCGCGACGGAACAGCTTAACGCCAAGTTGCGCCTCAAGGAGGGAAAGCTGTTGGCTCACCGCCGAGGGTGAGATGCCAAGTTCTTCGGCCGCCTTGGTCACGCTGCTCAAGCGGGCAACGGCTTCAAAGTATTCGGTCGCTTTGAGATTGAGATCACGCATGCGCGAACCTTAGACGAAGGCTTTCCGGCATACCACTGCTCGAACGGCTGAAAAGAGAAAGGCAGCCCCAGACGGTTGCCGCCTGTCGAATTGACCTTGGGAGGTTATAGTCATCCGCTGATTTAGCGTTCAGATCCGTTAGAACTTTTCCATATTGTTTTGCAAAAGCTTCATGCGATCCTCTAGCAGATAGCTTCAAGTAATCTCCTTGAAAGCATTGAAGATGGTGTTGTACGAGGAGAAGAGTTTGTCGAGAGGAAAGTTCGACGCAAACATGCAGCAATCCACGCCGAAGATCTCGATGGGCGCTCTTCATAGGGACGGATTGATCCCGTCGTCCTGGTGAAGTCCCGCACACCAAATCCGTAAATCTTGCAGGCCACGTTCGGCGCCTCAAAAGGCTTTTGCATACTCTTGCGACAGAACTCGAAATGCTCCAGACCATTGACCTGCATACCGGTGATTAAGGATGATCTGCGTGTCGGGGAAATCGCACGCCAGCTCGTAGGCTCTTACATCTGCCAGTAATAGAGTTGCAGATCGCAGGAGAGGTTGTACTTCACCGTTCCTTAAAACCGCGGCGCCATTCCGGGGTGCGGCTGACCTTGGGTCTGTCCAGTTAGGTCTTTGCGGGGTCGGCATGAGAATTCATCGATTGCCGCATGCCGCGGAAGTTCTTGAACTGCATGTGTCCGTCCAGAAAGTCGGCCACATCAGCTGGAAATCCGCATACCCGACGATTCCATGAGGAAAGCCGCACCTATCGGCGATCGCCTGCAGCCATCGCGTCTCGCCCACCGGATCCTTCGGATCGCAACCAACGTCGAGATGCACGGATTTGACCAGGTTCTGGTTCTTCGCATCCCTAACGAGCTTGAAGATCCTTTCCTGCATCTAGCAGCGTTGCCGACCGGCAGAAGGCTATTTCTAGAGCCAGTTGTCAAATTAATCCCGCTCCCTCAATGGCCACAATATGGGTGACATCAGTGCTGCGGAGCGGCAGCGGCTAACCAACATTAAGCAATACGGTTTCTATGGATCACCTATGGCGGAGGCATCCTGTCTCCTCGGCCACAAATGACTCCGGACAGCTTGAGCCATAATCCCGAAGCTTCAGAAGATCCAGATCTCCTCACAGAGGCGCGTATGATGACGCTCTGCCGGGCCTTCAACCTGGAGACCGGCGTCGCGTCAAGGCATAGATCAAGGCGGCTGACACGATCAGAATGCCCTGGAACAGATACTGGTAGGTCTGCGACAGGCCGAGGAATGTCACGGCATTCAACACTTCAGTCAGCAGAATGGCGCCAAGCACGGAACCAATGAATGTGCCGCGCCCACCCGCAAGGCTCGTTCCGCCAAGAACGACTGCGGTGATGCTGGCCAGCGTATAGCTGACGCCCTGCCGCGGATCGCCAACGCCAATCTGTGTCATCAGCATGATGGCGCCGAGAGCAGTCAACAAGGAGCAAGCAATGTAGCCGCCGACGAATGTCGCGTTGACCGGTGTGCCGATCCGGCGGGCTGTCGCCTCGTTCGATCCGACTGCGCGTAGCCGCCAGCCGACACGTGTCGCGCGCAGGCAGTATTCAGCAAAGCATGCCAGAGTGATCAGAACGAGAAAAGCGACCGGGAATGGTCCCCATTGCCAGTTGATCCATTCGGAAACGGTCGTATTGATGTACCCGTCCGGATTGTCTCGCAGAAGAAAGCTGCATCCCTGGATCGCTATATACATCGAAAGCGTTGCTGCAATCGGCGTGAAATTCCCGAACCGGATCAAGATGCCGTTGACCAAACCGACCGCAACGGCCCCCGAAAGCATGAGTGCGAAGCCCGCGATGATCATGGGCGCCGACTGCCCGTCATTGACAAAGAAGGATGCGCAGACCACGAGAAAACCGGCAAGCGGACCGACCGACAGATCAATCCCGCCCATCAGAAGCGCGATCGTCTGGCCGAGCGCGATGAAGCCGAGTGCGGTCGCAAGCAGCAATATGTTGTAGACATTGTAGGCCGACAGAAAGTTTTCATTCTGGCCGTAGACGTAAAGTCCAAGCAGGGCGATGACGATTGCCAGTGGCACGGCCGGGGCATTATCCGACTGCAGGAACTGCCGCAAGCCACCGAAACCGCTTGGTTTTTCCGAAATGACGTGGCCACCATGCGTATCTGCCTGAACGGCTGCCGCGACAATGGTCTCCTCCGTCACGTCATCGCCGGTCAATGTTGCAACGACATGGCCACGCGACAGAACAATGACCTTGTCGCACAGCCCCTCGAGTTCAACGGCATCGGATGAGTTGACCACGACAGGCGTCCCGGACGCCGCGACCGACCGCAGAATACGGTAGATCTCGAAACGCGCACCGACATCCACGCCTTGCGTGGGTTCATCGGCGATGATCAATCCCGGCTGCGACAGCATGGCACGCGCCATCACGACCTTCTGTTGATTGCCGCCCGAAAGCGACAGGATCGGCGCGTCAAGGCCCGGGGTCTTTACAGCCAGTTCCGAAAAGATCGACCGGACGCCTTCGAGTTCGCGTCGATGGCTGACGATGCCTGCGCTGGCGAACTTGTCGAGCGCCGAAAACGTCGCATTTTCTCGCACGGTCAGTCCGCTGGCAATTCCTTCCAGATGCCGGTCGGACGGCATGAAGGCCGCAGCCTCCAGCAGTGTTTTCTGATCCAGGGCGCCGCCCTGCAGCCGGATGTGCCCCTCGGCAGGATCAAGGCCGGCCAATACGCGCATCAACTCCGGTTGCCCATTGCCGGCTACGCCTGCAATGCCGAGGATCTGGCCGCGCGCAACGTCAAAGCTGACTCCATGCAGTCCATCGGCGCGCAGCCCTTCCACCGAAAAGGCGACCGTCTGCGCACCGATGGCATCCTTGGGAGGAAAGGCGGCGTCAAGAGTACGCCCGATGATCATCTTCACGAGGTCAGCATCGCTGATCTCCCTGACACGGGCGGCACCACGAACACATCCGTCGCGCAGAACGGTGACCCGGTCTGCAATCTGGCGAAGCTCTGCCAGACGGTGCGTGATGTAGATGACCGAGGTGCCGGACCGGGTGACCTCGCGCACACGATCAAACAGCATATCGGTCGATTCTTGATCGAGCGAGGCCGTCGGCTCATCGAGGATCAACACCTTGGGTTTCAGAGCCAGCGCCTTGGCGATTTCCAGAAGGTGCTTCTGGGCAACGGTCAGGTCGTCACCGCGCAGCCCAAGCGGCAGGTCGAGCCCGACGAGATCGAGCATTTCCTTTGCGATGACCTGGGCGGGCCGTCCTTCGAATAGCGCCGAAGGGAGGGCTACACGCAGATTTTCAAGCACGGTCAGATCGCCGAGGATCGCCGGATGCTGGAAGCAGATCGCGATGCCCAGAGAGGCCGCCAGATCCGGCGTCATCCGGTTCACGGGCCTGCCTTCGAAGATGATCTCGCCTGCGCTGGGTGGAAACGTTCCGGAAATGATGTTCATCAGGGTGGATTTGCCAGCACCATTTTCACCCAGAATGGCGTGCACCTCGCCGACCTCGAAAGCGACGCTGACATCTGTAAGGGCTTTAACGGCAGAGAAGTTCTTGCTGATGCCGTTCAGCTCAATAGTAATGCCGCGTGCGGTCGACGCAGTGGTTTTGATCGCTACATTGGGGGCTGCCATGTCTTCCATTCCATTCGATCGGCGGCTGGCCCGGCAGGAGATCTGCCGGGCATTGCTGGTCACGAGATATGTGGTCTTACTGGCCTACGGCCTTGGCCTGTGCTTCGGCCGGAAGGGCCGAGGACAGGTAGATGGATCCCGGCAGATCCTTCCGGCACTGAACCGGATTAGGCTTTCCAGATACGGAATCTTCAAACGCCGCAGCCTTGAAAATCTCTTCCGACGGCTTCTGTCCCCCGGTTGCAAGTGCAATTGCCCACTGGACGGCAAGACGCACATTGTCGTTTCCGGTCGCGACGGTGAACAGCTTGAAATCCGGATTGGCAGCATGGTTTTCCTGCCAGAAGCAGCCGAGAGAGTTTCCGTCAGACGTGGCAATTGCCGGAATGGACTTGCCCTGCTTCGTGAACTGCGGCAGCGCACCGACCAGTGACGGTCCGAAATCCGAAACAATCACATCGATCTTGGCATTCTTGGCAATCTCGGCGGTCAGGACCTTCTGCGTCAGCGCAGGATCCCAGTTGGTGACCGCGAAGGGCTCGGGATTCACGAACTTGTATTCCGGGCCAAGGACTTTCTTCATGCCCTTCAACTCATCAATACCCTGGCTATTGCCCGCAGGACCGCTGAGGAAGAGAATGTTGCCACCGTTGGGCAGGATCCCCTTGATCCACTTGCCCCAGGTCTCGCCGTCATTTTCGAAGGATGATCCGATGAACTTCGAATAATTGGTGCCTTCCTTGCCACCGACATTGACGCGGTAAGGCACGACGATCTTGCCCGACTTGTAGACGCTGGTCAGGGTTGGCAGCACGGCCGGCCCGGTATCGCCGAACACGACCAGCGCATCGAGGCCCTTTGCGGCCATGCTCTTGATATCCGAAATGGATTTCTGCGTATCGCCCTGCCCGTCAGCATATTCATATTTTGTGATGCTGGGGCAAAGTTCCACCGTCTGCTTGCCGGAGGCGGTCGTCACCTGGCGCCAGCTATTGCCACCATAGCCATCCAGCAGGGCGAGCGTGGCCTTCTTCGGGCCGCACCATGACGGCACTTCCGCCTGGGCACTATTGACGCCATACAGCGAGACGAGAGTTGTCGTGACCGACACGGTCAGCGCCTTGATCAGGATCGTATTTCTCATTTCTTCTCCTCCACTCTTCTGAGACCTGCCGGTTTGTTGGCGCCGGGTCGCCACTTGATCGAATAGACTGCGATGCCGAACCCAAGGGCCAGCGCCTGGATGATTGTCTGGGCCGAAAACGGCACGCCGATTGCGAGTGCGAACTGGCTCAGCTGATTGAGAAAGAATGCAGCCAGAACCGTCGAAACAGGGAAGCCGCGACCACCCAGAAGGGACGTTCCGCCAAGCACGACGACAGCGACCGATGGCAGCAGAAGACTGTCGCCCTGGAAGGCCGTCGGCTCGCGGGTGATGCCGGCAATCAGCACTCCGGCGAGCCCATAGAGCACCTGTGCCAGCACATAGGCCATCGACCGGTACAGTCGCACCTTCAGACCTGCCGCCTGACCGGCGAGAGGGTTCGCACCGACGGCCTCGAAGCGGCGACCTAAGACCGTCTTCTTCAGGATGAACGAGACGAGTCCCATTGCGCCGAGGGCAAAGAAGACTGCATTGGGCAGACCAAAGCTCGATCCGCCTGCGATCTCGGCCAGAAGCGGCGTGGTGATCGAGGGAACACCGCCGGATACTGCAAACACGGCTCCGTAAAGCAGTGCATTGGTTCCGATTGTCGCAATGATGGAATTCAGCCGGAAAATCGAAACCAGTACGCCATTCACAATGCCCGCCGACAGTGTGAAGCCGAGGACGATCAGAATGGCGACCGGCAGCAGACCGTCCTGCTGCTGCGGGAAATGCGTCGTCACCACAACCGCCAGCGATACGGCGCCGGGAAGCGACAGATCAAACCCGCCCTGCTGCACGACCAGGAGTTGGCCGAGACCGACGATGGCAATGATGGCCGCGAAAGGCAAACTACCGGACAAGGCACCCCAGGAGACACTTGACGGGGCGTAGAGGGCGCAAGCAACCAGAAGGACCATCGTCGACAGAAGAACTGTCAGGAAGCTACGCGCGAAGGCAGGCTTCTGCGCGATTATCTGGGAATGACCGGGAGCTGGGGCGGATGCGTGTGCCATCAAAATTGCGTCTTTCCTGCTCGATACGATGCGCATGGCCGAGGGTTCGCGGCTACGCACGCCACGACTGCCCTGCCGGGCAATTGAAACTGATCGTGAATTGGCGTCTTCACCTGCCGCGACGAATGATGCCCGTGCGGCAAGTCGCAGCCTTTAAGCCTTGACGAAGACCCGGCAAAAGCGAGCCAATTGGGCGGCTACCGGTCGGCTGACCATTGGAGATCTGTCCACTGAATATCTGACGCGTGTCTGGCACATATGTCTCTCTCCCCAAAAACATCCTTGCGGTCGTCGTCTGCCGGGAAATCAGTCCCGATTGCTGATTGTGGGCCGCCATTCGTAGATGCTGACACTGCTGTAGACGCCGTGCATGACAAACGGATCCCGCTCGCTGAACTGTCGCATCTCATCCATGGACCCGACCGATGCCACGACGACACCGCCGCAGTATACGCCTGAGGCATCGTTGATGGGACCGGACTGAACGATGCTGACGTGACCTGAACGCAGATGCGCCTTGTGTTCATCTACCAGGGCATTGCGCTCTTCGGCCTTGGCCGGGTCGCTCAGTGCGAAGCGAATAGCAAGCATGGCATCATTCTCCTCACCACCTTCTGGTTGTCCGGCATCTCCCTCCAGAGATCATTCCGGCTACCATTTCTAGGATGCTAGACCGGAGGCATCCTCAAAAAAACAACGGAAATATCCGTTATGGATTTCTTTCCCCGTCGCGCTGCACCAAGCAAAAATCCCATGACCACTGCCTCCGGCAAACAGTCATTCAATCTCCTGCCTCTCCTATGAACCCGCCGGAGCCTCACCCCGGAACGCGCGCGTCAGGAGGTCTGCAAGTGCCTGACTTTCCAGGGGTCTCGGATTGGCATAGGCATTGGACATTGCCTGGCTCACCGCCGCCTCGATGCCGTTCTCGGGCATGCCAAGATCCCTGAGCGCCATCGTGGCACGGAGGTTTCGCGCCAGATCGAACAGGCCAATTGCGGGATCGGGAACACCAAGCGCCAAGGACAGCTGTTGCATCGCTTCCGGTGCCGCAGCCGCATTGTAGGCAACGGCATGGGGCAGTACCGCTGTGTGCATGGGCGCATGCGGCAGGTTGAACATGCCGCCAAGCGTATGACAAAGCTTGTGATGAAGCGCCATCCCGACAGAGCCCAGACAGACGCCGCAAATCCAGGCACCGTACAGCGCATCCCCCCTCGCCTGCCTATCCTGCGGGTCGGCGTGAATGGTGGGAAGTGCGCGTGCGAGCGCAGCAATGCCGTCGCGCGCCATCAGCGAGATGACCGGATTTGCTTCAGTCGCGTAGAGCGCTTCCACGGCATGCGCCATGGCATTGATACCGCTGGTAACCGACAGCGACACCGGCAGGGTCAAGGTCAGGTCAACATCGTAAACGATCACCTCGGGCAGAATGCGCGGATCAGACTTCGTTGTCTTGCGACCATTCTCCGTTTCGCCAAGGATGGGTGTTGCCTCCGAGCCGGCATAGGTCGTCGGCACGACGATCTGAGGCAGGTCGGTGCGAAAGGCGATGGCCTTTCCGAGGCCGGTCGTCGAACCGCCGCCGACCGACAGAACAGCATCAGCCTTGAGGTCGCTCGCCACGGTCATCGCCTCTTGCGTAACCTGTACGGGCGTGTGCATGGTTGCACCGGCAAAAGTGCCCGCAGCCCGCTCTCCAAGATTCGCCGCGATGTGTTCGGCAAGTTCTTTTTGTTCCGGGGTCGAGAGAACAAGCACTCTTTGCGCGTCTAAGCGCGCTGCCTCGTCACCAAGGCTTGCAATCGTGCCGCTGCCAAAAATGACCCTTGCAGGATTGGCTGTATAGACGAATGTGCGCATGGCGGCTCCTCCTATGCTCACGCGCTCGGGACGAGCACAAAATCGAAGTCCGAGCGCCAGAGCGTCTCTTCACCCTCCAGCCGGGCAAAGGGCGCGACCAGGGTACGCTTGACGCCAAAGACGGCGTCGGATTCGAGATAGGTATCGCCGCCGACGAAGGTGTGGGTCACCAGTTTTTCGAAGCCTTCTGCGCGGATCATGTAGTGCATGTGCGCGGGACGATAGGGGTGGCGATCGAGCCCTTTCAACATCTGACCGACGGGACCATCGTCGGGGATCGGATAGGAAACCGGTTTGATGCCGATGAAGCTGTAGCGGCCATCCTCGCCGGTGATGAAGACACCGCGATTGTTCCACTTCGGCTGAATATCCGGCTGCTGAACGTCGTAATATCCATCCGCATTGTCCGACCAGACATCGATGCGTGCGCCTGAAACGGGATTGCCCTCCAAGTTCAGCACGCGGCCAATAAACAGGCAGCTTTCGCCTTTCCCATCGAGAGAAATCCGGTCTCCCATTGCACGGACAGGACAGCCCTCGACGTGAAACGGGCCGAAGACCGTGTTTTCAGTTGCTCCTTGCGGGCGCCGGTTGTTGATCGCGTCGACCAGCATGGAAAGCCCGAGCGTGTCGGAGAGGAGGATAAACTCCTGTCGCTCCGCCGAACAGATCTGGCCCGTCCGCGTCAGGAAATCGATGGCTGTGCCCCACTCCTCCTGCGTCAGTTCCACCTCGCGGGCGAAACTGTGCAGGTGCCTCACGAGACTTGCCATGACGGTGGCAAGCCGCGGATGGGCATTGGCTCCGGTCCGGCCATTAACCACATCCACCGAGTTTTCCTCTGTGAAGTAGCTAGTGGCGTCTGTCTGTTCTTGATGGTCCGAGCTCATCCGCGGCATCCTTTCCAGGTTTCAGGGAATGATGCGATCCGCACGCAGGCGATCGAAGGCATCCGTGAAGGAGGCAAGCGTGTCCTGGTAGTCGAGGAAGCCAAGCTTGCGGCTACGCCCCATGTCGTTGAAGGTCTCGATCTGGCGCCCGAGGTCTGCATCGGAATGCCAGAAGGAGGCGACTTGAGACAGCCTGTTGGGCGCCAGGCCGTGCTTTGCCACCAACGCGTCCCAGACCGGAGCGGCATCGGCCATCTGCTCCTCCAGCGGGGTGGGCTGTCCGGGATAAGGGGCTGCATCGAGCCCGAAGTAGGATGCAAGACGCGGCCAGAGCCATTTCCAGCGGAAGATTTCGCCGTTGACGACGTTGAAGGCCAGATTGGCGGCTTGCGAATGGGTTGCTGCCCAGGCGAGATGGCGGGCCAGCAGCCGGACATCGGTCACATCCGTTGCCGCCTGCCACTGCTCCGGTGAGCCCGGAAAGACGAAGGGCCGACCGGTTTCCTTACAGATGGCGGCATAGGCGCCAAGCGTCGCCGCCATGTTCATGGCATTGCCCACCGCATAGCCGATCAGGGTGTGGGGACGATGGATCGACCAGGTGAAACCATCCCGCGCGGCAGCCGCGAAGACCTCGTCTTCCTGAACATAATAGAAGTTCTCACCCGGAAGCCGCTCCTGTTCCTCCCGGAAAGGTGTCTCCGGTTGTGACTTGGCGTAGGATTCGAACGGTCCGAGATAGTGCTTGGTGCCGGTGGTGAGTGCCACGTGCTGCACGCCGCGACCGGCCAGCGCATTGAGAACGTTGCGCACGATTGCGCCATTGACCTCGCAGTTCTGCGCTTCCGTTTCCTGCCGAGACCATGCCGTGATGAAGACATGGCTTGGCGAGACACCGGCCAGAGCCTTTTCAACCGATGCACCGTCAACGAGGTCGCAGGCGAGCGTCTTGACGCCCTCGATCCGGCTTTGCGAGCGGGACAGGCCGGAAACCTCCCATCCCCCGTTTGCGAGAAGATGTTCGGCAAGATTGCTGCCGGTAATGCCGGTCGCGCCGACGATCAATGCGTGCTTTGTCATGCTTTATCCGTTCAGAAGAGTGATCTTGATGCTCTTGGTGGCGTCCTGCCCGAAGGAGAAGGCCTCCACTGCATCGACCAGCGAGAAGTCGTGAGTCTGGATCGGTGAGAGGTCGATGCCCGTCCGCTCCAGAAAGCGGATTGCGGCAGGCCAGACTCCTGGCGATCCAATGCAGCCACGTACGGTGAGGTTCTTCATCTGGATCTGCCCGATCGTTACCGGCACCTTGCGACCGATATTGATGCCCACCATCGACATCCGCCCATCCTCGCGGGCGTAGTCGAAGGCGGCGGCAAGCGACGCGTCGTGACCAGAGGCCTCCACCACGAGATCTGCACCATGGCCACCGGTCAACTCGCGGATCCTGTCAGCGGCACCGCCATCGGAGGGATCAATCGCCTGATCCGCACCAAGCTTCAGGGCAACGTCACGACGCGAGGCAAGCGGATCAACAACGATCACGCGCGCTCCCATCCCGATTGCAGCGGCTGCCGAGACGAGCCCGATCGTGCCGCCGCCGGAGACGACGACTGTTTCGCTTGCATTCGTGCCACCCGAGCGCAGAACGGCATAGAAGCCGCAGGTGAAGGGCTCGATGAGAGCCGCCTTCTTGTTATCGACGGCATCCGGCAGCTTGTGCAGCCACTCGGGATTGACGGCGAAGAACTCGCGATCGGCACCGCTCATGGAAAAGCCGAAATGGTGCAGCCGTTCCGGCGTGCGCACCACGCATTCGCCGACAACACGGTCCCCTTTCTGGAAGCCCTTCACGTTGCGGCCGACCTCGACGATCTCACCGCTCCATTCGTGGCCCGGCGTGACCGGATAGGAGATCGGAATGATGTAGCGACCGGCGAGCAGCTCATAATCAGAGTGGCAGATGCCGACAGCTTTCGTCTGGACCAGAACCTCGTTTGGAGAGAGTTCCGGCATGGCCACGTCGGCAATCACGGGTTTCTCGGGTGCTTCGAAAACCAAAGCCTTCATGATGTTCTCCTCCTCAAACGCGCTCGAGTTCGCCGCTCTTTGCAGAACGCACAATGGCTTCGAGCAACGCGATGTTGTTGATCATGTCCTCACCGCTGATGGGATAGGCTGACACGCCACGCACCGCCTCGGCAAAGGCGCGCAGGTTGTCGCGGACAGGTTCGGCCGGTGCCACTTCACGCACGGTGATCGGCTTGTTCTTCCAGCCTTCGGTCACGATCCAGCCATCCGGTGCCTCGACATGCGCCTTGTCGCGTACTTCGATCCAGCCCTCGGTGCCGAAGACGGCAAAGCGAGAGATGAAGGGGGTGGCAAGTGTTGCGGACACATAGGCCGTTCCGCCGTTGACGAAGCGGATATGGGCGCTCATCGTATCCCCTTGGGGGATCTTCGAGGCCAGGTTCTCGCAGACGACGCGTACATCGGCAGGCTGGCCCATCAGCTTCACTGCAAGATCCGTCAGATGGATGCCGGTCGCCGTCATCCCGCCCGCTGGCGCCTGATCTGCTTTCAGCCGCCAATTGGACTCATCAAGCGTCAGAAACTTGTCATGGCTGAAATTCGCCTCGATCTGCAACAGCCTGCCAAGCTTGCCGCTTTGCGCCGCCGCCAGGATCTCGGCGATGGGTGGTTCAAACCGGCGTTCATGTCCCATGCCGAGCACCAGCCCCGCTTCGCGGCACAGTGCGACGGAGGCCTCTGCACCGGCGCGCGTGAGATCAAGCGGCTTTTCGCAGAAGACATGCTTGCCGGCCGCCACGGCTGCTGCGATCTGTTCGCGGTGCAGTGAATGCGGCGTGGCAAGAATAACCGCTTCCACCGTGGCATCCGCCAGCGCCTCGCCGAGGTCAGCAGAAAAGGCCATTTCCATGTCGCGGGCAAAATCTGCAGCATCGGGATTGGCATCGACGCCGCGCACAATGGTAAGACCTGCGCTTCCATCCTTGAGGAGGGTCGCCATCTTGCGGCCCCACCAACCAAGGCCGACGAGAGCTGTCTTGACCGTTGCAGGTGACTGGGCGCTCATCGATTGTCCACCCTCTTGTTGAAAGGGTGTATGCTGACGCTTTTCCAAAGGCCTGCCTTGTGGAACGGATCGGCAGCATTGAAGGCAATCACGGCATCCTTGCTGTCTGCCTCGAGCACGAACATCGAGCCGATCATCGTCTCGTTATCATCTGCCAGCAGAGGCCCGGAGATAACCGTCTTGACGGGAGCGCTGGCAAGATAGGCCTTGTGGGCGTCGTAATGGGCAAGACGTTTTTCAACCGCCCCCTCGTGATCAACACAGTGAACTACGTAATGCATGGTTTATCCTTTCGAGAGCCGCGCCGTAGCTGGCGATCCAAAAACCGCCACTGCGCACGCGTCAGAATGGGAAGGCGGGTCCGGACGAAGGTCAGGCCTTCATGTCGACGAGTATCTTCATGTGGGAAGCCTTGGGATCGAGCAGTGCCTCGAATCCCTGCTCCACCACGTCTTCCGGCCTGATCGTTGCCGTGACAATCTTTTCGACCGGCAGAATGCCGGCGCCAATCATGGATGCCACCCGTGGCCAGATCTGAACCGGATAGCACCAGGTCGCCTCAACCGTGATGTCCTTCAGCGCCCAGAGCATGGCATCGACAGCCGCCGGTTTCATATGAAGTCCGACCTGCACCACGGTTCCGCGCCGCCGCACCGCCTCAGCGCAGAGGTTCAGGGAAGCTTCGGCTCCCACACATTCAAGCGCGACATCAAGACCAACCCCCTCTTCCGTGTGGTCGCGGAACAGCTGCAATGCATCGGTCTCCCGAGGGTCGAACACGATTGCCTCCGGCACCAGTTGCTGGGCCAGCGCACGGCGGTTCGGATTGAGTTCCGAGACGAAGATCGTCGTTGCACCCGCCGCCTTGACCGCCAGAAGCACAAGCGCACCGATCGGACCGACACCGGAAACAAGGACGCTGCTGCCACTCGTGACGCCACCGCGATCGACACCATAAAGAGCAACGGCCGCCGGCTCGATCATCGCCGCCTGAACGTCTGAGACCGTATCCGGCACCGGAAAGACATTGTAGCCATTGACAACAGCCCGCTCGCCCATGCCACCCCACTCCCAGGACAGGCCGACACAGGCCATCTTCTCTGAGAGGTGGAAGAGGCCGCGACGGCCATAATAATCATCGCGCGGTGAAATCAGCGGCTGGATGGAGACGCGCGAGCCAGGCTTCACATGCGTGACATTGCGCCCGGTCTCTATGACCCGTGCGGAAAATTCATGACCCAGAATCTGAGGCAGCGTTGCGCCGGAATAGACATGCGGCGTGGCTGGCGTAACGATCGGGCCTGCGATGTATTCGTGCAGATCCGTTCCGCAAATGCCGCACACCAGGGGCTCGATCAGAACCATGTCATCGCCGAGCGGGCCAGATGGAGGAGCGACGTCCTCGACGCGAATGTCTTTCTTCGAATAATAGCGAACTGCCTTCATCGTCATGCCTGCCTTTCATACCTGCGTGCGGCAATGCCGCAGTGTCATAGCTGGAATTCACGCGCGCTCATGAAGCGCTGTCGTGCTGCCACGTCGAATTGAGGGTGTTGGCGGACGCCGCCGCGCGCATGCAAGATCGAGCTCTGGTCTGTCTGTCCACTATGCATCCTCCTCTGCACCATCCGTCAGATGGCGTGAAGCATCATCCGTTTGTGCCAAGCGAGCGCTTTGCACAGTCAGCTGAAAAACAAACGGCAGACATTCCTCCCACAGGAAACGCCGTGCGTCCCGATGCAGACGCTAGGACAGGACGGACCCCTGATCCAAATGGATAATTATCCATTATGGATATTTTTCAGGCCTTACAATCTCACGCCGCGCCTTACCCTTTTGCATGGGAGGACGCCGCGTTTGCGCCGGATGCAGGAAACGCATCCGCATGTCGGCCACGCAGCCCCCTTCGACGGGCAAGCCCTTGGTCTCGCAAGGTCCGCCATCAGGGAAGGTAGAATGGGTATGACTGACACAATGAAAGTGGGTTGGGCGGGTATCGGCAAGATGGGCGCCCCGATGAGCAGGCGCGTTCTCGAACACGGTCATTCCCTGACCGTTTATGAGCCTCTTCCCGAGAACCGCGCCTTTATCGTCGGGCTGGGGGCAAATGTCGCGCATTCCCTCGCCGACCTCGCCGCAAGCTCTGACGTGATCGTGCTGACGATCCCGAATGACGCGATCCTGCGCCAGTTGACCCTCGTGCCGGACGCCCTGGGCGATGTCATGCAGGCCGGGCAGATCCTGGTCGAAATGAGCACGGTATCGCCGGAGATCTCCGCCGAGATCGCGGCGGTTCTCGAACCCAAGGGCGTTGCCTACATCCGGGCGCCGGTATCGGGAAGCACGGTCACTGCGGCCTCGGGCGGACTGTCGGTGATGGTATCCGGTCAGGAGGATGCGTATCGTCGCATAACTCCGCTGCTTGAGAGCGTTTCAGCCAAACAGTTCTATGTCGGGCAGGGCGAGGAAGCCCGTTATCTCAAGCTCGTGGTAAACGCGATGGTTGGCGCGACCGCCGCACTGCTGGGCGAGGCTCTGACGCTCGGCCTCAAGGGCAATCTGTCGGTCGAGACCATGTTGAGCGTGATCTGCGAAAGTGCCGTCGCATCCCCGCTCATCGCCTATAAGCGTGACCTGCTCGTGAAGCGGAACTTCGATCCGGCTTTCTCCGTGTCGCAGATGATGAAGGACTTCGATCTCATCCTGGATACGGCGAAATCTGACCATGTCCCGATGTATCTCGCCTCGATGATCCGGCAACAATATGAGGCCGCCTTCGCCGAAGGACTTGCGGAAAAGGATTTCTTCGTCCTTTTTGAGCAATATGAGCGACTGGCAGGCATCGCCCCGGAGATGAGACCCGATACGGAGCCAAAGATTGGGACGCGCAAGACGGGCTGAACCAGGGCATGGGCAGGCCCGGGTTTCACGCGAATCTCTTCTTGTGTCCGAAAGGCTCGGCACAGGCCGCTGTGGGAGGCAGGCGTGAACGAATACGAGCTTCTGCGCGTCATAGACTTCATCGAGAAGACCAGGCGTCCGTTTCGCGACATGATCGATGAAGCGGGCGACGATGCCGTCTGGATGATCGTGACCTATCTGATCAAGAGCCATATCCTGAGCCAGAACGTCTCCATTTCGACGCTGGGCCAAGAATCCGGCCTGCCCTATGCCACGTCGATGCGTCTTATCAACCGAATGATCGACAATGGTCATATCGTGAGGGTTGCGAAAGGCCAGACCGGGAAGAGCTTCGTGCTGCAGCCGAGCGAAGGCCTCCTGGCGTCGTTCAAGGATTATGCCCGCAAGACGAAATCGCTTCTGGCACAGACCCTCGGTGTGCGCGCTGGCGAAGGCGATGATGAGTATTATTTCGGTGGTACACCGCTTGGTTCGCAGATCATTCCACCGATGCGGCTGGTGCAGAAGCGGGTCGAGGCACAACTTGAACTGCGCTTTCTGCTCAACGACGATAATTATTTTTCCGCCATGCGCAACATGTGGGCGGACTTCCGCAGCAACCTTGCATCGCGCAAGAACTTCGACCTGCTGCCCCTGCCCCAGCTCTATGCCCGCGCGCTTGAAAACGGGATGAAGGAGCAATCCGATTACGATGTCATTGCCATCAACATGCCATGGCTCGGCGAATTTGCCGAGCGCGGCTTTATCCGCCCGATCGACCAGTACATCCAGAAAACGGGCATCAATCCGCTCGACTTCCATCCATCCATCTGGACGGCAGCTACCTGGGAAGGACGTGACTACGGAGTTCCGAGCTATTGCACCGTGGAATTTCTTGCCGCGCGCAAGGATCTGTTCGCCGATGCGGGACTGGCTTTCCCAAAGACCTTTGATGAGGTGATTGCCGCAGGCCGCAAGTTCCATGCGCCGAATGAGGGAGCCTATGGGGTTGTGTGGGATGGCGCCCGCGGCATGCCCGTTGCATCCAGCTTCCTGTTCTTCATGGGAGCCTGCGGACAGCCACCGATCTCATTGCCGCGAACGCGTTCGGGATTTACGGTCGATGGCATCAACCTCGACGACGTAAGCTGCAATATCCTGTCAGATGCCGGCTATGCAGCGTTTGAATACATGCGCAGGCTGCTCGAAATTTCACCGCCGAACATACTGGACATGGCATGGGACCAGACGCTCTCGGTCTTTCTGAAAGGAAAGGCCAGTCTCGGCTATTTCTGGACCATGCGCGCAGCCCGCTTCGAATACGATGTCCAGTCTGTCGTCAAACGCCGCGTGGAATATCTGCCGCAGGCTTATGGTCCGGCGGGTACGCGCGCGACACCGATTGGTGGCTTCCTGTTCTGTATCCCGACCAACCTGCCCGAAGAACGGGTCGAACTCGCGGCTGACGCCATCGCCTGGATGGCGTCGCGAGAAGCGATGAAGGCGCATGTCAAGAACGGCTTCCCCGTCGCGCCGCGCTTCTCGGTCAGCGCCGATCCCGAGGCAGCGGCGAGTTCGCCGATTGTGCGATTCGTCGATCAGCTTGCCAAACGAAACCTTCTGCACACATGGCAACGACCGAAAATCCCTCAATACACGCGGATTGAAAAAGTCCTGGGCGAGGAAATCCACGACGCCTTGCGTAACAAGGAACCGGCCCGCCAGGCGCTGGAAAGAGCGGCGGGCCGTATCGAGAAATCTCTCAAACAGCTCTCGGCGCACATTGCGTGATCGGTAACGCATCATCCTGCACCTCAAGCTATGAAGCTCAGGCTGGAAAGAGCTTTCTCGGTGCCAATCAGCTTTATGGAAAAGTATGGATCGTCGAAACCGGTGAGGTCGATAACTTGCCAATCGTTCCTGAGCGTTCAAGGCATTCCTACCTCTTGGGATGCCTTAGGCCCACATTCCCGTGCCAGCACGCGGCATAGATCTGGCTTATCCGAAGATTCTCGTATCACACCAACTCTTCGCGCGACGCAGTCATGGGGCCGCTTGTTCCACGAGCGCCCCTGAAATGAGCCATTATGGAGCCTTTATCACCTCATAAGTGCACCCGAACGACGATGCAGCAACGCGGTAGGTATCCTTTTCGTCGTCCATGGATTGCACAAGCGCATCCCCGGACTTGGCCACCATCGCCTCTCCCCACGGCGCCACGAAATCAAACCCGGATCGCGCTGCTGGCACTGTCCAGAAATAAACGTCCTTGCCTTTGGGAAGATACTCCTTCCAGCCTTGGGAATCCGGCGACTTGCCTGCATCGGCATATCGAGGCGCAAATTTGGCTGCCTTGACAAGATACTCCTCATTTCCAGTGTCCGGGCATCGATTTCGAACAACGAAATCGCCCATCTCCGCAGGCTTGCTGCGCGTCTCGACGCCTTCGCCCTTGATCATGGTGACAACAATTTCCCCCGGCTGGGCAGCACGTGCATCGACGGGCTTGGTTTTGCGGGCAAGGCCTACCTGGCCATCGGCCTTGGCTTTCGCGAACAAGGCGACTGCATCAACGGTTTCAGCGAAGGCCCATGTCGACACAAGCGGTAGGGAGCATAGAAAGAGGGCGGAGAGAGACAGTAGGACTGGTCGATTAAGCATTGCAGCATCCTCTTGATTGTTCATCCCAAACGAAATCTGACACGGCCAAATTGATTCGTCTCAGTCCAGATAAGGTCCGTCCTGAAGAATTACCGAAATAGTTCTCAGACAAATGACATCGAGCTCGCGCTGGCAGGAAATCCTCCAGATTTTCGATCGCAGCAGGTCGGGTTCCTCGATGCTACCGTCATGCGGCACCTTATTCGGCAGCACGCTGATCGAAGGAAGGATCTACGTCATCGTCGTTCGCGGGCCTTGCGAGGTCACCATGCGATCACGTTCGACAGCGCGGAAGGTCTCGCGAAAGTATCCTCCCTCGAAATGACCCGAAAGTCCAAATGAGCAATCATTTCTTCCTTGGTCATCCTTCGTGTTCCCTCGTATTGGCGCGGATCTGACGTTCCCACTCACTGAGAAGCCGCATGATTTCGAGGGAATGGGCCGGGCTTGGCGAAGGCCTGGGGGCGGACTTGAGGCCCTGCGACAGGCACTTTTCCACCAGTTCCACCTGATGACCGAAGGCATCGCGATCGGACGTCACGATGACCCGTTCCGGCATGTTGCCATAGTCCGTCACCTCGATCACGTTGTCCCCGGCTACCGGTAGCCAGGGGTTGGTGATGAAACGCAGGCTGCCCTTCTCACCCAGAACAGTGAAAGCATGGTCCATGCCAATGCTGTCGGTCGATTGTAGCGTCGCGATCAGCCCGTTGTCGAACCGCACCGCCAGCGATGCATCACAGACCGTGCCGTCGCTTGCTGAGATGTTTCCCGTTGCTACGCATTGAAACCGCCTGAAGGCATCGCCGCCGAAGCCGGCCTCTGTCACGTAGTGGAGAAGCGAGGCCGGGTAGCAGCCCAGATTGAAAATGGTCCCCCCTCCAAGCGGGTTTGCGAAAGGTGCGATGGCAGCAGCGTAGTGGCCGCTGACGGAACACAGCCTGCCAAGCCGCCCGGAGGCAATGATGTTGCCTACTCTCGCCATCAATGGATGGGCGAGATACATAAGTCCCTCGAGAAAGAAGATGTCGGCATTGTCAACGGCGGCAATCAGCGCTTCAGCTTCTTCCACGGTCCGGGTCAAGGATTTTTCCGAAAGTATGGCCTTGCCCCGTGCTGCTGCCGCACAGACTGCCTCGGCATGGATATGGTTCGGCAAGCCCACATAGACGACGTCAATCGCCGGATCATCGAGGATGGCGTCGAGCTTCGTCGATGTCTTTTCAATGCCATAGGTCTGCGCAAAGGCGGCGAGACGCTGCGGGTCCCGCCCGAAGGCCGAGGCGACGCGCGAACCCTTGCTCTCCCGCAGGGCCTCAGCCACCGTGTTGGAAATGAAGCTCGTTCCGAGAATGGCCCAATTCAGCATGGTCATGTCTCACCGGTGGATCTCAAGGTAAGCTGAGGCAACCGCCGCGTCGATGTCCCTCGGTACGGGTATGACACAGGCCGAGGAGTCCAGCGTGCGACTTGCTACCCGCTCGAGGCATCTCGCCTGCAATGCAAAGCCGAGATCCATCGATTCCACCGTGTTGCCGAGCGGACGCGGCCCGGCAAGATTGGCCATATGTCCCGCGCCAAGAACATGGACGCGGCGGCCATCGTCCAGAACCAGCGTTTCGATGCCCTCCTCCGCATAGCCATCGACGTACCCGACCGACGGATGGGTACGCATGGCATCGACAGCGATTTCCTGCGGGAAATGCCCGCCGTTCATGAGGATGACGCCGTCCTTGAGCAGTGGAAGGTCTGCAACGGTAACAATGTCAGGGTGTCCTGTTACCGTGATGATGACATCGGCCGAGCGGATTGCATCGCCACGCTGCGGTGTATTGAAGCCATCCAGATGCGCCTCGAGCGCGGTTACCGGCTCGATATCAACGACGCTGACTGCGCTGAAGGCATTGCGGAAGCAGGCCGCCGTCCCTCGACCACAGGCGCCGTAGCCGAAGACCGTGACGCGCTTGCCATTGGTCGAGCGATTGGTGAAGCGTAGATAGCTCTCGAACAGGCTTTGTCCGACCGCGTGCCGGTTTTCCGCAAACTGCTTGATCGGGCTGTCATTGATGACGAGTACGGGTAGCCCGATCTTCGGCCGCATGGGTTCAAGTCGCGTCCGGCCGGAGGTTGTCTCCTTGGTTCCGCCGATAAGCCCGGCATAGGGGCTTGATGCATATCGCGCAAAGAGATCGCCGCCATTATCCAGAATAAGGTCAGGTCTTCGCGCAATGATGCTGTCAAGGAAAGCGCCGTGTTCTTTTGCATCGCGGGTCTGGGCACCGATCACCTCAATTCCCTGATTGCGCAGATAATCAACTGTTGCCGGCTGGGTGCTGTTGAGATTGCCGGTCGCGATGATCTGCGCACCGCCAGCCTTCAATGTCATAAGGAGTGCAGCCGTCTTCGGCTCCAGGTGAATGCCCGTGGCCATGCTGAGCCCGGCAAACGGCTTGGTTCTGGCAAATTCATCGGCAATGTGCGCCAGCAGCCGGCAACCTTGACGTACCCAGTCAATGCGGGTCAACACATCGGGTTCGCTCATACGCTTAGCACTCCTTTTCCAGACGCCTGAACCAAGGCAATAGCGTCGGAGTGGCTAGCGCAAAAGGCACATTATTCTGCTGACTCGCGCAGTTTTTCTGCACTTTGGCTATGAACCCTGCCCTCTTCGCACAGCCATTGGCGCAGGCTCACGATCGGCTTTTCATCGCGATCGGCCATGCGACAGCAAAAACGGAAGCCGACAGGGCGATTTACAAAACCTTCCGGGGCGACGAGTACGCCACGGGCGATATCCACGGCGACGGAGGCAAATGGCGCGATGGTCACACCAAGTCCATTGCGAGCCGCACTGATTGCCAGCGTCAAATCGGCAATCTCCAGCCTTTTGGAAAATCGGACGGGGGCATGCCCGCTTTCATGGAACCAGTCATCCCAAAGGGAACTGACATCGCGCGCAATGAGAGCCGTCAGACCCTGCAGATCTGATAGGTGCGGGTCCGGCACCACCGAAGGCGAATGAACCGGACCGAATGCATCATCCATGAACGGGGTCGCATCGATATCAGGTAACGGCTGGTATTCACCGCCGACAATCAACGCATCGATATCCATCATATCCGAGAGCGAGCGACGCACATCAACCGGAACGACATCAATATCAATGGCGCTCAGTTGACGTTGCATCCTCGCCATGCGTGGCATCAGCCAATCGCTCGCCATGGGCATGGGAACTCCCAGACGAAGCCTGTAGCGATGAGCCCCTGTCGTGATCTCTTCAGCGGCGCGCGTCATGATACCGAACGCTACCGCTACCGCATCCGCCAGCCGTTTTCCGTTTGCGTTCAGCGTAACACGCCCGCCATCGCGTTGAATGAGCGGCACGCCGAAGTTTTCCTCGAGTGCTGTCAGTTGTTGCCGTACGGCACCCGGAACAACACCGAGGTCCTGCGCGGCCGCTCGTATACCGCCACATCTCGCAAGCGCCTCAAGCGCGCGCAGTGAATTGAGGGAGGACATGAATTTCATGGATCGTCCTTCAATCGGCTTGTCTCCCAAGCTCCCTGACAATCTGGCGCCCGCTATGCACTTTCGCCGGAGTGAATATAGAAGTTCTATACGCAACGCACCGCGACCGCCAGTTAGCCCGAATGAGTCCCCCGTTGGGCTAAAGTGTCGGCTACATATTGGCGTCCTTTTGAGGACTTCGGTCCTGAACTCTTGCCTTGAAAGGATTCGAACCGGCGGCATGTCGTCGCCTTTTCTAGTGGATTGACAGTGATCGCAACAACCATGGGTAGGTTAGAAAACTGCCTCCATCCACTTCATAGTGGGTACTTGGCCGACTACCACGACGAACGATCCAGTTCGCCGTAGGAGCGATAGGCATGCCTCTCTCTGTCATGCATCGCACGGCAGATGCTGGAACTGGCGACGATTTTCTTTGTTAGCGGAGGATGCATTGAGAGGCATTCGTTATGCAGCAGAGCAAGCCACCTAACATGCCAAGTCGAACAGGTAGCAGGACAGCCAAGGGGACGATCATCTTGATCGGGTTCTGTGCGGCTGTTGCAATCTTGGGAATTTTTGTCGGGGTGATAGTAATCTACGGCGGCATGCAGAGCCTGTAACGTATGACCACGTTCTGTTCGCAAAGAGTCAAATACAGGTATTGGAGGAGACAACATGACAAAGCTTACGCCGGAAACTGCCGAGAGCCCAATGATCAAGAAGGAGGGGCCGCGCCGTTTCAATCAAAGCGTTGATACCAGCAAAACTCCCGAGCAAGAGGAACAGGAAGCGAAAGCAAAGCCCGCCAGCAAGCCGCCGACCAGCTTTGGCACCAAATAGCAACCTACCTATTTTACATCCTCGGTGATTAGCTCTGCGCAAGCCATGGTCGGCAATATTAGAAGATACGCATTCAGCCGTAACTGAATCACGCAGCTTATGAGGATGAAATGTTCCAGCAGCCAGATACGTCGAAAAAGGCGCCGCTTTCGCCGGACGATTTAGAGGTTTTGGACAAGTTCCTGGAAGCATGGTGCGAAGAAAACGGGGTAGACCGCACCGATAGCGCAGCACAGGACGTCGCATCATCTTTAATCGCCTGGTATCAAGAAGATCAGAAATATCGCTCCCGGATACAGCTAAAATCGGCTGACGAAATGCCAATCGCGCCGGACATACTGGCGCTTCTCAAGCAGATCTCCTGATGCCCGTTTCTTGCTCAACGATCTGCGGATGTCATCACGTTGAGCGCATACAGCTTCGGCAACTGAGCACTTGTCCTCAGCTTCATCAAAGCTTCGGCAGGTCTGACAGGCGGATACCCCACATCATCAAATCCGTAGACCATTTGCTCTAAACCCTATACTTCGATCTTGGGACACTTCCCTGCGCCGCCAGCAGCGGCTAAACCTCGCCCTGCTTCGCGAAGGAAAAGTCATGCAATCTGACGAGATCCGTTCGAACCTAATGCATCTTCTGTCGGAAACGCTCGGCGCTGATCCAGAACAGCTTACGAACGCAACCTACATAGAAGACCTGGCGGCAGATTCCCTTGAGGTGACACAGCTAGTAATGGAAATCGAAGCAAAATTTGGTCTCGAGATAGCAGATCGTGATGCTGAAGCCTTCAGGACGGTAGGCGACGTGGTAAGCTTCCTGGAGATAAAGAAGAACCCGCAGCACTGAGCAACAGGTTCTATTGCGCATCGAGTGATTCAAAGTGACGGCAACAACCGGTCTGGCATCTTGGTCAATCAAGATGCTTTGCTTTGATCCAAGCCTTTGACGATATCTTTGAATGACAGCTGGAACTGCAGGCCATCTGAAGCATAGGTGACGGAGACCTCTGGTGCATAGGTCACCGGAAAGGCGCGTCGGATCAGTTTGGACCCAAAGCCTTCTTTCTCCGGAACAACGACGGGCGGCCCCTCATGTTCCGTCCATCGCAGCACGATGCGCCCGGCCTCGCTTCGCCAGCAGATGTCTACATACCCATCGTCTGACCGAAGTGAACCGTATTTTGTCGCGTTCGTGGCAAGCTCATGGATGATCAGCGACAAGGCCAAACCAACCTCAGGATCGACCGGAATGGACGGTCCATCAATATGAAACCGTTGTCGATCAACGCTTTCGTAGGGTGTCAGAGTGTTGCAGATAACGGTGTCTATGTCGCTGCCGTTGCCTTCTTTTGCAAGCAGAAGATCGTAAGCCCGTGCCAATGCACTCAAACGAGTTGCAAAAGACGCAAAACGGTCATCAGTGCCTTTGAAAGTTTGCCGGGCTATGGCGCCTACGATGGCAAGCGTGTTTTTCACCCGGTGATTCATTTCACGAGATAATAGATTACGCCGCTCCTCGGCTGCCTCCACCGCCGCAAGTCGCTGGTCGAGCTCGTCCAGAAGACGGTCGATCGAGTTACCGACCAGGCCCAACTCACTGCTATGTTCCGACATGCGCGTGCGGCTGGACGTGTTGCCTCTCTTCCAGTCTTCGAGAACATCGACGATGCGATAAATCGGCTTCAGGATGAAACGATTACCGACAAAGGAGGCAGCAAGGAATGCGAAGAGAGTGCTCAGAACCAGCATTGAAATGCTGGTAAGAGTAAGGCGATTGACGCCGGAAAATGCTTCGCTTTTCGCCAAACCGGCACTGACATAAAGCGGTTTGGCGGAGGAGATCGGATGGTATCCGAGAATCCGCTCAGTTCCGTCCTGGCTTCTTGCCTCGAATACGCCTGGTTCGGGCGCAGTTACCAAATACTGATACGCGTCAGGAATGCGAGTGCCTACAAACCGTTCGGCAAGCGGCTGCCGGGACAGAATAACGCCTTTGCGATCCGCAATCGTGATCGCGCTTCCGCCAGATATGCCCCATTCAGTTACCCTCGCCTGAAGCCAGTCAAGGCGTATTCCGGTCGCAATGACGCCAACGACCTGCCCATCACGCTTCAACGGCATGGAAACAGGAAGAACTGCTCTCTGCGTCAACTTGCTGACGGTGTACTCCCCCACGACCATGTCGGGAGCGCTCAAACCTTCCCGGACATAGGACCGATCCGAAAAATCCACGCCAGCGGCGTTGCCCTGGCTGTCACAGACAAGCTTCATGGACGTGTCCATCACGAGGATTGCACCCGTCATGGTCAACCTGTCGGCAACCTGCCTTAAAACTACGGTACAGTCTGCACTTTTCAGGTCTGTAACAGCAGGCAAAGCTGATACGGCAACCAGCAGACTACGCGTTCCCTCAAGTACTCGCCCGATTTCAGATGCAGCCAGCCTCGACGCCTGCAGGGCTTGAGCATTGATCTCTGCCGTTCGCTGTTGGCGATTAGCCATCTCGTTATATGCAATCAGGCCCAAAGCAGGCAAAAGAGCCGTAGCAGCGACTGCCAATAGCCTCCTCTTCACCGTAGCTCTCCAGTGCTGGTTCTAAAGGGACAGTTGCTTGAGATATGTTCCCTGGTATCTCACTCGCTTTTTCCAGACTCAATTCCGCACTTACTCAGCTGCATGTGCAGAGCGCCAATGCAGTTCGTTCAAGATCGTCAGGATGGAGCGCTTGACAGTAGTCTTCCATAGACAGTCACGTCAAGCAAAGCATTCGAACTTGTTTATGGAGTTCGGCTATCGGTTGAAACGTCTATGCTCGACCTGTTGCAGCGGATAGTCGCGGACGCAGCGGCCGAGTGAACGGCGAAGACGTATCGTCCAAGGATTAGCCGTGACTGACGCCCGCAAGGCTCACCAATCGGCGTTCCATCCCTGAGCCTGCTTCAGAACGAACGCGACCTGCGCTTCCGAAAACTTCGAGGCTCTCATCGAATTCTCCTCGTCTACCCATCAGGGATCACAAGTGGAAAATTCCAGTTCACAATGGCCTGATTTATCGGTTGCACGTCAAGCGGCGTGCCGCATCATCTCAGAAATTGTTCTTCGAATTGATCAAAGTCAAGTTTCAGTTCCTGATCCAGTTCTAAAAGTCAGTTGTGGGTTCATCAAGAATGGGCCTGAAGATGCCGAGAGAGGCGAAGACGCCTCGCCTGCATCTCTTCCAGTCATCTCGGGGAATACGAGCTTCCCCTAAAGCAGCGTTGCCTGAAGGAAGCGCTCAAGGATATCAATATGTTCAGTCACTCTCATCGCAGGTTCGGCGTTTGCTCGATCGCGATTCGTTGTCTTGCGCCGACGGCAATTGCTGTCCTCGCGCCTTCTACAGCCTCAGCACACGTAAAGTGGTTTGAAGCCTATGAGGTGGCGGCCAAGCCCACGTCTATCCTGACCACACTTGCACTTCCCTATTTCTGGGTGGCGCTTCTGCTGGTGCTGGCTTTCTTCATTGCGACGACTGTCCTCGAGCAGACACAACCAGGGAGGTTGGCACTGCAGGGAATGGACCGAGTAACTTCGGTACTACAGCTACGTGCCGACCAGTTTCTGCTGGGGGTACTTGCTGCATTCTTCGTCTCGCTCTTTGCAGTTGGCGGGACGTATTTGACGCCAGATCTGAAGACGCAGTCGGAGCTCGTCGCCTGGGCGCAGATCGGAATTGCGGCATTGATCCCCATGCGCCGCACCCGCCCAATCGCCGCAATTGCGATCGTTATCTTGTGGCTGTTTACCCTGCGGGACTACGATCTGTTCCATCTGTTCGACTATCTTGCGCTCGGCTTGGGTCTGGCGGGCTACCTTCTCTTGTCCGGTATGCCCGACGGGAAATGGCATGATCGTCGTTTCGGCGTACTGCGGTGGGGGATTGCCCTCGCACTTACCTGGTCCAGCATGGAGAAGTTTATGTATCCGCAATGGTTCATGCCGCTGCTGGAGGAAAAGCCGTTCCTTGCCTTCGGAATCCCGTTCCGTGAGTATACAACGATGGCAGGAGTCGCCGAGTTTACCCTGGGCTTCGGCCTTCTGTGGACGCCACTCGTTCGCCGGCTGTCTGCACTCGCTCTCTTCGCACTGATGTTTGCTGCTGTATACCCGTTCGGTCGCGTCGACATGATCGGCCATGCGACAATTCTTGCATCTCTCCTGGTGGTACTTGCGGACCCTCAGCGTGAAGACGCCCTGGAGATTGCGCCAAAGGGGAAACTTGCCACAATACTCGTGCCCGCAGGTCTGGCTGTTGCGCTGGCGGTGACCATGGTCTCATATGCCGGGCTACATAACGTTATCTACGATCGCGCTACCGGCGTATTGGCAAACCTCCTGCGGCCAGAATCAAGAACGACTGCCAGTAGTACAGGCGCCGCTCCCGGTGCGTTTTGGCGAGGAAATGAACATTACCATGGTGATGCCACAGGAAACAGCGCACCAGGCGCCGGCGCAGCTGCAGCGATGATTGAGCAAATGAACAACATGCATGCCAATACCAGCAGCGTCAGCGTAACTGGCGACGTGACACGTGATTTCATTGCTCTGATGGTGCCGCATCATCAGGCCGCAGTCGACATGGCTCGCATCTATCTCGAAACAGGCGACGATCCCCGGATGCGCCTACTTGCCGAACATATCATCTCGGAACAGGCAAAGGAAATCGAGCAGATGCACACCCTTGTCTCTGGAAAGAACAAGACGCAGACGCATCACTAAATCCAGCGGCGACGCAGTCCTTGGATGAAGTCGCCGCTTCTTTTCTCTTCTGTAAAGCTATGAGGTCACACCTCCCGAAGCTGAAAAGGCCCAGGTCATCTTGGGCCGTTCCAATCCGCTACGATACTTAAGTTTCAAAACTTTAGCCAATCCTCGGCCCTGCTTGTCCGGTATTACCCCTCAACCCCGGTCAAACTTTGGCCGTTTCACCAGCTTCGCGCCGGACTACGAATTCCGACGTCACCTCGCGCAGATTATTGCTTAGCCAACGAGCCATTGCCTCTTCTTCGGAAAGGTTTTCCTTGAGGCCTGCGATGCTGCTTTGATGCCCACACATCTCCGCCATGACCAAGAGCGCATTATACGCCGCGATCTCGAAGTGCTCGAAGGCAAAATTGGCAAAGGAGTTCTTCAAGATTTCATCATCGGCCATCGTATGGCCCAACGCAGCCATGCTGCCGGTTGCAGACAGCATCCAGTCCTTCAGTGTCGAATTGTCTTCATTGAGGCCGGCGAGAATATCTTCGATACGTTTGATTTGAGCTTCTGTTTCGCGAAGATGCTGTTCCAGGCGGGCTGCGACCTGCGGATAATTCTCGATGCGCGAAAGCTGCGGCTTGATGATGGAGAGAGCCTGATTCTCCATGGCGTGAGCATTCTTGAGGCCAGCCACGAACAGGCTGCGTCGGTCTTCTGTCATGATGTTAAGTCTCCTTCGTCAGACCTGCCGAACTACGGGATCACGAGTGGGTTCCGTCCAATCAAGGATTGATCTGCCTTGATGCCACGGGCTGTCGGCCGGCGCCTAATCGCCTTTGGTCTTCATCGCGTCAGTGACCTTGCGCTTGACCGGATCGGCGTTGGTCTCGCCTACTGCATCCTGGTGCGTATCCGGATCGTCCTTTGCTGGCAGATAGCCTCTCGGTCTGTTCTCCTGTGGGCCTTCCCAACGTGGTGACTGGTCCGTCGTTCCCGGTGCCCCGTCCTTTGGTGAATCGATACCCATCATAGATCTCCTTTTGCTTGCTGGAACGAACATCGAAAACCCCCGCAAGTTCCGGGCACATCCTTTCCCGACACCAGTTTTCCATGCGGCCAGATGTCTCCACCCGTCCGGATACGTACCGAGACACGGTTATTCAGGCGAAAGGGAACCGGTGCCTTTTGCAACAGTTGGCGCACCGTCAACTCCTGGATTGGACCGGCGAAGACGTCCCCTCTGCAGCAAACGAATGACTACGAATGGCAGACAGATACGTTGAACAAATGACGTCCTGCTTCAGGGATCAGAAAGCGCCGGGATAGCGTCCGCTCATCGTTTGAAAAAGGAATGAATCTTTGCCCATTGACCAACAGATGATCGCAGTTGAACTCGGCGTAACGCCGGATTTTGATGTTGCTACAGAGGTACGCGCCCGCACAGAGTTCCTGGCTCAATATCTGTCGCTGTCATCTTGCCAAACTTATGTTCTCGGGATCAGCGGCGGAGTTGACTCATTGGCTGCGGGCCTTCTCGCACAGGCGGCAGTTTCGCTTCTTCGCGCCAGAGGACAAGTCGCGCGTTTCATTGCAGTTCGATTACCGTACGGAGCACAGGCTGACGAAGCAGATGCGCAATGCGCCCTCAACGTCATCAAGCCTGATCGAACCGTGACCGTCGATATCAAAGCTGCCGCAGATCAGATGATGCGTGCAGTCACAGACCAGGCAAATGAGCTATTCGATCCGATGCGAAAGGATTTTCATCTTGGAAACATAAAGGCTCGCCAGCGGATGATCGCCCAATATGCACTGGCCGGCGCGAGTAAGGGGCTTGTGATTGGCACCGACCAAGCCGCCGAGGCTCTCATGGGTTTCTTCACGAAATTTGGTGATGGGGCGGCAGACATTCTCCCACTCTCGGGTTTGACGAAGCGCAGGGTACGGGCATTGGCGACACATATGGGGGCGCCAGAAAATCTTGTGTTCAAGGTGCCAACAGCTGATTTGGAAACGGACGCACCGCTAAGACCGGATGAAGAGGTCTATGGGGTATCCTACGACGAGATTGATGATTTTCTCGAAGGCAAGCCGATAAGCGAGGCGGCAAAAGCGATTGTCCTTCGAACTTATGCAGCAAGTGCTCACAAGCGACATCTCCCTGTCGTTCCGCCGCAGCACCCTTGAAAATGGCTGCCACGCTCGCTGCTTACTCAGATGCGGGGAACTTCGAATTGTTGTCAGGGATCGCGTTCGGGAGGCCGCAATGACTTTCAAAAACTGGATCCATCTATGTATCGATATGCAGCGGATGTTTGCTGAGGATACGCCATGGCATGTTCCCTGGATGAAGGAAGTCTTGTCTCAGGTCGAGGAAGTTGCACGGTGGCGCCCTGATCGAACGGTGTTCACTCGTTTCGTACCGCCCAAGCGTGCATCCGACATGCTTGGCATGTGGCATGACTATTACAGGAAGTGGGATATGATGACCTTGGATCGGCTGGGACCGAGTATGGTAGATCTTGTTCCGTCGCTCAAAGTGCTTGTTCCACCAGCGCGTATTTTCGACAAGATGACCTATTCACCTTGGACCACCGGCGAACTTGACCGGGTGCTTCGAGCTGAAGGTATCGACGCTGTGGCCATTTCCGGGGGTGAAACTGATGTTTGTGTCCTGGCGGCAGCGATGGGAGCGATTGACCTTGGCTATCACGTCATTCTCCTCAAAGATGGCGTATGTAGCGGTGCTGATCAGACGCATGATGCCTCCCTTGAATTGTTGGGGGACCGTTTCTCGGTTCAGCTGGAGATCCTTTCAACAGAGGCCTTTCTGGCGCGTGCCTGACAGGATCACCGCCATCGACACGTAGAGTTTCAACCGGCGGATTACGCTCTGTCCACTCATGAACTCTGATTCCTCGAGTCCGTTGTTCGCCTGATTTCGTCTCGAATGAGTTTGAGCGACTGGCGACCAACGCCGGGAATCTTCAAGAGCTGCTCGTCGGAGAGAGTGGCAATAACGCTCATTCTCTTGATGCCACTTTGCCTCAGGACCCGGACAACCCACTGTGGCAGACCACTCCTCAGCACCAGATCAGTCGCTCGCGTCGGCGTCTTTTTTCCCAGTTGAAACCTTTGCTTCTGCATCGGAGCCTCGCGTCGTTTGCCGCTCGAGAACCAAGATGATGGTGGACAAGTTCCGCGGGTTTCACACGCCTGCATTTTTTCTCTCCACCCATGTCCTTGCTTTAGGCGCCGGTATAGATCCGGTCGATCACTTCAGCGACACAAACGAGATTTTCGGCCTCAGTATCGAATGCCCCGTTTCTGACGAGCTGCCTCGCCCACGCCGTGGCCGCACGTCCTCCCCATTCGTCTGGTGGACCGGCAAGCTGCTCTGTAACGGTCCCGGAGAAGCGGTGGGCGACAAAGTCATAAAAAGACCCCCCGACGTTCCGCATGGCCGCCCCACCAGCAGTGCCATAGAAGGTGGCGTCGATGATACAGTCTTGCCCGGCGTTCAGACGCCAGGAGCAGGCCAACCGGACGACTGTGCCGGTTGCCAGAACCAGTGTCGCAACCGCGTAGTCCTCCACCTCTTCCGGTGTGCTGGATAAGGGCCGTCCCTGGGCAAACAGGTTGCTCGTCACGTCGATGACCTGAGGGAAATCGAGTGCCCAAAGAGCAAGATCGATCAGGTGGACGCCGAGATCTATGACACATCCGCCGCCGGAGAGCGCCTTGTCATAGAACCACGGCTTGTCCGGGCCGTAGGCATTGTGAAACGTCAGGTCTACAGCGCTGATCTGACCCAGATGCTGTGCCTGCAGCAATGCCTTGATGCGTTGCATCGCTTCGGTCTGCCGGTAGGAGAGGTCTACCCCGATGAGACGGTCTCTCTGTCTCGCGGCCTCAAGCACGGCTCCAACCTCCCGAGCCGTGCGGCCCAACGGCTTCTGGCAGAAAACCGCCACCCCGGCATTGAGGGCTTGAATGGTTTGTTCCGCATGTTGGGCGCTGGGTGTCGCAATGACCACCCCATCGAGGTCCTCTGCCAACAGCTCGTTGAAGTCGGACAGCACCTTGGCCTGAGGTGCCGCCTTCATTGCTGCCTCCCGCATTTCAGGAGAGGGGTCGACAATCGCGACGGCTTCCACAAGTCCCGTGGCAAGCATGGCCTCCATGCGATGGCGTCCGATCCAGCCAACTCCCAGGTAACCGACCCGTGCCGGGCGGCCGATGGCCTCCACATCGTTCTTCATCATGATCGTATTCATGAGTTTATCACCAGTGCCTTGATGAAATTGCCGGGACGGTCGCGTGTGTCATTGAGGGCCTGGTCAAGCTGAGCCAAAGGATAGCGGTGTGTGTATAGCGAGGAAGGATCAAGACGTCCGTCAACGACGGCATCGATCGCCTCACGGATCCCCTGGATGTAGATGGCAGGATCCCGCTCATGCGCATTGACGACGTCAAGGCCGCGCCAGTTCCAAAGCTGCATGTTGACCTGACGGGGACCGTCCTGATGGTAGCCAGCAATAATGAGACGTCCACGCTCCATAGCCAACTCGCCAGCCAGGTCGAGCGGCCATTGCTGACCGACCGCCTCTATCACCCGGTCGCAGAAGCGACCGTTCGTGAGCGCTTTGACGTCTTCAATGACGCGCCAATGATCATCCATTACGATCGTTTCGGCAGCACCCATCCGCTTTGCTGTTTGCAGCGAGGCATCGCGCCGGGAGATGGCAATGACGCGGGCTCCCGCTTTGGTCGCGAGTTGCGTCAGCAAAGCGCCCAGAAAGCCGATCCCGATGATCGCGACCGTCTCTCCGGCACGGATGCCGGAGCGCTTGAAGATGTTCATCGCACAACCAAGCGGTTCCCCCGGAAATGGTATGCCGTCCAGCACGGAGGGAAGCGGGACCACCATGCTCGCCGGAGCATAGTCGTGGGTCGCGTAAGCATGGTAGCTCAGGACTGCAACCCGGTCGCCGATGCTCAATCCGTCGACACCCGGACCCAACGCATCGATCCGTCCCCAGCCTTCGTGGCCGAGACCGCCCGGCTCCGTGGGAAATTGCATCCACTCCGGTCCTGCCCAGGGCGTTAGGTTCGAGGCGCAGACGCCGCACCCTTCAAGGCGTACCCGCACCTGTTCAAATCCCGGTTCTTCAAGTGCCAGGTTCAAGAGTTGCGTCTTGCCTGCTTTGGGAATGATTACGGCGGAACGCTGCCCGGCAGCTCCCCGGTTGGACACATCCATTCGTCAACTCCTTGGAATACGAAAGAAACTCGATCAGAGGGGAGAGGCAGCGACCCAAGCCAAGGCGTGACTGCCGCGCCGCCACGATCGTGAACACATCGGGTGCCGAACTTCACAACCCATCGGGAGTTCCGGATGACATTGAAGAAGTCACTGATGTAAATGATGAAGGAACTTTCGCTGTCCCCTCAGGTTCGAGCACCGATTTCAAGCTTACGAACCAGGGAGGCCTCATGGCCAAGATTCTTGTGACCGGCGGATGCGGCTTTATTGGTCGGCATGTCACGGAAGAACTTCTCGATCAGGGCTACGAGGTCCGTATCCTGGATGCTTTGATCGAGCAGGTGCATGGCGACGCGGAGGCAGCGGTGGCACCGGAGGCCGAAGTGATCCGGGGAGATGTGAGAGACAAGGTTGTCGTAGAGCAGGCTCTCACGGGCGTTGACGCCGTAATCCATCTTGCTGCTGAAGTCGGGGTCGGCCAGTCGATGTACGAGATCGCTCGTTACGTCGGTGGAAATGATCTCGGCACCGCCGTTCTTCTCGAAACCATGATTGGCAAAAAGATCAGACGCATCGTCGTCGCATCATCCATGAGCGTCTATGGCGAGGGGCGTTACCAGACACGCGATGGGCGCCCGCTCGATCTGGTGCGTCGAAGTGCTGACCAGATCAAAGCTGGACAGTGGGCGGCAACCGGTCCCCATGGCGAAGAACTCGTTCCGGTTCCGACCGACGAGGAAAAGCCTGTCGACCTCGCCTCGATCTATGCCCTGACGAAATATGCGCAGGAAAAACAGGTGCTGATCTTTGGGCAGGCGTACGGCGTGGAAGCCGTCGCGCTTCGCCTCTTCAACGTCTTCGGCGCTGGCCAAGCCCTTTCCAACCCCTATACCGGTGTTCTTGCCAACTTCGCGTCACGGCTTTCCAACGGGCAACCACCGATGATTTTCGAAGACGGCCGACAGCGCCGGGATTTTGTCCATGTGCGCGATGTCGCGCGCGGCTTTCGTCTCGCCATAGAAAAGCCCGCTGCCAACGGCCATGTCATTAACATTGGCAGCGGCCAAGCCTACACGATTGCCGAGGTTGCCGCCTTTCTGGCGGAGGCCATGGGGGTGCCGGAGATATCTCCCGACATCATGAACAAGGCGCGCTCAGGCGATATCCGCAATTGCTTTGCGGATATTTCGAAAGCGCATGAGTTGCTGGGCTTTGAGCCCCAGCACCGACTGGAGAATTCGCTCGGGCCGTTTGCCGAGTGGGTTCGCAGCGCCGGTGCAATCGACCGCGGCGCGGAGATGAAGCGGCAACTGGAAGAGCGGGGGCTCGTATCATGACGGAGCCCCAATCAACCACTGTCCGGAAGCCTCGCCAGTATGGTTTTGTCGAATGGTTCCGTCCAGGCGAATACGAAAGGACGGAGCGCCTGCTGCCGCAGATCATCGCCAGCGGTGCAAGTTATCTGCGCACACATCTCTCCTGGGCCGAATACCTTGCTCCCGGCGGCGAGGAATGGTTTGACTGGCTGATGCCACGGCTTGGCAGCCAGATCGAGCTGCTGCCGTGCCTTCACTATACCCCGCCGTCACTGTCCCGGACAGGTCGGGTCAACGGACCGCCGCAGGACCTGAAGTCCTATGCAGACTTTCTGGATCATGTGCTGACGCGCTACGGCAAGCATTTCACGCATGTGGAACTGTGGAACGAGCCGAACAATCTGTTGGATTGGGATTGGCGCGAAGACGCGGATTTCCTGCTGTTTTCCGAAATGGTCGGAGGCGCCGCCTATTGGGCCAAGCAGCGCGGCTTCAAACCGGTACTTGGTGGACCTTGCCCCTTCGATCCCTATTGGTTGAACATGATGGGTGAGCGTGGCGTACTCAACGTCGTCGACGCTGTTGGCTTCCATGGTTTCCCCGGCACGTGGGACAGCGAAGAAGGAACCTGGGGCGGCTGGGACATGCATCTGGGCGAAATGCGCCGGATCCTGGACCGCTTCAATCCCTCATCCGAAATCTGGATCACCGAAACGGGCTACTCCACTTGGCGCAGCGATGACATGGAACAGGCGCGCCGCTTCATGAGGGCGCTCAATGTTCCGGCAGACAGGATGTACTGGTATTCGTGGCAGGATGTAGCGCCGGATGTGCCTGTCCAGGAAGGTTTGTGGTTCGACCCGCGGCACTATCACCTCGGTGCAGTGACCTATGACAATCAGCCGAAATTGCTCGCCCGACTGTTGCTGGAAGGTGGCGTACATCGTGTGGAAGACGTGGCAAGGCTCGCTACGCCGAACCTTTCCACGGGCGCGGCACCAATCCTGATTACGGGTGGCAGCGGCTTCATCGGGTCCAACCTCGCCGACAGCTTCCTCAAGGACGGTGAAGATGTCGTCATCCTGGATAATCTGGGCCGTCCGGGCGTCGATCAGAACCTCGGTTGGCTCACACAGCGCCATGGCGACCGTGTTCATCCGGTGCTCGCCGACATTCGCGACTTGCGAGGCATAGAGGCGGCTTTCACCGACGCGAAGGCAGTCTTCCATCTGGCAGCGCAGACGGCGGTAACGACCAGCCTCGTGCATCCGATCAACGACTTCGACGCAAATGCACGCGGCACAATCAACGTTCTTGAATCGGTTCGCCGGGCGGGCAAGCGCGCGCCGGTCATCTTTGCCAGCACCAACAAGGTTTACGGTGCCTTGGAAGACGTGGAGATGCTGGAACTGGACGACCGGTATGTTCCTGCCGATGAAGCGATCCGTGCACATGGAATAGGTGAAACCCGTCCGATCAACTTCTGCACTCCTTATGGTTGCTCCAAAGGCGTCGCGGATCAATATGTGCTGGATTACGCGAAGTCCTATGACATGCCGACGGCGGTCCTGCGCATGAGCTGCATCTACGGACCCCGCCAGTTTGGTACGGAAGATCAGGGCTGGGTGGCGCATTTCCTCATTCGGGCGCTGGCTGGCGACGAAATCTCGATCTATGGCGACGGCAAGCAGGTACGCGACATTCTGCATGTGGACGATGCCGTATCGGCCTATCGCCAGCTGCTCTCTGCGATTCATCAGGTCAAGGGACAGGCGTTCAACCTTGGTGGCGGCCCCCGGAATTCGGTCAGCGTCCTCAGCGTATTGCACGAGATCGAGAAACTCACGGGCCAACCGCTGAACACGCAGTTCGGCGACTGGCGCGCTGGCGACCAATATTTCTTCGTGGCAGATACCCGGTCACTGGAGAGCCGGCTCGGCTGGCAGGCCAGCATTCACTGGCGCAAGGGCCTCCAGCACCTCGCAGAGTGGCTGGCCGATACCCGCTTTGGCGGACGCTCGGTGCTCCGGCCGGAAATGCGGAAGGTTTCGGCATGATGATGCCGAAGCGCCCGTCCCCTATCCGAATCCTCATGACGATCGACGCGGTGGGCGGCGTCTGGCGGTATGCGATGGATCTGGCTGCAAGCCTGCGGCCGCAAGGCTATGAGTTCCTGTTTGTCGGGCTCGGCCCCCAACCTTCTGTGCATCAGGAGAAAGAAGCGTCAGAGCTTGGACGTTTGCATTGGCTCCAGGCACCGCTGGACTGGATGGTAAAGAGCGAAGACGATCTCTCCCTTGTCGGGCCTGCCATCGCAAACCTGGCGCATGCGGAAGCGGTCGATTTACTCCATCTGAACCTTCCTTCCCAGGCGGCTGCAATCGAGACGAAGTTGCCGGTTATCGTCATGTCGCATTCCTGCGTGGTCACCTGGTTTGCTGGCGTCCGTTGCGAGGCGGTACCACTGGACTGGCAGTGGCACCACAAGATCAATCGCTGCGGCCTCATGCGCGCTGACGTCGCGCTTGCGCCGAGCAGAAGCCATGCCAGGATGCTCGAGAACGCCTATGGCGCAATGGATAGGCTGCATGTGGTCTATAATGCCAGCCGGTCGCAAGAGACCTCCCAGATAAAGGACAGGATCGTCTGTGCCGCTGCCCGCTGGTGGGACGACGGCAAGAACGGGCAGACGCTTGATGAGGCCGCAGCTTTGACTGCCTGGCCAATCATGATCGCAGGACCGAACACCGGTCCAGACGGCCAGACGCTGCCGATCCGCCATGCACAACACCTTGGCGCGCTATCAAATGCGCAGGTCATGGCGCTGATGGGCCGCTCGTCCATCTTCGCCTCACCATCCCTATACGAGCCGTTCGGGCTCGCGGCGCTTGAAGCGGCTCGCGCCCATAACGCGCTGGTGTTGGCAGATATCCCGACCTACCGCGAACTGTGGAGTGAAGCTGCCCTTTTCGCAGACCCTGGAGCCCCCGAGGCCTGGGCAGCCGGGATCAATCGCCTCTGCGAGGATAACGATCTGCGGACACAACTGGCTGACAAGGCTGCGGAGCGTGCGAAACGCTTCGATCTTTCGTCTCAAGCCGAAGCCATGGCGGGTTTCTACACATCCCTGCTGCGACAAAAATCTGAGCTTTCTGCTGCGGAGTAAACGATGAAATTCGTGTTTTACACCCACTCGCTGATATCTGACTGGAACCACGGAAATGCGCATTTCCTGCGGGGCATCATGCGCGATCTGATCCGCCGCGGCCATCAGGCGGTGGCACTTGAGCCTCTCGAATCCTGGAGCCGCAACAATCTTGTGCAGGACCAGGGCGCAGCAGCACCGAATGATTTTGCCACGCAATTTCCGGAACTTGATGCAGAAATCTATGATGCCGGATTCAGCCATGAGACAGCTCTTGCCGATGCGGATGTGGTCATCGTGCACGAATGGACGGACCCGGCGATCGTGGCCGAAATCGGCCGCATCCGTGCCAGCGGTAACGCGTTTACCCTGCTGTTCCATGACACGCATCACAGGGCAGTGTCTTCGGCAGGCGACATCGCCGCGCTCAACCTTGCGGAATACGACGGCATCCTTGCCTTCGGGGAAACCCTACGCCAACGGTATCTGAAAGCCGGCTGGGGCAGTACCGTGTTTACCTGGCATGAGGCTGCCGATGACACCTTGTTCAGGCCGATACCTGAGGCGCACAAGACGGGCGACTTGATCTGGGTCGGCAATTGGGGTGACGATGAACGCTCCGCAGAGATCGTCGAGTTTCTGGTGGAACCGGCAAAGGCACTTCAGCTCAAGACGCTGGTGCATGGAGTGCGCTATCCCGACCATGCGAAGAAGGCACTGAAGGATGCCAATATCACCTTCGGCGGCTGGATCGCCAACGCAAGGGTTCCATTTGCCTTCGCCCAACATCGGGTGACGGTGCATATTCCGCGGCGCCCCTATGTGCAGAACCTGCCGGGCATCCCGACCATTCGTCCGTTCGAGGCACTTGCCTGCGGGATACCGTTGATCTCGGCGCCTTGGGACGATGCGGAACATCTGTTTCGCCCTGGGAAAGATTATCTGACTGTAAGGGATGGCGTGGAGATGACGACACGCCTGCGAGAGGTTCTCTCTGACGCGGACCTCGCTCAATCGCTTGCCAGCTCGGGCCGCGAAACGGTGCTTGCGCGCCACACCTGTCGCCACCGGGTCGACGAGCTCCTCACCATTCTGGCTCACTGCGGGTCCCATCGCGTCATCCGCAAGATCGTTTCTCAGGAGGCTGCAGAATGAAGATCGCCTTTTACGGTTCCAGCCTTGTGTCCGCCTACTGGAACGGCGCTGCTACCTACTACCGCGGCCTGCTACGGGCACTGGCAGAGAAAGGGTACGACATTACCTTCTACGAGCCTGACGTCTACGACCGCCAGAAAAACCGCGATATCGACCCGCCTGAATGGTGCAAGGTCGTCGTTTATGAGGGCACGATTGAAGCGCTCAAGGATGTGGCAGCACGGGCTGGTGAAGCAGACGTGGTCATCAAGGCAAGCGGCGTCGGCTTCGAGGATGATTTGTTGCTGGACGAAGTCCTCCGCGCGGCGAAACCTCAGGCTTTGAAGATCTTTTGGGATGTGGATGCGCCGGCTACGCTCGGGGAGCTGCGTGCAGCGCCGGATCACCCACTGCGCCGTGCCCTTCCAAAGATAAACCTGGTGTTGACCTATGGTGGTGGCGATCCGGTAGTCGATGCCTATCGGGCAATGGGAGCGCGCGATTGCATTCCCATCTACAATGCGCTTGATCCGCAGACACACCATCCTGTCGCCCGAGACGTTCGCTTCAACGCCGATCTTGGTTTCCTCGGTAACCGACTGCCGGATCGCGAAGCTCGCGTCGAACACTTCTTCCTGGAGCCGGCCGCAAAGCTTCTCAACGCGAGCTTCATGCTCGGCGGCTCGGGCTGGCATGACAAGCCGATGTCCGCCAACGTCAATTATATCGGCCATGTTCCCACCCGCGACCACAATGCATTCAACGTGACGCCCAGGGCTGTGCTCAACGTGTCACGCGACAGCATGGCGGAAAACGGCTTTTCGCCAGCAACACGCGTGTTCGAGGCAGCAGGCGCCGGCGCCTGCCTCATTACCGACTTCTGGGAGGGCATCGAATTGTTCCTGAAACCGGATGAAGAAGTTCTGGTGGCGCGCGACGGAAAGGATGTGAGTGACATTCTTGCAGGGCTGAGTGCGGACCAGGCCCAGCTGATCGGCAAGAGGGCACTCAAACGCGTGCTGGCAGACCATACACATGCCAGCCGCGCCATGACCGTCGATGCGATCTTCCGCGCCCATGCAGCCCGACAGATGGAGGCTGCGGAATGACGCGGAAGCTCGACATTGTCATCATTGGACTTTCGCTCTCCTCATCCTGGGGCAATGGCCATGCGACCACATTTCGGTCGCTGATCCGTGGACTGGCTGCTGACGGTCACCGGGTGCTCTTCCTTGAGCGCGATGTTCCCTGGTATGCCAACCAGCGAGACCTGCCCGATCCCGATTTCTGCCATCTGGCCTATTACTCCAGTGTCACGGAGCTATCCGAAAGCTTCGGCACGGTCATCAAGTCGGCAGATGCCGTGATCATCGGCTCCTATGTACCCGAAGGGGTGGCCGTCATTGAAGCTGTGGCGGCTCTGTCGCCCAAGCTCTTGTGCTTTTACGACATTGATACACCGGTAACGCTCGCCAAGCTCGACCGCGGCGACGAGGAATATCTGACGCTTCAGCAGATTCCGGTTTTCGACGCCTACTTTTCCTTCTCTGGTGGAGAAGTACTGACCCGATTGGAAAAGAACTACGGCGCACGCCGGGCCATCGATCTTTATTGTTCCGTGGATGCGCAGCGTTACGAGAACACGGGAGAAACCTGCGAATGGGATCTTGGCTATCTCGGAACCTACAGCCCTGATCGTCAGCCGACTCTCGAGCAGTTGCTGATTGAGCCAGCGCATGCCTTGCCGCATTTGCGCTTCGTCGTCGCCGGTCCGCAGTATCCCGATACGATTGACTGGCCCGCCAATGTGGAGCGGATTGAACATCTGCCGCCGCAGGGCCATCCGAGCTTCTACAGCCGACAACGTTTCACCTTGAACGTAACGCGCGCTGACATGATCGCGGCCGGCTGGTCACCAAGCGTGCGGCTGTTCGAAGCAGCCGCGTGCGGAACCCCGATCATCAGCGACGATTGGCGTGGGCTTGGCGAGCTTTTTCCAGAGGGCGAGGCGATCTGCATTGCGCGCAGTACTGATGACGTCGTTGACGTCCTCACCGGGATGAATGAGCGACGGCGAATGGACATGAGCACCACAGCGCGCGCCCGGGTCATGGAGTTGCACACTGGAAACGCCCGCGCCCTTCACCTGGTGTCGGCGCTAGAGCGACTAGCGGATGATCCGGCCGCACGGGGCGAAAGATCTCAAAGATTTCAGGACGAGGACCGAGGAGAACGCAATGTTGCAAAGAGTGCATGACGGAAAAACCAGAACTATCCTCGTGGCTGGCGGGGCTGGCTTTGTTGGCTCGCATCTCTGCGACGCCCTGCTGCTGCGGGGGGACAGAGTGATATGCGTTGATAGCTTCCTGACGGGATCGAGAACCAATGTCCGACCGCTGGAGAACCATCCCCGGTTCCGCCTGATCGAGGAGGATGTGTGCCGTCTCTCCGACATCGACGAGCCGGTTCACCAGATCTACAATCTGGCCTGTGCGGCGTCTCCACCCTTTTATCAAGCCGATCCGGTTCATACGATGATGACCTGCGTGACGGGCACGGGCAATCTGCTTGCGCTTGCGGAGCGCCACAAAGCGTCCTTCTTGCTGGCTTCAACCAGCGAAGTGTACGGCGATCCGGAAGAACATCCGCAACGTGAGGATTATCGGGGTAACGTCAGTTGCACCGGGCCACGCGCCTGCTACGACGAAGGCAAACGCGCCGCCGAAGCGCTTTGCTTCGATATGCTGCGGGCCGGTCGTGCTGATGCACGTGTGGTGCGCATCTTCAACACCTACGGGCCGCGCATGCAGCCAAATGACGGACGCATCATCTCGAACCTTCTCGTCCAGGCGCTCTCGGGGAACCCGTTGACGATCTACGGTAGCGGCGAGCAAACTCGGTCGTTCTGTTTCGTAACGGACCTTGTAGAAGGTTTGATGGCACTCATGGATATCGATCCAAATCCGGGCGTGCCCGTTAACCTGGGTAATCCAGGTGAGTTCACCATCAACGAGCTTGCCACAATGATCCGGGCGATTGTGCCCTCATCCTCCGAAATCGTTTTTCGACCTCTGCCGCAGGACGATCCGCTGCGTCGCCGTCCGGATATCGGCCGTGCCAAGGACTTACTGGGCTGGGAACCCAAGGTGCCGCTTTCGCAAGGGCTGCAGCAGACAGCTGACTATTTTGCATCGGTTCTTGCCCGGCCTGATCTGCGTAAAGCGCCCGTTCGTGAAAAGCCCCGTTCCGGGCTGACGGATACGCTGCAACTCGGAGCCTAGGGAATGGACGTCGCAAGAAAAGCAGAAGATGACATCAGGCGTCGACTCGTCGAACTTGGTCCATGGTTCCACAACATTGAAGTGCAGGGGGTGCCCACCGCCCCCGACCATTTTCTGGGGGATTACCCATCGTTCAAGTGGCAGGGTTTCAAGGAGGTGGTCCCGGAGGATCTGGCAGGGCGCAGCGTCCTCGACGTTGGGTGCAATGCCGGCTTTTATTCCTTCGAGATGAAGAAGCGCAATGCCGGGCGAGTGCTGGGGATCGACGCAGATCCACACTATCTCCGGCAGGCCCGTTTTGTGGCCGAGCAGACGGGCCTGGACGTGGAGTTTCGCCAGATGTCCGTATACGACGTCGGAAAGCTTGGAGAAAAATTCGACCTCGTGCTTTTCATGGGAGTGCTCTACCATCTGCGCCACCCTCTGCTTGCGCTCGACCTTCTCTATGAGCATGTCGTAGCGGACCAGATGTTGTTCCAGTGTCTTCAACGCGGGGACGAGCGTCTGCCGGAGCTTCAGGAGAATTACGACTTCTCCGAGTGGTCCCTTTTTGACCGGGCTGATTATCCCAAGCTGTTCTTCGTGGAGGAGCGCTACGCATCCGATCCGACGAACTGGTTCATTCCCAACAGGGCAGCCATGGAAGCCATGCTGCGCAGTTCCGGCTTCCTGATCGAGGCCCATCCCGAACGGGAGGTCTATCTTTGTCGCCGCGCTCAGCGGCACTATGCGGCCGAAGCTCCACCCCGGATCTGTTGAACAAGCGGCACCAAAACGCCTCGCGTTTGTTGGGACCTGCAACTAGTGGGTGCCAAACGGTGCCGGAAAAGGGATGCCGATGAACAGTGCAAATGCGGAAAGTCCGACAAGACCCGCACCTGATGGCCTTACGCCGGCTCTTGCGCGCAACATAGATGCAGTCATGCAGCGGCGGCGCGAAACAGCAAATGCGGCTTCGTTGCAAGAACGCGCAGCGGCCGCGATCAGCCGCTTCGCAGGATCGATGATCTTCGTCTACATTCATCTTCTTCTGTACGGGACATGGATCCTGGCGAATCTAAACCTGCTGCCAAGAGTTCGCCCGTGGGATCCATCGCTCGTCATTCTCGCTATGGAAGCGTCGGTTGAAGCCATTTTTCTCTCCACTTTTGTTCTGATCAATCAGAATAGAATGGCCGCCGAAGACGATGTGCGGGCTGATCTCGATCTACAGGTGAATTTGCTGAACGAGCACGAAACCACCCGCCTGATCGCAATGGTGGAAGCGATCGCCAAAAAGCTGGAGGTGCCGATCGAGGCTGGCGATGAGCTAAGCGAGCTGAAGAAGGATGTCGCTCCAGAAGCCGTGTTGGACCGAATTGAATCGAAAGAGAATGATTAGGGTGAAGACCCGGTGGCATTCTCGAAGAAGTTTAGCTCCAACTCTTGAACTGCTATTCGCTGTATCATGAGACCGGCCACGGCGTCGAAAGAGAGCTCAACGCCATGATGCTGTTCAAATCTGCAGCAAGCCGTTTTCAAATCTTCAGCTTGTGTCTGTCCAGTTTCATGCAGTCAAAACAACCTTGATGCAGTTGTCTTTCTTGTCGCGGAACGTCTCGTAGAGTTCCGGTCCCTGATCCAGCGTTGCGCGATGGGTAATGATAAAACTCGGATCAATCTGACCCTCTTCGATACGGCGAAGGAGATCGAGCGAGTAACGATTGACATGGGTCTGGCCGGTTCTGATCGTCAGCCCTTTGTTCATCGCCGCTCCGAACGGGATCTTGTCCAGGAAGCCGCCATAGACGCCGGGAACGGAAACGATGCCGCCGGGGCGGCAGGCCATAATTGCCGTTCTCAAAACATGCGGGCGGTCGGTTCCCAGCAAGGTTGCTGCTTTCACCTTGTCGACGATCGCGTCAAACGAAGCGGTTGCGTGGGATTCCGCGCCGACGGCGTCGATGCATTTGTCGGCGCCATGACCCGCGGTCATATCCTTGATGTGGTCAGGAATAGTGCCATCGATCTCATCGAAATTGATGATCTCAGCACCGGCTGCAGCAGCGAGAGCCAGACGCTCGGGCACATTGTCGATTGCGATCACACGCGCGGCGCCCTGCATGAAGGCACTTTTGATGCAGAACTGGCCGACAGGACCACATCCCCAGATCGCAACGATATCGGTCGGTTCGATCTCGCAATTGGCCGCGGCCATCCAACCGGTCGGAAAGATATCACCAAGGAAGAGCGCCTGCTCATCCGAAATGCCATTCGGGATAATGATGGGCGAGACGTCCGCATAAGGCACGCGCACGTATTCCGCCTGACCGCCCGCATAGGCTCCTGTCAGGTGCGAATATCCGAAGAGACCGGCGGTTGGATAACCGAACGCCTTTGTTGCATTCTCGGCCTTGCGATTGGACCGCTCACAAACCGACCAATTGCCTTTGAGGCATTGCGAGCACTCCCCACAGCAGATCGTGAAGGGAACGACGACGCGGTCTCCGACCTTGAGCTTTGTGTTGCCGCGACCAACTTCGACGACTTCACCCATGAACTCATGGCCGAGGATGTCGCCTTTTTCCATGAATGGAATATAGCCGTCCATCAGATGGAGATCCGATCCACAGATAGCGCAGGCCGACATCTTGATGATGACGTCGCGGTCGTCTTCGATTTGGGGATCGGGAACGCTATCGCAACGAATATCGCCTTTTCCGTGCCAGCAGAGTGCTTTCATTGTCATTTCCTTCTTTTTGTCAGGATGCGATGCCTGTCGCTCGGATTTTGGCGATCGCAGCGAGGAGAACGGCGAAGATGCCGATGACGTGGACGGGCCACCCAATAGCGGGGGACAGGTCGAACGGGGTCGGGATAGAAAGCATGAGAGCCTCGCCGGTAAATCAGTATGCTGCGAACAGGAAACGAGGGTCGAAGTTCCAAGTCAGGCCCAGAAGAAACGCGAGGGAACTCGGTCGTCGTCACCCCTATTCGTCAGCCGTGAAGCGAGTTGCCTCAGACGAGCTAGCCGTGAACTGGCCCCAATTTGGCCCGACCCTGTTGGCAGCATATGCCACTCACAACAGCGGAATAAGGATCATCATGACGGATCGGGAAAGTGTTTTCGGGTTCAACTCGATCAACGTTGATCGGCATCACGTGCCAGTTCCAAACTCCATCAGTATGCAAGCGCAAGAAAGACTTCACGGTGCCGTCCGAAGTGACGGGGTGCCACTGAATGCACTTCATCCTTTGCCCAGAGCCGATGATCGCGAGGCATGGCAAAAGCTTAAAGCCGTGGTGGATGCGAGCTATGCAGCAGCGGCGGCAGAGCAGGACTCATCGCGAGATGTCGAAATCACCACGGAGGCGATCGGCTCAGCCACGGCGTATCTGGCGACGCCTGCCCATCTTAAGCAAGATGATTGCGTCTACATCGATTTGCACGGAGGAGCGCTCGTATTTGGCGGTGGCAAGGCATGTCGTGAAGGAGCGCGGATCGCCGCATCTCGGCATGGCATCCGGTGCTACGGTATTGACTATCGCATGCCTCCTGAATTCCCCTTTCCTGCTGCGCTTGACGACTGCATGTGCGTATACCGGCACGCAGTCAACACGTATGGGGCCGACCGCATTATCATCGGTGGACGATCTGCTGGTGGCAATCTGGCATTGGCAACCGTCCTGCGCGCCCAGGATGAAGGGCAGGATTTGCCCCGCGCGATTGTGTTGCTTTCGCCTGAAATCGACCTGACGGAGTCAGGCGACAGCTTCCAGACCAACAAGATGATCGACGTAAATCTTCCAACCTCCTTGATGTCGGCGAACCTACTCTATGCCAACGGCGCCGATCTGGCCCATCCGTATATCTCACCTCTCTTCGGACGGTTCACCAAGGAATTCCCACCGACATTCATTCAGAGTGGCACACGCGACCTGCTGCTTTCGAATGCTGTGCGCCTACATAGGTCATTGTGCCAGGTCGGAGCCGTGGCCGAGCTGCATGTGTTCGAAGCCATGCCTCACGGGGGTTTCGGGGGCGCCCCGGAAGATGAAGAGCTTTCCCGCGAGTTGGTAACCTTCGTAGATCATGCACTTTCCTCTTGAGTTGCATTGGCATGGAATTCGCACCTAGCCCCATGGGAGCGGCAATAGGCGCCTCACAATCAGGCATCGGGAAAGTCTTTTAATTCCGCTGGCTTCGCCGCCTCTGGCGCATCTTCAGTCGAGCCCGGTCCGCTTGATGACCGGTATATGCCGGCCTTGTCCGGTCAGATCCTGCCCGGTAAGCAGGACCCGCCCGTCATCCGGCGGATAGAGACCCGAAAGACCATTGAAAATGGTTGATCTGCCTGCATCATCGGGCCGATGAGCTCCGTGCCGCCATCTTCGACGATATCCAGATCGACGCCGGTCACGACCTGAAGGCCGTAGAAGGATCGTGGAATCCCAAGCACAGACGTCCCCATAAGTGTCTTCTCCGCCGAAGATCTTAGATTCCTGACATCCAGCAAAGTCAGTTGACAACTCAACTTGTTTCAGCATTATCGGGAACGAGTTGTAAACGCAACTCGTTTGGTGGCCAGAGGAGTGGTCGCCTACACCGTGGTTTGGGAGGATCACATGTCTATGGTCAAGCGTGCTGCCTTTGCGGCAGCAATTCTCGCACTTTGTTCCAGCGTGAGCTGGGCTGATACAATCAAGGTTGGTGTGATTGCCGAGTTCTCTGGCCCGTTTGCCATGTACGGCAGACAGTACAGGGAAGCCATCGAGACCTATGTGACGAAATACGGGAAGCAGGCTGGCGAGCACACAATCGAGTTCATCTACAAGGACGTAGGCGGATCCAATCCTGATGTCGCGAAAACGTTGGCGCAGGAACTGCTGATCCGCGAGCAGGTCGATTACCTTGCCGGCTTCACCTTCACACCGAACGCACTTGCTGTTGCGCCACTGATCGACCAGTCCCAAACCCCTACCGTCATCTTCAACGCTGCGACTTCATCGATCAACAAGGGATCGCAGTATTTTCTGCGCACGAGCTATACTCTACCGCAGGTGACTGCTCCGCTAGCGGATTGGGCTTTCGACCAAGGGATCAAGACCGTGGTTACGGCCGTATCTGACTACGGGCCGGGCATTGATGCGGAGAAGGCGTTCAAGGCGGCCTTCGAGAAGAAGGGCGGCAAGGTTGTCGACGCGATCCGAATGCCTGTCGCAACGACCGACTTCACGCCCTTCATACAAAGGGTACGCAGCCACAATCCGAACGCTGTCTTCGCGTTCCTTCCGGGTGGCCCGCCGACATTCGGCTTCACCAAGACCTACAACGAGAACGGGCTCGCCAAGTCAGGCATTCGCTTCCTCGGAACTGCGGAAACCGAAGAGTCAAATCTTCAGGCACTTGGCGATGCAGCCATCGGACTGACCACTGCGTTCCACTATTCGGCAGCACACGACAGCGATGTCGCGCGAGAATTCAACAAGGCAGTCAAAGAAAAATTTCCGAACGCCATCACCAACTGGGCCTCCGTTGGGGCCTACGACGGTACGCATCTCATCTACGAGATGGTCAAGGCCGCAGGAAGCGATGGGCCAAAGGCGCTCGAGGCCGTAAAGGCGCTGAAGTGGGAAAGTCCACGTGGGCCTGTCGAGATGGATCCGCAGACCCGAACCCTCAAGCAGAACGTCTATATCCGGGAGGTTGAACGCGATGCCGCGAGCGGTCTTCTGGTCAACAGGGAAAAGGGCGTGATCGCGACCGTTGGCGATCTGGGCTGGTCACAGTAATCAGGTAGCTCGGCCCTTATCCTAGAGCGCCAGTCCCTTCAGGTTTCACGACTGGCGGACGCCAGTCGTGAAACAAAGTTGATCCCGAGTTCACGGGAAGCGCTCCAGACCACAATTCCTTACCCAGTCTTGTTCAGTCGCTGGAGGTGCCGGCGGCACAAATCCGTTCGTCCACTGGAGTGGCTAATGTCGCTATTGCTGAACATTGCAGTCGACGGGATCGCCTATGGCATGATCCTGTTCATGATCTCCGTCGGCCTGTCGGTGACCATGGGTCTCATGCGGGTGATCAACCTGGCGCATGGCGCCTTCGCGCTGGTTGGCGGGGCGGTTGCTCATACGCTCATCTTGCGTTGGGGCCTCGGCTACTATGTCGCGGTACCCCTCGCCATCGCCGTGACCATTGGTTCGGCGTTTCTGAGCGAACGCCTTCTCTTCCGTCGCATCTACAGACTGGGAGAGCTGCAGCAGGTTCTGTCCACCATAGGGATCACGTTCATGGTGATCGCTGCCGTCAACAAGTTGCTCGGATCGAGCCTGCTGTCTATCCCCCTTCCGGCGTCTCTCCAGCACTCGCTCGATCTGGGTTTCCGGGTTCTTCCGGCCCATCGTCTGGTCGTCATTCTGGCAGGCATTGCCGTCACCATCGGGCTGGTTCTGACCTTGGACAGGAGCCGCTTTGGCACCCGGCTTCGCGCATCGGTCGATAACCGCAACATTGCAAGCTCGCTTGGCATCAACACTGACAGGATCTACGCGGCCACCTTCTGTCTTGGCGCAGGTCTGGCGGCACTGGGAGGAATTCTTGGCTCCGAACTCCTGCCTGTCGATGCCTATTATCCGCTTCGTTACATGGTGCTGTTCCTCATCGTCGTCTCCGTCGGCGGCATGGGCTCGATCACGGGATCATTCGCGGCGGCACTTGCCCTCGGCGTCCTGGAGACGGCATCCCGCTACCTCATCCCTGATGCGGGAACGATCGTGTTCTTTGCTCTGGTCATGGCGCTTCTCGCATTCCGGCCTGCCGGCCTTCTCGGAAAGGCATGACATGACCTCTGATCTCCAATCCCCAGATCAAATCCGTTCCTGGACGACTGCAGTCCGGGTGCCATTGTTGCCCGAGGCAGCCATGCTGACCTGTGCTGTGGCCGCCTTCTATGCCTTCCCCTACGACCTCGCCCTCATTACCCGCTTCCTTGTGATGATCCTGTTCGTGCTGTCGCTCGATCTCGTCCTCGGCTATGCGGGCATCGCGACCCTTGGTCACGCGGCTCTCTATGGCACCGGTGCTTATGCCGCCGGACTGTTCGCCGTGCATGTCTCAGGTGACCCTCTTACCGGTCTTGCGGTGGGGGCCATTGCAGGGGCCGTGCTCGCCTTCGTCTCCGGCCTGCTTCTGATGCGCTCACACGGACTGACGCTGCTGATGCTCTCGATTGCGGTGACCTTAATCTGTCAAGAGATCGCCAACCAAGCGCGCGATCTCACCGGTGGTGCCGACGGCCTGCGTGGCATTCGCATGGAGCCAGTGCTCGGCATGTTCAAGTTCGACTTCATCGGTCGCACAGGCTACTGGTATGCTCTGGCGGTTGTCGTTGTCTGCTACGCCGTTCTCAAGATCGTGACGCTGTCGCCACTCGGACTTTCGGTCCGAGGTATCAAGGACAGCGCCGCCCGCATGGTTGCCATCGGCAGCCCGGTATATTGGCGGCTCGTGACCGTCTATACCATCGGTGGTGCCATCGCAGGCGTCGCGGGCGCACTCGCGGCACAAGTGACGCAGCTTGTCAGTCTTGAAGTATACGCCTTCAACCTGTCGGCCGAAGCCCTCATCATGCTGATCCTGGGCGGGACCGGGCGTTTGTATGGCGCGGTGATCGGTGTCCTGATCTTCATGACGGTTCACCATGTCGCCGCGGCCGTCGATCCATTCAACTGGCTCTTTATCATCGGGGCACTGATCCTCGGCGTCGTATTCTTCGTGCCGTCAGGGGTGCTTGGCATCCCCAAAGCCATCTCAGACCTGTTTCGGAGGCGCGACAATGCAAGGTCTTGAAGTCCGTGGGCTCAGAAAAACCTTTGGCGGTCTGACAGTGGCCGAGGGCATAGACTTCGATCTGCCTCCGGGAGCGCGAAAGGCCTTGATCGGACCGAATGGTGCCGGAAAGACAACCTTTGCCAATCTGGTGACGGGCAAGCTCTCGCCCAGTGGCGGCACCATCCGCTTCGACGGTCAGGATATAGGGAAGCTTGGTGAAGCGGCACGGGTCAAGCGTGGCATCGCCAAGACCTTCCAGATCACGACGCTCTTCAAGACAATGACGGTGCGCGAGAACATCCGCCTCCCCATCCTTGAACGGTTAGGCCGCGGCGGGCAGTTGTTAGGACGTGCAGCAAGCTCCAAGACCGTTGAAGCGGAGGTCGACGCTCTGCTCGAGCAGTTCGCTCTCGTGTCTCTGGCAGACAAGCCAGTGGAATCGCTTGCTTATGGGCAGCAGCGGTTGATCGAGTTGGCGCTGACGCTTGCGCTCAAGCCCCGAGTGGTGCTTCTCGACGAGCCAGCCGCAGGTGTTCCTTCCAGCGAGAGTCATCTCATCGTCGAAGCCCTCGAGAAGCTGCCGACCGAACTGGCGGTACTGATCATCGAGCACGATATGGATCTGGTGTTTCGGGTGGCCCGTTCGATCGTGGTTCTCGTCAGCGGCCGTATCCTCACCGAAGGTACGCCACAGGAGATCAGCAAGGATCCCAAGGTCCGTGAGCTTTACCTCGGAGGCGCGCATGACTGAGGCTGCACTATCCCTCAACAATGTCACCGCAGGCTATGGACAGACGCACATCCTGCAAGATGTCACGCTGACGATAAACCGCGGCGACCGCGTCGCGATGATCGGGCGCAACGGAGCCGGCAAGACGACGCTGCTTGCGACCGTCATGGGTCTGACACGGCTCCATAGAGGCACGATCAAACTGCACAGCCAGGACATATCAAATCTTCGCCCTCATCAGCGGTCGATGCTTGCCCTTGGCCTGGTATCCCAAACCCGCGACATCTTCCCCTCGCTCACGGTGGAGGAAAATCTCACGTCGGTGATGCGTGGCGATGCCTCTCTGGATGAAGCCTATGCTCTGTTCCCGAGGCTGAAGGAGCGGCGCAAGAACGGCGGCACGCAGCTTTCGGGTGGCGAGCAGCAGATGCTTGCAATTGCGCGGACCCTGATGACGGAACCGCAGATCGTTCTTCTCGACGAGCCGCTCGAAGGTCTTGCCCCGGTTATCTGCGAGCAGTTGATGCAGGCATTTGAAGCGCTGGCGGCTGACGGAAAAAGGACAGTGTTGCTGGTCGAGCAGCACGCGGCGGCGGCTCTGCAATTTGCAAACCGCGCCGTCGTCATCACCAATGGGTCCATCGTCTACGACGGTGGGGCCGACGCTCTCAAACAACAACCGGAGCTGCTGGAGCGCCATATCGGCGTTGCTCAAGCCTGACCTGAGGAGGAGGTAAAATCCATGAACATGATTGAAGGCCATATGGCGTTCGAGCCATCCTCCGACATCCCTGTGTGGAATGTGGATCCATACGCGGAAGAAGTGCTTCTCGATCCGGCTTCCTACTATGCAGAACTGCGGGCGCGAGGACCGCTCGTCTATATCCCGAAGTGGTCCGTTCTGGCTTCAGGCCGATACGAGGAGACACGCGAGATATTCTCCGATCACAACAGGTTTGTTTCCTCTCGCGGCGTTGGTCTCAACGATTTCAAGTATGGCAAGCCCTGGAGACCACCTTCCATCATCCTTGAAGTGGACCCACCGGATCACACGAAGACACGCAAGGTGATGGCGCGGGCACTGTCGCCGAAGGCGATAGCCGGATTGAAGGAGCAGTTTAGACAGACTGCAGAGGCGATCCTCGACCAGTTGATCATGCGAGAGAGCTTCGAAGCCGTCGCCGAACTCGCTGAAGCTTTTCCGGTGGCTGTTTTCCCGAAAGCAGTCGGAATGGTGGACAGCGATCGCCGCAGGCTCGTCGACTACGGTGCCATGGTATTCAACGCCTTGGGGCCGGACAACAAGTTCCGCAGGAACGCCATGGCGATGGCGCCGGACATCGTGCCCTGGATCACTGCCGCCTGCGCCCGCGACCGCCTGACGAAGGATGGCCTGGGTGCCCTGATCTATGGCGCCGCCGACGATGGCGAAGTCACGGAAGCCGAAGCAGCCATGCTTGTTCGCTCCTTCCTCTCCGCTGGCGTCGACACGACCGTGACGGGGATCGGGAATGCCTTGTGGTGCCTCGCCTCCAATCCCGATGAATACAGGAAACTGAGAGCAGATCCCTCCTTGGCCCGTCCGTGTTTCGAAGAGGTCCTGCGCTTCACCTCCCCCGTCCATACGTTTGCTCGCACCGCCAATCATGACACGCAAGTCGCAGGGCGACATATCGCGGAAGGAACCAAGATCCTCTGCGTTCTAGCTTCGGCAAATCTGGATCCGCAAAAATGGGATGACCCGGAAGTCTTCCGGGTCGAGCGGAAGCCTGTGGGCCACATGGCGTTCGGGGCAGGAATCCATGGATGCGTCGGTCAGAACCTGGCCCGCCTCGAGCTGGAGACTGTCCTGACAGTCCTTGCTGAGAAGGTGGAACGTGTGGAGTTCGCGGGCGAGCCGGTATGGCGACCTAACAATGCCATCCACGCCCTCGACCACATGCCGCTGCGCTTCATCGCACGATAGGATCAACGTGACCTGGATCATCTTTATATCTCACGACGGCAACGAAACTGCTGTCGACGCCGCTGACGGAGACAACGTCATGCGCGCGGCCCTCGCCAACGACGTGGATGGCATTGTCGCCGAATGCGGCGGCTCCATGATGTGCGCCACATGCCACTGTTATGTCGACGAGGCATGGGTGGAGCGAGTGGGCACCCGCGCGGATGGGGAAGAAGACATGCTGGAGAGCGCGGCCTGCGAGGTGAAGCCGACAAGCCGCCTTTCCTGCCAGATCCGTATCCGGCCGGAGCTCGATGGGCTGGTCATCCATCTGCCGGAAAGTCAGACATGAGCGACGGCGTCGTCATTATCGGAACTGGCCAGGGCGGCTTTCAGTTGGCGGCCAGCCTGCGGCAGGAGGGATACCAGTCACCGATCACCATGATCGGAGATGAAGACTGTCTGCCCTACCAGCGTCCGCCTCTTTCCAAGGCGTATCTGAGAGACGGAAGAGTAGAAGCGGTACAGCTTCGTCCTGCAAGCTTCTTCGAGCGAAGCAGGATAGATCTCATTGCACCGGAGCGGGCCGTCGGCATCGATAGGATTGCCAGGACGGTACAAACGTCGACGGGCCGGATGCTGCCGTACGAGCATCTCGTTCTCGCAACTGGCGCACGCAACTTCGTACCTCTCATACCGGGCCTGGAAGCCCCAAACGTCTACAGCCTCAAGACCACGGTGGATGCCGACCGGCTGCGTGATGCTCTCGCCACATTTCGCAAGGTCATCGTCATAGGGGGCGGCTTCATCGGCCTGGAGTTTGCTGCGGTGGCCGTTTCTTCCGGTCACCAGGTCACGGTCATCGAAGCGGCACCACGGCTGATGGCGCGCGTGGTTTCGGAGGCGATGTCACAGACTTTCCGGGAGTTTCATGAAAAGCTCGGAAACGAATTGCTTCTTGGTGCGTCAGTGGTTGAGGTAACAGTAGGTCATGATGGTCTTGCAAGCGGGGTTCGGCTTTCGGATGGCCGCAGCGTCGAGGGGGACATGATCCTGCTCGCCGCAGGCGTCCGCCCCAATACCGAGCTTGCTGAAGAGGCTGGTCTTCAGGTTGCAAACGGTGTCGTCGTAGACAATACCTTGCTGACAGCTGATCCTTCGATTTCGGCACTCGGCGACTGTGCAGCCTTCCCTTGCCCTACATCAGGAGGCATCATCAGGCTTGAATCAGTGCAGGCGGCGACCGACCATGCTCGAACAATCGCCCGGCGGATCATTGGCAAGAGTGTGGTGTATGAGGCTGTCCCTTGGTTCTGGAGCGACCAGGGAAGCCTGAAGCTGCAGATTGCAGGTCTTGGTCAGGCAGCGGACGAGGACATTTCAGTGGTGGGCCCAGACGGGCGACAACTTGTTTTTCGATTCAAGATGGGTAAATTCTTGTCGCTGGAAACAATCAATGCCGCCGGCGAACATATGGCCGCGAGAAAGCTTCTTCGACAGCCAGATGGCGTGTCGCTGGACATTCTAGCAGCTCGAAATTTTGACATCGTCGAATTGGCAAAGGCGCTGAAAGAACCTGCCTGATGGATCAACATGAGACGCGGAAGAAGCGGCCATCCGCTGAACGCGAGGCTGTCTGCCCCGAGGCACGAATTTCCCGCTCCACGACCCTAAGAGACGATGTCGAGATCCTCGACATTACGAATTATATACCCTTCTTCCTCTCGAGCATCAACAATGCCCTCTCCCGAGGTGCGTCTGCTGTCTATCGCGATCGGTTTGGCATTGGTATCACTGAGTGGCGCACCGTCTCCATGCTCGCGATCGAACCCGAAATCACCGCCGCCCGAATCTGCGAAGTTGTCAACCTGGACAAGGCAGCGGCCAGCCGTGCGCTGGCGACCCTTGATGAGATGGGCTACCTGGGATCCGTCACCTCAGAGAAGGACCCCAGAAAGCGCACTTGGTGGCTAAACGACAAAGGTTACGAACTCCACGCGACCATCATCCGCATTGCGCTCGCGCGTGAGGAGGCGTTGATTCAGGGGGTTGACCCGCAGGATCTTGAGGCGGCGATCCGTGCGATGCGGATTATGATGAAGAACGTGAAGACAGTCTGAAACGTCGAGAACATGATCCGCTTCAATGCTCTTGAAGAGAACTGACGTGGCCTTGTGCAGAACTTGTCTTGCTGTGTGACGGCCCAGTCGCTAATGCTTGTCCGCACTTCGATTCAAAGAGGATAAGATGGCAACTGGTACCGTAAAGTTTTTCGCTCAGGACAAGGGCTTCGGCTTCATCACTCCGGACAATGGTGGTCCGGACGTGTTCGTCCACATCTCGGCTGTCGGCTTCGGCGCTTCCCTGACCGATGGTCAGAAGGTGAGCTACGACGTTGGTCAGGATCGCAAGACTGGCAAGTCGAAGGCTGAGAACGTAACCGTTCTCTAAAGTCGACAATCCCTGATCTCGTCAAAACGGCGAGATCAGGGTTGATGCGATGGCTGTGCTCTCGCGATTCTCATTTCCCTTTTCTATTCACTCATCCATAGCGACCAGCTCCAGTTGCCGATAGATCGAATTCTTCTGTCGAGTGGTGTCGACAACGCAGGTCGCTTCTTGCTCCCCTCGGATCAGGCAGCCTCACAGGTCGAGCTGCAAATTCTCGTCTGTTTGGGCAGGCACCGAACAGCAAATCAGCGCCTCATCACCCGCTACGGGGTAGCTGGGCTCTGACGCATATCTCACCCTGCCGCTAACAATCCTGGTCCGGCATTCGCCGCAATTGCCAGCCCGGCAACCATAAGGCGGGCTGAGACCGCTTTGTTCCGCGAGCTCCAGCAATGACCCGTCGCCCGGCTTCCAGAGCGCGTCCCGTCCTGATCGAGTGAACGCAACGGGGGTTGGAGCCAGAGCCGGAGGATTGAGCGGCGGCGGCGATGAGGGAGCAGCATGATCGCGCTTCAGGCCAGAGGGGCCGAACGCCTCCGCATGGATACGGTCGTCGGCAACGTTTAGACGACGCAGTCCGTCATACATCGACTGCATGAAGGATGCCGGTCCACAGAGGTAGAAATCATAGTCGCCAAATGGCAGATGCGCCTTCAGGAGCGCCATGTCGATACGACCGGCTGCATCGAAAAGGCCGTCATCTGCGGCCTCGGGGGTTCCGAGCACTCTGATATCCCGAAGCGTCCCCTCGCTGCGAGCCACCAGTTCACCAATTTCGCGATCAAAGGCTCTCTCTTTGAAAGTGCGTGACGACCGGAACAACCAGACGGGCCGACGATAGCGTGTTCTATCGCCGGTGTGCACGAGATGGTGAAGCATAGACAGCAAGGGCGTGATGCCGATGCCGGCGGCTAGCAGAACCGCCGGACGGCTGCGTTCCATGGCGTCGATGGTGAACGATCCCACTGGCGCCAGCGCCTCGATCTCGTCGCCTTCCTGCATTGCGTGCAAGAGGGTGGAGGCCCTTCCCTCACGCTTCACGCTCAGCCTGTAGACGCCATCCGATGGGGCGCTGGAGATCGTATAGCTGCGACGGAGCGTCGAGGTATCGTCCTGAATGCGGATCGGCAGATGCTGACCTGCAAGGTGCGGGATAACGGCCTCGCCATCGACCGGCACGAGGTGCAACGAACGGATCGTCGAGCTTTCAAGGATGGCCCGTTCCACGCGAAAGCGCCTCCATGTCCTGGCCTTTTCGGCAACCCTCAAGCGGCTTTCGGCTTTACTCCATTCCCCGGTCATTAGGCTGCTTGGTGACACGCCGCCTTCCAGAAGCCCCCACCGCAGCGGCAATGCATCCTTGCGCAGAACCACCTTTTCCGGCTGGACGCGCCAGAGACGTTCTGCGCCGTCAAAGGCAGCGATTTCGGGCGAATCCAGTATGACTTGGACCCTGCCGGTCATCTGCAACATGTCACCCGTCTCATGATCCACGAACAGCAGCCCGGCACGCGGGTTGATGACGAAATTGCCGAGCGTGTTGAAGAACAGGTTGCCATTGAAATCCGGCACGGTCAGTCCGCCATCGGCATCAATGCGGACAAAACCTGGCCGACCACCGCGATGGGAGACATCCACTTGCCGCTCTTCGCTGGTTCGATTCACGTAAGAGGCGACGAAAAAGGTGTCGGCAGCCTCGATGATACGCCGTGCATCTGCGTCTAGCCGGTCTGAAACCAGCACTTCCGAGAGCCTGGGTTCTGCAGGATCGCGCACAAAGTTGAACTGCCTGTTTTGGATGTAGCGCGGACAATTTCCGAAGCTCTGCCCGACGGATACGGAGAAATGGTCGGCACCCTTGCGGACAACGGTACCGTTCAGCCGGTTGCGGCGGCGCGTGAGGAGGTCGACGCCCACCAGACCGATTGCATCACCGTCGTTCAGTCCGGCTTCTGCCGGGTCGTCAGGATCGCTGGCGGCATCGATATTCAGCGTCAGCGGATCGGGCGAATGCAGGAAGCCCGGCGGGCCGGAGCGGATCGTGGCCCAGGGCATGCCGTCGCGATCAACGGAGCCAATGACAATGAAGGGCAGCAGCTCGTAGAACTCACGGTGCTGGTCGAGCAGGAATGTCCGCAAGACCTTCCGCCCGACAGGATCCATCTGGTCGACCACGCCCGCTTGGCGCTGCAACTGCAGTTCTCCGGCATGCCATGGCGATGAGGGTGAGACGTTTTCAGCAGGCATCAAAACCTCCTATGAGAAGTAGCGGCCGGGGCAAAAGCCCCGACCCCGAGCCCAATTGAGAGCGCGATTGCGAGATTGTTTCAGGCGGCGAGGCCGACGGGCGTCTTCGGAAGTGCCACAAAACCGGGCAAAGCCTCGATCCGCGCCAACCACTGGCGAACCTGCGGGTGCGGCGTCAGATCGACGTTACCTTCCGGCGCGCCTGCGATGTAGCTATAGAGCGCGACATCCGCGATGGTCGGCGTTTCGCCGATGATGAAGGGATGTTTTCCAAGTTCCGCATCAATGAGGGAAAGAATGCGGTGTGCGCGTGCAATCACTTCATCGGCCCGGAAATCCGCCCCGAAAACCGTGATCAGGCGAGCAGCGCACGGGCCATAGGCAATTTCTCCGGCCGCCACCGAAAGCCACTTCTGGATTTTCGCAATCGAAGCCAGATCATCCGGCAACCAATCCTTGGCGCCCAGCTTCGTGGCGACATAGACGAGGATTGCATTGGAATCGTTGACGACGACATCTCCATCTTCCAGCACAGGCACCTGACCGAACGGGTTAAGCTTCAGGAATTCAGGCGTCTTGTGCGCGCCATTTGCCAGATCGACGTCGATGATCTCGGCTTTCGCATTCAGGAGAGAAAGGAAAAGGCGGGCGCGGTGGGCGTGTCCCGAAAGAGGAAAGTGGTAGAGTTTCATGGTTGGCTCCCTTGGCGTCCGGATACCATCATCCGGGGATGGGAGAAAAATAGTGGCATCCACATTTTTAGAGTAGAGTGCGATTTCTGTAGTTACCCTCTCGTTTAGTGGAAGGCACATATGGATCGACTGGATGCTATGGCGCTTCTTTTATCTGTTGCGAAACACGGCAGTCTCTCGGCGGCGGCACGCGCCCTGCACACACCTTTGCCGACCGTCAGCCGCAAGATTGCCGAGCTGGAAGCCTATCTCGGCGTTCGCCTGTTCACGCGCACAAGCCGCCGCATCCTGCTGACAGAGGCCGGGGAACAGTATGTTGCTGCGGCGCGCGAGATCCTGGAGCGGGTAGAGGAAGCCGAACGCCGCGCCACCGGGGAATATGCGGCGCCCAAGGGAGACCTGAGCGTGACGGCGCCAATTGTCTTCGGTCGCCTCCATGTGCTGCCCATCATCACGGATTTCCTGAAGAAATTTCCGGACATCAACATTCATCTGACGATGAGTGACCGGATGATCAGTCTTGCCGACGACCACATCGATGTTGCTCTGCGCATCAGCGAGCTTTCGGACAGCAGCCTGATCGCGAGCCGTCTCGGTTCGATCCGCACGACCACCTATGCCAACCCGGATTATCTCGAGCGGCAATCGCGTCCATTGCATCCTGACGACCTCAGGGACCACGATTGCATAGCCTTCAATGGAGTGCTTTCCACTGAGATATGGTCGTTCCGCGACGGCGCTAAAGAGATCACGGTGCCAATCCGGACACGCCTTTCCGTGAATACGGCAGAGGCAGCGGTTGACGCTGCGGCGGCGGGTCTTGGCATAACGCGTGTCATGGCCTATCAGGCAAAGCGGGCGGTTGATCTTGGCTTGCTGGTTCCGGTGCTGGAGCAGTATGAACGTGACGCGTCACCGGTTCATCTCCTCCATAGGTCGGAAGGCCTGATGCCGCTGAAACTCAGAACGTTTCTTGATTTTGCAACACCACGGCTGAGGGCATTGTTGAAATAGAGCGCACGGTTCTCTAGCCATTCCATCGCTAGCGATGGATCCATGATGAAACCGATTTTAAGGGAAGTCTCAGGCCTGGGATGAGGAGAGCTTACTGGCGAACGTCTGTCGAGGTCGCGATCTCCTGCTGCAAGATCAGCGGGAAATGTTCGAACGCGATTTCCAATGCGGTGTCGAACTCGTTCAACCGCGCGATGTACACGCGGTCGGGCAGGATCACGAAGTCGGCATCGAGTTCAAGACTGGGTAAGTGCATCTGAAGCGGATCAATTCCGTGCCTGCGCGATACCGTCTTCTGCCAGGACGTTTCCAGATTGTGCACAAGCCTGCATTCCGCCAGGGCAAACACGGCGCGTCCGAACGCGGTGGTCACGCCGGCATGGGCAAGCGCCGAATGCACATCAATATGCGGAGGGGCATAGTGCTTGCGCCAGATGGTGTCTCGTGCGTCTGACGTCAGGGACCTTGCTACGATCCCGTCTGCCCAATCTGTCGGCAAGCCATGAAGAAGGCGACTTCGCCATTTCGGATTCGGATTGGTGAAGCGAAATGCCGCCAGCAAACCGTCACTGATATGACCCAGCAGATCCTGCGAGGCATAGAGAAGCGAATGCCAGTCCCCTAGACGCTGATAGCCTACCATGTCTACCTGCACGGTTCGCGCCATGTGACGTGCGGTGTGCAACTTCAGACGGGCCACCTGATCGCGATCGGGCAGCAGCCCGCGCGCCGTTTGCTCCTCCTTGCCGCCCGACAGCGGAACGCCCGTGCACAGGCGATGTAGCAGAAGCAGTTCGGCAGTGGTGAACGGAGCAAGCCTGCTGACGTCCCAAGCCTCTGATGCCCAGGCCTCCAGCCGGGCTATAAGCGCCTGCATACGCGAAGCCGAGAGTATCTGCATATCCACGATACAATCGCCGGACACCCAGGAACACTCGGCTTGCGCCCCCTCCTCCACACCGTCATCCTTCGGGAGCAACAGCAAATCCAGATCGGATTTGCTGTTGCCCAGACCTTCTGCCACCGAGCCCACGGCCAGAATGATCTCCTCGCCGTTCGAGTTTGCCAGCAGACGCGCCGCATCGCGTATCGCCGTCTTCGACGTGCGCTTGAACGCCAGATAATTCTCGAATGACATCGAATTCACGGTACGCAAATCTCCGCGTCAATGGCAGGCCGGTGCTGGGGCCGGTGCTTGGGTCGCTCCCTGGGACGGTTCAGCGGACAGATCCGGCAAGGGAGCATCGCTGTAGCTGAAGGGCGAGGCGGACGGCCCAGCGCGACACCATTCACGCTTCGCACAGCATTCAAGACTGCATCCGAAGGAATTGTCGCCCAGTTCCTGTGTGGTTATGAGGTTGAAATCGCGGAATCTTTTTCGAAACAGCGCGCCGACCCGGTTCCCCGGGGTGCGGGCAGCCACCCTGTCGATCAGCATGGCCGTATAGCCAACATGGGCAAGTTCGTCGTCCAGAAGCTGATCCAGCACCTTCAGAGCCTGCGGCAGGTTTTCTTCCGGACAATATGCCTGGATCGCGGTGCGCTGCATCATGTGGTGGATCGTCGTGCGGATCTCGGCGATATTCATTTGCAGATAATCGTCGATGGTCGGCGGGCGAGCATAAGGCGATCCCTCTATCGGATAGAGCTCCTTGTGCATTGAAAAGCCCGGCGACAGCTGCCTCAGTTCCTGGCGAAAGCCAGGTTCGATGGCATCCGGAAAAGCGAGGTCGAGAAGCGCCAGATAATAGAGAGCATGCCTCGATTCATCCACGGCATGCTGCTTGAGGAGGTCACGCTCCTCGCCGTTCTCTGCGAAGGTCGCCAATGACCACAGACGTCGTGCGCCGTCGCCTTCCATCTCGGCATTGGTCAGGATCGATGTCGCCAACCAGCGCGGGTCGAGGGCGGAATTGCGATAGGTGGACGAATAGCCTTCGGTATCGAAGGGTGGCGGCTCATTATCCAGCGCTTCCGCAATTGCCTGCCGATAGAGTGGAAAGGCATCGCTGCCCCCATATTGATGAACCGCAACCTGCGCAATGAACGAGACCCGCTCCTTCTCCCGCTTCAAGTTCAGCAAATCGTTTTTGTTCAATGTCATGCCCGTCCTCCTCTGACCCAAGTGGCCTGTTCGTCGATGCGAACAGGCCTATTGCGGACACCTGTCAGGCGCACTGCGAGACGGGGTCGAAGGGCGAATTCATGGCAACGAAAGCGCGGTCTGCATCGGGAAAGCGCTTTTCGATTTCCTTCAATGTTTCCTTGTCCAGCTCAAGCTTGCCATTGCGAATGCGCCCGGTCAGCAGCAGTCCGGTGCTGGTCTTGCGCAGAACTTCACCGGCACGTGTCACGTCTTCAGCCGAGAGATGATCCTTGTTCATGAAAGCCTCCTTGTTCGAGTTGAGAGCGGGATTCGCTCAGTTGCATTAAAACGGTGCGTCAATTTTTAGTTGTTGTCAATTTGAAAATCGCGTAGAAGGATACTAAGGATAAAGCGCACTCCAATAACGTGTATCGCTCCTGAGCAGCAGGTGTGCACCGACACGACCTATCTACCTAAGTATATGAATTACAGTCTTTTATATCTTGAGAGAGGCCGATGACATCCCTCCCCTTCCCGCATCACCGTGCCCCGTTGGCAGTATTCCGGAAGCTGGATCGGCTCCTGCCCCCACATATTGCCTGGGCGGCAGATCACGGATCAGCTTCATCCCATACCGTGCGCTTCAGCCCCGAGGTTCTGGGAGAATTGCAAGCGAACAGGGCGCTGCTTCAGGAGGAAATTCCGCTTGCAGGCCTTCCTCTGGAGAACAGCGCCTTTCCTCGCCTTTGCGAGGCAGCGGCTATGTTGCAACGGCAGTGTCTGCAAACCGGATCCGGCTTCGTGATCGTGACCGGGCTGGCTGACGTACTAGATCGTCAGATAGAGCTGGAAAACGCTTTCTGGCGTCTCTGCCTCGAACTTGGCAGGCCTGTCGTCCAGAAATCCGGGTTCGTTCGTTTTGGTCGCGTGGAAAATCTTGGCCGGCCTTTGCATGAGAGGCCGCGCTATCATGAAACCGGAACCGGCGGCTCGATCCACACGGATAGCCCCATCATGCCCGCTGTCGCAGACTATGTTGGACTGTTGTGCGTCCGGCCTGCCCTGTCTGGCGGGGACAGCAAGTTCATCAGCGTGGGCAGAATTCACAATATCCTCCTCGAACACGCTCCCGACCTGCTGGATGAATTGTACCAGCCTTTCTTTTTCGACCGGCGCCTGAAGGCCGGCGAGATCTCAACGGACAATCCGGCAACCTTGTACGAGCCAATTTTCTCTTATGATCCAGTGCTTGGAGATCACGGCCTGCGCCTACGGTGGCAGCCCGAATACATATGGCAGGCGCCGCAATTGCCGAACGTGCCGCCGTTGACCGAGAGGCAGCATCTGGCCTTGCATCTCCTGGAGGGCCTGCTGGAAGACCGGACGGGAGAGCTGACGATCAAGGCCGGGATGCAGGCTGGCGATATCCAGCTGCTCAACAATCATGTGATCGCGCACGGACGAACGGCCTTCGAGGATCATGTCCTGACCGATGACCCGACAGCAATCGATCCCGATCGTCGCCGCCTGTTGCGCCGCGTCTGGCTCCACGCACAGGCATAGTACGAGATTGGTTCAGACAATGAAAGCACTGATTTTGGTGGCAGGTCATGGGTCGCGCCTCAAATCCGTGGCGGGAGAGACGCCAAAATCTCTGATCGAGATCAATGGCAAGGCGCTGCTTGATCGCCAGATCGAGACGATGACAGCGCTCGGAGTGAAGCGGATCTGTCTTGCCACCGGCTTTCGGCACGAGGTTTTCGCAAGCCGATACGGCGAACGTGTCGATTTTCGCTACAATCCCTTCTACCGGGACTGCAACAACATCGTCAGCTTTCTGTTTGCCCGTGACTGGATGACGGGCGATGACCTTCTCGTCTGTTATGGCGATCTGATTTATGATCCGGAGCTTTTGGCGGCGGCCATCCAGTCCCCCGCCGATATTGGCTTGGTTGTCGATCGAAGCCGTGTCGAAGAGGGGCATGCCCTAGTCTCATTGAAAGACGCCGCTGTTGCGGCCGTGGGGCCTTCGGTTCCGGCAGAGAGCGCCGATGCACGTTTCGTCGGCATCACGAAACTGTCGGCAGCAGCCGTGTCCCATCTGATGCCTGCGACCGAAGCAGCCCTGCGCGCCGGCAAGTTGCGCGACTACTACCTCGCGGGAATTCAAATCCTCATGGAACAGGGCCACCGCGTGGAGCCAATCGACGTGTCAGGCTTGCGTTGGTCGGAGATCGACCTTCCTGCGGATCTTGCCGCCGCGCGCGCGCTCTGGGGCTCACACCGGGAGAAATGATCCATGTGCGGCATATTTGGAACCGTATCGTCCAGTCCCCTTCAGGAGCCCCGCCCTGTCTTGGAGGCGCTGACCGACCTGATGCAACATCGAGGCCCGGATGGCAGGGGTAGTTTCATAGAACCTCATGCCTTTTTCGGTCACCGCAGGCTGGCCATCATAGACCCTGATGGCGGTCATCAGCCGATGCAATCGCTCTGCGGGCGATACGTCATCACCTACAACGGCGAAATCTACAATTTCGAAGAGGTTCGCGAGCAACTTCGGCAACGGGGTCACAGGTTCAGGACGAACAGCGATACGGAAGTCGTCTTGCAGGCCTTCGTGGAATGGGGGCCTGACAGCGCCAGGAAGCTCAACGGTATTTTCGCCTATGGTGTACTGGATCGGACCGAGCGGCGCTTATGGCTGATCCGGGATCGCCTGGGGGTGAAGCCGCTCTACTATACCCGGATGGGCCAGCAAATCGTCTTCGCGTCCGAGATGAAATCGCTGACCACGCATCCGCGTTTCATCCGTCGGGCAAATCTGTCCGCGGTCTCGAGTTACCTGGCCTTTCGCACCGTTGTTGGCCATAGCACAGTATATGAAGGGATCGAGAGCCTGCCGCCCGGCAGCTGTCTTACCTATCGCAACGGCGAGATCAGCATAGGAACCTACTGGCACCTGCCGCATCCCGTCGCGGGGGAAGACCATGGCGAGGATTATTATCTCGCGCGAGCAGGTGAACTTCTTCGGGCCGCAGTGACGCGGCAGATGATCAGCGATGTGCCGGTCGGGGCCTATCTGAGTGGCGGCGTCGATTCCAGTCTCCTGGTGGCACTGATGCGGGAGGTTACAGGCAAGCCACTCAGGACCTATTCGATCGGCTTCGACGCGGACGGCTATGACGAAAGCGCTTTCGCCAAGATTGCCAGTCGGCATATCGGCACGGATCACAGGCATCTGGTCCTCAGCGCTGACGACTATAGGGACGAACTGGAAACTCAGATCCGGCATCGCGACCAGCCGCTGTCCATTCCGCACGAGGTTGCGCTGAATGTCCTGTCGAAGGATTTGAAACAGGATGTCACGGTGTGCCTGTCAGGGGAAGGCGCCGACGAACTGTTTGGCGGCTATGGCCGCGTGCAGGGTTCACCCTTTGACTTTGCGCGTTTGCGCCTGTTTCACCGGCTGCCGTGTCCCGTCAAATCCTGTCTCGCTTCCCGCGTCCGAGATCCCGACATCAAGGCGCGGCTTGAGATCACACAGGAACTCGACCACTTCTTCCATGTCTACAACTGGTGGAGTTTCGAGGACAAGCAGTCCGTTCTGACGGAGGAGGCAAAGGCCCGGATCGACGGCGATGCCGCCCTGCGCGGGCATTTTGTGGACATGTTTGCGCGTCTCAAGGACTTGAGCCCCTATGATCGAATCCTTCATGTGTTTGAGACGACGCATCTTCCCAATCTGCTCGACCGCCTGGACATGCAGAGCATGGCGGCCTCGGTCGAGGCACGGGTGCCGTTCACCGATCACGAACTGGTCGAATTCATCACCGCCATGCCGATACACTACAAGATCCGCTGGAAATCGCCTCTCAGCATGCTTCGGGCCTGCTTCTACAAGACTGCCGAGTTCAGCGAGAGGTTCGATACGACGAAATATCTGCTGCGCCGGATGGCGGACGCAAAGCTGCCACCCTCGATCTCTCGACGCAAGAAACTCGGATTTCCCGTTCCGCTGGACAATTGGCTGGCGCATTCGATGCATGACTTTGCCGCCGATATTCTGCTCGACGGCCGGACGCGAGAACGCGGGATCTTTAAGACTCAACAAATTGAACGGATGTTACAGTCAACGCGTCAATCAGCCTATGATGGGCACGGCAAGCGCATCTGGATGCTTCTGAACATCGAATTGTGGTTTCGTAACCACATCGACGCACAGTCTCACCTCATTCCGCAGCCTCACCCTGCCGTGCTGGAAGCCGGGAGATGACAAGTGCTGCCGCCTCGGCGGCCAGCTCTTGCGTTGGCCGCAACGCATCGAAGATGTGCCATCCCTGCTCCTCCGCCCAGCGATCAAGACGCTCGACCAGCTTTGTTTGATGCGAAATGAAGCTTTCGCGCTCGCAGGCTGGATCCATTCCGCACTCATAGGGCACCAGATCACCAATCTTGCGCTCGTAGAGTGCGGTGGGTGATGCCTTGAGATAGATGATGAGATCCGGCTTGGGCAGAAGGTGGCCGGCAGAGACGGCCTGTTGTTCCTTCGCGCCATAGGCAATTTCGACGGCCACATGCTTAATCCAGTAACTGTCGTAGATGATCACCTGCGGCGCGTCCGGCTTTGCCATGGTTGATGTGACCGTAAGCGCCATGGACCAGAGATAGAACAGAAGCCGTGCAGGGGCAGACATATCGAGTGCATACTGGCGCAGTTCATCGACATTCGCATGAACGAAGGCCGCCGCCGGTGCCTCGGCACGATCAAGGATGCCGAACCGGTCAAGCCGGCTGGTGGAGATTCCGGAGTTGCGCAAAGCCTGATCGAGCGCCTTGCTCAGCGAGGTTTTTCCGGCTCCGTCCGTTCCTACAATCACCACAAGCATGGTGCCGCTCCTCCCTGATCTGTTCCTTGGGTCGTGGCTCGCAATTTCCGCGACATAAACGTGGCAAATACACTATAAAAATGCAACTTTCATTTGATACAGCCAAAAGATGTTGTTGTCTATTGCGGTTCCAGGGATATTGACGAGGATAAATCATTGAATACTCATTCATTTCACCGACAGGCTATTCTGCAGGCCGCCAACGGTTGCGCGCATCATGTCCGTGTCACGCTGCACGGCCATCCGCTGGATTTCTGTTCCGACGAAGCAGACACAGGCGAGATCCTGCAGTTTCTTTTCCATCTCCAGGGGAAAGTCGTTCAGTTGCCGAAAGAGCAACTCGATTCATCCTCAGCCCCAGCCCCGTGGCGGATCGCGGTCATACGCTCCGATGCGATCTGGACTGGCTGGGCCAATCGACGCCTGGTCGATCCAGAGGGGGAAATGGCCGGCCTGAAAACCTACTGGCGTCCGGATTTTCCCTCGGTTTTTGTTGCGCTGTCTGAGGAGTTGACCGTCGTCCGCCACGGGGAGCCATTTCGCGGCCTGACTATTCTTCTGAATGAAGAGCGCCTCCTCGTCTATGTGCGGCCGGAAGCTGAAGACGCATTCATTCCGCATGTCGAGACCCTCGCCGGATATGTCTGGCGGCGTGCCTTGTGGAGCGAAGGCTTCCTTGATCTCCATTCGGCCATGCTGCTCTATCGCGGACGCGGAGCGGTGATCATCGGCCCCAAGATGGCGGGCAAAACATCCTTGGCGATGCATTTTCTGGCCCGTGGCGCGGAGCTTCTGGGCAGTGATTTCGGTGAAATCACCATCACGCTGCAGGGTAAACTCCAGGCGAAGGCCGTACCTCACATCTGCAGGATCACGCCGGAAACCATCACGGACAATGTTTTTCTGCACAATGCCCTCGACACACGGCGCCGGGATGGCTTCGCCTATCGCGATGGTCCGGTTTTTTCCCATGGCAAATATGAATTCTTCGCTCCGGGACTCGACCATCTGTTTCGTCGTCGGGTCAATATCTGCTCCATGGACGTGGATCTTCTGATCTTTCCCAAATTCTCCACGGATACGATCCGTCAGCGCATCACGCCGATCGATGCTGCAACGGCACGCGCACGGCTTGTTCAAAGTATTGCGCATGACAGACCCTTGGCCGACTGGTTGCCATTTCCCGACGTCCTGAGCCGGCGGGGTCGGGAAGCTCCCTTGCTTGATGCGCTTGGCAAGGCACAGTTGCGCGCCGTTCAGGTCGAATTCGGCCAGGAGCCTTCGCTGGCATGGGAGGAAATTGCGGCACTGTTCACGCCCGATCCCCACGACAGATGATCATCTCGCGGTCAGCCGATATGCCACACACCCTGGCTGGTGGGCGTTCGCATATCAACCAGTTCGACACGTCCTGACCCATGGCGCGCCATGAGAAAGAGAAAGCTCAGATGCGTGGCCCTTCTCTGCCGCATATCTTCCCGGTAGGCGGCAAGAACACGGTCCGGATCCTGCCCGATTTCACGCGCAACGGCAGACGCCATCGCTTCCAGATAGCCATCCGCTCCGCCCATCTCCTTCATGGAAACCACAGTCGCAGTGATATCGAGATGATGGGTCTTCGCGGCGGTGGCTAGAAGATCGCGAAGATAGTGATTGTCCGCATCGGCAAGACAGCTTGCGATGAGATGCGCCCGCCCCGAAGGTGACAAGGCCGTTGGCAGCCCTTCAAGAATACGGCAGCACGCGCGCATGCCGTCATATCCACCATGCCCGATAGAAAGATCCGGCAGACCATCCGGCACAGGCAATAGCGGCGGGTTGGCGACCACGAGATCGAACTGTCGACCGTCCACGGGTTCGAACATGTCTCCCTGCAGGACGTCGATCTTTTCCTCAAGCCGGTTCAGCGTCACGTTGACCCGGGCAAGTTCAACCGCATCCCTGTTGCGCTCGACCGCCGTGATGCGGCGTGCAAATCCCGCACAATGCAGTGCCTGCAACCCGCTTCCCGAACAGAGATCGAGCACGGTCGCGTTTGCCTTTGGCTGAATGCGCAACATCAACGCAATCGAGTCGTCGCCAAGATAGTGGCTTAATCCCGCGCCGGGAGGAGTACAGAACAGCCATCGCCCGGCGACTGGAACGAGCCGCAGTCCAGCCGTGAGCTGAAGGTTTCTGCCATCGAAAATAGCAACGCCCGCGCGCGGTAGTTCCACTGAAATCCAGCCCAGCTCCTGCGGAAGCTCCCGCGCGTCGATCTCTGCACCGAATGCAAACAGATCCACCAGAACGCGCAGGCGATCCGGTACGCGATCGCGATAGGGCGGCCAATCGAGCGGACGGGGATGCAGCGGACTGAAGCTGGCCAGAAACTCCCCCAGACCGCTATCGGTAAGCGTTTCGATCAGATCGCCAAGCGCGGGCAAGGGCTGCTCCCGTTCGGTTGCTTCGAAATAATGATGCACTTTATGCGATAATTCATTTCTACTAGCAATCATAAATTGCTATTGTGCAGCTGTGTTCTCGCACCGGTCACGGACCGAGACCTGTCCTTCCAGCGCAGCCTCATGTCGGGAGAAAAAAATGGCGCATGGTCTTCGCAATCTCATGGATACAAACCGCCTTGTACGCGTGCTCGAAGCGCATACACCGCTCTGCGGCCTGATCGCCCAGGCGGCGGAGTTCAAATCCGCGACCGTAACCCGCAAGTTCGACGCCGTATGGTCAAGCAGCCTTTCCGACTCCGCGATCCGTGGCAAACCGGACATCGAGGTCGTTGACCACTCCTCACGTCTCCTTTCACTCCACGAGTTGATGGACGTCTGTTCCTTGCCGGTCATTTATGATTGCGATACCGGCGGGAACCACCTTCAACTGCGCTCCACCGTTCGCAGCCTGGAACGAGCCGGAGTCTCTGCCACGATCGTGGAAGACAAGGGAGGTCTGAAACAGAACTCGTTGAAGGGCAATATGCCGGGTCAGTTGCAATTGCCGATCGAGGATTTCTGCGCCAAGCTTCAGTCCGCAAAAACCGGGCAGCGCAATTCGGATTTCATGGTGATTGCGAGGATCGAAAGCCTGGTTCTCGGAAACGGGATGCAGGATGCCCTCACGCGCGCCCGTGCCTATCTGCGGGCCGGTGCGGACGGCGTGATGATCCACAGCCATCATCAGGACCCCATTGAGGTTCTCGAATTCAGCAAGGAGTTCAGGCGTTCGGGCGAAAAGGCCCCTCTCGTTGCCGTTCCCACCACCTACAACGCCGTGAACGAGGAAACTCTTTTCCAGGCAGGCGTCAACGTCATCATCTATGCAAACCATCTCCTGCGTTCCTCCCATAAGGCCATGAAGCAGGCTGCGAGTTCCATCCTGCAATACGGTCGGGCCGCCGAATGCGAGGAGCTCTGCACCCCGGTCGGAGACATTCTTCGCTGTTTCGACACGTAGAACTTGCCGTCGAGCTCAGCCCGACTGGATGTGAGCCTGAAAACGCAGCATGTTGTCCATCGGCGTGGCTGAAGGCCTCGGCAATTGTGGCGGACTTCCGGGCGCCACATGGGCATGGATGGCGACCGGCCCTTCACCGGCTTGCAATGCTTCTTCAAACGCCTCCGTAAAATCAGTGATGCCGAAGGTTTCGAACACGCGTGGAAAACCGGTAAAGGCAGCGATCTGGGAGAAAGAAACGTTTTTCGCAACCGTCTCCTGCCCGCCGGTGGAATCGTGCACACCATTATCGAGAACGATATGGATGAGGTTATCACCAGCATAGCTTCCGATCATGGCGAAAGCCCCCATTTGCATCAGCGCCGCACCGTCTCCATCGAGAACCACGATCTTGCGCTCTGTCGTGAGCGAGATGCCAAGGCCAACGGTGGAAGCAAGCCCCATCGAGCCCACCACGTAGAGATTGCGAGGGCTGTCATTGATCAGCAGAAGTTCGCGGCTCATCTTGCCGGTCGAGGACACGATTCCCGCCGTTTTGGGTGCATTTTTCTGAACCGTGTCGATGACGGACATACGGGTCGGAAAGGAAGACTCGGCGATCTCGATCGGGGCCTCTCGCCGGGCACTTCGGCAGTTCCGAATGCGGCCCTTGCTCTGCGGCTGGGGAGAAAACGTCTTTTCCTTGATGACAATAGCGAAGCTCTTTGCATTGCGAAAGCAATGATCTGCCTTGTCCAGCAGCATGTCGGCATTGCTGCCGTCGCGAGACAGGACCTCGAAAGGAATATCGAGCAATTTCAGCGTATCCAGCAGGATCCTGCCCATGGAATCATGCTGTGGTTCGTCGCCGGTACCGGGCTCGCCGCGCCAGCTGATCAGCAATAGCAAAGGTATGCGTTGAACGGCTATCAACGAGGTCAGCCCGTCGAATGCGTTTCCCAATCCCGAATTCTGCATGAAGACGACCGGTTTGCACCCGCCGATATAGGCACCGGCAGCAAGTCCTACGGCCAGACCTTCGTTGACAGCGCTGATGTAGCGCCAGTTATCCTCAAGCGTGAACTGATTGATGAGCGGACCCAATAGGGAGCATGGAACGCCGGTCGCAAAATCATATCCGCGCACTGAAAGTCTGTCCGTGATTTCTGAAGGGGGTATCATTTTCATCTCCGGGACGGAAAATCTAAGGTTGCAGGTGTTTGCTGCCGAGTGTCATCGAACGGAAGGAGCCGCTCATGCAAACCAATGAATATAATCAATAAAATTTATGATCTCAAAATTCAGCCTCTCGCAGTGCGAGCATCGCCATGCGACCAAGGATATTTTCTGCGCATTCAAAATGCAAGCCATGATAGTATCATTGAAGCAGTGTTGTGGGAGAAGGGAACAATTTTTGATAGGTATTACTAAATGGATGCAACACGGATCAGCTTGATCGGATATGTGATCAACACCCATAAATTCTCCGATGAGCATGCCCGCTTCTCAGGGCTTGAGACCTTTGCATGAAACTCCACATCCGGGCAGAGATTTACGCGCTGCTGGCGGCGCTTGCCAATGGCACAATCGGACCGCTGAACCGCTTCGCCTTTCAGGGCGGCGCCAGTCACCACGAGGTTGCGTTCCTCAAATGCTCTGGGGCCTTTCTGGTTCTCTTTCTGTGGTGCCTGTTCCACCCTGCCCAACGCCGCATCCTTTTCGGTCTTGCGCGCCGGGCTCGTGCCTTTGCGCTTCTGAGCGCACTCGGCGTCTTCAGTCTCTACTTTTTCGAAACCTGGGCGTTTGCCGAGGCGAGTATCCCGCTCGTTTCCTTCCTGACCTACGCGGCGGGTGGCGGTACTTTGATCCTTTCGGTACTGATCCTTGGCGAACGCCTGACGCTCGCCAAGACGCTCGCATTCTTTGCCATCCTGGGCGGTGTGGGTGCCATTTTCATCTTCGAAGGACGCATCGCGGGCACTACATTGGGCATTCTTCTCGCTCTCGCCGGAGGACTTGGATACGCACTGTTTATCTTCTTTGCCAAGAAGCTCGAAATGGGCAGTGGCCTGCCGCATCTGGTCTGGCTGTTCGGATTCGGCAGCCTCTATCTTGCGGTGCCGTTTACGCAGCAGCCTCTGACGCCAGTGCCTGCCTCCGCAGTCTGGCCCATCGTGGCGCTCATCATCGTTCCAACCATTGGAGGATTTTGGTTCACGACGCGTGCGGTCCAGGAAGGCAACGCAGGAAGCGTCCAGATCATTGAAACGAGTGACCCACTCTTTGCATCCGGTTTCGCGCTGGTTCTTTTCAACGAGACTCTCGCAGCATCAGGTTGGGCTGGTGCCGCCCTGATCATGCTGGGCCTTCTTCTGGCACTTCGGCGCGATCCTCCTGTTCCAGCGCTTCAACCATCATCATCGGCTCGGCAAACATTGCCGCTGTGCCCGGCCCCGCCTAAGACCTGACTCCTGCCAAAGGAAGAATGTGGTCCCTGCAGATCGATTTCAGGGAAGAGAAGCTCGGAAGGCCTTTCAGCCTCTTCGAGACGTCAGTGCCGTCGCGGCAAACTGCACGAGGTCAAATTTCACTTGCGATCCGATACTGCTGCATCGCATGTATCGTATGGTCGGAATAATCGCAGCGCCGGGAAGTCGATGAGGAAGCATGGCCCGCCAGAACCCGTTTGATGGATTGGCTGAATTCCTCGCGGTCGCGAACAACAAGAGCGTTCGCAAAGCGGCCTTGGATCTCGAGGTCACGCCGGGAGCGATCAGTCAGGCACTGCAGAAGCTCGAGCGGCGACTTGGCACGCCGCTGTTTCACCGGACCACCCGACGCATATCGCTGACCGAGGCCGGGGAAGCGCTGCTTGCCGAGGTCGCCCCTGCCGCACAGGCTATCGAGGCAAGCCTGGATCAAGCCTCGGGCTCGTCCAGCGAACCTTCCGGGACTTTGAAGCTGCTTGTCGAACGCCTTGCCGTGCCGTTTGTCATCGAGCCGATCCTGCCCGAATTCTGTGCGGCATGGCCGAAGGTCAAGGTCGATATCACGGTCAGCAACCGGCATCATGATTTCGTGGCGGGCGGCTACGATGCTGGGATCATCATCGGGCCATATATCGCCCAGGATATGATCGCCGTGAGGCTGTCACCGCACTTCCACTGGGCTGTCTTCGGATCTCCCGACTATTTCCGCAAGCATGGCCGCCCCAGGGTCCCCGTGGACCTCGCCAGTCACAACTGCATCAGGTTTCGTCGGCCCGAGAAAGGCGATATCTACCGCTGGGAATTTTTGGAGAATGGACAAAACATCAGCATCGAGCCCAGCGGTCCCGTGACCGTCAACGATGGCGAGTTGATGCAAAGGCTCGCGGCACGCGGTCAGGGCCTGATCTACTCCTCGACCTATCATGCGTCACACCGGGTCGCTGCCGGGCAACTTGAACCCGTTTTGCTCGACTATTCGCCTGGCACGGATGGGTTGTTTCTCTACTTCACAAAGGCAGCCCAGACGCAACCGAAGCTGCGCGCCTTCATCGAGGCCTGTTCTGAGCTTAGACGCTCCTCAGCCGATTGATCCGCGGCTTCGGCAACCAGGTTCATTGTTTAGCTGGGCTATATAACAAGTGCAGGAAACGGCAGTTTATCCGCGCCAATAATCAAGCCATGTTCCGCCGGACGACAGGTCCTTAACGGAGCATACGCATGGCTTTTTCCATCACGATCAACGGGCAAACCCATACAGCCGATGTAGATGGTGACACGCCGCTGCTGTGGGTCATCCGCGACGTCATCGGCATGACGGGAACCAAGTTCGGCTGCGGCCAGGCGCTCTGTGGTGCCTGCACGATCCATATTGACGGTGTTCCGACCCGATCCTGCGTCACGCCCATTGACAGCATCGCCGAGAGCCGGATCACGACGATCGAAGCCCTGGAAACCCTGCCGCACGGGAAGGCGCTGCAGGACGCCTGGATAGAGCTGGAAGTCCCGCAATGTGGCTATTGCCAGTCGGGCCAGCTCATGTCCGCCGCTGCACTGCTGGCTGAAACGCCGCAACCAACCGATGCCGACATCGACAGCGCCATGTCCGGGAACGTCTGTCGCTGCGGAACCTATCAACGCATTCGTGCAGCCATCAAGCTCGCCAGCGCCTGAAAGGAGAAGAGATCATGTCGAACACCTTTTTCGCTCCCCGCCTGAACCGACGCAACTTCCTGAAGGCAAGTGCCGCACTTGGCGGCAGTCTTGTCGTCAACCTTGGAGTTGCGGCAAATTCCCTGCTCGCGGCGCAAGAATTTGCACCAAACGCCTTCATCCGCATCGACCGCAGAGGCCTTGTCACCTTCGTCATGCCGCAGGTGGAAATGGGGCAAGGCATCTATACCGCACAGGCGATGCTGATTGCCGAGGAGCTGGATGTGTCCCTCGACGATTTGAGGATAGAGGCTGCACCCGTGAACGAGGCGCTATACGGGCATCCCATGCTTCGGCGCCAGACGACTGGCGGATCGACCTCCATCCGCGCGTTCTGGACGCCGCTGCGAGTGGCGGGTGCGACGGCGCGACGGCTGCTGATGCAGGCCGCAGCCACGGAATGGAATGTCGACGTCGCCTCCTGTCGCACGCAGGATGGGTTCGTACTGCATCCGGATGGGCGGACCAGACGGGCCTATAGCGAACTTGTCGACAGGGCCGCCTCTCTCCCTCAGCCGCCAGCCGAAGCCATCACGCTGAAACAGCCTTCCGACTTCAAGCTTCTGGGGACCGCAAGGAAGCGTCTTGACACGCGCGGGAAAACCAACGGCACGCTGAAATATGGCATCGACGCCCTTCCGGCCGGAACCAGAATTGCTGCCATCGCGATATCTCCCGTGCTGGGCGGCAAACCGATCTCCGTCAACCAGACGGCGGCCTTGGCGATCAAGGGCGTGCGGCAGGTCGTCATCACGGACGATTCCGTGGCCGTGGTCGCAGACCATACGGGCGCTGCCAAGAAGGGGCTGGAGGCTGCGGCCATCACCTGGGATGACGGTCCGAACCGAGCCGTGTCCCAGGTCGATATCCTCCGGCTGCTTGATGAAAAATCGCAGCAGGCGGGCGCCGTGGCGCGCAGCGAGGGCGATGTGGCAGCAGCACTTTCCGCCGCTGCAGTGCGGATCGATGCCGTCTATCAACTGCCCTTCCTTGCGCATACGGCGATGGAGCCGATGAACTGCACCGTTCATGTGCGCAACGATGCCTGCGAATTGTGGGTTGGGACACAGAACATGTCGTCCGCCAAGCAGGCCACGGCGGCGCTGACAGGCCTGCCGCCGGAGAAAGTCATCATCCATAATCACATCGTGGGCGGCGGCTTTGGCCGGCGGCTGGAGGTCGATGGCATTGTCCATGCGGTGAAGATCGGAAAGCAGGTCAAGGGCCCGGTCAAGGTTATCTGGAGCCGCGAGGAAGACATTCAGCACGGCTACTATCGACCCTATTATTACGACCGTCTATCCGGCGGCATCGATGGCGCGGGAAACCCCGTCGCCTGGAGCCACCGCATTTCTGGATCCTCGATCTTTGCTCGCATTGCGCCGGCTGCCATGCGCAACGGTGTCGACCCTGATGGCGTCGAAGGGGCGTCCCATCTTCCCTACAAGCTTCCGGCCATCCACGTGGAGTTCAAGCAGGTTGAGCCGCAGGGCGTGCTCACAAGCTGGTGGCGCGGTGTCGGGCCGTCGCACAACATCTTCGTAGTCGAGAGTTTCATCGACGAACTGGCCGCAGCGGCGAAGATGGATCCGGTCGAGTATCGCAAAAGGCTCCTCTCGGAGAACCCGCGCGCATTGAAAGTCTTGCAACTCGTTGCCGAAAAGGCGGGCTGGGGCAACGTGCTTCCCGAGCGGCAGGGCCGTGGCGTGGCGGTCCAGTTCGCCTTTGGCACCTATCTGGCCATGGTTGCCGACGTATCGGTGGCGAAAGACGGAACTGTTCGCGTGACACGCATCGTCACGGCGGTCGACTGTGGGCTGACGGTCAATCCAGATACGATCGCGGCCCAGATGGAAGGGGGAGCGCTCTATGGGCTCACGGCGGCGCTCTATGGTGCGATCACATTTTCAGAAGGCCGCGTTGAGCAGGGCAATTTCGACACCTATCCGCCGCTCCGCATCGATGAGGCACCGCATGTGGAAACGCATATCGTGCCAAGCGCCGAAGCGCCCGGCGGCATCGGCGAGGCCGCAACATCCGCCGTCTTTCCCGCCGTGACCAACGCCATCTTTGCGGCGACGGCCAAGCGCATCCGAACCTTGCCCATCAATCCGGAGGACTTGAAGGCGTGACCATGGAAAAAGCACTACGTTTGATCTCGTCTTTGGCCATGCTTGCTATTGCTGACCAGGCCGCAGCCGCCGGAACCGGCGACCCGGCTAACGGCCAGCGGCTGTTCAGCCGCTGTTCCGGTTGTCATTCGATCCAAGGCGACAACAAGTCAGGGCCAGCTCTGAACGGTGTGTTCGACCGGAAAGCAGCGGTTGTCGAGGGCTATAGCTATTCATCTGCGCTGGCGAATTCCGGCATTACCTGGACCGAGGACAGGCTCGACACCTACCTCGCGGGGCCGACACGCCTGGTGCGTGGAACCCGCATGACCATCAGCGTGTCCAAGGAGCAAGACCGCGCGGACATCATCGCCTACCTCAAGTCGCTTGGTGGCTCTTAACATATGCTTTCACATACGTCGAACTGCCGACAGCGCACTCGGTCAGTCCCGGTGTCATATTACCGGTGCGACGACGATGCGGAAGCCGTTGCCGCGCCAGAAGCCATCCGGCTCCAGACTGCCACGATAGGTGCAGCAAGCCTTCATCTGGCCGCTGCTAAAGCAGCCGCCACGCAGCACACGGCGAACGGCAGGCCCGGCATTGCTGTCCTCGCGGCCATCATTTTTGTAAGGACAACGGAAGCTGGGTGTTGCCATGTCTTCTCCCCACAGCGTCGTGCACCATTCCCAGACCTGGCCCGCCATATCGTAGCAGCCATAGGGAGAGCGCCCCTTGGGAAAGAGCCCGACGGTGCAGGTGGTGTTGAAGCCCGCCTCTTCCGAATTGGAGGCATCGTCCTGCCATTCATGACCCCAGGGATAGATGATGGCCTGTCCCCGGTCAGGCTGATCGCCGCGTGCGGCCCGCTCCCATTCCGGTTCCGTCGGAAGACGCACGATTTCGGTCTCAGTGAGGCGCCCTTCGCGTCGCCAGACATCCGTCAACCAGGCACAAAAGGCATTGGCATCCCGCCATGTGAGATCCGTGGCGGGCGCACTTTGCCGCTCAGGCGAAAAGCCGTCCGGGCTTTGCCAGGGCCGGTTCGTGGCCCGGACGAATTGGCCATAGCGCCTGTTGGTCACCGGGTAGACGCCGATCCGGAAGGTGGCAACAGTCAATGCATGTGGAGGGGCGGAATTCGGGTGCGTATCGGAACCGAAGGTAAAGGAGCCAGCGGGCACGCTGGCCAGCGCTTCCAGATCGCGTGGGTCGCCCAGGGCTGAAAGCGCCCGTCCCGCCTGTTCACGCTCGCCGGGGGTCAAAGCCCCGGTCTCGACGATCTTCAGCAGTCTTTCGGCCAATGGCAGGTGGAATGCGCCGTCAGTTGAAAGCTCCGATGCCAGCAGAGCCCCTCGCAGCGAAGCATCGCCCTCGCCTTCCAGAAGATCGCCCACCAGTTCAGCAAGGATAGCCGTTCCGGAAAGCCGTCTGGCGAGGCTCCTCAGAACCGGAGCCCACAGCGGCGGATTGACTCGGAAAGCCGCAACGGCGGATTTCGGCGTCTGATCTGCCAGATGGCGAGCGGCCAGCAATTGCCGCACACGGGTGACAGGCATAAGGTCGGGCTCATCCAGTGTTCCGCAAAGGGCATCGGATGCGAGCCCGGACAGCAGCGTCGCAGTCTGCTTGTCCTTCGCCACATGCGCCAGCCACGCATCGGCAATCTCTTCGGCCGTCGTGCCATGGACGGAAGCGCTGAGCGCCATGGCGAACTGCGCCGGATTGGCCGCCGCCGAACCAAGAGCGATACCACTCGCCTCAACATCGAGCGCTGCAATGGTTCGCGCGGCGTCAATGCGCTGGGCCTTGAGAAGCGGCAGCAGCATGAAGCGCACGAACGGCGCTGGCGGCACCAGCCCAGCGCTTGCCTCCTTTTCAGCCAGAGCCAGGATTCGCAGGCGTGGATAAGCCGCCTGCATGTCAAGCGCCTCTTCGAGCAGCTTGGCCGAATTGGAACCTGCATTCTCCAGCGCATCCAGGATGATCAGCAATGTGGCAGAGGATGAAGACCAGGTATCGGACGCGAGAAGCGTCTCCAATCCGGGAGCGGCAGCATCCACCAGCGCCTTCAGGCCGGTATCCTTTTGCGCCTGAAGATAGAGCGGCAGCACGTCGCCAGCATCCCAGACTTCTGCCTGACGCACGCCCAGTTCGTTGCGCGCCAGCACGCGCGGCGTCTTGTCAGCGCGTGCGAGCGTGAGGCTCAGATGCCGGGCGAATGTCGTCTTGCCGCTGCCGGTTTCACCTATCAGAACGAGTGCGGCATGATCCCGGACCATTTCGAGAGCGGAGAAATAGACCGGAGGCTCCGGTTCAGCCTGCTCGCGTAATTTGCGCAGTCCCTTGGCAGCCTTGTCCTCGACCGTGAATTTGACGAGAAGCGGGATATAGCCTTCTGCAAGGCTCGCAACGTCTCCATCGGGACGCGCCATCAACGGGCGCGCGCCAAAGGCAAGGGCCTGCTCGAAAAGGGTCTTGCGCAAACGGTCCAGCGACATGCTCATTCCATTCGCCTCGTCAGAACAGCTTGGCGATATCGGGATTGTGAAACCGCTGGATCTCTATCGCGTAACCGGCTGGATCTTCAAAGAAGAAATGCTCGCAGAACCGTCCGCGCAGCAATTCGGAAAGACCGGGAACACCGGCAGCCTTCAGCTTTGCGTGCCAGCCCTCCACATCCTGCGCCACGATTGTCAGCAGGACGGCGCTTTTCTCCTGATGCTTCAGGTGACCGCGATTGCCGTCGACGATACCGAAATAGCATTTTCCGGCAATACGATAGATGCGGGCAAGACCCTGATCGAGGACCAGCTCAAGCCCCAGCACATTCTCATAGAACGGCGCGACGGCATGGATATCCTCATAGTAGAAGAAGGTGATCGAGTAGTCCTTTTCCATGATGGAAGCTCCTTAGCGGATAGTGAGGGTGCCCTTGTGATCGATGCCGAGGCCCGCAACACCGGGACTGGCGGCGAAGACATCGATCGGATGGACAATGTAGAGCCAGGGCGGATTGCGATGTAGCCGGGTCAGGCAACGCGCATAGGCCTCTTCGCGCGCCACATCGTCCACCGCCTGATTGGCGGCAGCGATAAGCTGCTCTGTCTCGGCATCGTCATAGCCCTGCCACCACACGGCCTGCGGCACGCTGGAAATCTTGTCATTCAGGATGCGGTACGTGCTGTGCGGCGAGGAATCGAAGATAGCCATATCGCCCATCTCCTTGCGACCGATCTGGCGGGCATATTCGGGCCGATCCAGCTCCGTCTCCACCTCGACCTTCAAGCCGACAGCCTCCAGCGAGGCCGCGACAAAGCCGCTGATTTCAGGCGCTCGCTCCGGCATGAAGGTGGGCGTGCGTAAATGAACGATGCCATCGGTATCTACCGTATCCAGCAGTCGGCGCGCCTTTTCCGTATCATAGGCGATTGGTGACAGACCTGCCTTCGCAGCCCCCAGATGAAACGGGCTGACGATGGTTGCGGAAGGCACGGCGAGCCCATGGAAGATGTCTGTGGCAATGGCTGCCGTATCAACCGCATGATTGACGGCAAGGCGTGCGTTCTCGTGGCGGAAAATGCCGTCCCGGCAGTTGAGATAATACATGACGGACAGTGTGTTGACGGCTTGCCCCCACTGGAACCGGGGATCCATCTCCAGTCGATGTTCCACCCGTTCCAGATTGAGCGCCGCATCGACAGTCCCGGCCTTCAGCAGGTCAAGCCGCGCTTCGGCGCTCTTGCAGGCCGTGACCAGGATTTGATCCGGGCCTTGAGCCAGGGGCATGCGTTCCAGAACTGCTGTCTTGCCGGGCTCGAACTCCGCCACGCGGTAGCGTCCCGTCCCGAGGATCGGACGTCCTGCCCTATCGCGTCGGCAGATGTAGAATTCGGAGAAGATGTCGAGGATATCGGCAATTGGATAGGGATTGCGGACCTCGACAACACGCGGCGACGCGGCACTGATCGTGGCGTCCTTCAGATAGCGGGCGTAGGACCATTTCATCCCGAAGGTATCGACCGCCTGCAGGATTCCGTCGATAAACTCCAGAATATCGGCAGCGACGCAGGGTTTGCCATCATGAAAGGTCGCGTCCTCCCGGATCACGAACTGCCAGTGGCAGCCGTCCGGCGAATGCGTCCAGCTTTCAAACAGAGCGGGCCTGACAAAGCCATTGTCCCAGCGAAGAAGCGGCTCGAACACCAGATTCTTCAGGGTCAGGACGCTCGTATCGTCCGTCACGCGATCCGGCGGCAGAAAATCGATCTTCTCGAGCGTGATGCGCAGTTTTGTCATGGGTAATGGTCTATTCCAGTTCACTGCGGCGGCGCGGGTTGAACCAGTCCGCAAGCGAATCGCCGATCAGGTTGAAGGATAGAACGGCGAGCAGGATAGCCATCCCGGGCGCCAGCGCCACCCAGGCGGCACCGCGGACATATTGAAGATTGGCAGAAACATCGGCGCCCCACTCTGCCATGGGCGGCTGTGCGCCAAGCCCGAGAAAACCAAGGCTTGCCGTCTGAAGAATGGCGCTGCCGAGAGCGAGCGTGGACTGCACCAGAAGCGGCCCAAGCCCGTTGACGAATATGTAGCGCAACAGAATACGATGACTGGGCAGCCCCAGCGATATGGCGGCTTCAACATAGGGCTTGACCGAAATGCTCAGCGCCTGACTGCGCGCCACGCGGGCAAACTGCGGAGCAAGCGTGATCGCGACTGCCAGCATGGCGTTCTGCAGGCTGGGCCCAAACGCCGCCGAAAGCGCAATGGCCAGAACCAGCGCGGGAAAGGCAAGAATGGCGTCGACAATGCGCATGATGACATTGTCCAGCCAGCCCCCGGCAAAACCTGCAAGCATTCCGAAAAATACCCCGACGGCAAAGGCGATTGCCACGACGCCGACGCCGATCGCCAGCGTTGCACGGCCACCATACATGATGCGCGTCAGAACATCGCGTCCAAAGGCATCCGTCCCAAGCCAATGATCGAGACTCGGTGCGGCGAGCTTGTGGAGGATATCGAGCTTTGTGGGCGAATAGCCCGTGAGGGACGGACCCACCGTAATGAGGCCGATCAGAGCCACGAGGATGACAAGCCCGACAACGGCAAGCGTATTGCGACGCAGGAAAAGCACGACGTCCTTCATCGTCTCACCCCATCTTCCGGCGAATGCGAGGATCGAGAATGCCGTAAAGCACATCGACGATGATGGAGGTCAGCACGAACAGCAGCGCGAAGACCAGCGTCGTACCCTGAATGACCGGATAGTCGCGGTTCTTGATCGCCTCGAACATGTAACGTCCAATCCCGGGCCAGGCGAAGATCGTCTCCGTCAGGATCGCCCCGCCCAGCATTTCCGCGAATTTGAGACCAATGATGGTGACCGCTGGCAGAAGCGAATTCCGCAGACCATGGTTCAGCACGACCTGCCGATTGCGCAGCCCCTTGGCCTTGGCCGTGCGAATGAAGTCCTCGCCCATCACATCCATCATCGTATTGCGCACGAAGCGACCGAGCGTTGCCGCGAGAAAGGCAGCGAGGACCGCAGTCGGGAGAATGAGATGCTGGATGGCGCTCAGCGCCCCCTGCACATTGCCTGTCAACAGGCCATCGAGAATGACGAAGCCTGTCACGTGTTCGATCGGCAGATAGGGGCTGACACGTCCGGATACCGGCAACCAACCGAGACTGGTGGCAAAGATCAACTGCAAGATCAGCGCCAGAAGGAAAGCGGGCATCGACACGCCGATGAGAGAAACAAGGCGGGTCACATGGTCGAACATCGAATTCGGGCGCACGGCGGACAGGACGCCGATCGGGATTCCGACGATGACAGCCACGATGACAGCCAGAACCGAGAGCTCGATCGTTGCTGGCAGGCGCTGCAGGATCTCCGCAGCGACGGGCTGGCCGGTCTTCAGCGAATAGCCAAAATCACCAACGAAGAGGCCGACGACATAGTGGTAGAATTGTAGAAGAACCGGCTGATCGAGGTTCAGCTGGGCGCGCAGAGCCTCGATCTGATCCTGCGTCGCACCGGGCCCCAGCAACGTGGTTGCGGGATCGCCGGGAATGATCCGCACCAGCGAAAAGACGATGACGAGGACGATGCACATGACCGGTATCAGGGCGATCAGGCGGCGGATGATGAAACTCGCCATATGTGGCTCTCACTCTTTTCCTGCCGGCCGCCATAATGACTGGGGAGCATTAAGCTGCCGCATAGGGTTTGCGTCGGCAACCTGATGGCCGCCGACGCCCGATAGCATCCTACTTCTTGGAGACCGACCAGTATTCGTTGAGCGGCGGAGCGCTGTTGACCACCAGTCCCTCGACATTGGCGCGGGCAAAGACGATCAGCTTCGGACTGAACAGGTAGGCACCGGGAACGCGCTTGGCGATTTCTTCCTGGATGGTGAAATAGAGCTGCTTGCGCGCCTCCATGTCCGGCGTCTGCTGCGCTTTCAAAATAAGGTCGTCGAGCGCCTTGTCCTGCGGCATGCGGAACGTCATGGCCGTGTTGGCAAGCGAAGAGAGGTAACCGATGGTGATATGCGCATCGGGATCGTTGTACCAGGGCTGGCGGCCATCCAGCGCCACGTCGAACTGGCCAGAGGTCTGGAGCGTCCGAAGCGCCGGGAACTCGGTCTGCTCGATCGTCGCATTGATACCGATATCAGCCAGATTGGCCTGAACGAAGGTGGCTACCGCACCCCAGAGCGGGCCTTGGAAGCTGTAGAGTTTCAGGTTCAGCGAAGAAGCCTTGATGCCTGCCTCTGCAAGCAGCTTCTTGGCAAGCTCGGGATCGTATTTCGGTGCCAGTTCCTTCATCTTGGGATTGAAGGCCCAGCTGTTTGATGTCAGCGGTCCGTAGACCCGCTCTGCCGTTCCGCCGAAGACACCCTGAAGCAGACCGTCATAATCAATGGCATGGGCGATGGCCTGGCGGGCTTTCAGGTTCGAGAAGGGACCGTCGGTCTTGCTGTTGTTGAATTCCAGCTGGCGGATGATCTGGCTGGATGCCTCCAGCACCTTCAGATCCTTGTTGGCCTTCAGCGCCTCGATGTCCTGAGCTGCAATGGCCGATAGCTGGCCCTGTTGCTGCACGATATCGACGCCGCCGCCTTCCAGTTCGAGACGGCGCGTGGAGGCATCGGGAATGACGCGATAGATGATCTGCGACAGCTTTGGCGCGCCGCGGAAATAGTTCGGGTTCGCCTCAAGCACGACATTGGTATCGGCCTGTGCGCTCTTGAAGGCAAAGGGGCCGGTTCCGACCGGATTGGAGGCAAACTTGTCGCCGTATTTTGCAACAGCTGCGGGGCTGACGATGCCCGCTTGCGGTTGCGCCAGAATGGAAAGGAAAGCCGGATAGGCGGCAGACAGCGTGATCTTGAGTTCCGTCGGCGAGACAACCGTGATCTCCTTGATGAGATCGAACGTGGCCTTCACGTAGGGATTGGTGGCCTTTGTGCGCTCCAGCGAAAACTTGACGGCCGCCGCATCGAAGGCGGTTCCATCCTGGAATTTCACACCCTCGCGCAGCTTGAAGTCGAAGACCTTGCCGTCATCGGAAACGGTCCAGCTTTTGGCAAGGCGCCCCTCGAGAACCTTGAAGTCCGGTGCCGTCCAGGCAACCAGCGTGTCGAAGACATTGAGAATGATCTCACTGCCGATCGGCTCTGCCTTGTTCGTGCCCGGCTCAAGCGCAACCGGATCCGAAGGCACCGCCACGACAAGCGTTTTCAGTTTGGCATCGGCTTGCGCGAAAGCCGCCGAACCGAGCAGTGGCAAAACTGCCGCCGCCACTACAATCCCATTCCAGATCTTCATTGGCTCACCCCTTCGTTTCGCCGATGGACAGACGCTCTGACGGCGGAGAGGCCGTCGAACTCCTGTAGTATATTACGAAATATATCATAGCTGATAGCCGTGTAAAGCCCGAATGGCGCGCATTTGACCAAACTCGACATATGCCTAGAATTTATGCTGGCCTGCTATCCGGATAGGCACCCACCACCACGGGACGTGTCGGATCGCTCACCCAGGCGGACCAGGAACCCGGATACATCGCAGCGGAAATTCCGATAGAGGCAAGCGCCAGCACCGTATGCGCCGCAGACATTCCCGCCCCGCAGTAAACCCCGACAGGCCTCTGCCCATCGACCCCTAGCGCCGCAAACATCTGCACGAGGGTGGCAGCATCCGTGAAGTTCCCATAGTCGGTGACATTGTCAGGGGCTGGCGCACTGATGGCGCCGGGAATGTGCCCGCGCGGCGGCTGACCTTCGGCCACTGGCCCGCCAATGTAATTTGGTCGTATGCGCGCATCGAGGAGTACGCCCTCCCGCGCCAGTTTCACGGCATCGTCCGGCCCGAATTGCGGCATATGGCCAGCGCTTAGGACGATGGCGCTAGGGACAGGCTCGACGGCCTCCGCCGTTGTCGGCAAGCCGGCAGAAATCCAGGCAGGAAAGCCACCATCCAGCACCCGCACATCGGGTAGCCCGGCCCATTTGAGCACCCACCAGGCGCGTGCAGCCGTCATGCTGCGGTCCGCGTCATAGATCACCACCGGACGCTCGGCCAGCAGCCCCCAGGCTCTGGCGCGCGCCTGCAGCGCTTCGATCTTGGGCAGGGGGCGCTGCCCCTCCTGCGCAGACGCAGGCGACTGGAAATCTTCATAGGCTTCGGTATCGATTGCGCCGGGAATTCTCTGGCCCGTAAACGATGGCCGTCCGGTATAGGGATTGATCGACTGTACCGCGAGAACGGTCACCTCCTCGTCACGACGCTGCCGTTCGTAGAGTTGGTGCGGTGTAAGCAGAACGCTGCTGCGGATCTCATCCGTTGTCATTTGCACACTTGCCCCTCAACCCTGTCGTCGTCCATCTCGTTCTGCCGCACTGCATCATAATCCTATATGCGAGCATGCTGAAAGGCTTGGCATATAAAAATATATTACGTAGTATATTAGAAGTTTTTTGCTTGACCGGAGCTGTGCCAAAACCTCGGGCTCGTGCGCTCGGTGAGAACCCCGCGGATTTCCACTGGCGTGTCCATTGATCCGCTTTGACACCAAATCATCTGTAATATATTACGTGATATACCTAGTATGCAGAATCCGACGTGCGCCGCGGGAGTGAAAGCTTGTCCACTATTCTGGTCATCAATCCCAACAGTTCTGTTTCCGTTACGCAATCCATGCAGGCCTGTCTTGCACCCTTGAAGGCGTCAACAGCCCACAATATCGAATGCATCGAGCTTGCAAAGTCGCCGCCCGGCATCGAAACCGACGCCCATGTGGCCGAAGTCATCCCCAACATTCTGGACGCTGTCGGCAGCAGCGACGCCGATGCCTTCGTGCTGGCGTGCTTTTCGGATCCAGGGATTGATCGCGTGCGGGCTGCAACCACCAAGCCGGTGCTCGGGATTGCGGAATCGGCCTATCTGACGGCTCTTTCACTAGGTCGCCGTTTCGGCATCATTTCGCTGGGGCCGTCCTCCATCGCGAGGCACCTGCGCTATCTGGAGGCCTTGCACCTGCATCATCGTCTGGCCGCAGACCGCTCGATCGACATGACCGTCGCCCAGCTGATGGCGACCGATGTCGTGGAAACCGTTGCCCGGACGGCGCGCTTGTTGCTGGACCAGGACGGGGCTGATGTCATCATTCTCGGATGCGCCGGCCTTGGGTCCTACCGCGCGAAGCTGCAGGAAACGCTCGGCATTCCGGTCATCGATCCGGTGCAGGCGGGCGTGGCGCTTGCGGCTAACCATCTTGATCTCTCCTACAAAAGGTAACACCCATGGGTTTCGATCTCATCCTGCGTGGAACCGCGGTTCTTCCCGATGGCCCTCTGGAAAATGCCTGGATCGGCATTTCCGCTGGCAAAATTGAAGCCATCGGCACCAGTGAGCCGCCCTCGGACGCACAGGTCCATGATTGCGGCGACGAGCTGATCCTGCCCGGCATCATTGACGGCCAGACGCATGCCTGCAGCTATGGCGGACTGCCCGGCATCCGCTCCACCACGCGCTCGGCCATCGCCGGCGGCATCACCACCATCGTCGACATGCCCTATGACAATCCGGCACCTCTCAATGACCTGCAAAGGCTGAAGGAGAAAGTCGAAGCCATCGAGCAGCATGCCCATGCCCATGTGGCGCTCTATGGAACCGTTCTGCCCGGCCAATCGATGGAGGATGTCGCGTCGCTGATCGACGGTGGCGTTGTTGCCTTCAAGATCTCGACCTTCGAAAGCAGCCCGACCCGGTTTCCGCGCATATCGTCGGATCAGATATTGCGTCTTTTCCACGCCCTCGCCGATACCCCGCTGCCGCTCGGTGTCCATAATGAGGATCAGGAGATTGTGCGCGCCTATATTGCAGCGGCAAAGGCCGCCGGACAGAACGGCATACAGGCCCATTCCGCCAGCCGCCCTCCCGCCGCCGAGCTTGCGGCGACGGCGCAGTTTCTGGAGCTTGGTGCCTCAGCCGGTGCCCATGCCCATATTGTTCACCTGACAACAGCGCGCGGCTTCCAGCTGGTAGACAACTATCTGGCAGATGGTTTCCGCGCGACAGGCGAGCTTTGCGTTCACTATTTGTGGTTCGATCCGGAGCGCGATGGCGAGGAACTGGGTGCCCGCATGAAGGTCAATCCGCCCATTCGCCCTGGCCAGATCGAGCCCTTGTGGGAGGAAGTCGTATCTGGCCGCGTCGCCTTCGTCAGTTCGGACCATTCCAGTTGGCCGATCGACAACAAGTTTACAGACTCCATCTTCGACGCCGGTGCAGGCGTTCCGGGCCTTGAGACACTGTTGCCTGCCTTCTACACCGCCGCCGATGAACGCGGTTTCGATGCCGCGGCAATGACCGTGGAACAACTGTGTGAGCGGCCAGCAAAGTTCTTCGGTCTTTGGCCGCAAAAGGGCGCGATCCGGATTGGATCGGATGCGGATCTGACCGTCGTCAGCCGGACGCCACAGATCTGGAACGCGCAGAACGCCCATGATGACCTGAACTGGAGCCCGTTTGACGGTCGTCGCTTCAACATCACCGTCAGCCGGACCTATCTCTCAGGCGAACTCGCCTTCGACGGACAAGACATCCTCAACCAGCCCGGCGACGGACACTATGTGCGCCGTGGTCAATCCCATTGGTTCGAATAGGAAATTTTTCGATGGCACATATCACGTCAAGCTCCAGAGGCGTTTTCGTCATTGCCGTGACGCCGTTCCTGGAAACAGGTGCGCTCGATCACGACAGTATCGATCGCATGGTCGATTTCTACGCGGAGAAAGGTGCCGACGGGCTGACCATTCTGGGAATGATGGGCGAGGCACCGAAACTTACGCAGGCAGAATCGATTGAGGTCACGCGGCGAACTTTGGCGCGTGCTGGTAATATGCCCGTCGTCGTGGGTGTTTCGGCCCCCGGTCTCGCCGCCCTTGGCGAATTGACCGGTGCCGTGATGGATCTGGGTGCCGCTGGCGTCATGGTTGCGCCGCCCTCATCGCTGCGCACGGACGAGCAGATCATCGGCTATTACCGAAACGTGGTGGAGACCGTCGGGAAAGACGTTCCGGTGGTGCTGCAGGACTTTCCGCTTTCAACCGGCGTGCAGATTTCCACGAAGACGCTGCGCGTCATCTTCGAAGCCCATCCCAGCATCGTCATGCTGAAGCACGAGGACTGGCCGGGACTGCAGAAGATCTCGGATCTGCGTCAGGCCGAGACGGAAGGCAGTCGTCGTGTCTCCATCCTGTGCGGAAATGCAGGCGCCTTCCTGCCGGAAGAAATGCGTCGTGGTGCCGACGGCGCCATGACGGGCTTTGCCTATCCCGAAATGATGGCGAACGTCGTGCGCCTCAGCAATGAAGGCAGGCATGAAGCGGCGCAGGATGTATTCGATGCTTACCTGCCTCTCGTGCGCTATGAACAGCAGCCGGGCATCGGCCTTGCGGTCCGTAAGTATGTGCTTGCCAAACGCGGCGCGATTGGGAGCGCGGCCCAGCGCAGGCCAGGTGCTGGCCTGAATGCTGCGGCCATTGCCGAAATCGAAATGCTGATCGCGCGGCAGACCCGAAGGCTCGAAACTCTTGCTTGAGAACATGCTTTACTAACATATTCCGGATGGCGTGGGCGGGTCAGCCCGGAGTGAGGACAAAGCGGGGAGCAAGACTGTGCCACTCGAACAGAACATGGCGCTTGCCATCCAGGAAAATGCACGGCTGATCGAAGAGGATGGCGGTCAGCCTGCCGATCTCCTTTCGAGGCGTGCACAGTTGAACCGTCTCGCCCGCTTCTGGGCGGAAGGCGCACCTGCCATCGCGCATGTGGAAGACCTCACGATACCGGGGGAGCCTTCCCTGCCTGCCCGTCTGTACCGTCCGGAAGCTGAAGGTGATGCCGCCATCCTGTTTGTCCATGGCGGCGGCTGGCAACAGGGCTCCATCGACGCCAGCGACTGGCAGGCCCGTGGCCTTGCCGCAGCAAGCGGCCTGCCGGTCCTTTCCATATCCTACCGTCTTGCTCCGGAACATCCCTTCCCCGCACCTCTGCAGGATGTGGTCCGCGCCATCGAATGGGCCATGGTGGGCGGTGTTTTCAGGGGGAGGCCCTGCAACAGGCTGATGCTCAGTGGTGCCTCCGCTGGCGCAAACCTGGCTCTTGGCGCATGGCTCAAACTTCGGGATGAAGGTCGGCCGTTGCCGGTTGCGATGGGTCTGTTCTATGGCGTCTACGGTGATGATCTCGATACGCCAAGCTACCGGGAATTCGGCGACGGGCGATTTGGTCTTCCGCGCGATGCCATGGCGACCTATTTCGCCGATTATCTGCCGGATCCGGAAATGCGTAACAGCCCCTACGCTGTTCCCATGAAGGCCGATCTCAAAGGCTTTCCACCCCTCTGGCTCGGCATAGCGGAACTCGATGTCCTGCGCGATGATTCCCGTTGGCTCGCCGAACGCATTGCATCATCCGGCACGACCGCTGAGGTGGTCGAATACGAGGGCATGGTGCACGGCTTCTGCGCACGGGCGCGCATGGTTCCTGCCGCGCGGTCTGCCCTGGCCGATTGCGGAAAATTCCTGCGGACAATTGTCGAAATTTAAGCCCCGCCGGCACAGACCGGCGGAGAAAAGGCGGACACTCTTTCGCCCTCAGGCGACGGCGGCCACCCCGGCATGCTTGATGCGGGGATAATCATAGGCGCTGACTTTTGAGGTGGTGTAGCCTGCCCCAACCAGCGCTTCCGCAAGCTTGATGGCGGCCGTTACGCCATCGATGACGGGTACCCCCGTTACCGTCTGCAGGCGCTCGCACAGCGCCGACATGCCCGCGCAGCCGAGAATGATGGCTTCCGCACCGTCTTCCTTTTTCGCGGCCTCGATTTCGCGGATCAGCAGGCGCTCGGCAGCGGCAGGGTCTTCTTCCAGACCCAGAACCGGCAAATCGATGGATCGCACCCGGCGACAGTGACGATCTGCGCCATAATCACAGACCAGATCCTCGATGATCGGTATCGACCGCGGCAGCGTCGTGACGATGGAGAACCGCCGGCTGATGGTCATCGCCACCTGAATGCCCGCCTGACAGATGCCGATAACCGGCCCTTTTGCCACTTCACGTGCCGCATGAAGGCCGGGATCGTCAAAACAGGCAAGCACATAGGCATCGACACCCTGCTTCTCGCCCTTGCGGATTTCCGCCAGCATGCCCGGCACGGCCATGGCTTCGTCCGCGCCCCCTTCAATGCTGACCGGCGTATCCGTCGGATTGACGGCCGTGACCTGCGTGTCCCGCTGCTTGACGCGCAACGCGCTTTCCAGCGCCTGCGCTGTCATGGATGCGGTCGAGTTGGGATTGATCAGGCGAATATGCATGAAGTCGAACCTTTCAAAGACCTTACTGGTCTTGCGGCTTGATGAAATCGGATATCGGAGGAGCCGTCAGAACGAACTGGCGGTCCGAAGTGATGTAGTTGTCGGCATGCAGGCGAGCGATGGGCTGATAATGCTCCGGATCCACATATCGCCCCTCTGCATCCATGCATTCCGGACGCACGTGCATATGGACCACTTCGCCGAGAACCAGAGTGCGCCGATGGTAATCGATCAGGCGTTCCACCCGGCATTCGAATACGCAAGGAGCCTCCGCGGGATAGCAGACATCGATCTGGCTGCAGTCCTTTGCTGTCAGGCCCGCCATGGCCAGTTCATCGACTTCCGTATCGAAACCCAGACCGCAGACCAGCATCTGCTGGGCAATCGTCATATCCACCATGGAAATCGCAAATTCCTGCGTTCGGCGGATATTGGCAACCGTATCCTTTTCCTCGCCTGAGAGGCGTGTCTGGATGCCCAGCACCACGATGGGCGGATCGTGCGAGAATACGTTGAAAAAGCTCATGGGCGCTGCGTTGTTGTGTCCGGCCTCAGAGCGGGTCGTGACCAGCGCAATCGGACGCGGGCCGATGAAATTTGTCAGCAGACGGTAGCGGCTCTGCGCCTCAAGCACGGTAAAGTCGAATTCCATAATTCAGTTCCTGCTGATGATATACAATATCGTTTCATATTGTCGACAATTCTGCAATCGAAATCCGCCTGTTACAGTTGACATTTTACGCCGCATCACGCTTCTCTAGCCCCGATCGGGAGTAAGGTGATGACTGAGGCAAACGGCCCTTCCACACAGCAGATTGTCGAGAAAGTCTGGCTTTCCATTGCGGAGCGCAGACTGCGTCCCGGCGTCCAGTTGAAAGAAGAGCAACTGGCCGGAATCTTCGCCGTCAGCCGTGCCCGCATCCGGCAGGCGCTGACGGTTCTGGAGCGCGATGGTCTTGTCACGATTGTTCCCAATCGCGGCGCCTTCGTATCCAAACCCTCGGTTGAAGAAGCTCGCGACGTGTTCTTCGTTCGCCGCACCGTGGAACGCTGCATTGTCGAACGCTTGTGCAAGTCGATTTCGAAATCGGATCTGAAGCGGTTGCGCGACCATGTCGCAAAGGAGCGGGTCGCGAACGCGCAGGACATTACCACGGATATCATCAAGCTCTCCGGCGGTTTCCATCTCTTGCTCGCCGAGACAGTCGGCTCTGATTTCCTGTTCACGACGATGCGCGATCTCATCGCACGCTCCTCCCTGATCACTGCCGTCTACCGCAACACCAATCGTTTCAACTGCGGTCCGGACGAGCATGCGGAAATCGTGGATGCGATTGCAGCCAACGATGCCGAGAAGGCGGTGCACCTCATGGCACACCATCTCGACCATGTTGAATCGGAGCTCGATCTCACCGAGATCCGTGATCTCTCGCACGACCTGCGCGCAGCGCTTGCCTGACATCGAAGTTCAGACAGGAACCGCATCCTCCGTGACCAGGTGACACGCCACCCGTGTGCCTGTAGCCAGCGTCCGCACGGCAGGCAATTCCGCCGAACAGCGGGCTGTCGCAATCGGGCAGCGGGGATGAAACGCACACCCGCTCGGTGGCTTCAGCGGGCTCGGCACCTCCCCTACCGCCGGTTCACGGTCGCGATTCGGCTCGGCAATATTCGGGATCGTCTGTAACAGGAGCTTTGTGTAGGGATGGCGCGGATTGGCGAACAGCTCTTCCGTTTCCCCTTCCTCCACGATCCGCCCGAGATACATGACCGCGATCCGGTCCGACATGTGTCTTACCACGCTCATGTCATGGCTGATGAAGAGGTAGGTCAGGCCAAGTTCATCCTGCAACCGCCGCATCAGATTGAGAACCTGTGCCTGCACCGAAACATCGAGCGCCGAGGTCGGCTCGTCGCACACCAGGAATTCCGGTTCGCTGGCGAGCGCTCGCGCAATGGAAATACGTTGACGCTGACCGCCCGAGAATTCATGCGGAAACTTCTCGCCATCGGACGCTGACAAGCCCACGATGCCCAGCAATTCCTCGACCCGTTCTGTTACCTCAGCCGCCGTCTTACGCAGCTTCAGTTCGCGCAGCGGCTCGGCAATGATGTTCTTCACCCGCCAGCGCGGATTGAGCGAGGCATAGGGATCCTGAAAGATCATCTGTGCTGACAAGGGGGCATTGTTGCGCCCTGGCGCGAAGCGGATTTCACCGGCGCTGGGCTTAAACAATCCGGTCACCAGCCGCGCAACGGTCGATTTGCCGCAACCGCTTTCGCCGACGATGCTGAGGCATCCGCCTGCCGGAACGGAAAAATCGATATCGGCCACCGCCCGCACGAACTGTCTTGGCTTGCGCTCGATCACGCGGTTGAGCCATGGCGCGGAAACATCGAATGTCTTGACCAGCCCGTTGACGGTCAGCGCCTGTGGTTTCTTCGCCGTCTGGTTCATGCGGTTCCTCCTGCGTTCAGCCAGCAGGCGCTGGCGCCGTCACCCGCGGCAATGAGTTCGGGGCGTTCGCGAAGACAGCGTGGACCTGCCTGCCGACAGCGCGGATTGAAGGCGCATCCGGGCGGTATCGCATCCAGTCTCGGCATGGCGCCATCGATCTGGTTCAACTTGTGAACGCGGGCGCCAAGAGACGGGATGGAAGCCATAAGCCCTTGCGTATAGGGGTGGCGCGGCGAATGCAGCACCTGCTCGACAGGGCCGATCTCGATCAGCCTGCCCGCATACAGCACAGCCACCCGGTCGGCGGCTTCGGCAATCACGCCCATGTCGTGGGTCACGAGCATCACCGCCGTCTGCTTTTCCTTGCACAGGCGACGCAGCAGCGAAATGATCTGCGCCTGAATGGAAACGTCAAGCGCCGTTGTCGGCTCGTCCGCGATGATCAGTTTCGGCGATGCGGCGAGCGCCAAGGCAATCACCACACGCTGGCGCATGCCGCCGGAAAACTGGTGCGGATACTGGTCGAAACGCTCGTCTGGCGAGGGAATGCCAACATCACGGAGCAGTTGGATGGCCCGGGCGCGCGCCTCGGCACGGCCGAGCGGCAGATGCTGGCGGATGGTTTCGGTCAACTGCGCGCCCACTGTAAACAGCGGATTGAGCGAGGTCAGTGGGTCCTGGAAGATAGCGCCGATTTCCCGACCACGGATCTTCTCCATCTCCCGATCCTTCAGCGTGTCGATCCGCCGCTCACCGAGCCACACCTCTCCGCCGGCAATGCGTCCGGGCCGCTCCAGCAGTCCCTGGATGGCAAGGCCGGTCATGGATTTGCCCGCTCCGGATTCGCCGACCACGCCAAGGATTTCGCCGGGACGGATCGAAAGGCTCACATCGGAAAGAGCGGTGACGGTGCCGCGACGGCCGGGAAATTCCACTTTCAGATTGCGGACATTGATGACCGCCTGCTGCATGTCAGCCATGGGCCTTCTCCACAATCGGGTAGCTGGGTGGAAAAATGTCGGAAACCGGAGGGTTGCCGTAGCTACGCTCCGGATATTTTGCGATCAGGCGATCATATTGCGCTTGAGCTTGAACGCGGGCTGTGTGCATGTCCATGCCAACCACCTTGCGGGATGTCATGGACACCCGCCCATCGACGAAGACTGCACGGGTCACCTTGCCCGATCCGCCCGTCACCAGCGTCGTGATCGGATCGATGGAAGGTGCCATGATCGCATCGTCCAGATCGAAGACCGCGATATCGGCGCGTGCACCCACCGAGAGGTGACCGAGATCGTCACGGCCAAGCGCACGCGCGCCGCCAATGGTCGCCGCGTCGAACAGATCTGCAGAGCGAAGCCTGTCGGGCGCACCATCGGCAATGCGACCGGTGATCAGGCCGACCAGCAGGTTCATAAGCATGTCCGGCGGTGTCGTATCCGTTCCCATGGCAATGTTGATGCCGCGCTTGCGGCAGGCGGAGAAGGAATTGAGAATGCTGCCGCCACGACCCGACACCAGCGGACAATGAACGATGGAAACGCCGTGGTCCGCGTAGAGCGCAAGATCCTCTTCCGTCGCATTCGTGGCATGCGGCGCAATCAGCCGCTCGTTCAACAAACCGGCCCTGGCAAGCCAAACCGGAGCGGTCGTTCCGTGCAGCTTGCGCACAGTTTCCACTTCCATGGCACCTTGCGCCATATGCAGACGGAACTTGCAGCCGAGATCGCGCGCCGCCGCATCGGTACGCTTTATCAGTGCCAGCGTCGATGTCTCCACGCGGTCCGGTGCCAGCACGCCACGGACGAGATCGCCGTGGCGACCGTTCTGCCTCTCGATATAGGCAATGGCGTCCTTCAGTCCCTGAAAACCGCGCTCCTCATCGAAGACCGGAACCATCTGGCCCGGAGCTTCCAGCACCATGCCACCCGAGCGATAGGCGGGGCTGAGATAGACCCGCAGGCCAAGCTCGCCAGCCGCATCGGCGGCAGCATCGAATTCAGCGACGGTCTCGCCCCACTCCCGGTAGAACAGTGATGCGATGGGTGCCGCGGTCGTAATTCCGTTCAGTAGCAATTGCCTGAAGGCGAAACGTTTCTGGAACGCCAGTTCCTCCGGGGTGTACATTTCATAGGGACCGGCCTCCACATAGGAGCGCGGCCACACGCGACCCTTCGCCCAGCCAGGGTGATGGTCTGTGCCCAGAATGGTCGTGTCGAGATCGGACAGTGCATCGAGATCGATCAGGCCGGGGCTGATCAGCGCGTTGCCATAATCGATGCGGCGCGCCACTTCGCCCGGAAAGTCGTGGCCGACGAAAAGGATTTCTCCGTGTTCGAACACCACTTCACCGTTGCGCAACAGGCAGTGCCGACCGTCTTCATGACCGACGACCCAGCTTGCGGTGACAAGTGTACGACCTTCGGGACGTCTTCCGAGATCCTGAGACAGATCGTCCATCACGGCATCTCCACGATGGCCTTGCCCTGACGGGCAACAACGCGGCCACCCTTGACCACCATGGGCCTCGGCGCGACATCGACAACCGCGTGGGCGAGCGTCTCACCGGTCAGCAGCGTGAAATCGGCGTTGCAGCCAATGGCGAGACCATAATCCTTCAACCGCATGACATCGGCTCCGCCTTGCGAAACGACATGCAGCACATGCGCAAGTTCAATATCTGAGCGCAGTCCGTTTTTCATGCCGATGATCTTGGCGCGGTCCAGCATGTCGGGCTGGCCCCATGGACCCCAGGTATCCTGAATGCCATCGCAGCCGCCGCCAACCCGCACACCCGCTTCCTTCAGCCTCATGATGGACGGCACCGTCGCCGAGGGTGCGCCTGTCGTCAGGATCGCAACGTCGAGCCGGGCAATCTCGTCGATCAGCTTGCCGACGCGTAAGTAATCGTTCATGCCCAGCGCGAAGGCGTGGCTGATGGCAACACGACCTTCCATGCCATTGGCGCGGATGCGCTCGAAGATCAACTCCATGGTGAAGGCGCCCAGATCGCCCGTTTCATGAAGATGGATGTCGATGTCGACCCCATGCTTCACCGCCAGCGCAAAGAGAATGTCCAACTGGCCTTTGGGGTCGCGATCAATCCCACAGGGATCGATACCGCCCAGCACTTCACAGCCCTGACGCAGCGCCTCGTCCAGAAGCTCCACAGTTCCCGGCATGACCATGACGCCTGACTGCGGAAAGGCGACGATCTCGATATCGATGATGCCTTTCAGCGCATCACGGGTCTGCCAGATACCTTCCACCAGAGACAGGCCATGGGTCGTATCGATATCGACATGGCTTCGAATATGGCTAGCACCGTTTGCGGCAAGGCCGATGGCGTGACGCATGGATTGCCGATGCGGATCAATGCCGATTTGCTTGCGGTTTTCGCGCTCGAAGTCGATGCGGCCGCGCAGGATCGCAGCGCGGTTGTTGACGTGCCAGGGCATGCCCCAGGTCGTCTTGTCGAGATGCGTATGGGCGTCGATGAGGCCCGGCGCAATGATCGCCCCCTGCCCGTCCTCGACAGGCATTGCGCCGTCAGCTTCAAACGTTCCGAAGCCCGCAATCTTGCCGTTCCTGATGAGGATGTCGCAGCTTTCGCCAGCCATGGGCCGGACATTGCGCAGAAGAAGGTCGTGCATGGGGCTTACCTCAGTTTCGGATTAAGGGCATCGCGCAGCCAGTCGCCGAGCATATTGACGGTGACGACCAGAAGGCAGAGCTGAATGACGGGGAAGAGGACGATCCACCAGGAACCGGAAAACAGGAACTGGTTGCCGATGCGGATCAGGGTGCCAAGCGATGGCTGGGTCGGCGGCATGCCGATGCCCAGAAACGAGAGCGTCGCTTCCGTCAGGATCGCCATGCCGAAATTCAGCGTTGCGGCGACCATGATTGGCGTCAGCGTGTTGGGCAGAATGTGCATCATCATGATACGGCGTGCGGGAACACCGATCAGCTTGGCCGCAGAGACATAATCCTTGCCGCTTTCGACAATCGCCTGCGCCCGCACTGTTCGGGCATATTGAACCCAGGCCGAGAGCGAGATGGCAAGCACGAGAACGGCGGAGGCGCCTGCCTCCCGCAAATGTTCCGGCAGCATCTGCCGCACCACCGTCGAGACCAGAATGGCAACGAGGATGGTGGGAATAGAGAGCGTGATATCACCGAAGCGCATCAGCAGATTGTCGATAAAACCGCCGAAGTAACCGGATAGAAGGCCCGCCGTCATGCCGATGATCAGGGACAGCACGACGGAGGCAACGCCGATGACGATGGAGATGCGCGTGCCGTAGAGAATGGCCGACAGCATGTCTCTCCCTTGCGTATCGGTGCCCAGAAGATAGGGCCACTCGCCGCCTTCGATCCAGACGGGCGGCAGCTCCGCCTTCCACATGTCGAGAGATGCGCCATCATAGGGATTTTGCGGGGCAATCAGCGGCGCGAAAATGGCCGCAAGGATCAGGATCATCAGCACGAAGGCACTGATCTGCGCGGGGCGGCTGTTCCTGAAAGACCACCAGATATCGCTGTTGCGAATACGCGTCAGAAGTGGCGCACGCGCTGGCCGGCTTTCTGTTTCGCTCTTGGTCGTTTGCACGAGAGTCATCGAACTCGGATCTCCAGGTTAGCGCGCGGTGCGCAGACGCGGATCGATCACCGCATAGGCGATATCGACCAACGTGTTCAGCACGACGAAGATGAAGGAGATGATGCAGAGATAGGCAGCCATCACCGGCATATCGAGGAATGTCACCGCCTGAATGAACAGCATCCCCATGCCCGGCCACTGGAACACAGTTTCCGTGATCAGCGCGAAGGCAATCAGGGATCCGACATTCATGGCCGTCAGCGTCACGACCGGCATGAGACAGTTGCGGAGCGCATGGCGGAAATAGATGCGCCAGCGCGGAATGCCGCGGGCGCGGGCAAATTTCACATAGTCCGATCTGAGAACTTCGAGCATCTCGGCTCTCACCAGCCGCATGACGAGCGTGATCTGGTAGAGCGACAGCGCAATGGATGGCAGAATGAGCGCAGCGCGGCCGGAAGAGGTCAAAAGACCGGTGGACCACCAGCCAAACTGCACCACTTCGCCGCGCCCGAAGGAAGGCGCCCATCCAAGAATAACGGCAAAGACCAGAATGAGCAGGATGCCGACCACGAAACTCGGCAGCGACACCCCGATGATGGAGAGAAACTGCAGGCTCTCCGTATACCATTTGCCGCGCTGGATGGCCGTAATGACCCCAAGGGGCAGACCGATGACGAGCGACAGGAAGGTCGCAACCAGCACCAGTTCGAGCGTTGCCGGAAAGCGCTCCGCAATCAGCGGCAGAACCTGCTGGCCATTCCGGTAGGAGACGCCGAAATTGCCCTGAACCGCATCGCCAACGAAACGGACATATTGCGTCAGCATACTGTCGTTCAGGCCAAGACGCTTGCGCAGCGCATCCTTGTCCGCCTGCGATGTCTGCTCGCCCACCATCAGTTCGACAGGATCGCCCGCGAGTTGGAAGATCAGAAAGGCAAGCATGGCAACGGCAAGCATCACCAGGATCGCATTCCCCAGGCGCTTGATGATAAATACCAGCATGGGAACCTCTTAAACGGCCACCCTCGGAGAAGGACCGGAGGGCCTGATCGGTCATATCGAGGGGAGGCAGGCCATCTGCGACCTGCCTGTGAATGATCGAGGCGCGTCTGAACCACGCGCCTCATTCATTGCCCAACCTCTTACTTGCCCATCTGCGTCAGCCAGTGACGCGGCTTGTTGTCGGCACGGAAGTCGACACTCTTGACCGAACCCAGCATGGCCCAGGCTATCGGCTGCTGATGAAGCGGAATGAGAATAACCTCATCCTTGGCGATCTTCAGCGCCTTGCCTTCAAGCGCCAGCCGCTTGGCATTGTCCGGCTCCTGCGCGGCAGCCGCCACCAGCTTGTCCAGTTCAGGATACGACCAGTTGCCATAGTTGGACACGCCCATGGCGCCCTGCTTGGTGGACAGGATTTGCGCCAGCATCGAATAGGCATCCAGCGTCGGCTCGTTCGCCCAGCTCAGGTTGAACATGTCGGCCTTGCCGGCGCTGCGCTTCGGCGTCTGGACTGCGCGTGGCGCGATATCGATTGTCGGGTTGAAGCCGCCGCGCTTCATCATGTTGGCAATGCCCGAGCAGATATCTTCCTCGTTGATGCTCTCGTCGTTCATGCAGGTATAGGTGAAGGCAAGGTTTGTCTGACCAGCTTCCGCCAGAAGCTTCTTGGCAAGCTCCGGATTGGACGGGGCGAAGGTGTCGAGTGATTTGTCATAGCCTGCAATTTCCGGAGCGATCAGTGAGCCGGATGGACGGGCAAGGCCACGCATGACCTTCTTGTTGATCAGGTCGCGGTCGATCGTCGCTTCCACGGCCTGACGGACGCGGATATCGTTGAACGGGTTGGGGCGGCCGTCCTCAAGCTTTTCCTTGCGGTTGAAGTTGAGGAAGACGGTGCGCAGTTCGGTGCGCTTCTTCACCGTAATGCCGTTCGACGATTCCAGTCGTGGAAGATCCTGGATCGGGGCGCTGTCGATCAGGTCGATCTCGCCGGACAGAAGGGCTGCAACGCGGGTGGCCGCCGAAGCAATGGGGACGAATTCGATCCGGTCGAGATTATGCTTCTTCTGGTCCCACCAGGCAGGGTTGACGACGAGCACTGTCTTACTGTCCGGCACGCGGCTTTCCAGCTTGAACGGACCCGTGCCGTTCGTGTGCATGGTGGTATAGCCTTCCGTCTTCGTGGCAACATCCGTCGGCTTCTCGCTGTTGTTGGCCTTCAGCCAACCCGCGTCGAAGATGAAGATGTTGGTGATGTCGTTGAGGAAGAGCGAGGTTGGCGCGGAGACGGCGATGTCGACTGTGTAGTCATCAACCTTGGTCACGCCTGCAAAGAGCGGAATATTGCCGCGAAGCGGCGATGTGGCATCGGAGGCACGCTTGAAAGAGGCCACCACGTCATCGGCTGTGAACTCTGCACCATCGTGGAACTTCACGTCCTTGCGCAGCGTGAAACGCCATGCCTTGCCATCGATCAGCTTCCACTCGGTGGCCAGCGCCGGCTCGATCTTGAAGTCGGGCCCATAGCGAACGAGACCTTCATAGACGTGATTGAGGAAGGCGAGGTTCGACGTGGACGGAACCGAATAGGGGTCCAGCGAAAACAGATCGGCACGTCCGCCCCAGCGAAGTGTTTCTGCGCTGGCTGGGACGGCGATGGCAGCCGCAGCCATTGCTGCGAGGATAAAGCTTTTCACACGGGACATGGGTTCCCCTTTTTGTTTGTCGTGTATGAGCCTGCGCGGCCATGAACCCCAGGCAGCGCGAGTATTGTTTCACAGGCTTACATTGTCAATTATATTGTTGACAATTATTGCAGTCAAAGTTGGCTCATATCGGTCGACAAAGAATTTTAGAGACGCTCGCTGCGCGAACAGCGGCGCCGCTTCCGCGTCACCATGCTCTATCAAAAGGCGGTGCGAACGAACCTTGCCATTGTGCCCTGCGACCAGTCTCTCCCCTCGCGGCGATCCTGTCCGAGGAGGTTCTGGACAATGTCCGCAACTCTTCATGCCCAAGGCTATGGGCGCCTTCACCCCCGGGAACGCCACGTTAGGCGGCCATCTTGTCGATATTCTTGATCAGAAGAATGTCATCTAAAGCCATCAACTCGGGCTTGCAGTAGTGAGATATCACGAAGTATATTATAAATGTCCTATGGCTTCGGGTAACCGTTGCCAACACAAGAGAGTCATTGTAGACAATTGTGTATGCATTGCCATGGGCCTGGCAGGGAGGAGCTGCCAAGGGGAATGTAGACAATCTTTTTGGGAGGAAAGAATGAAAAAACAGACTTTGGTTGGCTGCGTGGCCGCTGTTCTCGGTTTCATGGGGGCAAGTTTCGCGCATGCGGATACGCTCGATACCGTCAAGAAGCGTGGCAAGTTGGTGTGCGGCGTCTCGCTCGCATCGCCCGGTTTTGCGGCACCGAACGACAAGGGCCGCATGGAAGGCTTCGACGCCGATATCTGCCGTGCCGTCGCGGCTGCCGTTTTTGGAGACGGCGAAAAGGTCGAATACATCCCCACCAATATCAATACGCGCTTTCAGGCGCTGCAATCGGGTGAAATCGACATCCTGTCCCGCCAGACGACCGTGACCTTCACGCGTGAAGCGTCGCTCGGCATCGATTTCGGACCCGTGGTTTTCTATGACGGTCAAGGCTTGATGGTTTCCAAGTCGCTCGGCGTCAAAAGTGCTGCCGAACTGAAGGACGCCGCGATCTGCACCCTGCCTGGCACAACGACGGCACAGAACCTCACGGATTTCTTCAGCAAGCTCGGCGCCAAGTTCGAGATCGTCGTGTTCGAGAGCCCGGATGAAAACCGCGCCGCATTCTTCAGCGGCCGTTGCGATGCAATTTCGTCCGACCGCTCGGACCTTGCCTCGATCCGTGCCGTTTCCAACAAGCCGGACGATTATGTCGTTCTGCCTGAAACCATCTCGAAGGAACCCCTGGCGCCTGGCGTTCGCCAGAACGATTCCAACTGGCGCGATATCGTATCCTGGTCCGTCTGGATGCTGATGGCCGCCGAGGAAAAGGGTATCACCAAGGCCAATGTCGATGAGAAGCTGAAGAGCGAGGACCCGGAAGTGCTTCGCATGCTCGGCGCGTCTGACAATCTCGGCGAGATGCTGAAGCTCGACAAGAAGTGGGGCTACAACATCATCAAGTCGGTCGGCAACTACGGCGAAGTCTTCGATCGCGCACTGGGCGAAAAGACCAGCCTTGGCATGACCCGCGGCCCCAATACCCCGTGGAATGCTGGCGGCCTGCTCTACGCACCTCCTTTCCGTTGAGACCGGTTGGCGCCCGCCTGGCGGGCGCAGCCATCCCTGGCAGTTTTCCGGACGGAGGGCTTTGAATGGCTCTGCTGCATGATGCGCGCTACCGCGCGCTCTTCTATCAAGGGCTGACAATCTGCATCATCGGTCTGATCGCGTGGTCCATGTTTGCCACCGCCAGCCACAACCTGGAAAGACAGGATATTGCGACCGGGTTTTCCTACCTGTCGCGACAGGCAGGCTTCGTCATCAGCGAAACCACCATTGCCTACCAGCCGACCGATTCTGTTTCACGCGCTCTTTTGGTTGGCCTTGCCAATACCATCAAGGTCTCCGTCCTCGCGGCCTTTTTCGGAACAGTGCTGGGGCTCCTCGTCGGCATTGGCCGCATGTCGCGCAATCCGCTTCTGCAACGGCTGATGCTGCTTTACGTCGAGGCGCTGAGAAACGTGCCGCTGCTGCTGTACCTGTTGTTCTGGTATGCGGTCATCATCAATGTCCTGCCCCCGGTCCGTGCGGCACTGCCTGTCCTGCCGCATGTCTACCTGTCAAACAGCGGCCTTGCCATTCCTTCGGTCGAATTCGTGCGGGGTCTTGCGCCGACTGTCGCTGCCCTTGCAATTGGCCTGGTTGGCGCATTCCTCATCCGGCGCCTGTCACTGCACCGTCGGCTGACGACCGGAAAACCGAACCACGGAACGCTTCTTGCCCTCCTTGCAATCGCGGCACCGATCGTACTGCTGATTGTTCTGGACGGGATTTCGCTGAAGTTCGACCTGCCGGAACAAGGCCGCTTTCGCCTGACAGGCGGCATGCAGGTCAAGCCGGAATTCGTTGCCCTGCTGTTCGGGCTCACGCTTAGCGTATCGGCCACCGTGGCAGAGATCGTGCGTGCCGGCATCCAAGCCGTCGACAGGGGCCAATGGGAGGCAGCAACCGCGCTCGGCCTGCCAAGACGCCGGACCATGCGCCTCGTCATCCTGCCGCAGGCATTGAGGCTCATCATTCCGCCTTTGACCAATACCTATCTCACCGTTTTCAAGAACAGTTCGCTGGCCATCGCCATCGGCTATCCGGACCTTGTGATGGTGTCGAATACGGTCATGAACCAGACCGGGCAGGCCATGGAAACCATTGCGATCTTCATGGGCGCCTATCTCGGCCTGTCCATCGCGATCTCGCTTTTCATGAACTGGTACAACACCCGGGTTGCCCTGAAGGAGCGTTGATCGTGACGGAAATCCAGCTCGTCCTTGGCGCGTCCACGCCCAGCCGTTTGCCCCCTCCGCGGCGGCACGCTCTCTGGCGCGATCTTTTCGGTACGCCCGGCAATGCCCTGGTCACGGTGCTCAGTGCCGTCGCCATCATGGCGATCGGATGGTTCGCGATCCGTTGGCTGTTTCTGGAAGCAACCTTTTCCGGCAGGCCGGAAGACTGCAAGGTCGCCACTGGAGCCTGTTGGCCATTCCTCACGTCCAAACTTCGCTACATGGCATTCGGCTTCTATCCCTATGAAGAACAGTGGCGACCCATGCTGGCGCTTCTCGGGTTCTTCTGTGCCGCCATCGTCTCCATGGTGCCGCGGCTGTGGAGCATGCGGCTCTTGCTTGTCTGGCTCGTCGGCATCCTGCCGGTCCTCTATATCCTGATGGCAGGCGGCGTGTTCGGCCTGCCATCCGTGCCGAAAACCCAGTGGGGCGGCTTGCCGCTTTCCTTCATGCTGTCCTTCGTCGGACTTGCCTGTGCGCTGCCGCTCGGCATCCTGCTTGCCTTGTCGCGCGCGTCAGAACTCCCGGTCATCCGGGTTCTGGCCACCAGCTTCATCGAAATCGTCCGCGGCGTACCGCTGATCAGCATTCTCTTTATGGCAACCGTCATGCTGCCGCTGTTCATGCCGGAGGGAGTCACCGTCGACAAACTTTTGCGTGCCCAGGTCGCCATCATCATCTTTGCAGCCGCCTATATTGCAGAAATCGTGCGTGGCGGCTTGCAGGATGTTCCAAAGGGACAGATCGAGGCAGGCGCCTCTCTGGGTCTCGGCTACTGGCCGATCATGTTCAAGATCGTGCTGCCGCAGGCGATCAAGAAGGTCATCCCTCCCCTCGTCTCGCTTTTCATCGGCTTTTTCCAGGACACGACGCTGGTCACGATCGTCGGTCTCCTCGATTTCCTCGATACCGTCCGCTCTGCCATGCGTGATCCTGTCTGGCAGGGCATCGCCGTGCTTGAAGGATATGTCTTTGCCGCCGCGGTCTACTTCGCCTTCAGCGCCCTGATGGGAGCCTATAGCCGCTTCCTCGAACGTTATTTCAGGACAACTCATGACTGAACAAATGACCAAGCCCATACACGTCATCCGAAACATCGAGACTATCGTCGCTTTTGATCCGCAGACCGGCGGCCACGCCTATCTCTCAGATGGTGATATTGCCTTCGACGAGGCCAGCATCCTGCATGTCGGAGGTCATTACGACGGACCGTTCGAACGTGAAGAGCATGGCAAGGACAAAATGCTGCTGCCCGGTCTCGTCAACATCCATTGCCATTCGGACGAGGAACCGCTGTCGAAAGGCATTTTCGACGACATGGGTACCCCTGCCCTGTGGGGTCAGGCGATGTATGAATATTCCACGCTGGTCGAGATCAGCGAGGAAGCGCGCGAGGCGTCCCTCACGATCATGCTGGGCGACCTGATCCGTAGCGGCGTGACAACGCTTGTCGATATTGCCGGTCCGCACGACAAATGGCTTCCGACGCTCGTAAAAAGTGGTGCTAGAGCCTATGCCGCACCGGGCTTTCGTGAAGCGCGCTGGCATGTGGAAGACAGCCGCCGCCTTGATTACCATTGGGACAGTGCCAAAGGACGCGAAGCCTTTGCACGAGCGCTAGCCTGCGTGGACGAGGCAGAGGCACATCCGTCAACGCGCCTCGGCGGCATTCTGGCGCCATCGCAGGTGGAGACCTGCTCGCCCGAACTCCTGACCGAAGCGATGGCAGCTGCCAGAAGCCGCAACATTCCAATCACTCTCCATGCGGCCCAGACGATGGCGGAGCATGAGGAATTGCTGCGCCGGACAGGACTGACCGCCGTGCAATACCTCGACAGGCTCGGCATTCTGAACGAGCGCCTCATCCTCGGTCACTGCATCTTCCTCGACAGCCATTCCTGGACGCGGCAGCGGACAGAGATCGACATGCAGCTTCTGGCCAGGGGCGGCACGACGGTTGCCCATTGCCCGGTCACGTTCTCCCGAAGCGGGATGATCCTCGAATCGATCGGCAAATACCGGCGAAACGGCATCAATGTCGGGATCGGAACCGATACCTATCCTTACAACATGCTGGAGGAGATGCGCCGCGCCCTGATCTGCTCGCGCATTGCTGGCAAAAGCGTCCATGACATAAAAACTGCCGATATCTTCGAAATGGCCACTTTGGGGGGCGCAAAGGCACTCGGTCGGACAGATATCGGCCGCATCGCCGTCGGCGCGAAAGCGGACTTCTCGCTGATCGATCTCAACCACTCCGCTATGCAGCCGGTCTACGATCCCCTGCGCAATCTCCTGCATTGTGCGGCGGAACGGGCGGTTCAGGCCGTCTACGTCGATGGTCAGTGCATCGCAAGGGATGGCAAGCTTCTAGGTCTCGATTACGACGGTGCCGTCCACGTCATGCGCGATGCACTGGTCTTCGCAAAGGAGCGCATTCCGGCAAACGACCCGCGCAGACGATCCCTGTCGGAACTTGCGCCGCTGTCGCTTCCATCCAACTAGATCCTGATAGGCATTGAATGCCGCTGATATTGACGCTATCTTGCGTCTATCTCGGCGGCATTACCTAGAGGGAGTGGACCATGGGCCTCACCCAGTATGCAGATGATGGCTTGCTTGCACCCCGCAAGATCGCGGATGCATTTCGCACGACCAGTGAAGAGATCGCGCGTACGGCGGGACTCGGAAAGGACGCAGTCCAGCGCAAGGACCGTGTTCGCTCGGACAAGACGCAGCGACGGCTGCGCGAGATGGTCGAGATCGTCAACAAGGTCGAACGGCGTTTTGGCTCGGCATTGATGGCCTACGCCTGGTATCGCTCCGAGCCTCTCTCCGGCTTCTCCGGCCAGACTGCGATGCAACTGGTCCGCGACGGTCGTGCCGACGAGGTGCTTGACTATATCGACGCGGTCGACGCCGGCGTCCACGCATAGTCTCGTCGATGCATTATCAGGGGAAGCTCTATCGGGCGCTGAATCCGGACTATGCCCGTGAGCCTTTGTCGGGACGTGGCGCGGAATTCTACGGCGGACGCTTCAATCCGAAAGGCGTACCAGCCCTTTACACATCTCTGACAATCATGACAGCCCTCAAGGAGGCCAACCAGGTCGGCACTCTCCAACCGACGACGCTGGTTTCCTACGATGCCGATATCGACCCTGTTTTTGACTGCCGTGATGATGCGGCCGTTCGGGCGCAGGGAATGGATGCGGCAGCACTGAGCGATCCTACCTGGCGTGACCAGATGAGGGTTTCGGGCGAAGCGCGCACACAAACATTCGCACGTCACCTCGCTGCCCTCGGCTTTTGCGGACTGCTCGTGAAGAGTTTCGCACCTGCGGCAACGGATGATGATCTCAATCTCGTTCTTTGGGCGTGGGGCAGCGCAACGCCGAGCCGCCTCGTCCTGATCGATGACGAAGACAGGCTGTCACGGTAGTCTGCGTGCGAGGAACCGGTCACAGGTGCGTTGCCCGGAAAGGGCGAACGGGCGAAGGTCATCCAGACCTTTCACCATGGGAAAAGCGCCGTGGTTGCCGACCGGTGTGGCCGCCGATCAGATATCGACGACCAGACCTTTTGCCTTCAGCACGGCTTCCAGGTTGGAGACTTCCACGACTGACTTTCCAGCCTTGTAGGCAGCGATATAGCCTGCTTCGGCATCCTCGCGGGCCTGCGAAAGCTTTGCGACGTCCGCCACCTCGTCGCGGCGTACCACGACCAGACCGTCTGCATCTCCGACAATGACATCGCCCGGATGGATGATCTCACCGCCGTCGATGATGGAATCGTTGGTCGTGCCGAGGGTCTCCTTGACGGTGCCCTTGATGCAGGTGCTGAGCGAGAAGACCGGCAATCCGAGTTCGCGAAGCTGCAGCGTATCGCGCACGCCGGTATCTGTGACAAGACCGCCGATGCCTTTGGCGAGGCAGGCATTGGCCAGCACGTCGCCAAAGGATCCGGCCTCTTCGTATTCACCGGCTGAAACGACGATGATGTCGCCCGGCTTGGCATAATTGATGGCAAGCTGCAGCATGATGTTGTCACGCGGCGAGGATTTGACCGTGAAGGCCGGGCCGCACAGCTTCATGCGATAATCCACCGGCTTCAATCGCGACGATAATGCGCCACGACGACCCTGCGCTTCATGTATCGTTGCAGGAGAGAACTTTGCAAGCGCCTCGATATCGGCCTTGGACGGGCGTTCTGCGATGTCTTTGATGTGTATCACTTGGATTTCCTCGCACAAATACCCTTTGGCGGCAGAACCATCTCCACCGCCATGAGCATTTAGATTTTTTGGTTGAGTTGGGTCCCGGCCGGACGGCTTATGGGATCGGGTCGAATTTCAGTTCGGCAAGCGGCACCACCTTGTCGGTCCGCGTCATCTTGTAATCGGTGTTCGGGCCAAGCCACTTGTCCCAGATCTGGTTCAGTTCACCGGAGGTATCGAGCTTGCGCAGGACCTCGTTGATCTTGGCCGTAAGAGCCGGATTATCCTTGGCCATGCCGATGCCGATCGGCTGATAGAGCATCGGCTCAGGGATCATCCGCATTTCCTTGCCCTTGGTCTTCGATTCCATAACCAGCTTTGTCGTGGTCATCGTATTGGCAACCATGCCGCGCGCCTTGCCCTGCTGGGCAGCGAGATAGGCTGAAGCTGTGTCCTGGAAGGTCAGCGGATCGGATTTGTTGAGCTTTATCGACATTTCCGATGTAGAGCCTTTGGTCGATGCCAGGCGCTGGCCTTCGAAATCGCCTTTGCTTTTGCCGGGGTCATCTGCCGGAACGATCAGCATTTCCTTGCCGAGGTAATAAGGGTCGCTGAACTGGATCTGCTCGGCGCGGCTCAGCGTATAGGCGAGGTTCGCAACAGTGATATCGACGCGACCGAGTTTGACCTCGGGAACGCGCGCCTCGACGGAAACAGGCTTGATTTCGACCTTGACCCCCAGCGCCTTGCCAATCGCATTGCAGAGATCGACGTCGAAGCCTGCCATTTCACGGGTCTTCGGATCCGGCGAGGCGAAGGGAGGTACGTCGGCAAAGGTTGCGCAACGCAGCGTCTTCGACGACATGATGGTGTCGAGTTGGTCTGCCTTGGCCGGCGAGATGGCTGCGGTACCGGCAAGTGCCGCCGCCAGGGTGATGCATTTCCAGTTCATTGCTGCTCTCCTTTGTTTATTTGTTTTGGATTTCAATGGCGCAGGTCAGCGAGGAAGCGCTGCGCACGGGGATGGCGAGGCGTCTTGAAGAACTCCTCCGGTGGAGCCGTCTCGAGAATTTCGCCCGCGTCGATGAACCAGATGCGGTCGGCAACGTCTCGGGCAAAACCCATTTCATGCGTAACGCACAACATGGTCATGCCTTCGGCAGCCAGGCTTTTCATCACCGCAAGAACCTCTCCGACCATCTCTGGATCAAGCGCACTGGTCGGCTCGTCAAACAGCATGATCGGCGGTTCCATGGCGAGTGCCCGGGCAATTGCCACGCGCTGCTGCTGGCCACCGGAGAGCTGTCCGGGATAGGCGTTCGCCTTTTCGGCAAGTCCGACCCGATCAAGCAGTTTCAGTGCCTTGGCGCGGGCCAGATCCGGTGCGACGCCTTTCACGCGAATGGGCGATATCGACACGTTCTCGATGACCGAGAGATGCGGGAACAGGTTGAAGCTCTGGAAAACGAAGCCGATGCTGCTGCGCAAAAGATTGAGCTTTTTCGCTGGCATCGCTGCGTGAATATCCTGACCGTCGAAGACGATCGAACCGCTATTGATCTCTTCAAGACGGTTGATCGTGCGGATCAGGGTCGATTTTCCCGAACCGGACGGGCCGCAGATTACCACCACCTCGCCGCGTGCAACCGTGGCATTAATGTTTTTCAGAACAGGGTGATCACCATAGCTTTTGTAGACGCTGGACAAGCGGATGGCCGGGGCCTGTTGAGATGTGGATGCGGGCGTGGTCATGGCTGCTCCGATAGGATTTTGGATGGCGCCAGGGTCGCAGCTGCCGCACGAGATACTCCGGCGCGGCGGCGGGTGATCCGTCGCTCGATGACATTGGCAACCTGAGTCAGGCTCCAGCAGATGACGTAGTAGGGGTCAGAACAAGAGAAGTGCAAAATCGTACGTTAAGGTCGAACAGACCATAAACACGACTGCGTTTTTGGCGTACTCAATCGCGTTCTAGGTCTTTTGGGCTCTGATTTTGGCGCATGAAGCCGTTCTCATTCTAACGAGAGGCTTCCATGTTCAAATCTATGTTGTTCGCGCCGGGGTTCTTGCTGATCACCGCCCTCGCCGCTCATTCCGCCGACGCCATTGGCTTTCGCGAAACCGAAATCGACCAAGGGGGAACGCGGCCACTTCACATCAGCATGTGGTATCCGACCGACGACGATGACAAAACAGAAGTCGTCGGTGAAAACCGTGCATTTTTGGGAGTCCCGGCTATTCGGGATGCCAAACCAGCGTCCATGAAGCGACCACTCGTCGTGCTGTCGCACGGTTATAGCGGTTCATGGAGAAACCTGAACTGGCTGGCCATTGAACTCGCCAGGCAGGGCTACATTGTTGCAGCCCCTGACCATCCTGGCACAACGACATTCAACATGGACCCTGTACAGTCGGAGAGCCTCTGGGAGCGCCCACATGATCTTAGCCGTGTGATCGACCTCCTGGAGGGCGATTCCACCCTTGCTGGCAAGATCGATGCCGGGCGGATTGCAGCCATAGGACATTCTTTGGGTGGATGGACCGTCACGGCACTGGCCGGCGCCCGGTTTGATACGAAGCGCTTCGAAAAGGACTGCCAATCTAACACCAGCCCTCACGCCTGCGCTCTTAAAAATGAGCTTGGGCTAAGCCGGCCTGAACTTGAGAAGGATATGAGGGACCCGCGCGTGCGAGCGTTTGTGTCCCTCGATCTCGGACTTGCGAGAGGATTTACTCCAGAAAGCTTGGCGGTGCTACAGGTACCAGCTCTCGTGATCGCGGCTGGCATAGACGTCGGCGGTTTGCCGTCGAGGCTTGAAACCGGATATCTGGCGGATCATATGCCGGACACGTCTTCCAGCTATGTTGAAATTCCAGATGCCATGCACTTCAGCTTCATGGGTTTATGTAAGCGGGATGCCGCCGCGCTTATCGAAAAGGAGGAGCCCGGCAACGGCGTGGCTTGCAAGGACGGCGGAGTGCGAAATCGCGAGGCAATTCATCGCGAGGTGGCTTACCGCGTGAGCGGATTTTTGACTGAAGCCATTCTAGGCAGATAGTCAGGCATTCGATCGACCCGCCGAGCGGCGATAGTCGCTCGGCGTCATGCCCGTTATTCTTGTAAACTCCCGATTGAAGTTGGATTTTGTGTAGAATCCGGAATCGAACATTATAGCCGTGATCGAGCGATCAGTTTCCGATAGCAAATGCTGCGCTTCGCCGATCCGGTAACCGTTGACGACCTGCGATATGTTTTGGCCAAGGGTTCGATTGACATGCTCTGGGACCAAACCTTGGACCGCCGGGAATTAGAGTTTCCGGCTCGATCACGATGGCTGGCTGGTAGCGCCACCGGGATTATGCAGTGCGATCGGGACGTTATAACCGATCGCCGAGTGAGGACGTTCCTCGTTGTAATATCGACGCCAAGTCTCCAACTTTTCGCGGGAATCTGCAAGGGTCAGGAACCAATGAGCATTCAGGCATTCCGATCGCAGCTTGCTGTTGAAGGCCTCGATGAAGCCGTTATCAGTCGGTTTGCCCGGGCGTGAGAAGTCCAGGGTGACGTTGTTGGCATAGGCCCAGAGGTCAAGATCACGGGAGATGAACTCGCTGCCATTATCCACCCTGATCGTTTTCGGATAGCCGGTCTTTCGGCAGATGCCTTCGAGGGTCTGGACGACATCCTCGCCGCGATAGGTGAAGCGAGCGTCGGCGGCCGGGCAGTAGCGCGAGTGCGTGTCGACCACGGTCAGGATACGCAGCTTCTTGCCGGTTGCGAGCTGGTCATGAACGAAGTCCATCGCCCAGACATCGTTCGGCCCGACAGCTTCCTGACGATCATCTCGGAGCTTTGCCTTCACACGCCGCTTGGGATGCTTGTTGCGCAGCTGAAGCCCTAACTCGCTGTAAATTCTGCGTGTCTTCTTCATATTGATCTTCCAGCCGTCGCGGCGCAAATGCACATGGACGCGGCGGTAGCCATACCGCACACGTGTCTCGCAAATCTCCTTGATGCGTCGTTCGAGTGGGGCCTGTCCGGTACGGCGGGATTTGTAGTGGTAGGTCGATGTATCGAACTTCAGGACCTTGCAGGCCCGTCGAATCGATATGCTCCAGTCCACCAGCATCCCGTCGATCAGCTTGCGTTTCCGGACAGGCCTCAGAGCTAATGGGATGGTCCGCCCTGTCTCCCGAGAGCATAATGGAAGCAGGCAAAAAGGAGGGCCTCAGTGATGGATCGCAATCAACCGCGTGACTGCACTGTTTTTGGAGTAGATATTGGGAAGAACGTGTTCCACGTCGTCGGCCTGGATGGTTCAGGTGCGATTGTTCAGCGAGTTAAGTTCCGACGAGAGACATTGCTGCAATTCTTCGAGCGTGCGGCGCGTACGCTCGTGGGAATGGAAGCCTGTCCCGGGTCTCAGTGGCTGGCGCGCAAGCTGCAGACAATGGGACACGAAGTCCGGATTATTCCCGCGCAGTTTGTGAAGCCTTATGTGAAGTCGAACAAGAACGACACCATTGATGCCGCAGCTATCGCCGAAGCAGCAACGAGGCCGACAATGCGGTTTGTGGGTATTAAACAGCCGGACCAAGTTGATTTGCAGATGATGCACCGCGTTCGGAGTCGGTTGGTGTCAGCCCGGACAAACCTCATCTGTCAGATGCGTGCCTACTGCCTTGAGCATGGTGTCGCGATGCGACAAGGGGCTGGCGTATTCAAACTCGATATTTGCCGAGTTATTGAAGATCTGGACAATGATCTGACGCCAATGGCCCGTTCTGTTCTTCGCGATCTACATGACGATCTCCGCAGGCTGGAGGCACGTATCCGGCAAGTATCGGACGACATTGAGAAGATTGCAGACAGCGACGAGCGCGCGAGGCGCCTCATGACAATTCCAGGCATCGGCCCACTTGGAGCTACAGCTATTCTGTCAGCCGTCGGCAATCCCTCACGGTTTGCCAAGGCGCGAGACGTTGCAGCCTGGTTAGGCCTGGTCCCTCGTCAGTACTCGACCGGCGGAAAGCAAACGCTCCTCGGCATCAGCAAGCGGGGCAACAATTATATTCGACGATTGCTCATCCATGGTGCCCGCTCCTGTTTGATGCACCTCAACCGAGACAAGGATCGGCTTGGCCATTGGATCGATGAATTGCGACTCAGAATGCACGTGAACAAGGTGACCGTGGCTTTGGCTGCTAAGCTGGCGCGTATCGTTTGGGTGATACTCACGAAGCCCGGCGCCACTTACATGCGCCAGCCAGCTGCATAGCCCATCGCCATTCTGGCTCCTGAAGGCCAGACAGATTGCGAGGTTCGAAGGTGATGACGAGACAGTTGATCGGCATTCTGTAAGTCCTGGCTGAAAGAGGGCTTCGTGCCCGAAGAAGCTATTTGGAAACAGGATGTGCGGATCTCATCAGGGCCTGACTGCAACCGCAGTCCACTCGCGAGAGGCCGGATACATTTACGCAAACTGCATTCGTCAGCAGCTAAAGATCCTTGCAATGACAGGGCGGACCATACATTTCGGCGGATCACGTCCTGCAGCATCTCGCGGTCCAGCGTCAGAGCGGCAACGATCTTCTTGAGCCTGGAGTTCTCATCTTCCAGAGCCTTCAATCGGCGCATCTCGTCGGGCAGCAGACCCGCATACTTCTTGCGCCAATTGAAATAGGTCGCCTGGCTGATCCCCGCCTTCCGGCAAATCTCTGCCACCGGCACGCCGTCGTCGCCCTGCTTCAAAATGAACGCCTTCTGGGCATCCGAGAACTTCGATGCCTTCATGCTTCCGCTCCTTTTCCCAGCCGGGAAATTACAGCGGAAAACTCCAATTATGAACGGTCCAGTTTTTGGGGATCAGAGCAGCCTCATTACATAGCTAAAATCATCCTTGCAATTCCGGAACCTTACTTCACAATTGAAAGGATGGATTGGGCGAAGAATTGAAGCCGAACCCTTGAACTTGGTCAACGAAAACCCTGCGGTTGCGCTATTGGGCTTTCGTCAGGTCGGTAAAACGACGTTAGCACTCAATATTGGCGAAACCCGACATTGGCGAAACCCGACCGTCCATTTATCTCGACCTCGAATCGGAAGCAGATCGGGCCAAACTGTCGGAACCGGAGCTTTATCTTGCAAGCCATGAAGACAAGCTGGTGATCCTTGACGAAGTGCATCGCCTGCCAAACGTATTCGAGATCCTGCGGGGCTTGATCGATCGCAACCGCCGCGCCGGACGGCGCGCCGGCCAGTTCCTGCTACTTGGCTCAGCTTCGATCGATCTCCTCAAACAATCTGGAGAAACGCTCGCTGGCCGCATTGCCTATCTTGAAATGCAACCTGTCGACGGATTGGAAGTGCCGGCAGATGCACTCGAGAGACTTTGGCTACGGGGTGGTTTTCCCAATAGTTTCCTCGCTTCCAGCGACCGTGGAGGTATGCGCTGGCGACAAGATTTCACTCGCACCTATCTCGAACGAGATTTTCCGCTTCTCGGGCCACGGATTCCTGCCGAGACGCTGAGGCGTTTCTGGACCATACTGGCACATCACCAGTCTGGTCTTCTCAACGCAGCTGAACTCGCTCGTTCGCTGGGCGCTCATATCGGCTCCATTCTCTCAGAAGTTGGAGCCTCCGGCAAACCCGGCGCGGTTCACTTCAGGGCGCACAACGGTAGCTGAGACGCTTTATGGGATTGATGACAAGTGGACTGGGGATCTCGCAGCGGCAATGACTCATCGCGATGGGAAAATAAGGCCGGAGCTAGGCACGAAGAGCGATTATACTTGACTATGATTATCATCTTCATTGGAATTGGAGGGCATTATAATCTGGAATATCCATGACACATCGTTTGACCGGCTCGATCAAGGGCCAAACAACACCAGCCTTCGCGCTCCTTGACCAGCATTCAAAAAGACTCGGCATTACAATCGCGGGTGATGATACCGAGAAGCGTTTCTCGATCTGGAGCAGCACCGCAGTGTTCCGTCGTCTCAATGAGAATTGTACGGTCGAGCTGGAGAGCTCGGATCGACGCTTCTTGCTGACGCTACAGAGCAATCTTGCTGAGATCTTTGAGGACAATGGCCTTACCATCACCTGGGATGAAATCAACGAAGGCGCATTGGCACCGGGGCTTTCGTTGATGCATGTACATTCCGTGACGCGCCGCTCTCCCGGCTTTACTCGGGTGCGGCTGACCGGCGAGGAGGCATCTCGGTTTGCCACCGGCAGCCTTCATTTCCGGCTGCTTCTGCCTAGTGATCCTAGAACGCCAGAATGGCCGCGAATCTCCCGCACAGGCCGCATAATCTGGCCAGAAGAGAAGATCCACAGGCCTGTCTACACCGTCGCGGCACAGGAGGAGGACTGGCTGGACTTCGACATCTTCCATCATGACGGCAGCCCCACCTGCCACTGGATGGATAGGAACCCCGTCGGCGAGACGGTCGGCGTCATGGGTCCAGGGGGTGGCTGGTGCCCGTCAGCGCCAGTGCTGCTGCTATACGGGGACGAGACGGCTCAGCCGGCCATCGCCCGCATGCTGGCGCTTGCAGAAGGCAAGGTCTCTGCGGTCCTGGCGAGCAGTGATGAAGATCTCGGCGCGTTGGCTAACGATAGCAGGGTCTTCCGAACCGATGATCTCGTTCAGGCGCTCAAATCCGCGTCAGTACCGGAAGATGGCTATGTCTGGTTCGCAGCTGATGCCGAACGGGCGCGCGAGGCTCGCAGCCATCTGACTGGTCTCAGGTTGGCAAAGAGTCAATTCATGGTGGCGGCCTATTGGAGTTGAAGTAGAGCTCGCGGCTGTGATGGCCTGCCCTGGTCCATCAAGCCGCGAGCTTTGCGTAAGGGCCTTCACGCTCCAGCAGTTCGGCATGCGTTCCGACCTCGACCATGCGGCCCTGCTGCATAACGACCATCCAGTCCGTATTGCGGATCGTGCCGGGTTTCGGCACGTAGAAACGCGGCTAGAGCGAGAGCAGCGTCAATTCGCCGAAACCGGATTCGCCAACAAAAGCTGCACATGCGGGGAGATATCGTGCTGCACGGGGACGACCGGGCGTGAAGGCAAAGGTGAGATCGTTGGGACGGATCTCGTTACGCAAGGTCGAGACGGTGCGGGCATCCGGGCTGTCGGTGATCTCCGATTCGGTCGCCAGCTGCTCGAGATGGCGGAGGAAGCCGGCGCTGCCGCGCATATAGGGCTCGACGACAGCGGTGATCTTGTCGAGCGGCCGGAAGAAGACGCCGACCAGAAGTAGGATACCGACGAAACTGCCGGTCGACATCAAGCCCGACAGAACATAGCCCGGACTGACCACCCTGATAATCATCTGAACGGCCTGCAAAAGAGCGGCGACCGTATGTGAGGTTGTATAGTCCCAAGAAGCGGGCCGGTATGGCTCAGACCGTGGATCCACCTACGAAGGATAAATTCGATGCCATTCGAACGAACAAGTGCCGCACCTGCGTCCTGATTCAGCGTGCGCTTATTGCAATAAATGTCCGATTACGAACGCGCACCCCCAACTGTTCAACAAAGCAGTGCTGACGGTCGACCGCCTTCAGTTGGGTGGTGGATGGTGAAATTCACCCCGTAAATGCGCTTGAGGTTATCGGGCGTCATAACCTCACGTGGCGATCCTCTGGCGATGAGGCTACCCTCCCGGAGCGCAATGATCTCATCACAGTAGCGGCTCGCCATGTTGATATCGTGGAGAACCATGACGATGGAGAGCCCCCTCACCCTGGTGAGTGTCTGGACGAGATCGAGCACCGCGATCTGGTGCGCAATGTCGAGTGCCGAAATGGGTTCGTCGAGCAGGAGACATTTCGTATCCTGTGCGATGAGTGCGGCGATCCAGGCGCGTTGCTGTTCGCCCCCGGACAGCGTTTCGACGGAACGCTCCGCAAGCGTCGTCGTTTGCGTGAGGTCGAGTGCTTCCTCCACCTTTTCTTCATCCAGCCTGCCAAAAGCGCCAAGAGGACCATGCCAGGGATAACGTCCGAACTTGACGAGCTCGCGGACGCTGGTTCCCGCGGGCACCGGCGTCTGTTGTGGGAGGTAAGCAAGGTGCCTGGCGAATTCGCGGTTCGACCAGGTTTCCAGCCGGCGTCCATCAAACAGAATGTGTCCGGTGCTGGGCCTGATCTGCCGGGCCAGCAGTCGGACCAGAGTGGATTTGCCTGACCCGTTGTGTCCGATGAGACCGATCGTTTTGCCCGCCGCAAGGTCCAGATCCAGCGGCTGCAGGATCGTGCGGCCGGTAACGCTGAAGGAAACTCCCTGCAAGGAGAACTTCGGCGCCATCTGTGCGGGGACTGGGTCTGGAAGCGGCATGGGAATATGTCTCCTGCTATCGCTGGAATGGAATGGTTTGCACCGACAATGGCTGTTTGCTCAGTGTCTCTGCTGACGGCGCAGTTGCCAGAGGAACCAGGGTCCGGCGACGAGCGCGGCCAACAGGCTCGGCGAAAGCGCCCAGGGCCAGACGAGATTACGGCTCAGCCACTCCGCGAGCGTCATCAGCAATGCGCCGATGAGACCGCTGGCAAGGCTTGCCCCTGCTGCCTTCCGAAAACCCATGGCCGCGGCTGCATGAGGCACCATCAGGCCGATAAAGCTGATTGGACCGACAACCATGGTACCGGCAGCCGTCAGAATCGCGGCTAGAGCGATGCCGGCCGCACGCACCACGGCCACACTCAGACCGAAGCCCGTGGCTGCTGCATCACCCAGCGTTATCAGGTCTATCTGCCGATGGAGCGAAAGACATGCGAGAAGCCCCGCAAAGCCCATCAGGCCTGCAGCGACTGACGTGCCAAGATGCACGCCTGCGGTCATGCCGGAAAACCATCCGAGGAGTGCTGCACCTCTTTGTCCGCCGCCGGCAAGCGCGATCACGAGCATTGCGTTCGCCATACTTGCGAGGCCGACGCCGAGCAGCAGCATGCGCGTGGGTTCAAAGCGCGCTCGAAGCCCGAGCAGTGTCACGACCAACAGGGCGGCAATGGCGCCTAGAGAGGTGATCGCCAGTTTCGTTGCAACCCCGAGCGTCGGCAGAATGACGAAGGCGACGGCAAGAGCAAGGCCTGCGCCGTGGCTGATGCCAAGAAGATCGGGGCTGGCAAGGGGATTGCGCAGCAAGCGCTGCAAGATGAAACCCGCCACAGCGAGGCATAGGCCGGCGCCGCTTGCGGCCAGGAGCGGCGGAAGACGCCAACGCCAGACCAGAGCCAGATCGTCCCGACCCGCCAGTGACCATCCTTCCGGTCCGCGCCCCAGGAATGACGCGAGCGCAAATGCAGCCAGTAGAAGCATGGCCAGGATCATGAGCTGCTTAACGTTCCCATGGCCGCGTGCCGCAAATGCGAACGTGAACGGCTTCGAGGCGTTGAGCGGCGCCCTTCGCGCGAGAAAAATTAGCAATGGTCCCGCCAGGAGCCCTGCAGCCGCCCCGACCGGCAGATCGCCCAGCCAACTGGAGAGCAAACGCATAACCTGGTCGGTCAGCAGCAGAAGAAGGGCTCCCGTAACCCCGCAGCGGACCAGTCCCGCCTGGGCCTCGCGCCAGATCGCGCGCGCAAGCGCCGGGGCGGCCAGCCCCACGAGACCGATCTGGCCGAACTCTGCTGTGACGGACGCGGCCAGCAGCGAAGCGATGAGAAGCAGGATCAGCTTCACCGTGCGCACGGAAAGACCGAGGCTCGCTGCCGCACCATCACCGAGGGAAAGCAACCGTAGCGGTCGCTCCAGCAGAAGAAGCGGACCGAGAGAAAGAACTGCAAGCACCGCCAGACGAAGCGACGGCCCCCAGCCACCATGCTGCAGCGAACCGGCCTGCCAAGTCAGGAGATTGCTGAGAAAATCATGATTGAAAAGAACAAGGCCGGCATAGGCAGCGTTGCAGAAGAGATTGATCATCACCCCGGCCAGCACCAGTGTCTGGGACGAAAGGTACGGCCCCCAGGCAACAGCGAAAGCAATCGCAACAGCAGTCAGCGCTCCGGCGAGTGCCACGATCTGATATCCGTGCGACCATAAAGCCGGGGCGAAGACCAGCGATGCGGCGAGGAAGAGCGCCGCTCCTCCGGAAATGCCGAGGAGGAACGGTTCGGCAAGCGGATTGTCGAAGGTTCTCTGGAACACGCCGCCTGCCAACCCCAGGAGGCAGCCGGAAACCAGCGCGGCAACAATGCGCGGCAACGTCGCGTAGAAGAGTATGGCCGGTTCTTTGACCTGGATGATGGCCAGCACGGCAAGAGCAAGAGCCGACAAAGCCAGGAGGCAGATCAGGACGAAGCCACGCGTTGGACCCCGTCCGGCAAGGGTGATGCTCATGGTGTACCTGCTCCGAAGGGGACTTGAAGCGCGCGCGCCAGCGCCTCGGCAAGATGAAGCGTCGAAAGACATCCCCCGAACGGATAGAATTGCTGCATGCGCACCACACGTCCTTCACGAACCGCGGGAAGCCGATGCCAGAGCTGGCTGTCGCTTAGCGCCCTGTTCGTCTGCGGAGCAAGTGACGGGATCTCGATCTGCATGAAGACACAATCTTTCAGCGGCATCAGCTGATCGAGCCCGACCTGAATGAAACCATTGGCATTGGTTGGTCCCTGCCACGCATTTCGTAAACCCAGACGGGTGACCACGGACCCGGGCATGCTGCCATTGCCGTAGACCATGGCGCGGCTACCGCTTTGATCCGGCAACAAAATGCAAACCGGGCGCACTCGCTGAACGCTGGCGGCAAGGCTCTGCATTCGCTGCTCTATGTTGGACAGGATGGCCTCGACGTGACTGGACGGAAGGCCCGCAGCACGTCCGCACTGGCGGAGAATGGCTGCCGCCCGCCCATAGGCAATTTCGCCCCTCATATCTTCGACGACCTCGACAGGCGCGATCTCGTTCAGGCGCGGCGTCATGAACAGGCTTGCAACGCCAATGAGAATGAGGTCCGGGCGGAGCCTGTCCAGCAGTTCCAGGTTGACTTCCCAGAAGGGCCCGATGTCGACGGTCGCGCCGGGCAGGACTTGCGGCATGCGTTGGTTGTAGTAGCCTGTATCAGCAACGGCGAGCGGCGTGACCCCCAAGGCAAGAAGAGACTCGGCGGCAGCCCAATCGACGGCGGCAATGCGCCTTTCGACCTCGGCCAGAACCGGCATAGGAGGCAGAAGAGCGGCAAGGCTGCCGGTGATGAAAACGCGTCTGTTCATCATGACATTCGTGGAGGCGCGACCTTTTGGCCGCGCCTTCCTCAATCTCAAAATTCGACGGTCAGCTTGCCGATAACGGCACGCCGATCGCCCTGGTAGCAGGAGTAGCTCGCCTCGCAGGTCGAAAAGTACTTCTTGTCGAACAGGTTTGTCGCATTCAGGGAGACCTTAGCATGCTCGTTGATCCGGTAACTTGCGCCAAGGTCTACCAGCGTCCTGCTGGGCACTGAAAAAGTATTAGCATTGTTGCCGTAGACCTTGCCGACATAACGAACCCCGGCCCCAATCGATGCGCCTTCCAGAAGCCCCGTCTCGAACGTGTAGTTCAACCAGGCCGAGGCCTGCTGTTCAGGCACGAGCATCGGGCGTTTCCCGACATTGCCGGTCGCATCGCGCGTGATCTCCGCATCGGTGTATGTGTAGGAACCGACAAAATCCCAGCCGCCGCCGAGGCTGACCTTGCCTTCCAGTTCCAGACCGCGCGACGCGATCTCGCCCGTTGCCACGGCAAAGCCATTCGAGAGATAGTTGAGGACATTCGTCTTCTCGATATCGAAATATGCGATCGTGAAGAGCCCCTCGAAGCCGCTAGGCTGATATTTCACGCCGACTTCCCACTGCCGACCGTTGGATGGATCGAAGGTATTTCCCTTTTCATCAACCCCGCTGTTCGGCACGAAGGATTGGGAATAGCTGACATAGGGGGCGACACCAATCGAGGAGACGTAACTGAGGCCAGCGCGACCGGAAAAGCGGCCGACATCAATCTTGGTATCTGCACCTGTCAGGCGATTGTGGGTGTCCAGATCAAGCCAGTCATACCGCCCCCCCAGAGTTGCGACGAAGCCATTGCCAAACTTGATCTGATCCTGGGCGTAGATGCCTGTCTGGCTGTAGCGCTCCGTATAGCTGATCATCGGTGCTGTAGGCGCCGGAACGGTGACACCATAGACCGGTGCATAGGGGTTCAGCGATGGAGCGGATCCCTGAAAACGCCGAACGTCAGCATCAGACCAACTATAGTCGATGCCGAACAGCGCCTGATGTGAGAGCGCTCCCGTGTCGAATTCGGCCAAGGCCTGATTGTCTATCGTGAAGGTATCGAAGCTTTCGTCAAAATGTCGCGCTATACGGCTGAGGCCCGATGCTCCAAGGCCGGACAAAAAAAGGTTGTCGAGTGTGAAGTCAACATGTCCGTAGCGCGCGTTCTGGCGGAAGGTCCAGGTCTCATCAAAGCGATGTTCGAACTCATAACCGATGCTCTGTTGCTCCTGGGTACTCTGGTTGAAATTGGGGTCGCCTAGGAGAATGTTCGTCGGCGTGAAGAGCATGATCGTGCCGCCGCTCTTATCCTTCAGCGCCTGACCGGTCACCGTCAGCGTGGTGTCCTCGTCGGGCTTCCAGGTTACGGCCGGCTGAATCATTAGCCGGTCGTCGACGATGTCAGCACCGTTGGAATACTCGAACTGGGTGTTGGCGTTCCTGGCGACACCGATCACGCGGTAAAGAATGCTCTTGTCCTCATTGACCGTGCCGCCGATATCGAAGGCTACCTGCTTGCGGTCATGGCTTCCGTACTGAAGCTCGATCTGCCGCACATTGTTCTCCGTCGGCTTCTTGGAGGTCTTGTTGACGATGCCGCCGGCATCACTTTGGCCGTAAAGCGCCGAGGATGGGCCGCGCAACACCTCCACACTATCCAGCGCGTATGGATCGGTCCGGAAAAAGCTGTAGCTGCTGGACACCTGCCGCAAGCCATCAAGATAGGAACTCGTGGCCTGGGCATTGAAGCCACGCATCATGATCCAGTCATAGCCCTTGGGATCGGGTCCGTAGGTTTCGATGGCGACACCCGGAACATAACGAAGCGCCTCAGAAACACTCTGCGCATTTTGCGCGTCAAGTTGTTTGCGACCCACGACCGATACCGATTGTGGAACTTCAATCAGCTGAGCGCTGGTCTTAAGCGCACCAATCGAATGGGAGGGGACGAATGTATCCACGCCGTTACTCTCCCCTGTAACCAGAATCGGATCGAGCACGGTCGTTCCGCCAGCCGCAATACCACCCGCATCCGCCGCCTGCAGATTGACGAGAGCGGCCGAGCCCGGTCCGCTGATCCGCACCGTGAGGCCGGTTCCCTGCACGAGCCGCTGCAACGCTGCCGATGGCGTGAGGCTGCCGGAGACGGCGGTCGAGGTCTTGCCAACGGCGAGCGCCGAGGAGTAGCTGATCTGCCAGCCGCTCTGACGGATGAAGGTGTTAATGGCAGCAGAAAGCGGCTGGGCGGGAATCTGGAAGCTGCCGGTTTCCGCGGCGCTTGCGACAACCCGCGCCTGCGCATGGGCGGCAGCCGGAAGAAGTCCCGCGATGCAGGCGAGAATGCTGGACGCCAGAAGCACATTTGTCCTTTGACGGCGGCGCTCGTAGGCAACCATGTAGACGCGTGAATTTTTCCCCGAAACCATGCTCGTCCAAACCCTCTCAACAAGACCCCAGGACAGATGCGCGTCATGCGCCAGCCCTTCTGTCAGCAAGGACGCAGCACGGTTTGTAAACCGGCAAAAAAAGTTGAATATTTAGCGAAGGATTATGATGCCGCCGGGAATCCGGTAGAAACCGACACCGGCCGCATCGGCAAGCGTCCGCAGCGCGCCCTCGACATTGTCGAGACGGTAATTGCCCGTGACCACTAGTCTATTCACCCGCTCATCTGCCACCACGATGGGTCCGCGGTGGTAGCGGCGCAATTCTTCAAGAACGGCGCCGAGGCTGGCGTTTTCAAAGATGATGCGTCCCTCCCGCCAGGCAAGTGTAGCCGATGGGTCGGTCGCACGCACGGGCGAAACGGCGGATGCCGTGATGCTAACCGCTTCACCTGGGACAAGCTCGGCCTTACCCATGCCCTTGCCATCACACAGACAGAGAACCTGAACACGGCCGCGCTCCAGCACCACCTGATCTTCGTCATCACCGGTTCTGACGGAGAAGGCCGTACCCAGAACCTGCACCTCACCATAATGACCGCTGACGGTAAAGGGACGGGCAGGATCATGCACGACATCGAAGAAGGCTTCGCCTCGCAGCAGGCGGATGTGACGTCGGCCGCCCTCAAAGTCTGTCGCTACGGCCGTGTCGGTGTTCAGCATCATCATCGAGCCGTCCGGCAGACGAACCGTGGTCTGGCGGCCGGTTGCAGTCTCAAAGTCTGCCTGAATGGCAATCGTGAGCGCCGGATATTGCCAGACGCCGACGGCAATCAGAACCGAGGCTGCAAGCGCTGCGGCGTGCAGCGGCCAGCGACGTGTCTTCGGCCGCAACAGCGCGCGCCGATCGACCGGCAGCGTTTTCACCGCATCGCTGAAAGACCTGGAGTTCCACAGGGTCTCGAGACTGCGGAACTCTGCGTCATGCCGGGGATCCTCTGCCAGCCATGCCTGGAACGCCGCGTGCGTCGCAGCATCCGGCTCGCTGTTTCGTAGCCGGACAAACCAGTCGAGCGCCTGTTCCGCTACCGGATCTGCGGAGGTAAATCCGCTGCTCGTCCCATCCGTGTCGTGTGCGTTCTGGTGTCCCACTCAGGCAATCCGATCGAAACGTGTTTGCAGGGTCCTGTTACCTTGACGCACGAGTACGACAAACCCGGAAAAATTCTCTTGAAGATAGCAAAGCAGAGCCGTTGTCGCGGCAACCGGACGGAGTCGGAGGATCAAGAAACGCGCCATTGTGTTCCTTATTTCCGGTCGAGACGCGCCATCGCGTCCCGGCAATGGGCCATGGCAAGTTTCAGGTCGTTGAAAACCGTGCGTTCCGAAATGCCGAGATGTTCGGCAATACGGACATTTGACCACTCTTCGATGCGGCTGAGCACCAACACCGCCTGAGCGCGCTCCGGCAGCGCTGCAAGCGCCGTCTGAAACACGCCGAACGTCTGCTTCTCGATCAAAGCCTGTTCTATAGAGGGGATATCAGCCGAGATCCCAGCAAGCAAATGCGCGTCCAGCCCCTGCACTTCAGCGCCCGCCCGTGTCCTACGGCGCCGCAGATGGTCCAGCGCCAGATTGCGGGCCGTCTGGTGGAGAAAGCCTTCGATATGCTCGACACGTCCGCTTTCAACCGCCTTGTGAGCGCGCAAATAAGTCTCCTGCGCCAGGTCTTCCGCCGTCTGCGGGTCGCGCACTATACGCATGACGGTCCAGAGAAGGGAGCGCCGGTGGGCGGTAAAAATCGCGTTCAAAAAGGTAGGCAAGCCATCTGCCTCCCCCACGAGTGTTGCAAAGCTGTCGGGAGGGCAAGATCATCTACTCGATGAAGCACCTTTCGCCATTGGAAATGCATCAGGGGCATTTGGCACTCAAAACATCCGTTAGTCGCCGTCGTTGTGCCCTTTCTAGATCGGCACCCGCGACCACGCAACCGATAACTTGAGATTCAGATGCAAGTTATTTCCTCATAATTGGGACCCATTCATTGGGCCGGAACCGAGACAGCAGACGAGTTTGGCGATACGATGAATGGCATGCTCAGCCAACCAACTTATCTCCACCTGCGCCTATTACGTCAGTGCTTATGAATGATCCTTGCACCAAGGTTCTGGATTACGGAAACCCAACCTTATGAAGCCGTGTCATCCAGCGGCAACGCCTTGGCCAGCATTTTCTTGACGGCTAGCCGCACAAAAGGCGGACGCATCATGATCGGAATAAGCCATGACTGGACAAGAATTCCAAGGCGGCTGCGCGGTACATAGTGCCCACCAATCTTCTTGGATTGTGCCTGAAGTGCAAGTGTCAGCGGTTTGAGACGCGCTTCGTAACTGGCAAGTGCTTCGGAAACCGGCTTTGCTGCTAGCTCCTGTGCGAGAATATAGGCACCGGCCATGGCAGTCGACGTTCCCTGACCCGACAGAAATGTCATGCAATGAGCCGCGTCACCCAGAAGCACGACACGGCCTCGCGACCAGTCTGGAACCTCGACCTGCGCAATCGTATCGAAAAAGCAGTTGTTCCACTCGATCTCCTGATCAAGAGTCGCGGAAATCATACTGGGCCAGCTTCCAAATATATCTTGAAGATTGCGCTGGCGATCTTCAGCGGCGACACGACCTGTCTCTTCATCGCGCCAGCAGAAAAGGGTAGCAGCCGTACCGTCACCGACGCGGTAAAGCCCCGCCTGCCGATCGACATCCATGAACCCGACGAAGCTCGAATCCATGGCTGGGCCCTCCGGCAACCGCCATGCGGCGGCGCGATAGCCAAGCGGGCGCAAAAACATCTCATGCGGGCCGAACCAGAGATGCCTTACCCGGCTGCGATAGCCATCCGCAGCCACAACCAGATCGAAATCCTCGACCTCACCATTGGAAAAGCGCACGGAAAGGCAGTTGTCCGCCTCGGTCATGGCGTCGATCTGCGTTGCGAAACGGACGCCAAGCCGTCCATCAAGATGCTCATGCAGAACCCGCACCAATGCATCACGCATGATGGCCAGCATCTTGCCATCGGCTGCAGCGGAAAAATGCTTGTAATCATAGCGGAAAAGCGGGGTATCATGGAGATTGCGATACTCTGACCGGCCTAGATCCAGAGCATTTGCACGAAGGCTTTCAATGATCCCCAACCGTTCTGCCACGTTCCAGCCGTTGACGTGAATGCCGACCGCGTAGCCCGCCTCACGGACAGCTTCGGCCTTCTCGACCACGACCGGCGTTATTCCCTGGCGCAGCAGGCACGCGGCCAACGTCAAGCCGGCAGGACCGGCACCTGAAATCAGCACACGCATGCTCTGCCCCGCCAGGTTCAAAACTGGATGCTCAGGCGACCACCGAAGGTTCGCCCCTTGCCAAGCTGATAGACATTTCCGAAGGATGGTCCGGCATTGAAGCCGTACACCGAGTAAGTTTCGTCAGCGATGTTGTCGATGAAGAATTCGGCAGCGACCGCCTCGTTCTTTTTCCATGTCAGCCCGGCATCGAAGAGGGCATATTCTTTCTGCCCCAGCGTATTGGCCTCAGTGAAATAGGTCTTGCCGATGTAGGTCATACCGGCCCTCGCAATCAGCTCGCCATGATCGTCAGGAAGATCGAATGTATATTCGGCTCCGAGATTGGCGGTTACGCGCGGCGCATACGGGACCTGGTTTCCGGTCAGGTTTACGCCGGGATTGGACGGATTTCGGTACGCACTGAAATAGGTATCGTTATAGGCAATGCCGCTCTTGATCTGCAGAGCGTCGGTTGCCTGCCAGCGTGCCGTCAGGTTGGCACCCTTGCTTTCCACCTCACCCACGTTTTGCAAATATTGACCCTGCACAGGACCGACCGAAAGCTGGTAATCATCCGTCCTCGTGAAGTAGACGGACGAGGCGAGCTCGAGAACTCCGTCGAAGAGTGAGGCCTTCAAACCGGCTTCATAATTGTAGGTATGCTGCGGATCGTAGGAGAAGCCGATATTGCCGGGCGTGACGGCGCGCGTAAAACCACCCGCCTTGAAGCCGGTGCTGAAAAGGCCATAGGCCAGAAGTTCATCGGTAATCTTGTAGCTCACGCCCGCCTTTGGCGAGACTGCCGAGAAATTGTCGGAATTGCTGCGCGCATTTCCAGCCAGCGCTGTATCGGCCTTCACCTCTTCATAATCGAACCGGACACCCGCCAGCAGATCCAGCCTGTCCGTGGCATGCCAGGTGGCTTCGCCAAAGGCAGCAGAAGAACGAATGTCCTGATGCGAGGTCAAAAAGGACGCCGGTACGTTCCGCTTGAAATCGAGGTCCTGATAGTAGAGACCGACAACATAGTCTATTGCATTGCCGGCATCGGGATTGGAGGCAAGGCGAAGCTCCTGACTGAACGTCTTTTGCCATTCCGGCGTATAGCTGCCGAAAATGGTGCGATCCAAGCTGCGATTTTGATAACCGGTCTGGGATGTCACCGTGGCTTCGCCAAGATCATAGGAAGCGGTGAGCCCGAAATTGTTGCTGGTCAACCTGTAATGGGAAGGAACCGGTAGCGCTGTTCTGTCATCCAGCATGGATTCCATCACGAAGCGCTCTTCACCAGACGATCTGGTGGTTCGTCCGGCCGAGATCATCACGTCCAGCGGGCTGTCTGTCGGCGCATAGCGCAAGCGGACCTGGCCCCAGCGATCCTTGCTTTCACCGACTTCCGCCCGTGTAACCATATCCTCCATCTCGCCCTCCTCGTTGAGGGCGCTGAAGGAAAGATCCCCATAGAGTGTATCTTCAATCAGAGGCGTGTTTACATATAATCCGGCCTTGGGGCCCAGATTGGTCAATGTGCCATTGACCTCTGCGCGCAATTCGTCGTCCGGTTTGCGCGTGACAACATTCACCACCCCGCCGATGGCACCACGGCCATACAACGTCCCTTGAGGACCATAGAGCACTTCAATACGCTCCAGCGTTTCCGGCAGCATCTGGCTGAACAGCGCTTGATCCTGCGGAAGGCCATCGACATAGAGCTGAGTGGAGGGGTTGTAGAAGTCGACCGACGACTGACCGCGCAGAGTGATGTTGCTGTAGGCGCGGCTTGAGCGCTGGCGGATATGGATATCGGTAAAGACCCGATCCAGTTGGTCAACGCTGGTGAAGCCGCGGCGCTCCAGCTCGTCCGCCTCCACCGTTGCCACCTCGCCCGCTGTACTAAAGGCATCCTGCAGACGCTTCGTGGCGGTAATCACCACACGTTCAAGCGTAATACCCTCGTCGTTTGCTTTTTCCTGTGCGATGGCGCTGGAGGAAGAGAGGGCGGCGATTGTCGCAAATGCGGTCGCGCTCAAAAGGCTTGTTTTGGACATGGTTGATCCTAGTTGCTGAGGATGAGGCGACGAGGGTTCGCCAGAAGGATGTCGCGCAGAAGACGCGGGCTCGACACGGCTGCAATGCCAAGCAGGGCAGCAGCAATTGCGAAATTCACATGATGGCCAGCAGCCTGACTGATGAAGCCGGCGGCGATAGAGAAACTGATAGCAAGGATGGCGTCTACACTTTGGAGCAGCGCGAAATCGGTTCCGGCCTGATTGGGAGAGCACCAGCCAATCATGCTGGCGTAAAGTGCCATCATGCTGAAGGCCGCAGCCGCCGCCTGCAAAAGAACAAGCGCCCCGATGACCGGGCTGGAGGCCGAGCCAAAGGTGGCACAAACCCCCAGAGCGGTAAAAACACTCCCGTTCAGAAGGGCTGCCGCGACAAGCGCGCGCCCCCCGAGGCGCCGCAGGAAAACACTTGCCAGCACGGCGGCACCGAGGCCAGCCAGGGCGCCACCGACACCTTTCAACCAGCCAATCTGCGCCAGATCCAGACCGGCATCGATGAGATAGGGGCCGATCAGGCTCATGCCCAGACGCAACCCCGCCTGATAAACAAGCAGGAAAAGAAGGCCGTGGAGCAGGCTGGCGCTGGCGAAAGCTGCCCGCAATCCCGGGCGCAACTGAGACTGATCCTTCTGGAGGAGCCTTTCGGTCGGGCCAGCGACAATTGCCGGTAAGGTCATGATGACAACAAGAGCCGCCATGAAAATCATGGAAGCAGACCAGCCAAAGGCGGCATAAACAGGCAACCAAGCACCCACGCCCAGCAGAAAACCGAAATAGCCGCCAAAGACGCTGGCAGCACTCACCAGCCCTCGACGCTCCTCGTTGACCGCCTCGACAGCCAGGGCATCAGTTGCGATGTCCTGCGTGGCCGCAAAAAAGGCGATGGCCAGCAGCACAGCCAGCAGGGCCTCGAAATGATCCTGCGGAGTAAACCATGCCATGGCGAGGAAACTGATGGCAATCAGCGCCTGGCAGGCAAGCAGCCAGGAGCGGCGGTGCCCAAGTCTGGTTACGCCATAGCGATCAACGACCGGTGCCCACAGAAATTTGCAGGCCCACGGGAGGAAAATCAGCGAAAGTAGCCCAAGCTTGTCCAGCGCCGTGCCGCTTTCTCGAAGAACAGTCGGCAAGCCGGTCTGCACCAGACTGCCAGTAATGGCCTGGGCGGCGTAGAGACCGGCAAAGAGACTGGCCATTTTGAAGTTTGAAGCATGCTGCGACTTTTGCTTTGGGTTCATTTTTATCAATCCTGCGTCGCATCCGGGCCTAACGGTCCCGTTCGCCCGCCGCCACCTTGATCGGGACCGCAACCACCCCGATCCGGGCCAATTTTCATATTGTGCCACCCACCGGGAGCGACGGAGCAGCACGCGGCAGAAAGCGGACTATGTCGCCCAGCAACTGACGCAGATTGGCGGGCTCATTGAGATAGAAATGGTCGCCGGCGTAGGTTTTGGATTCGAAAAGCCCGGCCGCGATTTCTCCCCAAGCCAGTATGTCCGCGTCGGACACTTCGCGATCGGCGCTTCCACGCAGGGCAAACACCGGACTGAGAATCTTCATGTCGCGGGCGTAACGATAGGTTTCCGTCAGCTGAAAATCGGCACGTATCATGGGAAGGAAGAGTTGCAGCAATTCCTCATTCGCAAGCACTTCTTCCTGCGTGCCTCCCAGACCTCGCAGTTCCTCCGTCAGTGCGCGATCGTTCATCTGGTGACGCCAGGGTTGAGGAGTCGGCAGATGAGGCGCGCGGCGCGCCGAAACGATCAGGGCCTGCGGCTGGCGATTGATTGTCTGAAGATGACGCGCTGCCTCGAACGCCAGCAGCGAGCCTAGGCTGTGCCCGAACAGTACGACATTCGCATAGAGATCTGCCAGTTTTGTCAGAACTGGTGCAAACCCGGCCAGCAGATCCTCGACGTTTGATTGAGGTGGGTCACGAAAGCGGCTGCCACGACCGGGCATCTCCATCCTGTAGACATCAATGCCCCTCAGCGCGTCGTGGTCAGGCCAGCTGCGAAAGAAGTTTGCCCCTCCCCCCGCATGATGAAAAAGCACCATGCAGGTTTGAGCACGGGCGTGATTTGCCACACCATAGGGCAACCATGGCGAAGACAAGGATGAATGTTGCATCACAAGCCTTCCTTGAAACCCATGGCATCAAGCTGTGCCTCAACAGCCTTGCGGATGACGAGAGCAACCTTCTCGCCTTCGTCACGTGCCAGAAAATGTCCGCCTTCAAGCCTCACATGGTCAAAGGCAGCAGAGGTACGCCCTCTCCAGGATTCAACGACCTCGCGCGAAACGAGTTCGTCCTCGCTGGCCGAAATTGCAAGAATGGGAGCGCGGATAACCGCCTCGCTCCAATACCCTGCGGCCATGGCAATATCGCCTTCCATTGCGGATTTGAGGGTGCCGAGCATTTCAACGTTGGTAAGAACGGATTGCGGCGTTCCGCCCAGAATCCGTAGCCTCGTTTCAATATCGTTGCCGCCGAAGAAGCTGGCGATATCCGGCAGCTTTTCGTGAGGACCGGGGCACACGCCCGTCACCACAAGCTGCGGTATTCTGTAGCCCTTCTCTTCAATGCGACGGGCAAGTTCGAACGCAACCTTGCTACCCAAGCTCCAACCGGCAAGCACCAGTGGACGATCCAGATAAGGCGTGACGAGTGGCAGGATGTCTTCCACCGCCTCGGCAAGAGACGTGAAGGGCGGTTCACCGATACGACTTTCCCGACCGGGCAATTGTACGGGAGAAAACTGCCAGTCCGGCGCGAAAACATGACGCCAGCCCTTGAATGCGGAAGCACCGGCAACTGCATGGGGAAAAGCGAGGATGTTCACTTTGGCGGTGCGCCTGGGTGCGCCGAAGGGAAACCATTTCGAGCGTTTTTCCGCCAGATCGCGACCTTCAGCGATGAGGACTTCGATATCGTGGCTGCGCGTGTTCAATCGAGCGCGGTCCATCACGTGCGCCCGCTCGCCGGTTTTTTGCCATCGCGTCAGCAGATAAACGATTTCACCCCGATCGAGGCAGTTCCACATGGCAGAGCCAGGGGCCGCGAAATAATCTCTCAACTCTTTCATGTCCGGCTGTGTTGCCAGACGATCGAGTAGACTGGAGGGCATGAGTTCACGCGCGCGGCAGACCTGTGCCGTCACATCTCGGAAGCTCTCGCATGTGAAGCCCATGTCCTCCATGGTCTGCCGGAAGTTAGCTACCATGTGCCTTGGCCAAAGATCGCCATGCAGGAATATGCCGTCGGGAGCGAGGGCGCGATGGACATGGCCGAGAAAGGCCGCCATATCGGGATAGGCCCCAGAGGATTCCAGATTGAAGATTACATCCTGGCTGTTGTCCGGAAACGGCAAATCGCAGGCATCGCCCACCTGCAATCGCACGCGCCTGCCATCAAGGAGCTCCCGCGCGGCGGCAATGTTATCTGCGCTAAGGTCAATGCCTGTGAGGGAGAGCGGCCTATGACGACGGGAAATGAACGCGAGCGCACCGCCACGACCGCATCCGATATCGGCAAACCTCAGCCCGTCGAGCAGCGATGGACCGATCAGTTCTGACACCAGCCGCTCGAAGGGTGCATTGGAGCCTGCGGCAGGCTCCGGACCTGGCACCTCATCTGGCAGACCCTCGACAGGCGCATACCCCCAGTTCAGGAACGCTGCCTGCCGGTCTATGCCAACCCTGGAAAAGGCATCCGCGAGCGTTAGATAGGCGCTACGGTTGCGTTCAATCGACGCATTCATCGGTATTTCTTCTTTCTTCTGCAAATTTAATGGGGTTCGGTCGGGGCGGCGGTGGGGGAGGCAAGGACTTTTCCCTGGCATTTCCCGCCAGCCGCAGGATGCTGACCCAAGCCTGCCCCAGTGCAGCGAGATAGCCATCGGTCTGCCAAGGCACGCTGTCTGGAACCGCTATGGCTTGCCGAAGTTCGTCCAAGGCCCTCAGAATGGCTGCGGGAAACTGCTCATGCACCACCTCCCAGAACGGTGCCCCGCGTGGAGATCCAAAAATCTGCGCACTTGGCTGGGTAAAATAATGGCTTTTCACAAAGCCATCCGGGGCCAAGAGATAGGAACTTCCCACGCCATCCTTGCGGTAATCCGGCGCATAAAGAGAATGGGTCCAGATCGCCGGACCGAAACTGTTCACCAGATTGATGACGCCTTCCGGCCAACCAATGGCCATGCGGTGCATGACAAGGGAATGATGATCCGGGTCGGAAGGATCGAGGTAGGATTGCAGCAGGAGATTGAAGGGGACTTCTGCCGCACTGCCCTGAAAACTCTGGAAGGGCATCCCGTTCTCTGCAAAGGATTTCTCGCAGCGAAAAGCCTCAAGGCCGCCGATGGCACGTCCCAGAATATCCAGCGTGGAGTAGAGAAGCTGGGGACTTGTCGTCATTTCTGCAAAGGCTGCAGGTTCGCTATGTCTGGCCGCAGCCGCATAGTCGATCGCGTGCCGCACGGCGGGCAAATGGGGGTAGAAGGAATTCACGTGATAGCGCAGTCCCCGCTCTGCTGCGAGACGGCGCACGGATACGACTTCGCCCGGATGAACCGGATGCTCCTGCAAGACATGAATGCCACGCTTGATCAGCGCCGTAGCCAGCCTTGTTCCCTCCCCTCCGAAAAGCGTGGTCCGCACCACGACGCAGGCCAGGTCGATCTCTCCCTCCGGCAGATCCTCCACGCGGTGGTAAAGTGGCACGCCAAGATGCGCAGCGAGCGCGCTGGAGCGCTGGCTGCCGCGCGCCACGATGCCGCGCAGGCGGTAGGCGTTCGAAGCCTTGGCAAGGGCCGCGAGGTAATGCTCGCCAAAGCAGGTGCCGACAACCACGACATTCAGGTTTCGCTCAGCCATGAAGCGTCTCCAGCCACTGGCGAAGTCCGATCGCGGCGCCCTCCAATTCCGGTGTGAGTGACCAGCCGGAGATTGGTCGAGCCCAGTCGTCGGCTCCGCCCCGCAGGACTTCCGAGAAAGTCGCAAGGATCGAAGCACCGAGTCCGGCCGGGAACAGACCCTCTATCTCGTCGAGATTGAACAGTAGCTCCCGCTCTTCTTCGAGCACTTGAAAATGCAGCGCGGTCTGTGGTTGGGCAGCATATTCATAGGTCGGCATGCCCAGAACCGGATCGGCGCTTTCCGGCAACGCATAGCTCTGGCGGACACCCAGCAGCGATGTGAAGACGACTGGCAGCGCCAGATTGGGAATATCCGCGTATTCGCCGTCAAGCCGCTCGGACATCGCCCAAATGCTGTTTGCAAGCTCAAGCGACAACCCCTCTCGGATCGCCGATGCCGTGCGCACCATGACCTGCATGAAACTTGGATCATCCGAGAAATCGAAGGAAACGGGCATGATTGCAGTTGCCTCGCACACAATGTTGATGACCTCGGCATGAACCGGCTTACGGTCGCTATAGGCCAGCTGCAACGTGAACCGGGATCTGCCGCCGAGATAAGGGACCAGCGCGACGGCAAAGGCCGAAATCGCAAGCACCGTGCCGGAGAAGTCATCCCGCGCAGCAAGATCGCGCGCCTTCAGCCATACATCGCGGCTCAGGGCCTGGCGGGTAATCGCGAAGCGAAGCTGCGGCAGGCTTTCGGGACTTTGCAGCAGCGGCAGATCCGGCGGGCCCGGCAGCTTGCGTCCCTCTTCACGCCATTTGGCACGGTCAATCTCCGCAGCGCCGGTTGCGTCCATGATGTCAACGGCGCGCATGTAATCCGCGCCCGAAAATGAAAGTTCCGGCAGAGCCCGCTCTGACTGGAGCATCCGGCGACCGATCTCGCGCAGCATCACCTGGAAGCTTTCGATGTCGATGAGGGTGGTATCGATGTCGAAATGCAGGCGCAGACGCCCTTCCGGCAGAAGCGAGGCACGCCATTCGAAATGTGGCCAGCGGGACAGGTCGAACATCTGATGGCTCATGCGCTCACGTGTGGCCAGAAGCTGACGGTCCACGTCCGCGGGACCACCCGCGCGATAATCGTCCCGGGCAATGCCGCTTTCCGGAACACGGGAATGTACCCGCGCGCGACCATCACCACCTACAGTCATGCGCAGCGCCGCATGACGTTTCACGAACTCGTTCCATGCCCTTTCAAAGGCATCGAGATCAAAGTCTCCCAGAGTCTTGTCATACTCGACATACAGATGGCGGGCGGTTCCCCCCAGAGGCCGATCCTTGTCACGCCCCCGCCACCAGCTGCGTTGCAGGGACGACAAAGCTACTGTTTCACCGGCGGCCATAGCACGAGGACGCAGGTCACCATTCTCCAGCAGGAGACCGGATTGCTGGCCAGCCGCTTCTGCCAGAACACGGCGAACAGGGTTTATCTGCGCTTCTTCGTGACCAAGCTGCGCATCAATTACTGTGATCAAGGCACCGACCGTATCGAATGAAACGGCCGTTTCACCGGAAAGGCGGATACCGAAATTTGAAGCGATGCGCTCACGTAGGTCGAGGAAAAGCAGAGAGTCCAGACCGAGTTCCAGCAGCTTGCGGTCCGGCAATATCTGCTCTGGCGCAATGGACAACAGTTCGGACAGATGAGCCCGGACAATCGTCGCTGCATCAACACCGGCACCACGGCGATCCTCTCTCGCATCCACGAGATAGGCGGCAAGCTTTTGCAGAGTTCCGTTCTGCCGCAGGGTGTCGGCGGGGATGTCGATTGCGAACTGTGTTTTGATGGACTGGGTCAGTTCCAGCATCATCAGCGAGTCCAGGCCCAGTTGCAGCAGGTCCGCATCCGCCGCGATGGCCCCCTCTTCAAGCGCCAGAAGTTGTGCGAGCATCCGACGCAGCCAGACTTCTTCATCGCCTTCTTCCCTGCCTGGCAGGAGGGGGGCAGGGAGTTCCGGCGCGCAGACCGCAAGCGATGGCGGAATTTTCTCGCCCGCAGCAGACAGTTTGGGCCAATCGATTTTCGCCGGCATCAGGACCGCGTCTGACTGGAACAGGGCCTGCCGCAGCAGCGCAAGGCCTTCATCCTCATCAAGGCCCAGCATGCCCTGATCGGCAAAGAGGCGGGCGAGATCATTGCGCTCTGCGCGACCGTCGTCCCAATATCCCAAGGCCAGCGCCTGAACCGGCCAACCGGCGGAGCGTGCTTGGTCAGCCAGTCCCTCCAGAATTGCGTTGGCTGTCGCATGGGCCGTTTGCCCGTGTTGCCCGAACACGGTTGCTGCGGAAGACGCGAAGACCAGACTGCCAGGCTTTAGGCGTTCCAGCCAATCCAGCAGGGTTTGTGCAGCCGGAACCTTGGGCGCAAACACGCGCTGCAACAAAGCCGCATCCGTCTGCACCAGTGGCGCGTCTTCCAGATGCCCGGCAAAATGGAAGATCGACGAAATGGCCCGCCCCTCATTCACCGCCGCCTGCAGAACCCGTTCCAGTGATGAGCGGTCGCCAAGATCCACGTCGTCCCACAGTGTTACCTGCACCCCGCAAGCTTCCAGTCCGGCAAGCCGAACCCGCTCGGCGGGTGTTGGTTTTCGCCGTGCAACGAGCCAGATGTCTTTGATGCCTTCGCGAGCAAGCCATTCCGCTGTCGTCAGCGCCAACGGAGAAAGACCGCCCGTCAGGATGCTCAAGCCATGCGCGGATTTTACAACCGGTGACACTCCTGTTTCCATCGGCTGAAGACGCGGCACGAAAAGGCGGCCACGGCGCATCGCAAGGATATCCTCATCCGCTCCAGCAAGCGGCAAGTGCTCGATCGGTTGCGCGTGATCAATATCGAGCCATCTCAGATCAAACTGGGAAAGCTCCCGCTTTGCAACGCGAACTAGGCCGCGCAAGCCGCCCAAGAAACCGGATGATGGCCGGTCCCACGGAGTGGCGGCGAGAGCGCCCTGCGTCAGGATTACAAGCGCCGCATCGATTTTCTGCATGGCCTGAAGGGTCTGTAGCACACGCGCATACAGGCGCACCGGGTCTTGGCTTTGCGTAGAGCGCAAATCCAGCGCCAGCACATCGCCGGAGCCGATCGCGGTTGGAATTTCCCAATCCTCTGACCTCGCATCCGCGGTGGTGGAACCTGCGGACGCAACCGGATTGAGCTTTCCCTTCGGCGCAATCAAATGCGTGATACGTCGTCTCTGATACGGACCTGTGGCAGGCTCCCATTCCCAGCGATAGAGAAGCGGTCGCGGCTTTTCCGCATCGACGGACCGCAGGTTCTCGATCCAGAGGCAAGGCCAGCCTTCCGAGTCTACGACAGTGATATCGTAGCCGCCACCCTCATTTTCTCGCGCAGTCCATCTTCCCCGGAACTGCAGGTCTTGCGTGCCACTGATGGCGGATGCGACAAACCGGGGTGCCTGGGTTCGCGCTCCCAGTACCTGATGCAGCAGATCGCTGAGGCCTGAGACCTCTGCAATCTCGCCCTGTTCGGGAAGAAGTGGCATTGGCCGCATGCGCTGTGCCGTTTGAGCTATACTGATCAGTGGTGGCGCGGACGCGACATCTTCGCGAAGAACAAGCTCACCCTGCTCCAGCGCCCAATTGCTGGCACCAGACAGGGCTCGCGGGCGGAAGGTTACTCCCTCATGCCGCCAGAAGCCGCGACCAGAGCGGGAAGCCAAGGCTTCGACAAGACCTGCAAGCGTAGCCGTCTCGAAGCGTTGGCCCGTCACGGATGGTGCATCTGTCTTTGGCTCCCGCGCCTCTCCATTGAGCGCGAGGATGATGTTTTCGCCAATCCTTGCCGGTGCCTGATCTGCGGTGGGGTAAGCGGTCCAGTCCGAAAAGCCGCTTTGCGTCAGAAAATCGCCCCAGATCGCCAGCGGAGGAAAGAGTTCGCCCCCTCGCTCCCTTATATCGGAGAGAACTGGCACCAGCGGCCCGAAGATGAAATCGAATACCGGCTTGGGCGTCGAAATTTCACGCAGCACAAGCAGACCACCAGGTGCAAGCAGCTGGCGCGCACGCGCGAGAACCTGCGTCAGATCGCGCCCGTTATGCAGCACGTTGGCGGCAATCACGAGGTCGTATCCGCCTTCAGAATGCCCTTGATCGGCGGGGTCGCGCTCTATGTCAAAGGTCGCATAGCGCAGGAAAGAATAGTTTGAAAACTTCACCTTCGCACGGCTGAGGAAAAGCGGCCCAAGATCGGTAAACATATAGGTCGTGCGATGAGCCGGAAGGATAGGCAGAACGGAACTGGTGGTTCCGCCGGTTCCCGCGCCAATCTCGAAAACGCGGATCGGACGATCCGCAGGAAGGCCATCGACAAAGGCCTGAACGGCATCACGCGCCAGGCTATTGAGGAAAATTGAATCGCGCTGGCGTTCGTACATCTCCTCCGCATCGTCTGTTTCGGCAGAGGGAAAGACGATCGAGACCGGATCGGCCTCACCTTTCAGCATGTCGGCCAGTCTCGGTCCCACGCGCGCTGCCATATTCGTCAGCCGTTGATATCCGCGCGCTGCCATATCCGACAGAATGGGATGCGTGTCTTCCAGAGGCCTCACAATCAATCGAGCGAAGGTCTCGCCCTCCTGCATCAACGCTCCTTCTTTCACGAGGTCGCGAAGCAGCCTTTGCGTCAGCTGGCGGTAAGCGGGCAGTATGCCGCCGAGCTCCATGACCTGTTCAAGCGAAAGTGGCGCGGAATCCGCGAAAAGCCCCAGACTGTGCATGGCATGGGCCGTGTAAATGGCATGCAGCGCCGCAGAGGCGGAGGCTTCTGTCTCGAGTGCAGACCAGTCATGCTCCGCGGCGCGTTCGACTGTCGCCTTCTGCATGTGGTGGTTCAGCAAGTCCCAGCTATTGGTGGGCGGCTTGTCTTTCGCCTGCCGTTCACCCTGCAGGGTGCACACCGGCGCAAAGGCTCGCCGTCTTGGCGGGTTCGTGTCCGGAAAGGGGCGATCCTCGATGGCTGATCTGCCCTGATCCACGAAATCGTGAAGTTGGCGTGCCAGTGCCGCTGCATCATTGCCCACGACATCGATACGGTGAGGCATCAGGGTTCGATGGTGGTCGAGCGTGGCCGCATAGGCTTCGAGTTCACCATCAAACTGACCATCGAGCAGCGCTTCGGCATGCACAAGCGCCAGCGCGCGCAAAGAAGCAGGATCGCGAGCCGACATACTCATCCGGACCGGTCCCTGTCTGTCCGGGACAGGTGCCCGCAGCCTTGGCGGCAAGGCCTCGACGATGACGTGGCAATTGGTGCCACCGATACCGAAGGAACTGACACCGGCAACACGTTCGTCACTTTCCCAGCGGCTCAAGGACTGCGGCACGGTGAACGGCGTCGAAGCCAGTTCCAGCGCCGGATTGGGGGACTGGAAATTCACGCAAGGTGGAATTAGCCCGGTCTTGACCGCGAAAGCTGCCTTCAAAAGACTGGCAACGCCGGCTGCCGTATCAAGATGGCCGGTATTTGCCTTGAGCGAACCAAGCGCGCAGGGCTGCGTCCGTTCGTTGCCGGATGCGCGGAAAGCCTCGGCCAGCGCCTGCACCTCAATGGGATCGCCAAGCGGGGTTGCCGTCCCATGCGCCTCGATAAAGCCGATCCTTTCTGCGCAGACGTCCGAAAGCGCCATGGCTTCCTCGATGACGGCCTTCTGGCCAGCAAAGGAGGGCGCAGTGAAACCGGCCTTGCCGGTACCGTCATTATTGACAGCCGAGCCACGAATGACGGCAAGCACACCGTCTCCATCCTCCAGCGCACGCCGCAACGGCTTCAGCAGAACAACTGCAACACCGTTTCCAATGAAGGTGCCGGAGGCGTCGGCATCAAAGGGGCGGCAACGTCCATCAGGTGAAAAGATCATGCCAGGCTGGTGAAAATAGCCGGCAGCCATGGGGAAGGTCAGGGCAGCACCGCCAGCAAGCGCCATGTCGCATTCGCCGCTGCGCAACTGTTCACACGCCATGTGCACCGCCACAAGCGAGCTGGAGCAAGCGGTCTGTACCGTCAATGCCGGTCCTGTCAGCCCCATCTTGTAGGCAACGCGCGTTGCAAGATAATCCTTGTCATTGCCGATCAGACGCTGGAATGTTCGTGAAAGGCCCGCCTGCAAGACAGTGTCGCGACTGGCGAGATAATGCGTGCTCATGCGCGCAGCACCGAACACGCCCACTCGCTGCCCCGAATGGATGCCCGCAGGGCCGGCCATTTCCAGCGCTTCCCAGGCACAGGTCAGAAACAGCCGCTGCTGGGGGTCAATTGTCGCGGCTTCGGCTGGAGAATAGCCGAACCAATCCGCATCGAAATGCTCGGCACCATCGACGATGCTGGCTACTGGCACGAAATCGGGGCGCTGCAGCAGCGCCGGATCAAGTCCCTCACGGATCAGATCGTCCCGTGTCACCCGCCGGGAAAGGAGCTCGCCATCGGCAATCCGCCGCCAGAAAGTGAAGGGATCCTTCGCTCCCATGAAGCGGCAACCGGCTCCGATGATGGCGACGGGCTGCACATCGCCGTAAATTTCAGAAAACAGACCATTGTCGAAAGAACGCATCGTCCTGTCCAATTCAGTCAAGAGCGTGGAATTTATCGAGCGTCCGGGCGACGGCGCTGCGCATTCAATTGGCGTGCGGCTCGGCGATGCCGCATTGTCAGGTCGCCCTCATCCGGTTTTGGAGACGCGTTGGGAGAGAGATATCCTGCCAATGCGCGAATGCTGGCGTGGGAGAACAGTGCCACCACCGGGAAATCTCGTTCCAGCGCCTGCCGCAACTTTTGGTGCAACCTGATCAAGGTCAGCGACGTCGCGCCAAGCTCGAAAAAATTGCGTTCCGGGTCCAGGGTGCCAAGTCCTGGTTCGGCACCCAGCAGCTGCGTGATGAACTGCTCCAGAGCAAGATCGGCTTCCTGCTCTGTCATGACGGGTGCGCCCTCTGTCATGACGGGTGCGTCAGCGCTGACCTGCGGGGCAACGGCAGCCGGCACAGGTTGCCTGCCGCTGACCGGCGGCAGCAGTTCCTGCCAAGTTGTGTCGTCGGCTGAAAGGCGTTCCAGCATTTCGCAGTAAAGCGAAAAGACGCCGCCGATCCATTGAGCGTCGAACAATTCCTCAACATAATCCCAGTTGAACACCAGCTCGCCATTACGCTCGACGACCTGATGGTCGATCCAGACCTGCGGTGTCTGGGTAATGCCGCCGGTAAAGCGACCCAGCCAATCCGTCGTCGTGCCATCAGAGGCAGTGTTATCGACGCCGACCCCGCTGGTGAACACGACCGGCACGGCCAGAGCCTGTGCATTGCCGCCGCGCCGCGCCGCCTCGCGCATCACCCGCACGGCAGAGACCTGCGCATGCTCAAGATCCGACATCAACCGGTGCTGAAGCGCCTGTGCCACGTCCTTGAAGCTGCCGCCTGTGCGCGCATCGAAGGGCACCAGCAAAAGAGAGGTGAAATCGCCGACCAGAAGATCGATCTGCGGATGAATGTCTTCGCGCCGGAAAAGCGTCAGATTGAGGCTGAAGAAGTTTCCGCCGCCTGCCTGCCGCAGACTTGCGGCATAGGCTGCCAGCAGCGCGGCATTTGCCGATAGTCCGTTATGGGCAGCCCGCGCCCTGAAGCGCTCCCATCGATCAACCTCCAGCCTTGCCTCCAACCGGCAAAAGCGCGGCGGAGTTAGCGTTTCAGGTGAGCGGACCAATGGCAGGCTCGGACCGGCGGGAAGGTCAGCCAGCCGCTCGACCCAGTATTCGAGGCTGGTGGCAAAGGCTGGCGTGTTCTCCTGCTTCTGCCGATGCAGCACGACATCGCGGAAGGACAGTTCCAGCGCGGGCAGCACCGCATTTCGGTTGCGCGCAAGCGCTGCCCATTCCGAGAGCAGCATCACCATGCTGCGGCCGTCGCAGATCAGGTTGTCCAGGCTGATCAGCAAGCGGACGCTACCGGGAAGCTGTGCCGCTCTGATGTCGAAGAGCGGCCATTGCGCTGTATCGTAGACGCGATGGCTCATGTCGCGGCGCTGGCGTCTCAGCCACATATCCAGTGCCTGTTCATCGCCATCCGGGATATCGCAGGTCATGAAGGAAAACACCGGAACACTTGGAAGAATGCGTTGTGCACCATCACCCTCGATCACTGCGCGCAGCATGCCGTGGCGTTGAACCAGCTTGTTCCAGGCCCAGTTCAACGCCTCGAGGGAATGCTCCGTCACGTCGATTTCCGCAAACAGATGCGTAGAGACACCTCCCAGGGGAAACAGCGGCTGGCGGCCGATGAAATAGGCCTGCTGTACATCAGTCATCGGGAAGGGCTTGAACTGATCGTGCAGATTTACCGTCAGTGCGGGAGTTTCAGCCCTAACGCTCCTGTCTGTCATCATATCGATGTGGGCGGCCAGCGCCTTTAGCTCCTGTAAGGAGAAGATGTCGCGCAGCGCCACCTTGCGGCCAAGCACCGAACGGATACGCTCCGCCATGCGAACCGCAATCAGACTATCACCACCGGCGGCGAAGAAGTTCGCATCACGGCCGATATCCTTGCGACCCAGCAGCTCCGACCATATCGAGGCCAGATCCCGCTCGGTCTGTGTGGCAAGGGCAGCAAGGCCCATTTCCACTTTCCTGTCGTCATTCGGCATCGGTAGACGCTTGCGGTCCACCTTGCCATTGGCAGAAAGCGGCAGGCTCTTGAGCGGCATGAACTGACGCGGCACCATATAGCCCGGCACCATGCCTTCGAGATATCGCGACACCCGCTCCGGCTGAAATCTGGCCACTGACGCACTGTTGCGTGCAATCAGGACCTGGAGGTCGCCGTTCATGCCCGGATCGACTGCGCGGGCAGCCGCAAAGCCGGCAGCCTCCAAATGTACGCACCATTCCGCGCCACTTAACAGCGGCTGGCGACGATCGCTTCTAAGATCGGCAAGCGCACCGAAGCCGCGTTCGATCAATGCAGCAGTGACATCGATCATCGGACCGTTGGTGGTCAGTTCAACGGCGATCAGATGGCCGCCGGGCACCAGCAGGTGTCGGCAATTTGAGAGCAGGTGATCAATATTCTGGCCGCGATGCAGAGAGTTGAAGGCGACAATGACGTCGAACCGGTATTCAAGGGCTGATGGCGGCTCTGTCGACGGGTCAAGCACCTGCCAATCGATGCGGGGATCATCAAGCCCATCGGCGCGCGCCTCATCCAGCAGCAGCGGCGAAGGATCCGAGATGGTGACATTTGCCACTTCGGCATCAACCATCGCCAACCAATCGCGGGTGGCAGCGCCGCTACGCGCCCCGATCTCCAGGATGTTCAGCTTACGTCCGGCGGCATCCGCCATGGTCTGGATCACACTGCCAATGGCCGTGTGTGTGGCAATGGCACAGGGGTGCTGGCGCGCCAGTTTCTCAGGGCTGAGAAGGCCCTGGCGGTCATAGAAGACCTCCAGCGGATCGGTCTCGCCGCGTATCACCTCGAGCAATCGAGGCGCAATTTCCTCCAGCTTGACTACAAGGGCTTCGGATATGCCAAGCGACAGGCCGCGTGCCTGCAAAGCCTGCCAGGAGGCTGGCTCTAGGAGACCGATCCAGCGACCGTTTTCATGGCGGATCTTGCCGCTCTGCTCCAGCAAAGCCAGCCAACGTAGCAAAAGCCCATGATAATCTGAATGAAGGGCAATCTGTTCGACAATCTCAGGTCGAGAAAGGCTGGCATCGCCTTCGTCGAACAGCCCCGCCGCATGGAAGAATGCCGTAACGCAAGCGGCTGCAACATCCTTCTGCCATTCAGCGAAATCGCTCACAGAAGCGCTTGGGACGATCGGCGCAATGAACCGGTCGGCGGTTTCGCTCAATGTGGCTGCAATTCTCTCAGCCTCTTCGGGAACGGCAACTTCAATGCTGTGAAATGCCGCGTCACCCTCCTCCAGAAGCAGCCAGCCCATCAGCCTGCGACCGGTGTCATCTGAACCGATAACCCCGACAACGGCCTCCCGCACAGCTGGATGAGCGGTCAGAGCAGCCTCGATTTCGCCGAGTTCAATGCGATGGCCGGCAATCTTGACCTGCGTATCGCGTCTACCGAGAAATTCGATTGTGCCGTCAGGCCAATAGCGGGCCAAGTCGCCCGTCCGGTAAAGCCGCTCTCCGTCTGGATGGTGAATAAAGGCGGCATCCGTTCTTTCGGGATCGCTTTCATAGCCGACCGCAAGACCCATTCCCCCAATATAAAGATCACCGATCACCCAGTCCGGCCGATCCCGCAACCGACCGTCCAGAACGCGATAGGACTGGTTCGAAAGCGGATAGCCGTAGGGAATGGAGCGCCAGGCAGGATCGACAGCCTTCACGTCGAACCAGTTTGACCAGATCGATGCCTCCGTTGCGCCTCCCATGGCAATCAGACGCGCCTGTGGCACAGCCTGGCGAAGATTTTCGGGAAGCTTGAGCGGTATCCAGTCGCCCGAAAGCAGCACCAGCCGCAGGCTCGAAAGCTTGCGCGACGCCTCACCCAGCAGCAGATCGCAGACCGCCGGTACCGAGTTCCAGACGGTGACCCCGTGCTCTGCCACGAGTTCAGCCCAATGCTGCGGATCGTGCGTACCCTCCGCATCCGGCAGCACGAGGGCGGCACCTGCGGCAAAGCTGCCGAAGAGATCGTAGACGGAGAGGTCGAAGCCAAGCGCGGAGAAGCCGAATATACGATCCTGCTGCGTCACCTCAAAGCGACGATTGATATCGAGCACCGTATTGCAAGCGCCGCGATGATCGATCAGCACGCCCTTTGGCTGGCCCGTGGAGCCCGACGTATAGATGACATAGGCATGATCGGTCGGCGAGCGGTCCGGCAGGGGCAATGCCGCCCCGCCACCCGCCTGCTCGCCCTCATCCGCGAACAGGATCTTGCCGGAGAATTCCGGCAGACGACCGGCAAGCCGCGCTTGCGTCAGCATGAGGCGGGCATTGCTTGCGGCCGCAATTCGTGCAAAGCGCGGCGAAGGCATGGCGGGATCAATCGGCACATAGACACCGCCCTGGGAGAGGATCGCAAGGCAGGCTGCCGCCTGCTCTGGCCCCTTTTCCATGGCAATGAATACGCGTTCGCCGCGCTCCAGTCCTGCTCCCTTCAGTCTGGACGCCAGACGCAGGGACCAATCCTTCAGCGCTGCATAGGTCCAACGGCCCTTGGCCGTGATCAGTGCGGTCGCATCTGGCAACCGTTCTGCCGTATCAAAGAAAAGCTGATCGAGCAGGCGGAGCGGCAAATCGCTATCGGTAGCATTCACCTGAAGTCGCACGGCCTTCTGTGCTGCGGGGCGCAGATCGCCAACCGGCTGTTCCCAGAGTGCCGTTTCATCGGCAAGTCGTTCAAGAAGCGTCTGGTAGGCCTGGAACATGTCCTCGATCATACCTGCGGGGAACAGGCCCTGGACCACATCCCAGTTGAACACCAGGGCGCCATCCTGTTCGGCGGCCTGATGATCGAGCCACACCTGTGGCGTCTGGGTGATTCCATAGACGTGGCGTCCGAAAACCTCGTTTTCGGAGGTTCCCTTGGTAGGGTCTTGCAGGCCGAGCTGGCTTGTAAACACCACCGGTGCCGTCAACTGGCCGCCATCGGTTCGCCCGCGATTGATGTCGCGGATCACATCCACAGCACTGTAGGAGCGATGTTCAAGCGATTCGAACATACGGCTCTGCACATCGCGCAAACGTTCCCGCAGCGGGTCGGCCCCCGCGCAATCAAGCGCAAGCAAGGTCAGGCAGGTAAAGTCGCCAACAAGGCGAGGAACATCGGCATGCGATGCCAGCCGGTCAAAGATCGTGAGATTGAGCGAGAAGCGCGCCTGGTCGCTCCAGGCGGAAAGCACTTCGCCAAACACACCGATCAGCAGGCCTGCCGGTGTTACTCCCACCGCTTGCGCACGCTCGCGCAATCTTTGCCACCGAGCCGCTTCCAGCCCCGCCTGATGCCGGACAAAGCGCGGATTCTTGATACGTTCCGGTGCCACCGCAAGAGGCAACTGCGGCGCTGGCGGAAGATCGGCCATGCGATCCATCCAGTAGGCGCGATCTCGCTCCCGTTGCGCGCGGGCGGCCTCGGATGGTGCAGCCGTCGACATGACGCAATCGCGGAAGCTGATTTCGAAAGGCTGCAGTCCCGCGGCTTGCGGACTTCCCGATGTGTAAAGCCTTTGCCATTCCTGCCAGATGATCTGGCTGCTCATGGCATCGTTGATCAGCATGTCTATTGAAATGTGCAGCCGGTCGCGCCCGCCGGGCAGACGGGAAATTCGGATGTCGAACATAGGCCATATGCCGGGGTCAAGTACCTGATGAGACAGTTCGTCCCGCGTCTCAAGCAGATGGTAAGCAATCGCGTCTTCATCGGCCCCGGTCAGGTCCTGGGTCGCAAAATGATAGGGCGGCACGTCAGGCAGAATGCGCTGATGACCGGTATCATCGACAATGAGCCTCAGCGCATCGTGACGCTTCACCAGAAGGTTCCAGGCAGTTTCAAGCCGCTCCAGATCCAGTGGGAATTCGGTTTCCGTTTCCAGATAGGCGTGGCATGCAATGTTTCCGAGCACATGTTCGGGATCGCGGCCAATCCAGTAGGCGTATTGCAGGTCTGTCAGCGGGAAAGGCAGATGCCGGTTTTGTACGTCTGCGATAAGTTGTACTTCCGGTTCCGAATTCAGCAATTCGGTCGTCTCACCCACCAGTCTGCACAAATAGGTCGAGAGCTTCCCCGGCGTGGCGTTTTCAAAAACGCCCCTGAGCGGGCAGGTAACACCAAGATCGCGTGATACGATGCGAGCGAAATCCATAACCAGAATGGAATCGAGTCCCAATCCGATCAAGTCGACCGCATCGGAAAGCGAGGATACATCCACTTTCAGCACATGTTGCAGCCGTTCGGTCACGAAGCGGTCGATGATCTCTGCGCGTTCCTGTGCAGAGAGCCGTTTCCAGTCAGGGCGAGCCCCTGTCTCCTGTGTCTGGACGCTGGGGGCGACATGCTCCAGCAGATTGCTGCGGCCAAACGCCCGGTAAAGCGGCGCGAATGCCGACCAGTCAACATCGACCGCCACCCAGTTTCCTGCGGACGTCTTGAGCAGCCGTTCCAGCGTTGCAACGCCGCGCGACGGCTCGAACTTGTTGATGCGCGCACGGCGCAGCAGATCGAGGAGATCGTCCTCCAGATCGGAAAGACCGCCCTTCCCGCCCCAAGGCCCCCAGGCGATGGCAAGACCGGGAAGCCCCTGAGCGCGGCGCATGCGCACCAGCGCATCCTGATAGGCATTGGCGGCACCATAATGGATCTGCAGGCGCGACCCCCAGATCCCTGAAATCGACGAAAACAGGGCAAACGTCGCGAGATCAGGGCGCTCACGCGTCAGTTCGTGCAGAACCCATGCGCCATGGATCTTCGATTGTACGACGGCGCTGAACGCTTCGGCCGTGATGGTTTCCAGCGTATCGAACAAGCCAACGCCTGCGCAATGAAATACGCTGCGCAGCGGCAGGCCGCTCTGGTCTATCCTTTCGAAGACCGCCCGCATGGCGGCGATATCGGAAAGATCGACACGCTCGTAACGAAGATCGACACCAGCGAGGCGGTAGCGCTCGAATGTTGAGCGAGCCAATGCGCCAGGCTCTCCTCGACCGGTCACAACCAGATGGCGCACCCCGGAGGCAACGAGCCAGTCCATGAGATAGCCACCGATTGCGCCCGTTCCGCCGCAAACGAGATGAACCCCATCGCTGGTGAAGCCGTCCGGCATTTCCGTTGCGGCTTGTGCAACGGCGGGCTGGATTCGGGGTGATTGCCAGCCGGTCTTGTCCCTGCGTAACATATCCTGCGCTGCAAACAGCGTATCGAGGCAGGGCAGCAATTCGGCCAATGCTTCGGGTGGTTGCACGTCGGGAGCGATGTCGACAAGCAGCAGACTGATGTCCGGGCATTCTGTAGCCAGCGATCGAACAGCTCCCCAGAAGGCGGATTGCAGGGGATGCACAGTCGCTTCTTCCCCTTGCGCTCCCTGTGTCAGAATCAGCAGGCGCGAGCGACGCTGCGCCTGCTGGCAATCCTTGCAGTAGGAAACCAGAGACCAGAGGGCCGCGTCATCCGGAATACCGCCGCAGGCGAGCGCATCAAGCCAGACGCAAACAGCCTGCTGTTGATCCGCCGTCCCCCCCGGATTCAGATCAGGCGATATATGGGCAGTATCGAAACCGGCCTGTTGCGCCGTTTTCGAAAGCAGAGAAACCGTATCATCGGCGCCGCCAATGAAAATCAGCGGCGGGCGCTCCGCTCCTGCTTCTGGCAAGGTGACCGCATCCCATGAGACTCGGTAGAGCGGGAGCGGCTGGTCGCTATCGCGGTTCGGAGCCGGAAGGCTTCTGTTCACCGATTTTCCTGAAGCATAGTCGAGCCAGTAGGACTTATGAGCGAAAGGATAGAGCGGAAGATCTGCCGGAAGCGCTCGTTCGCCCCGGAAAACGGCCTCGGTATTAAAGGACATCCCCTGTCGGTAAAGCGCGGACAGGTTTCGGCGCACAGCCAGGCCAAGCCGGTCTTCCGGACCGGTACTTGCCAGGAAAAGACCCTCCGTCAGCCCGAGGTTTTGGGCCTCCCGTTGGGTCAGCATCGTCAGAACCGGACGTGGCCCGATTTCGATGAACGTATCGCACCCCCTCGCTATGGCCACCTGCAAGGCATCCGCGTAGCGAACCGGGCGTTCTGCATGTTGCCGCCAGTAAAGCGCGTCTGGCCCCCGATCGAGCACCTGCCCTTCAACGGTGGAAATAACGTCGATGCGCGACCTCTGCGCGTTTGCACTGCCTGCAAGCACCTCGAAAGCATCAAGCATCGGGGTCATCAGCTTGCTATGAAATGCGTGCGATACATGCAGCCGTCGCGCGCTGACGCCGCTGGAGTTGAAAGCCGCCTCTGCCCTTTCGATGGCATCAGCAGAACCGGCCAGCACCACATCTGTGGAACCGTTCACGGCAGCGAGCGAAATGCCGTGACTGTCTGCGTAACGCTGGGCCTCCTGTTCCGGGAGGCGCACAGCGAGCATGGCGCCGGGTTCCGGCAGCCGCTGCATCAGCTTTCCCCGCAGAACCACGATCCGGGCGGCATCTTCCAGCGAAAGCGCGCCGCCGTGAACGAAGGCGGCAAACTCGCCTATCGAGTGGCCGATCATCGCGTCCGGTTCTATGCCGAAGCTGCGCCACAACCTGGCAAGGGCGTACTCGACCGCAAAGATAGCAGGCTGTGCAAATTCGGTATTCCGCAGCAGAGCATCGTCACCATGGAAGACGACTTGGGCAAGAGAGCGGCCAAGGTGGATGGATATCGCCTTGTCGGCGGCATCGAACGCCTCGCGGAATACAGGTTCGCATTCGTAAAGGCTACGGCACATGCCAGGGAATTGTGAGCCCTGCCCTGTAAACAGAAACGCCACCCGCTTCGTTGAGGGCGTGCCGTTTGATGCCACGGCTCGTGTCAACTCTGCGCATAATGCGTTTGCATCTTCACCGACAACGGCAATCCGGTGCTCATGGAAATGTTCACGATGGAATGCCGCACCGTTCGCAAGGGCGTTGGCGTCGGCAGCGGGGACCGAAAGCCGTGCGATATAGTCATCTCGCAAGGTCTCGATCGCATCGCGGCTTCGCGCCGAGAAAGCAAGCAGAGGCGCGGGCATAAGAGATGAAGGCTGTGCCGCGGGCAAAAGATCCGGTGCCTGCTCCAGCAGAATATGGCCGATCGTTCCGGCAAAGCCGAAGGATGTCACACCGGCACGACGCCGCTCGCCTCGTTTGGGCCAGGCCGTGCCGGAGGTTGAGAGAACGGCGGGGATCTGACTGAGATCGATCTGCGGATTGACCTCTTTCAGATGCAGGTGTGGCGGCAGATAACTCACCTGAAGCGCCAGTACTGTCTTGATCAGACCGGCTATTCCGGCTCCTGCTTCCAGATGGCCGATATTGGTCTTGACCGATCCGAGATAGAGCGGATCGTTGTCAGCCCTGCCCGCAAAGACATCTCGCAGCGCCTGATACTCGATGGGATCACCCAGCCGTGTGCCCGTGCCGTGAAGTTCGATGTAATCGACATCCAGATTACTCCAGCCAGCGCGATCCAGCGCACGCTCCAGCATGCGCCGCTGCGCTTGCGCATTGGGAGCAGAAAGGCCCGCACTCGCTCCATCCTGTGCAAGAACACTTTCCCTGATGACCGCTCGGATGGGGTCTCCATCCCGCAGGGCATCGGACAGACGTTTGATCACCACAACGCCGATACCCTCTCCTCGCACATATCCATCGGCGGACGCATCGAAAGTTTTGCATTTGCCGTCCTGCGCCAACATGCTTGCGCGCGACAGAACCAGATCGATCTCCGGTAGCATCTGGAGCTTGACGCCACCGGCTATCGCCATGCCGCACTCGTTCAGTCGCAGGGACTGGCATGCATAATGAACCGCAGCATGCGATGCGGAGCAGGCAGTATCGACGGCCATGCTGGGGCCATGCCAGTCGAAGAAGAAGGAGAGCCTTCCGGCCGCGGCAGCAAACGCGGTGCCCGTTCCATAATAGGGATCGAGATGTGAACGATCACCCGTCGCAAAGGGTATGTGACCGTAATCTCCTGTCCCGATGCCAATGAAGACGCCGGTATCGGTGCCACGAATGTTCGAGGCAACAATGCCTGCATCCTCCAGCGCATGCCAGGTAGCTTCCATCAACAAGCGTTGTTGCGGATCAGTATTGATCGCCTCACGCGCGCCGATGCCGAAGAAGGCTGCATCGAAGCCATCCACGCGTTGCAGGCAAGCACCAAAGCCCGGAATTTCCTGCTCAGGCGCGAAGCGGTCTGCTTTCAGGGGCCGAACGGCGTCGCCCCCTTTCAGCAGCCATTTCCAGAAAAGTTGCGGATCGGCGAAATCTTCGTCGCCGCCGGGAAACAGGCAGGAAAGCCCAATGATCGCAAGCGGCTCCGCGGCAGGCGTTCTGGAAGGCGCATCGCGAATGTTTGGTGTTGGCGACGCATCGTCCCGGCGCATCAACCAATCGACCAGAGCGTCGACATTTGGGTGTTCGAACAGAAGACCTTCGGGCAGGCGCACGTCGAAGCGCCGCTCAAGCTCGGCAATCGCCTGCAGAGCTGCCAGTGAATCAAAGCCGAGTGAGAAAAGGCTCGCCTTCGAATCGATTGACTGCGCTGCTGCCGGTCCGAGAACCTTGCGTACAATCAGCAGAACTTCGGCCTGAAACAGAGCGCGGTGATCCAGGGCCGTTTTTGCCCCTGCTTCCGCCTTGCCCCCCTGCCCGATTGCTTCAGCCAGAACCAGCGAGCGCTCCTGATAGGCCCGGCGCATATCCGCACGGCGAACTTTCCCGCTGGTCGTGCGCTTCAAGGTGCCCTTGCGGATCAGCACCACGTCGTGCAAAGCAATGCCATGCTCGCGCGCGATGACATCCCGAATGACGGCGGTGATGTCAACCGCGTCGAATGTGTCGTTGCGTCGAACTTCCTGTACGATGACGACCTTTTCCGCGACGTCTTCGCCAATGATGGAGAAGGCTGCGGCAGAGCCACCGACAATATTGGGATGCGCACCGGCAAGGCTTGCCTCAAGATCGTTCGGATAATGGCACTGCCCCCGGATGATCATTATGTCTTTCAGACGGCCGGTCACATAAAGATGACCGTCAAGGACGAAACCGAGATCGCCGGTTCTGAGGTATCCGCCGTCTGCCTGATCCGGTTGCGCTGGCCTTGCCTTGAAGGTTTCTGCCGTTGCTTGCGCCTTGTTCCAGTAGCCCCACGCAACATGATCCCCCGCCACCCAGATTTCGCCAACCTCTCCTTCATTGAGGGGCTCCAGACTCTGCGGATCTATGATTCTGACGTCCTGCCCGTCTCGCTCCGCTCCGTTGGACACATAGGTCCGGCTTGAAGCTGCATTCTCCAGCACCTCCACAGCTTTGCCGCCTTCCAGGGCATTGCAATCCACGGCCTGGAAACGAGGCCCGGACATATCGAAAGAGGTCGTAACCAGAAGCGTTGCTTCCGCCAGGCCATAGGCTGGTCGAATTGCCTCCCAGCGCAGCCCGTGAGGGGCAAATGTTTCATAGAAGGCCTTGATCTGCCGGGGCAGCACGGGTTCCGCCGCCGGAACGAAGCTTTCCAGCGCGCTGAGATCGAGATCGCGGCAACGCACGGCATCGTATTTTTCAACGCAGGCATCCATGGCAAAGGCAGGCCCAGGCAGCATGCCCGCTCTTTCCTGTGCGGCAACCTCCAGCCAGTTGAGCGGATCCACCACGAAGGAGCCAGGCGACATCATGATGGCCCGTCCGCCCGCAGCAAGCGGAGCCAGAACACCCATGATCAGGCCCATGTCATGAAAAAGCGGCAACCAACTCGCGACGACCGGGCGTTCTCTCGGCGCAAGCAGGCCTTTGATGAAATCGAGATTACGCATCAGCGGCGCGTGCCCGTTGACGACTCCCTTCGGATCACCAGTGGAGCCGGATGTGTATTGCAGGAAGGCGGTGTCATCCCCGTCCGGCATGTTTCCCCGCCAGTTGCATTCTGCCTGCGGCGGATCAAGGACAACGAGCTTGGCACCGATCTCCTCGCCAAACGTCAAAATGGCAGCTTCTGAATCGCGAAGGACTTCAGCCGACGTGATGATGACCGATGGGCGGCAATCGGCGGCAATCAGCCGGATTTTTTCTATGACGCGTGCCACACGGGCCGTTCCGGGCAGGTTTACAGGCACACCGACCATGCCAGCATACATGCCACCGAGAAGGGCAACCATGTAGTCCAGCCCCGACGGCAGCAATATCAGTGTGCGGTCACGCGGTGAGGCGATTTGCAGCAGACGGGCCGCAAGACCGCGAGCGGTCGCGGAAAGCTGTGTATAGCTCATGGTTTGCGGTGCGGCACCAGCAACAGCACGGTAATCGAGCGCAATATCCTGCCCGCGCAGCCGTGCCCAATACTCTATGCTGGAGACAATTGTCGGGATTTGAGAGCTATGAACAGATGACATGGGCGAACTCCAACGAACATGCAGTGCAAGCCCTGGCAGGGGCGCGGACCACACTTTAAAACCTTGACATTTTCACTCAAGAAATACAGACCGGTGAGCGGAACGCCACCATGATCGGGGCGCTTGTTGTCCTGATCGGGTCAATTTTCTCGTGGGTGCCTCAACGGCCTCAAGACAGTTGTTATTTGAATTCTCGAAAGGAAATGGCAGATGACGCTAAACTTCGAGGAGCGCCTGCTAAAGCAAGCCCAGCTTGAAACCCTGCTGCCGGTACGGCGCGCAAGTCAGGCTGAACTGGCTGACGTGGAGATCGACGGTGATTTCCGTCGTCTGGGTATACGCGATGGTCTGGAAGTCTCGATTTACGATCTGGTTCTCAACGCGCCTTTCAGGCGCAAGGTCGTTTCCGATGCCGGCCTGACAATGGTTTTCCTCACGAACGCGGCTGGAGCAAGCCTGATCAGACCTTGCGCGGGCAACGCTGCCGAAATCCGGCTGGACTATGACGCGCGCACCGCGATCATGATCTACTCTGATCGGGACCTTGGGGGACAATACGACGTTCCGGCGAACACACGCTTTAGCGGCGTGGAAATTCGCGCCACCGACGCGTTTCTTCGACGGCTCGATGTGATCGAGACATTCCGAAATGCGCGAGACAGTCATCCCCTCACCCTGGCCACGAACAAAGCCATCTGGATCGGCCGCTTCCCGATTACGTCCACGATCGAGGCTCTCGTCTCGCATTTAATGACATCAGGCCTTGGACAAAAGCGCGACGATCTATCAATGGAGGCACGTAGTCTTGACCTGCTGACAGCCTCCATATCCGTCATGCGCGAACCGTTGTTCTGCCAGAAAACGAAATTCCTGCGAGACACCAATGCCTTGCTGAAGGCAAAAACCATTCTCTTGCACAATCTGGATAAGGCATGGACGATTCATGATCTTGCCCGACAGGTCGGGCTTAGTGAAAAACGTCTGAAGGAAGGCTTCCGCCAGCAGTTCGGCTTGCCTGTCTACAGCTTCCTCCAGAAGTCGCGGATGGAAGAGGCTCGAGCAATACTGGCGCAGAAGGACAGCACGGTCACAGAGGTCGCGTTGGCCGTTGGCTACGCCAACCCGAGCCGCTTTTCCCAACTCTTCCTGCGCCAGTACGGCATGACGCCTTCTGTATTCAAGCTGCAGGGCCATACTGCCCGATGAACTGGCCGTGGAGGATGCCGGTGTCTGATCTACGGTGGCTTTGATGATGTAGACGCCAGCGGGCTCTGTTGCAAAAACTCGATTGAAGGGCGAAAGAGCGCTGACAGTTTTCTGCGAGAGTTTTAGGAAGCGATTTTAAGTGGCGCTATTTAAGGCGAGATTATTTCATGGGCGGTTCGCTGGTATTGCCGCTATGGGGTGATACCGCGATCTTGAGCATACGATGGGTGAAAAAGGCGCACCTGTTAGCCATTCGACGATCTATGAATGCGTTCAAAACTATGCGCCAGAGAAAGGCAGCAAAACGATTTCTCGCTAAGGCCCTAAATGGCCTCAAGAATCGGGAGAAGCCAACCATCATCAACACCGACAAGGCACCTACCAACGGCATCGCGATCGCAAAGCTGATGGCGAAGGCAAATGCCCTAAGGAACTGATGCACCCGCAGGTCGAATTTTCGAACGATGTCGTCGAAGCCCGCAGCAGGCTTGGGATGGGCAACTTCGGCAAGCTAGGCACCATTGTCGAAGCTTCGATCGTGGCGAGCTCGTCGTCACTGATAGCTGCCGCCAGATCGATCCGCCGATCTCGCTTGACGAGACGAAGGTAATCTTAGAAGTCCATCAGGCCCGTGCGCGGCCGGCCGTTCTTAGTAGTGATCACCGGCTCACGGACTGCGGCGTCCTGGTAGGTGCCAAAATTCTTCGAAACCGCAGCGGCTGTCACAATCGACGTCATTGCAGATCTTCTTTGTTCCGGAATATACGGGCTTTCTGGAATTTTCCGATCAATCTTATCGACGTGGAGGGTCGCGATAATGCCAAAGTTGACAATAGCCTCGTCAAGCAACACTCCTGTATCGCGCCGGAAGCATTCCTGCTGAAGTTTGTTGCCCATCATCTCAGGGGTCCGGAAAAGCGTCTTACGGATCCGGACCACGGCATGCCGGGTGATTTCGATTCCAGGCTTCGCACTCAAGGTTTTTCCGGTCATCGGGTCCACATGTGCCGGACACGGTGCGTCGGCGACTATGGACCTGATCGACGCTGACAGAGTGGCAAGGACTTGATGGAGCTTTGCCTCTCCTGCGCTCAAGGCCGCCATTCGACTGGCAACAGTGCGACTCCGCGGCCGAGGAAGCGCAAAGGTGTGAAAGCCGCAATCGGACACGTCCTATCTAAACTCGTCTCGATCTGCAGCACAGGCAGTCTGCGCGATATCAGGGAATGAAGGCGAACTGAACTTATGCCGCCTCTAGGCGGCGCGATGATATCCTGTTCTGACATTGTTGCGCGTGGTCTGGCCGAGATCGAAGGACGCCATCATTGAGCGGAGTGTTTGCGTCTCATGCTCCAGTGTGGCTGCAGCGGCGCTGCTTTCTTCAACCATGGCAGCATTCTGTTGAGTTGCCTGATCCATACTGTTCACCGCACCATTCACCTCTGAAAGTCCCGTTGATTGCTCCCTGGCGGCGGTGGAGATGGCCACCACATGATCGTTGATCTGAACAATGAGATCGCTGATTGTCTGCAACGCTCCGCCCGTATCACGCACAAGCTTCACACCTGTGGCGACTTCGCCGGTCGAGTTCTGGATAAGGTCCTTGATCTCCCGTGCAGCCTTGGCCGAGCGCTGCGCCAACTCACGCACTTCCTGTGCAACGACAGCAAAGCCTCTGCCTGCTTCGCCCGCCCTTGCCGCTTCGACACCCGCGTTCAATGCCAGCAGGTTTGTCTGGAACGCGATTTCATCAATGACACCGATTATACTCGAGATCTTAGACGAGGACTCTTCGATCTTGCTCATGGCATCGACCGCCTTGGCGACGACCTCGCCAGATTGTTGCGCGCTTGTTTTCGCAGTCCCTGCAACGTCGCGTGCTTCCTGCGCACGTTGAGCCGATGCACCAACGTTGGATGTAATCTCCTCAAGCGCCGCAGCTGTTTCTTCCAGGCTCGCCGCCTGCCCTTCGGTACGACTTGAGAGAGCCGAGACACCTTCCGAGATCTCGCGCGTGCCCTGGGTGATGATCTCGATACTGCTCGAAATCTTCTGGAAGGTCTCGCACAGCTGGCTCACCGACTGGTTCAGATCATGCCGTAAAAATTCGAATTCCGGAGCGAAAGGCTGGGAGAGCTTGAAGGCGAAATCTCCAGAGCAAAGACGTTTCAAGGCTTCCCCGAGTTGACCCACGGTCTGGACGCGCGCTGTCACGTCGGTCGCAAACTTTACGACCTTCACGACCTTGCCATGGATATCGAGAATAGGATTGTACGAGGCGGAAATTGTCACTTCCTGCCCGCTTTTGGTCCAGCGTTTGAACTCAGCAGCCTGATAGCGTCCCTCGCGCAGTTCTTTCCAGAAATGCTTGTATTCCTCCGTGGCAGAAAAGCCCTGCGCGACGAAAATGCTGTGGTTTTTGCCAATGAGTTCCGCCGTGGAGTACCCCATGAGTTTGAGAAAGTTCTCATTGGCTCCCATGATGTTGCCATCGACATCGAATTCGATGATAGCCTGCGATCGGCTGATGGCTGCGATCTGGGCAGCATAATCGACATTCAGAAGCCGTGCCTTTGCATCGGCCCACTCGACCACAAAGCCCGCCAGCTTCTCCCGGTTCATCAAGGGCGTAACGACAAGATCGAAGATGAGCCCGCCAACCCGGATGGTCGCGCTGTGCCGATTACGGAGACTGTTCAACATATTCCGTTGATGAGACGGGTTCTTGTGAAAGACGTCTATGTTGCTGCCAATCAGTTTATCGACACTGAAGCGGGGTAGATCCTTCTTCAGATCGCTCTCCGCTTTCTTAAGCAGTTCGATGACTGAAGGATTCATGTAGACAATATTGAAGCCCGCATCGGCAATCATCACGTTAGCCTGTAACGCGTCGAGCGCAAAATCCTTGACTGCTGATTTCAGTTTGAAAACTGACGCAACGCCCATTTCTACCCCCTCATTTTCAAGCACAGATGCTTTATGTGAGTGGATTAGAGTATACAAAAATTGAAAATACACTAACCAATCGCCCCAACGTATATGTTTACGCATGAAATTTACCAGAAAACTAATGGATAAGAAGTTATACTCAGCTATCGAAAGATGGTTGTTTAATCAAAAACAAGATATTCGATCAGATCTTCTAAGGCATTTAGGATAATGCGGCGTCGTGAACTTACGAGTGTCTGCGTTGGCGCCCCACCGACGATAATCACCGTGTCAGGACAGATGCATTCCTCCAGTTTGTTTAGATAACTGTTCAGACGCGTCGGGGAGTAGCTGCTTGTACTCAGGCATATGTAGCGCGCCGCGTAACGAATGCTTAGACGGGCAACCTCCCCGGCAGGTAAGTCTGGTCCAAGGTAAAGCACGTTCCAGCCATTTCGTCTGGCCAGGATCGCGGAGCAAAGGGCGCCAAGTTCATGACTTTCACCTTCCGGCGTTGTCGCCAAGATCCATGGCGCTGCTCCGGCCGCTGGGGACAGCAAATCAAGTTTGCCCAAAAGGATGCGTTTGACGCACGCTGTCACGAAATGCTCATCGGCAATCGAAACCTTTTTCCCGGCCCAAAGTTTTCCAACCTCCTGCATGAGGTATGGAACCGTGTGGAGAAGGAAATTTTCGACGCTCTGCTGTTCGGCAAGCGGGATCAACCAGGCTTCGAACTCTCCAAGCCTACGGGAGATCAGCAGGTCGAGGCCTTCGCCCAATCCGGCTTCGGCATTGATTTTCCGCTCGAGGCGATAGAGTTCATCCAGCGAGTACCCGACCAGATTACCGATGCGGTAGCCTGCATCACTGCCTTTCTTCAACAGGCGGAAACGCTCTGCCTGCTCGAACGTGTAAAGACGCCGTTTTGATTCTGTCCGGCATTCTGGGGTGAGACCATAGCGCCGCTCCCAGGCGTGAATAACGAGCTTCGTGATGCCCGCATGCTGCATGAGCTGGCTCAGGTTCAGAAGTTTATCGTCAGGATCGAGTGGCTGCACGTCGAATCAGGCTGCAAAGTGGACCGACTCGATTATGTTCCACGGACTTGAGATAGGAAAGCTTGCCTTTCCAAGCTATGATCAAAACAGATGTTCGATGGATTGCATGCCGTTCAGAACATGCTGAGAGATGATTTTTCGTGCGGCTCCCACGTCCTTGGCAAGGGCAGCGTCGAACAACTGCTTGTGATCCAGCGCCACCGCTTCTCCGCGAAAGCTTCTTGCCAGAAGATGATATCGAAGGAATCGATCAAAGACAGATGACAAGTTTGCCATCAGGGTGATGGATCCACAGGCAGACACTATTGAGCGATGAAATTCCCAATCATATCGCACCCACTCGATAGTCCGGGACACATCACCTGACAGCAGGATCCTTTCTGCGGCAGAAAGCTTGTGATAGGCCTCCACAATGCGTCCCTCCCACTCCAGATCACCCGCTGGAAGTGAGGTTTGCATGGCATGGGTTTCCAGCACGATCCGCAAATCGGCCAGCTCGCGCAACTCGCGACGTGATGTAGGACTGACCTCGAAACCTTTCTGACCTTCGGCTCGCACGAGGTTTTCCGCAGCGAGGCGGCAAAGAATCTCGCGCATCGACGATACGCTGATCGAATAGCGCTCTTTCGCCTGCTCCAGCTTGATCTTCGATCCTGGTTTCAGCACTCCTGAAATGATATCGGCACGAACTTTGCGCAGAACCACGTCACTGATGGTATCGATTGTCTCGCCGTCAGCATTTTGCATGAGCGCTTCCTTGGAGTGGAGAAATGGAAATCGTCAGCGCTCCAACCGGTTTCGAGCAAGAGCGTGCTCGACGCCGCCCTGGATATGGGTCACCAGGATGGCTTTCGCGGTATCTTTGTCACGCTTGAGCGCGGCATTGAGAAGGTCTCGATGCTCAAGCGCTGCAATTTCGCCACGATAGGATAGCGCAACCATCTGGTAGCGCAAATATTTGTCGAAGACAGAAGCGTGCGTATCCATCAGTAACTTGGATCCGCAAGCAGATATCAACGCCTGATGGAACTCCCAGTCATAGCGCTTCCAGTCTTCTGCCTGTGTGGTATCGCCAGCGGCCATGATCCCTTCCATGCGGGAAAGCTTGTAATGAGCAGATACCAGTCTGGCCTCCCAGTCCACACCACCGTGTTCGAAGGATTGTTCAAGGGCATGTGTCTCAAGAAGTAGCCGAAGTGCTGCAATCTCTCTGAGATCTGCTTCCGAAATAGGCGCGACCTCAAAGCCTTTCTGTCCCTCGGCAAGAACAAGCCCCTCCGAAGTCAATCGGTTGAGGATTTCACGCAACGTGCTGACACTTGTGCCGTAGATCTCTTTCAGGCTCTCAAGCTTCAGTTTCTGGGCCGGCGCAAGGCGACCAAAAATGATATCGGTGCGGATACGCTTGTAACCGCTCTCGGCAACGGAGTCAGGGTTGGCTTTCTGAAGCAAGGGAGATCTCTGGTATTTTGATGATCATCCTACATAACACAAAACTGCGGCTTCTCAAGCGTGCTTCATTGAAGGGCACCAAATCCCACATCAGGTTCTCGGGACGCCTTCAGGTCTCATCTGGCGCTTCAAGGCGGCAATTCTAAAAATCGCATTCGGTGCGCCGTAGCCACAATAGTTCCGACGCTCCACGATCTCGAAGAAGAACCCCTCCCCGAATGTCCGACTGTAGATCTGGAAATATTCGCCATGCTCATCGCGATCATACAGGATGTTTTCGGCTTTCAAGCGTTCCGTGAGGTCAGGATCCAGTCCGAACCGCGCCTCGACATCACCGTAATAATTGGGTGAAATGGAGAGGGTCTCGAACCCGTTCTGGCGCAACGCGGCTGCTGTCTGAAAGATGTCGCTGGTGCTGAAAGCCAGATGCTGAACTCCAGAGCCGAATTTTTCGGCGATGAAGTGTCCGGCAAGCGTCCGGCGATTTTCAGCCCCATTCAGGGTGATGCGCAGATTTCCGTTCGCATTTTCGAGTGCCTGGCTCCGAACAACACCCGCCGGGTCTATGATGTCGACCATCGGCGTTTTGTGAAGGTCGAAGATCGAGGTGTAGAACAGGAGCCATGTCAGCATTTCGTCATAAGCGACGGTCTGCGCGACGTGATCGACCTTCAGCAGATTGGCAGGCGTAACCGGCACATTGGTCTCTTCCTCCACCGCAATGAAATCGATCTCGGCAAAGCGACCGAGTTCACTCTGTCCGTCAATGAGATAGATAAGTCCGCCACCGACACCTCGGATCGCGGGAATGGACACCTCACCGGCCGATACCGGCTGTACGAATTGCTCGGCACCCAGCGCCAATGCACGCTGCAAGGTATCCTGAGCGTTCTTCACCGACAACGCCATCGCATAGGCGGAGGTGCCATGAACAGCGAATGATGTGCTGGCAAAACCCTCCTCTTCTGTATTCACAAGCAGCCGAATCCCACCTTGTTCGTAAAGCGAAACCTGCTTGCTGCGGTGAACCCGGGTCTTGCGAAATCCCATTGTCTTCAGAATCTGAGTGAGGTTGGCAGCGTCGCGCGCGTCGGCAGAAAACTCGACAAAGGCGACACCTTCAACATCTGACCGTTCCGGCATGACCGGTGTCGTGAGGGTCTGGTTTCGTTGCAGGCGCCGCACCTGGTCACCGAGGTATATCAGAGATCGATGACCGTCTGCCGCGATTGGCCTCGTTGCCCCACCTCGGAACTGATCGTTGAAGATTTCGAGGGAGAAATAGCCATCATAGCCAGTGTCGGCTATGGCTGCCGTGAAAGCGGTAACGGGAAGATCGCCCTCACCCGGCATGTTCCTGAAATGCCTCGACCAGTAAAGCAGGTCCATATCGATGAGCGGGGCATCCGCCAACTGTACGATAAATATCTTTTCCTTCGGTATGGATCGGATCGAATTGATGTCGATCTTCCGCGACAGACTGTGAAAACTATCCAGGATGAGCCCAACGGACGGGTGATCTGCTCGGCGGACGATTTCCCATGCATCGCGGTGGTCGTTGATGTGACGCCCCCATGCAAGAGCCTCATAGCCGACCCTTAGACCACGCTTCGCGGCTCTTTCGCCCAATTCGTAGAAGTCAGCAGCAGCCCGATCAATCCCACCGAGCGACACCGGTGACACATTGGAGCAGACCAGAACCAGATCGGTTCCGAGTTCCTGCATGATGTCGAACTTGCGTTCGGCTCGGTCGAAAGTTCGCTGCCGGTGCGATTCCGGCATGCCTTCGAAGTCGCGAAAGGGCTGGAAAAGGGTGATCTCGAGACCAAGATCACGCGCCATGCGTCCCACCTCCGCCGGACTGCCGTCGAATGCAAGGAAGTCGTTTTCAAAGATTTCAACACCGTTGAAGCCGGCTGCGGCGATTGCCTCCAGCTTTTCGGGCAGTTCTCCGCTTATGGAGACGGTAGCAATCGAGGTTTTCAAGGCATCCTCCCGCTTGCAGCCAAGCTCGTCAATTCGAGAATGGACAAGATATGAGTTTATGAAATCCATATTTAGCGTTTCGATGTCAATGTGAAAGCATGTTTCATCATAGATTTTGAAAAAACTATGTTGATTTGATGTGTGACTCATGCCAATCCTTACCCGTCAGCAAGGGAGTGCTGCCTGCACAGCTTAGGAGGAGCAAGATGTTTGAGATGAAGTTGAAGCGCCGGAGCGCGCTGTTGGGTGCGGCGGGTCTGTTGGCCGCCATGTCTTTTGCGGGCACCGCTGCGGCCATCACGCCCGAGGAGATCAAGGCAAAGGGCAAGCTCGTTGTTGGCATCCAGGGCGACAATCCTCCGTGGGGCTTCGTTACCAGCGGTGGCAAGCAGGATGGCTTCGATGCCGATATGGCGACTCTGTTTGCCAAGGAATTGGGCGTTCAGGTCGAGTTCGTACCGCTTGAAGTCAACAACCGCATCCCGGCTCTGACATCGGGTCGCGTAGACGTTCTTTTCGCGACCATGGCAATGCTGCCCGACCGCGCGAAGGCCGTTCAGTTTTCCAAGCCCTATAATGCCAATGCCATTGTTCTGATCGGTCCCAAGGACAAGTCTATCAAGACGAATGAAGACATGGCGAACATGACGATATCGGTCGCCAAGGGCGCGGCTCAGGATACGCAGGTTACGAAGAACGCGCCGGCTTCTGCCACCATCCGCCGCTACGATGGCGATGCGGCAAGCATTCAGGCACTCGTGTCCGGTCAGGCTGAAGCTCTGGGTGGCAACATCTTCTACCTGGATCGCGTCGAGAAGGCTGCGCCGGGCAAATTTGAAAACAAGCTTGAGTTCCAGAAGCTGTACAACGGTGCATGCACGCGTTTGGGCGAGAAGGAACTGAATGCAGCGCTGAATACCTTTATCGACAAGATCAAGGCTAATGGCGAGCTTCAGAAAATCTACGACAAGTGGATGAAGGTCCCGGTTCCGCAGTTCCCGGAAAGCATCGAAGGCATTCCGTTCGCGGCAAAATAACGCCCCTGAACCTCGATTGGAAACACCATTGTCGGCATCCGTGAACGATGCCGACAATTGCAGCCCGCTGCCTTGATTTTCGATGCGCGCTCGCTGTCGTCTCCTGCGGAGCATATTATGAGCAATACAATTTTCGTGCTGAACGGCCCTAACCTGAACCTTCTGGGAGAGCGGGAGCCGGCAATCTACGGGACAACAACCCTTGCCGATATCCATCGCGCCTGTATCGAACGCGCTGCGCCCTTGGGTTTCGAGATCGATTTCCGGCAGACGAACTTCGAGGGCGAACTGATCGAGGCGGTCCACGCCGCCAGACGGGAGGCCTGCGGGATCATCATCAATCCGGCAGGATACACGTTCACCTCGGTCGCCCTTCTGGACGCGCTGAAGATGTATGCCGGACCGAAAATCGAGCTACATATATCCAATGTGCATGCGCGCGAGAGCGTTTATCACAATTCTCTCATATCGCGCGTTGCGACCGGCATCATGATCGGTTTTGGTGCCAGAGGTTATGAACTCGCAATCGAGGCAATGGCGGGCATGGTGCAGGCGCCTGCCGCGATCGGCAAGGCCTCCTAGGATCGCCCATGAACTACACGCTGGATTTCACACCGGTCATTGAAGGCCTCCCCAATCTGCTGATGGCATGTCTTGGCACCTTCACGCTCGCCATCTGCGGAATGCTGCTCGCCACCATTATTGGCATTGGTGGTGTGGCGCTTCGCCAGTCACCGTTTGCACCAGTGCGATGGCTTGTCATCGGCTTTGTCGAACTCATCCGTAACACGCCGTTTCTGGTGCAGATCTTCTTCATCTATTTTGCGCTTCCTCTCGCGGGGATCCGTCTCGATCCGACGCCGACAGCCATCATCGCGCTGGGTATCAACGGCGGAGCCTACGCGATTGAAATCATTCGTGGCGGAGTGCAATCCATCCCCAAGGGACAGATGGAAGCCGGGCTCGCTCTGGGGCTGCATAAGGCGCAAGTCTTTCGGCTCATCATTCTGAAACCGGCTCTGAGGGCAATCTTTCCGTCGCTGACCAGCCAGTTCGTTCTCCTGACACTCACCACGAGTATTGCGTCGGCAATTTCCGCCTACGAACTGACATCCGTATCGCAGCGGATCGAATCCGATAGTTTCCGCAGCTTCGAGGTCTATTTCACCGTGACGATTTTCTATCTGGTGATCTCGTGGCTCATGATGCGGCTCTTCGCATTCTTCTCGGCGCGTTACTTCGCCTATCCGGTCAAGTAAGGAGAAGACCATGGGTCACGATGAATTCGTCTTTCTGCTGATCGGCCTGAAGTGGACGCTTGCACTTTCCGTGGTTGGTTTCGTGTGCGGTTGCGTGGCCGGGCTCATCATTGCCCTGGCTCGAACCTGTGGTATTCGACTGGTGGAAACGGCAGTCGCTGGCTACATTGCGGTCTTTCAGGGCACGCCACTGCTGATGCAGTTGTTCGTGGTGTATTACGGTTTGGCACTGATTGGCATCAAGATTGATGCCTGGGCGGCGGTGGCAGCCGGGCTTACTCTGCACGCGAGTGCCTATCTTGGAGAAATCTGGCGAGGCGCCATCGAGGCTGTTCCACGCGGCCAGACCGAGGCCTCCAAAGCGCTCGCATTGGGTTATGTTTCGCGCATGAAGGATGTCATCCTGCCACAGGCATTGCGCATCTCGCTTCCCGCAACGATCGGCTTTCTCGTTCAGTTGATCAAAGGAACGTCGCTGGCATCAATCGTGGGTTTCACCGAACTCACACGAGCCGGAAACATCATCTCCAACCAGATCTTCCAGCCGCTGACCGTCTTTGGAATCGTCGGCATTCTGTATTTCATCATGTGTTGTCCGTTGACGATCTACGGCGCCTATCTGGAACGCAAGTTCGCAGCTTCGGCACGTTGATGACACACGCCGTGATGCGGCCTCACTATTCTCGGAGTTCAGCATGAGTGACACTTTGATCGATACGACCGGCACAGTGCCCATGATCAGCATGACGGGCGTTGCGAAATGGTATGGCGCTTTCCAGGCCTTGAAGGACGTGAACATCACGGTCAACAAGGGGGAGAAGATAGTTCTTTGCGGCCCTTCTGGCAGTGGAAAGTCGACGCTCATTCGCTGCATCAATCACCTGGAATCCTATCAGGAAGGCCAGATCAAGGTCGGCGGCATGGTGCTTGGCCATGAGGCCAAAAGTATCGATGCGGTGCGCCGTGAAGTCGGCATGGTTTTCCAGCAGTTCAATCTTTTTCCGCATCTCACCGTGATGGAAAACTGCATGCTGGCACCCATGCGCGCCTTGAAAGTCAGCAGATCCGAGGCAGAAAGCCGCGCTCGGCAATTGCTGGCGCGGGTTCAGATCGCCGAGCAGGCAGATAAATATCCGGCGCAGCTTTCGGGCGGCCAGCAGCAGCGTGTGGCCATAGCCCGCGCACTTTGCATGCGCCCGAAGGTGATGCTGTTCGATGAGCCGACCTCCGCCCTCGACCCCGAGATGGTAAAGGAGGTTCTGGATACGATGATTGCGCTCGCTGATGAAGGGATGACGATGATCTGCGTCACGCACGAAATGGGCTTTGCCCGTCAGGTCGCGGACCGCGTCATCTTTATGGCCAGCGGAGCGATCGTTGAAGAGGCGCCGCCCGCCGAATTCTTCTCGAATCCAAAACACGAGCGAACGCGGAAATTCCTCGGCGAAATTCTCGGTCACTGACCGACACGATCTGGACCATCATTCCACTCAGTCACTGACGTCGGGACCAGTTTTCCGGCGCGATGCAACTCGACCCTCGATCAGGATCACACAGGACCTGAACATCAAGAATTCAAGGTGAACGCCGATGATCAACGGCAATACGAAACTCATCGCGCATCTCGGCTATCCGACCCATACCTTCAAGGCGCCGCTGATCTACAACCCCTATTTTGAGGCAAGCGGCATCGACGCTGCTGTTGTGCCGATGGGATGTCGACCGGAAGACTATCCTGAGTTCCTCAAACTCGTCTTCCGGCTTTCCAACATCCACGGCGCGCTCATCACCATGCCGCACAAGATCACGACGGTTGGGCTCCTTGATGAGGTGTCCAAGAACGTCGAAGTGGCCGGTGCCTGCAATGCCGTCAGGATTGCCGAAGATGGGCGCCTGATTGGTGATATGTTCGACGGCGAGGGCTTCGTGCGCGGCGTTCTGCGCCATGGTCGGCAAATCCTAGGAAAACGCGCCATCATCACCGGGGCGGGCGGCGTCGGCAGCGCTATTGCCGCCTCACTTGCCCATGCTGGCGTGGCAGAGATTTGCATATTCGATACTCATGCCGCCATGATGCGCGAACTTGCTGAGCGCCTCCGCCACCATTATCCAGAACTGAAAGTCTTGACCGGTTCAAACGACCCAACAGGCTTTGATATCGTCGTGAATGCGACGCCGCTTGGAATGAAGGATGGTGATCCCCTGCCCTTTGAGGTCGAGCGAATTTCTCCTGACGCCTTCGTCGGGGAAGTTGTACTGAAACAGGAGATCACGCCGTTCTTGGCCGCCGTTCGAGCACGCGGCTGCGATTTCCAGGTCGGGGTCGATATGCTGTTTGAGCAGATCCCTGCCTATCTCGAATTCTTCGGCTTTCCGACGACGACCGCTGAGCATCTTCGCGAGCTTGCGGCGATCTGAAGCCTCGCCTCCGTACATCTTATCCGGCCCTGCATCTTGGCAGCCGTGCCCTCCTCGCGTAAACATGCCTGACAAGTACGCGCCGGAAGGGGAAGCCGATGGATCTGGAAGCAATGCCTGCGGAAGCGCAGAACAAATCTCTGGCGTTCCGGATCAGTTCAGCGCTGCGCCGCGATCTCGTGAACGGCGTGTTTCGCGCAGGGGACCGTCTCCCAAGTGAGAGCACGCTCACGCGGGAGTATTCTGTCAGCCGAACCGTTGTACGCGAAGCTATCGCGATCTTGCGCGCCGATGGTTTGGTGGAGGCACGCAAAGGTGCCGGAGTTTTCGCCCTTGCCGCTGCTCCTGTTGTTGAACAACCCTTCCACGATCTGACCACTGAGCGGATTTCATCGGTGATCGAACTTCTGGAATTGCGCACAGTCTTCGAGGTCGAGGCCGCGGCGCTTGCTGCGTCCAGACGCTCCGCTACGCAGATTGAAGACATTGTGGAGGTGCATCGCATTGTCGGTGAGTGCCTGGGTTCCGGCGCCCCGACCCGTGATGCCGATTTCAACTTCCATATGGCGATTGCACAGGCAACCCAGAACAGGCGTTTCCCGGAATTCCTTCAATTGATCCGTACGGGAATCATACCCCGTGGCGATTTGCAGGGTTCTCCTCCTGGAGCAAGGCCAAAGGATTACAATCAGCATCTCCAGCAGGAGCATGCAATGATCGTCGATGCAATCATCGAGGGCGACCCTGAAGCAGCGCGGGCTCATATGCGCGCTCACCTCAAGGGCAGTCTTGAACGATACCGGGCTCTGCTGCGTTCGCAGACAAGTGCGCACGCCGAGGTTCGGCAATAGAGCTTGTCACACAGGATAACGGGCATGTATGGTAAGTTGACCATAACTTGATTGAGGTATCCATGTCCCTGCCCGTATTTCCAGCTGCCTATCCCGATCCCGGCGTCACGCGTCGCGTGCTGTCCGAAAACGCTGAACTGATGGTGGTCTCGTTCCGTTTTGACCAGGGCGCTGAAGGCAAGTTGCACAGTCATCCACATGTCCAGTCCACCTATGTCGCGAGCGGAAAATTCCGCTTCTTCCGTGACGGTGAAGCCATTCTCCTCAATCCGGGTGACAGTCTTGTCATCCCCGGCAATGTTGAACACGGATGCCAGTGTCTTGAGCAAGGTGAACTCATCGATTGCTTCACCCCGCGGCGCGACGATTTTCTGTCTGTCTGACATTTGCGAGACCTCTAAGGCTCGCTTGACATGATGCCCCTCCTGTGACAGGTTCAATCAAACCTGTCTGACAGGATATGGCCCCCGACGGAGCGCGGAGGCCGTCTGGAGGAAGAATGTCATTCAATCGCCCGCGCCTTACCGGCGCTGCGGGTCAGATCGGCAGCATTGCAGTCACCCTGCTTGGCCTGTTGATGCTGACCTTTTTCATCGGCCGGCTCATGCCGGCTGATCCAGTCCGCGCCATTGTCGGTGAAGATGCCACCCGGGAGACCTACGAGCAGGTCTATCGGTCGCTCGGTTTTGACCGGCCGCTTTGGGAGCAGTTCATCTATTATCTGAGAGATATCTTTTCCGGCAATTTCGGCACCTCCATCCGAACAGGTCAGCCGGTCATTCAGGACATCATTCATGTGATGCCCGCCACCATCGAGCTTGCGACCTTCGCCATCATCATCGGCGCGGCGCTGGGTGTACCGATGGGAGTTCTCGCGGCAGTCAAAAAAGATCGCTGGCCGGACCATGCAATCCGCGTCGTGAGCCTGATGGGGCATTCAATGCCCATCTTCTGGACCGGCATGATTGCGCTGATCATCTTCTACGCTCACCTGGGCCTCGTCGGTGGTAGCGGTCGTATGGACCAGTTCTACATCGGTCTTGTCGAGGATCGCACGGGCTTCCTGCTGATTGACAGTCTGCTTGCCGGTGAAATGGATGTCTTCTGGTCCGCCTTGAACCATCTCATCCTGCCAGCGTCGCTGCTTGGTTATTCGTCGGCAGCCTACATCACCCGCATGACTCGAAGTTTCATGCTGGATCAGCTTGGACAGGAATACGTCACTACGGCGCGCGTCAAAGGCCTTTCGCAAGCGCAAACGATCTGGCTGCATGCCTTCGGGAATATTCGGGTTCAATTGGTCACAATCATTGCCCTGGCCTATGGTTCGCTACTGGAAGGCGCTGTGCTGATCGAAACTGTCTTCGCCTGGCCGGGCTTCGGCCAATACCTGACCAGCAACCTGATCATTGGCGACATGAACGCTGTAATGACCTGCGTTCTGATTGTCGGTGTCATCTTCATCGGCCTCAATCTGCTCGCCGATATCCTATACCGCGTCTTTGATCCGAGAACCCGCTGATGAGTGCCTCCACACAATCGCTTCGTATGCCTGAATGGCTGAATGCGCTCAGAAATATATTGCGCTTCCTGGTGCGCAGTCCCACCTCGGCCTTTGGTCTGTTTGTCATATCTGTGCTCATCCTAGCCGCGGTGTTTGCACCGATCATTGCCACGCATGACCCTTATGTCCAGAACCTGGCGAATACGCTCAAGGCACCCGGCAACGGCCATCTGTTCGGCACGGACGAACTGGGACGCGATATCTTCAGCCGCCTCATCTTTGGCGCACGGATAACGCTCACCATCATCTTCCTTGTTTCGATCATCGTCGGCCCCATCGGCCTGCTTATCGGCGCAGCTTCCGGCTATCTCGGCGGAAAGTTCGACACCGTGATGATGCGGATCACCGACATCTTCTTGTCTTTCCCGAGCCTTATCCTGTCGCTCGCTTTCGTCGCAGCGCTTGGCCCAAGTTTGAATAATGCCATTATCGCAATTGCCTTGACCTCATGGCCGCCGATTGCGCGTCTTGCCCGCGCTGAAGCGATGACCTTCCGAAAGGCGGACTACATTGCGGCTGCGCGGCTTCAGGGTGCCTCGCCTATGAGGATCATCGTGAAATCCATCATGCCCATGTGTCTGCCATCGGTGCTTATTCGACTGACGCTGAACATGGCGACTGTCATTCTGACGGCTGCAGGCCTGGGCTTTCTGGGGCTCGGCGCCCAACCGCCGATGCCAGAATGGGGCGCCATGATCGCAACAGGCCGTCGCTACATGCTGGATAACTGGTGGCTCGTCACCTTCCCGGGCCTCGCCATCTTGTGTGTCAGCCTTGCCTTCAACCTTCTGGGCGATGGGCTGCGCGATGCGCTGGATCCCAAGCAGATGAACCGGAGATAGATCCATGAACACCGTATTGGACGTGGAAAATCTGCGGATCCGCTATGCAGGCGCGGAAACCGAAGCGGTACGTGGTGTTTCCTTCACGCTCGGACGAGAGCGGCTTGGCATTGTCGGCGAATCCGGCTCGGGCAAATCGACGGTCGGCCGGGCGCTGCTCAGGCTTCTGCCCGGCGCAACAATCACGGCCGACCGTTTACGCTTCGAGGAACTGGATCTCTTGCAGCTTTCGGAGAAGGAAATGCTCAAGGTTCGCGGGCGGCGCATGTCGATGATCCTGCAGGATCCGAAGTTCTCGCTCAATCCTATCCGTCGCGTCGGCGATCAGGTGGCTGAAACCTATCTCAGACATTTTCGGTGTACTCGCAGCGAGGCACGGGACAAGGCAATCGCGATGCTGGAGGCAGTCAAGATCCGGGATGCCGAACGCGTCTTCCAACAATATCCGCATGAAATTTCCGGCGGCATGGGCCAACGCGTCATGATTGCCATGATGTTGTTGGCGGATCCTGATCTGGTCATTGCCGATGAGCCTACATCGGCATTGGACGTGACCGTCCGGCTTCAGGTTCTCGATATTCTGGACGGCCTGGTACGCGACCGAGGCATCGGCCTGATCATGATCAGCCACGATCTCAATCTCGTACGCAACTTCTGTGATCGCGTCCTCATCATGTATGCGGGACGTGTCGTGGAAAGCCTGAAGGCAAGTGAACTTGAGCACGCGCAACATCCCTACACTCAAGGCCTTCTTGCGGCGCAGCCGCGCATAGGCGGCCCGCGCAAGCCCCTGGCCGTGCTTGATCGCAAACCGGAATGGCTGGAGGAAAAGGCCTGATGTCCGTTACTGTCGACGTCAAAAATCTTTCGATCTCGTTCGGCGATGGTCCTGCTGCCGTCAAGGTTCTGCCGGATGTCTCGTTCAGCGTAAACCCGGGCGAATGTTTCGGCCTTGTGGGCGAATCCGGGTCTGGAAAATCCACCGTTCTCCGCTGCATCAGCATGCTCACCGATTTCTGGAAAGGTGAGATTCTGATCGACGGTCGATCGGTCAGAGATATCCCGCTTATCCAGCGATGCCGCATGTTGCAGATGGTGTTTCAGGATCCCTACGGGTCGCTCCATCCGCGCCAATCGGTCCGCACCGTGCTGCACGAACCGCTCGTCATTCACAAGCTTGGTGACCGTGAAGAGCGCATGCGCAAGGCAATCACGGATGTCGGTTTGCCGATCGCGTTCCTCGACCGTTTCCCCCATCAACTCTCGGGCGGCCAGCGGCAACGTGTTGCCATTGCGCGTGCCCTGATCCTTGAACCCTCCCTGCTGCTGCTGGATGAGCCGACCTCGGCGCTGGATGTTTCCGTGCAGGCAGAAATCCTCAATCTGCTGCAGCGTCTGCAGAAGGAACGCGGCTTTACCTACATCATGGTCACGCATGATCTGGCCGTCGTCGACCATATGTGTGACCGCTTTGCAGTCATGCTGAAGGGTGAGGTGACGGAAATCCTGCCGCGGGACGCGATTGCGGAAAATCGCGCAACCCATCCCTATGCTCGCGAACTGGTTGGGGCCTCCCTTGCCTATGAGGGGCGGGCCTAAGCCCCTGCCCTTCTGATTTCGTTTCAATCCGGCGCTGCAAAGGGTTCCAGTTCGGCATCGAACGGAACTTCCACGACATTATTGAAGACAGCCGTCGCCAGCATGATGCCAGCCAGCGCAACAAGGTCGACTAGCGTCTTGTTCTGGTATCGGATCTTGAGAGCGGCCCAGATATCCGGCGGAATGTCCTTCGAGTTACGCACGATTGCCCGCCCGAAGTCATTGAGTAAGCGATCCTCTTCGCGCAATTCCAGCGCATCGGGATCGGCACCCGACTGGATGAGCGCGCGCCGGAAGAAAGTGACGGCTATTTTTGAGCCGACTTCTTCGGAAATGGCCTTGCAGAACACCTGTATCGCGCGATCATCCACCGCTGGCAGAAGCTCCTCCCGCAAGGTGAACCATTCTGCATAAATCCGGTGTGCCTGTGGTGAATGGAGAAGCGTTCGCTTCATGTTGGTCATGCGCCCGCGAAGCCTGATTTCCTCATCATGCGCTTCCCGAATGTGGTCCGGTGCAGTGGCGTAATCGATCATCGGGATATGCGGCATGCGGTTCTGGTCTCCATTCCGGTCGCCACAGACTATAGCAAGAGAAGGTCATATTGAACGCGAAAGGGAGCACGTGTCACCACGTGCTCCCTCGATGTCCGCCCGGGAGGAGGTTACAGGCGGGTTATCTCGCTTTGGTGACACCCTCGAAGCGCGAGAGCCAGGGGCTGACAATCATTCCCTTCACGTCAGCGCGATAGGCGGACGTATCGATGACTTCGGAGAATGGCTGGATCGGCATCACGAGCTCGTCCATATAGACCTGAAGCTCTTCATAAAGCTTGGCCTGCTTTGCCTTGTCCCGTTCGACAAGCGCCCCCTCGATCATCTTGTTCAGCTTTTCATCGAAGAAGCTTGTGCGCCAGCTTTGATAGTTCGTCAGCTTGGCTTCGTCGGAATTATTGGGGTTATAGGCCATGGATCGGAGGTTGTTGTCCGGGTGCGGCTGTTGGCCACCACCGCCACGACCGACCAGCAGTTCAAACTTGCGGTCGCGCATGGCGCCGTAGATCTGGTCACCGGATCCGCTGATGATATCAGCCTTGATTCCTGCCTGACCCAGCGTGTTTTGGATAGCCGTTGCGGCCTTCAGGAACGGGTCCTCAGACAGCACACGCAGGGTTGTCTGGAAGCCGTTGGGGTAGCCAGCTTCAGCCAGAAGCGCTTTCGCCTTCGGAATGTCCAGCGTGTAACCCTGATCCGGCAGCGAACCCATGACACCCGTGCTCAAGGAGCGCTGATGTAGCGTACCGTAATAGGGCATGATCGCATCATTGATGCCCTTGTAGTCGATGACATAGCGCAGCGCTTCCCGGACTTTGCGGTTGGCGAACCGCTCATCTTTCATCGATACGGCAAGGTAGTAGAAGCCGGAGCCGGGCGTGGACTGGATAACGATGTTCTTGTCCTTGTCCAGTGCCGCAAGATCCGGCGCCTGAAGCGAATAGGCGACGTCGATATCACCCTTTTCCAGCATCAGACGCTGGGACTGCGATTCTGGCAGATGGCGCATGAGAACGCGGCGCATTGCAGCCTTCTGGCCCCAATAGGCGTCGTTGCGGGTCAGAATAATGTACTCGTTCGACTTCCACTGCGTCAGGGTAAAGGGGCCAGAGCCCGCGGAGTTCAGCGTCAACCATGCGCCGCCCAGATCCCCGTCCTTCTCGTTTTTCAACGCCGTCTTGCTGTCGATGATGGAGCCAGGGCCGTTCTGAGCCAGAATCATCAGCAGCAGTTCAGGGTCGTCCGCCTGCGGCAGGTTCAAGACGAAGGTCTGATCGTTCTCGACGACGAAAAGCTTGTCTGCCTGATCCAGCTTGAAACCGCGCGTTTTCAGGAACGAGGACTGCGCAAGATTACGTTGGAGAAGACGCTTGAGGCTCCAGGCAACATCGGCAGCAGTAACCGGATTGCCGGATGCAAACTTGGCGTCCTTGCGCAGATGAAACCGGATGGAGCGCCCATCTGCGGCAATCTCCCAGCGCTCTGCAAGCCGTGGCTTTACGCTACGGTCATCGGGCGACAGTATGACGAGCGTGTCATAGACGTTGTTCAGGACCTGAACCGTTTCGCGGCCTGTGATCGCCGCCGGATCAAGCGTCAGAATATTGCTCATGGTGGTGGCGACCACCAATTGGTCCTTGGGCGTTTCCGCCAGAACCGCAATCGGAGCCGCACCGAGCAGAAGCGCACCAAGCGCCGCAGTTGCCAGGAAATGTTTCATGTTACCTCCCAATTGTCCGCATGCGCTGCGGGCCATGTCAAAACGATCCGTCCACCCGTTCCTCCACGGGAAAGACAGCAGTTACAAAAGTGGCTGGACGACATCCGCCAGCGCCGCTCCCAGACATGCGGTAGACGGGCCATCCAGATGAACCCCGTCTGCAGCGGATGCTGAAATCACTGAACCCGCATCAAAGAAGCTCGCCCCGGTTTCCCGTGCCACCTGCTGGAGCAGGGGCATCAGGCGCTCGGACTCTGCGATGCTTCTGCCACCGGCGGGGACCCCACCCGGCCCCGCAACACAGGGCGGCGGTGAAACGATCAGCACCTTCGGCTTTGCCGTGCGCGGCTTGTAAGGAAACGTCTCGACGATCTCCACCAGCCTGCGCAGTCCCGAATAGGCTGCTTCTGCCCGCCCTCCATGAGCTGGCTTGATGTCGTTGGTACCCAGCATGATGATCACCAGATCCAGCGGCATATGGCTGGCAAGTGCCACTTGAAGCGCCTTGGCGCCATTGCGGCAGGCTGGACCCGCGTGGTCATCGTAGCAGGTAGTGCGTCCGCCAAGTCCTTCGGTGACGACCTCAACTCCGGCGCCGAGCTTGGATTGCAGCACGTTCGGCCAGCGGAATTCCGGGGGATGGCGCAAACCACTGACGGGATCTGCACCCCAGGTCAGGCTATCACCAAAGGCCAGGATTGTTTTCATGGCCAACCTCAGCGAACGCGATTGTTGGCGATAAAATCGAAATCGATGTCCTCACCCAGGCCCGGACGATCGGGAACGTGAACGAAGCCGTCGCTGTCCATCGGGTCAGAGAGTGATTTCAGGTAATCGTGCCCGTCATCATATTCGAGGAAGGGATGCAGCAGACCGCGCTCATACCAGCGGCAGTTCTTGGATGCCGCAACGACATGCAGGTTCATGGCAGTATTTCCATGCACCTCGCATTCCATACCGAAGCACTCTGCCATACGCATCGTTTTCAATGCAGGTGTAATTCCGCCGACATCGTTGACGCCGGTCCGCAGGATATCGCAGGCGCCAGCTTTCACCCATTCGGCACGATGCCAATGCTTTCCGGCCGCACTCTCGGGCCCGACAACGGGAATATCCAGATTGTCCGCAAGCCATTTGTAGGAGGAGAGCGACTGCTCATCCATAGGCTCCTCGATCCAGTCGAAACCAAGCTTTTCCAGGCCGCGACCAAGTTCGAGGGCGTCTGTTCGCGAATACCAGTGGAAGGCATCGATCATCAACCGGATATCCGGACCGACAGCTTCACGCACAGCGGCGCAGGCCTTGAGGTCCATCTTGACATCCGGAGCCCAACTGACCGGAGGCATCCATGTATGCAGCTTGATGCCCTTGTAACCGCGCTTGACGAGGGTTTCCGCGAAACGTCCGTAGTCTTCCGGCGTCGCAAGACCACCTTCCAGTTCATCGCCGCACATGATCGATCCGTAGGCGAGGACCTTGTCACGATAGGCGCCGATCAACTTGTATACAGGTGTGTTCAGCGCGCGGCCTGCGAGATCCCAAAGTGCACAATCGACGACAGCCAGCGTCCGATCCGTGAGCTGCGCGGCAGAACCACGTTGCCAGTGGGCCAGTTCCTGCCACAGCTTTTCTCGATCCCTGTAATCCTGTCCGATCAGAACCTTCTTGACGAACTTGTCGATGACATGCGGACGAACGATTTCCGGCGCAGTGAAGGAATGACCCTCCTGCCCGTCTTCAGTTCGTATGGTCAAAATCGCCTGCTCGACTTGATGCGGCGGACCGGGATGCGCATGACCGGCGCTATCTGAGTGGCGGCGCGTCGTGGTGCGGAACACCTGCGCGGAGACTTCGGTGATAATCATAAGCTACCTGCAGTGAGTGGAGAGCTTCTCCATCGTTGTCATGCAAGATTTAGCGGAATATCGCGCAACTTGTCAAATAGGTTATTTCGATATGTCATACAGATTTCTGTTGATCCCGCTGATGCACCCAACCCTGGGCCAGTCGGGAGCGTCGCTCACACGAGATCGACGCCGTCACCCGGAAACCGTTTGCAGCAATCGTCATGCTTCGGTGATGAACCTTCTCCGAGAGACAAATAACTTGACAATCATATTCATGTTTTTTATTCGACGAGAATAAGGCGGCGGATAGCTGCCCGAATTTCTCGACATCGACGTGCCATTCGCGCGGCCGCTTTTGCGTGCGCGCTCCCTATTGCTGTGAAGAGGTTTATGATGCTTACCCGCTCCGCCCACCACCTGCTCGCGTGCACCAGCGTTATCACCGTGAGCCTCATGACGGCTGCGTTCGCCCAGGACATTCCTGCCGCGGAAACGGTGCTGGACCGCGTCAGTGTGAAGGGCGATCGGCGGGCAGTTCCGAAAGGCAGCGCCACCGATACGCCGCTGACCAGCGAGGTGAAGCGTGATGCGCTCGACGCCAGGCAGATCACCAGCCTTTCCGATCTGGGGCGTGTCGCCGAACCCGGTGTCAATTTCAATCGTACGACGGGCGCTGTAAACATTCGTGGCCTGGAAGGAAGTCGGGTACTGACCACAATCGACGGCATTCCACTGCCTTACCTGAGCGATGTCACGCGTGGCCTGACTGGTGGCGGCGCAAGTGGCGGGAGTGACACTGTGAATTTCAGCGCTCTGTCTGCGGTCGATGTCATGAAGGGAGCGGATTCCAGCCGTGCCGGAGGTGGTGCGCTTGGTGGCGTTCTCGCCTATCGCACGCTTGAACCGGAAGATCTGATTGGTGAAGGTCGCAATTGGGGTGGGCTTGCCAAGACAACCTACGACAGTTCGGACAAGAGTTGGCAGGGTGCAGCGGCCATCGCAGGCCGCATGGGCGGCACCTCTGCCCTGTTTCAGGGAAGCTACCGCAAGGGGAATGAAACGAAAACGACGGGCAATGTAGATGACTATGGTGCCACGCGGACGCAGGCCAATCCGTCTGATTTCAGTGAAAACAACCTCCTCTTCAAACTGCGTCAGGAAATGTCCGATGGACATACGATTGGATTGACCCTGGAGCGCTACCGTAAGGACCGCGACACCGACATGCGCACTTTGCAGGCGGTGAACGGTAATTACCGCCCCGGCAACTATGATGCGCAGAAAGACAATGATCGCGACCGCGCTTCAATCGACTACAAGTTCGAGAGCGAAAGCGATGACAGCTTCGTCGACACAGCTTGGGCATCGCTCTACTATCAGAAGCTAGGCATCATGGATGGGTATAGGGGCTATCGCTCCACCAGCATCATTGGTGCCATTGGGCGCGAGAATACGACGGATCAGAAAGAGTTTGGCCTGATCGGGGCCGCTCAAAAGAGCCTCGATCTGGGTGGCTTTGAGCACCGCTTCACATTCGGCTTCGATCTGGCTCGCCTGACAAGCGAACAATATTCGGCAGGTTATGACGCATGCCCGGCAAAGCCAGCCAGTGGCGTCTATACGGGCGCTGCCACCGCCTGCAACAACCTGCACACCAACCAGGCTGATACTCCCAAGGTGGACGGTCATCGTATCGGCTTTTACATCGACGATGAAATCGTGCTGGGGCAATCCGGTTTCCGCCTGACACCGGGTGTACGCTTCGATTGGGTGAGCTACGAACCGCAGATGACGGCAGCCTTTGCTCGCAATGCGTCCAAGCCGTCCCTCCCCGGCTCCTTCGATGACACGGCCATCTCCCCGAAACTCAGGCTCTCCTACGATCTGGCGCCTGCCACAGAACTCTATGCGCAATGGGCCATGGGGTTCCGGGCGCCGACCGCCGGTGAGCTTTACAGCCGCTTCGGCGCATCAGGCACCTATCTTCGTCTTGGTAATGCCTCACTGGAATCCGAAACCAGCCAGGGCTTCGAACTCGGGGCGAACCTGGGCGATGACCGGCTCGGCGGGCGGCTGAGCCTCTTCTACAACCGCTACCAGAACTTCATCGATAGCCGGAGTCTCACGGCTGCAGAGGCTTCCGTGCTTGGCTATTCCCTGTCCGACTATCGCCAAGGCGGAATCACCCAGTACCGCAACATCTCGGACGCGGAAATCTACGGCCTCGAAATGTCCGGCCAGAAGAAATTCGACAATGGCTTCCGCATTGGTGCAAGCCTGGCTGCTTTGGGAAGCAAGGATCTGGACAACAACACGTTCATCCGCTCCGTGGCCCCTATGAAGGCGGTGGCAAGCTTGGGTTACGACACCACCACATGGGGCGTCGGTGTCGACCTGATTGGCGTTGGCGCATCCCGCGATGACGATGGTAAGGGCGGAACCTACTTCCCGACGAATGGCTATGGCCTTGTAGATCTGACAGCCTGGTGGGAGCCGGAACAGACAAAGGGACTGCGCATCAATGCCGGTGTCTACAATGTGTTCGACAAGACCTATTACGACTACGCATCGGTGCGCAGCAATGCCAACACGCAGGCCCGCGAATTCTATTCAGAACCCGGTCGCAGCTTCAAGATATCGCTGACGCAGCGCTTCTAAACAGCAAGTGGGGCGCGGCTCGAAAGGGAGCCGCGCCCTGCTCTTTCGTAATGTCTCCGAATGCCCGAAAAGACAGTTGTTCACCGGTTCAGCGATATCGCGCCTGGGGCAGAATAAATGGCACGTCGGCACTTGGCAGTCGCCCAACAACCCCCGACATCCCATAGACCGGCGCAATAACCTCATCCGTCAATGTGGCCGAACGATCGCCAAGCGAAACAAGCCTTCCCCTATCCAGGACAGCGACTTGATCGGCGAACTCAGCCACGAGATTGAGATCGTGCAGGATGGCCATTACGATGCCACCGTCATGGGCAAAACGACGGGCGATTTCCAGCACGCTGATCTGATGGCGCAGATCAAGGCTGGAGGTCGGTTCATCCAGAAACAGTGCTCTGGGCTCACCCTGCCAGATGGTTGAGGGAAGTTGGGCCAGAGTGCGCGCAAACTGCACGCGCTGCTGTTCGCCACCGGAAAGTGTCGGGTAGAGACGATGCTGGAAACCTGCGAGACCAACCTTCATCAAGGCCTTTTCCGCTTCGCGATCAGGCTCCATGGCTCCACAGGCGACTGCGCCCATCCGGACGATTTCCAGCACCGTGAATGGAAATGAAATATCGAGGGATTGCGGCAACACGGCCCTTCGCTGCGCCAGAGCCCGAGGATCCAGCTTTGCAAGGTCTTCGGTCCCGTATCGGATCGCGCCTCTGGAGACGGGTATTTCGCCCGTAATCGCCTTCAGGAGAGTGGATTTGCCTGCACCGTTGGGACCAATGACAGCGGTGAAGCTTCCATGCGGAAGATCCAGTGTGATGTCGTGCAGAAGACAGCGCGAAGCGCGCTCGACAGACAAAGCTTGAACCGTGATCATAGGACAGACCCCGAGCCGCGTCGCGCCAGCAACAGCATAAGGAAGACAGGAGCTCCGAACAGAGCCGTGATGATGCCAAGCGGTAATTCCGCGGGTGCGACGACAGTACGGGCAACGCTATCGGCAACCAGAAGAAGGACAGCGCCACCAAGCGCGGATGCTGGCAGAAGAAAGCGGTGCGACGGCCCGATGATCATTCGCAGAAGATGCGGGACAATGATCCCCACGAAGCCGATGGAACCGGCCACCGCAACCGTCGCACCACAGGCAGCGGCAACGGCTAGAACGATAAGTCGCTTCAGCCTTTGCACACGGATCCCCATGTGAAACGCGGCTGCATCCCCCAGAACCAGCGCATCGAGCCCGCGCGCAACTGACGGCGTGATGGCGACGACCATGAAGACAAAGGGCAGAACAGAGAGAACGCGCGCCCATGACGCTCCACTGAGCGAGCCGAGGGACCAGAACGTTATGTCGCGCAGTTGTCGATCGTCTGCGACGAAAATCAGCACCCCCATGAGCGCGGCGCTAATGGCGCCGACAGCTATCCCGGAAAGAATGAGTGTCGCCGTCTGGGTCTGGCCGCCGCTGGTGGCGATCCGATAGAGCAGCCAGGTGTTCAGCAACCCGCCGAGGAATGCCATGAACGGTAGAAAATGGCTGCCGAGAGCGCTTGATATCGCAAGCAGCGGCCCTCCTCCGAGTACGATACCCATCACGGCAAAGAGAGCTGCACCCGACGTAACCCCGACGACGCCGGGATCCGCAAGAGGATTGCGGAACAAGCCCTGCATCATGGCGCCGGATACGGCAAGACCTGCGCCAACCAGCATCGCAAGGGCGGTTCGCGGCAGACGGACGGCTTCCAGCACGACGCGCTCCTGCAATGCAAGAGAAGAACCCTGCCCGTTCACATATTGCCAGACATGCCAGAGATTGACACCCGTGGCGCCGACTGCGAGCGAAAGTGCTATGGCTGCAAGCAGCAGGATCGTCAGGCCGACCAGCGTAAAGAAGCCAAGGCGAGACCGATCGCCTGTCTCCTGAAGCTTCAGAAGCCGCAGCGCCGCTTCAACCACTTTACTGGCTCCCACCATACAGTTTCGCGGCCAGCAGGCGAACCGCATCGGGTGTGCGTGGACCAAACCCCGTCAACAATAACCCGTCCATGCCAAGAAGAGCACGTGCCTCTCCGGCGGGCGTCGACTTGAAGGCAGGCAATTCAAATACTTGTTCGGGGGTGAAACGATGATTTCCGGTCTCCATGACCAACACGAAGTCAGGCTTGGCGGCAATGATCGCCTCATCTGTCATCGGCTTGTAGCCCGAAACCTGCTCGGCGGCATTGATGCCGCCTGCCATGCGGATGAGTTCGGCGGGCTCCGTATCTTTACCGCCCACCATCACACGTCCGTTCGCGAGCGACAGTACGAACAGGACACGCTTTTTTGCAGCGGTGCGATTGGCGTTTTCGGCAATCGCAGCATATAACTGCGAGCCTACCCTGTCAGCGATGGCGGATGCCTGAGTGTCTAAGCCGACCGCGGCACCAACATCTCGGATCTTCTGCGAAACCGACTGCGCGTTCGGCTTTGACGCGATTGTAACGACTGGAAGGCCGCTTGCGCGGAGAACGGAAATGGCATCCGGCGGGCCTGAACCCTCCTGCAACAGGATAAGGTCCGGGTTCTGCCCGATAATTCCTTCCGGAGACAGGGCCCGCATATAGCCCACATCCGCCTTTTCTCTCGCTTGCGGCGGATGGATGCTGGTGGCATCAACGGCGATGATCCGCTCCTGCGCATTCAGCGCATAAAGGATTTCCGTGACCGTGCCTCCAACGGAAACGATCCGCTTTGCCTCCGGAAATGATTTTTTCTCTTGCGCGCCTGCAGCGGTCATATTCAAGCTGGCCAGGACTGCAAAGAGAGCCAACAATAATCTGCTGATGCGCGGGTGAAGCACGATCATCCTCCGGGTGCGGATTGCTACTTAGAGTCACGCTTAAACATGACTGTTAAAATCCACTATTAGGACTTCCCAGGCGTCGTGGCAACATATATCTTGACTGCAATACACCACTTAAAAGGGACCGAGAATGTATATCGCCATGAACCGTTTCCGTGTCGTGACCGGCTTTGAAGAAGCCTTCGAAGAGATCTGGCGCACGCGTGAACGGCATCTCTCAACCATGCCCGGCTATATGGAATTTCATATGCTGAAGGGCGCCAGCCAAGAAGATCACACGCTCTATGTGTCCCATACGGTTTGGGAAACTGCGGAGCATTTCACTGCCTGGACCAAATCCGAGCAATTCAGGGCGGCCCATGCGCGTGCGGGTCAGAACCGAGGCAAGGTGGAATATCTGTCCGGTCCGCACTTCGAGGGCTTTGAGGTTATTATTCATGAGGACCGCAGCGGCAAAAGCGCGGAGGCTGCATGAGCGCCAATACTCTTGTTGATGAGGAAAGGTTAGCGCGGGCACGTGCCGCGCTTGCCGAGAAACCGGATGGTGTTATTGAAGCGCTGGCCGATCAGGCAGGCGTCAGCCCTGCAGATGTCCTCGCAGTCCTTCCCGCTGGTTCGGTGATCCGGCTACCGGCAGCAGAGTTCGGCGCTGTCTGGTCAGACCTTGCCTCTTGGGGCGATGTTCTTTTCATCGTCCACACGTCCGATATCGTTCTGGAAGTTGACGGTCCCTTGCCACAAGGTAGCGAAAGCCATGGCTGGTTCAACATTCACGGCGATAGCCCGATTGGTGGACATATCCGCAAGGCCAACTGCTCCGGCATCGCTTTGGTGGATCGACCTTTCCATGGGCGTCGTTCGTGTTCCGTCTGGTTCATGAACGACCAGGGGCGCGCCATGTTCAAAGTGTTCGTGCCACGCGATGAGGCGCGTGAATTGCGGGAACCACAACTCAAAAAATTTGAAGCCCTGTTCGAGCAAAAACGAAGCTGACAGTTGTGTCGGGTGGACACCCGAGATCGTGAAAGATCAGCACAGACAATGGCCCGGTCCCAAGATAGGCCGGGCCATTGTCTCTAAGTCATGCCACCTCAGGCAATTGGTGCAACATCTTGTCGAGCGTCAGCGGATAATGGCGCAACCGTACGCCTGTCGCATTATAGATGGCGTTTGCAATCGCTGCAGACACGCCGCAAAGACCGAGCTCGCCCACACCCTTCGCCTTCATGGGTGACGAATAGGGATCGGCCTCCTCCATGAAGATGACTTCCTGATGCGGAATATCGGCGTGAACCGGCACCTCGTAGCCTGCCAGATCGTGGTTGACGAAGAAGCCGCGACGCTCGTCGACAGCAAGCTCTTCCGTCAGCGCGCCACCCACACCCATCGTCATGGCACCAATAACCTGGCTCCGGGCAGTGACCGGATTGAGAATGCGGCCAGCCGCACAGACGGCCAGCATGCGGCGAATGCGGGTTTCACCGGTAAACCTGTCGACGCCGACTTCGACAAAGTGCGCACCGAAGGTCGATTGCTGATGGGTCTCCGAGAGATCGCCCCATTCAACCCCGTCCTCGCCGTTCAGACCCTCGGGACCAACCGCATCAGCCAAAGGCACAGCGCGGTTTCCGAGTCGCACCTGGCCATCCTCGAACACGGCATCTGCCGAATTGAAGCCGAGCTTGGCAGCGATTGCTTCGCGCAACTTCACGCAAGCGGCATAAACGCCGGAGGTCGAACAGTTCGCACCGAACTGCCCACCTGAACCAGCAGATACCGGGAAACGGCTGTCGCCCAGATGCACAGCCACGCGGTTGATCGGAAGCCCGAGCATTTCCGCTGCGGTTTGCGCTATGATCGTATAGCTGCCCGTGCCGATGTCCGTCATGTCTGTCTCGACCGTCAGGATACCACTCTGATCGAGCCGAACACGTGCAGCAGATGGAAGCAGCAGGTTGTTCCTGAAGGCGGCAGCAACACCCATGCCGATCAGCACGTTGCCCTCCGTGCGAGACCCAGGCTTGCCGCGATTTTGCCAACCGAAGCGCTCAGCGCCGAGATCGAGACATCCATTGAGATTGCGCTGCGTGAACGGACGCTCTCGATTTTCCGGGTCCACCTGGGTGTCGTTCAGCTTTCGGAAAGCAACGGGATCCATGCCGAGCTTTTCGGCCATTTCATCCATTGCGATCTCAAGGGCCATCAATCCCGGCGCTTCACCAGGCGCACGCATGGCATTGCCTTCCGCCAGGTTCAGGGTGGCAAGCCGCATGGCCGTCATTCTGTTTTCGCCAGCGTAAAGCAGACGTGTCTGCATAACTGCTGCTTCCGGCTGACCACCAGCGAGGTCGCCTGACCAGCTTTCATGACCGATGGCGGAAATCTTGCCGTCTTTGGACGCCCCGATGCGGATGCGCTGTATGGTGGCCGGACGATGCGTGGTATTGTTGGCCATCAAGGGACGCGGCAACGCCACCTTGACCGGACGTCCGATTGCCTTGGCCGCGAAGGCTGCAAGAACTGCATCAGCGCGCAAGAAAAGTTTGCCACCGAAACCGCCGCCGATGAAAGGCGACATGAGCGTGATCTTTTCCTTGTCTATGCCAAGTGTTGTAGCCAGATCACCGCGCCACCAGTCGATCATCTGGCTGGAGGTCCAGAGCGTCAACTCGTCGCCGTCCCAGGCAGCAAGCGAAGCGTGCGGCTCCATCATCGAGTGGGACTGGTCGGGCGTCGAATACTCTTCGTCAAGCGTTACTTCCGCCGAACGGAAGGCACCGGCGAAATCACCAACGGATGTATCCGGTTCGGAACCACCCGCATCTTTCGGCTTCACGGCTGATGGCTTGGCCTCTTTGAGCGAGAAACATCCGGCTTCTTCAGCATATTCGATCTTCAACAGCGCGGCTGCGTCTCTGGCCTGTTCGAATGTTTCCGCCACCACCACTGCGACCGCCTGATGGTAGTGCTGGATTTCGCTGCCGCCGAACAGTTTGGCCGTATTGAATTTTCCCTTTTCGCGATCACCGACATCAAGGCTCGTCACCACTTTGAGAACGCCCGGCGCCCGCTGAGCCGCCTCACTATCGATGGCAAGGATATGCCCCTTGGCGATGGCGGATCCGACAGGGTACCCGTAGGCATATAGTCCGGCAGGGTCATGCCATTCATAGGCATACTTCGCCTGACCACTGACCTTCAGCTCACCGTCAATACGGCGGATCGGCTGACCAACGACCTTCATCCGGTCGATCGGGTTCATTTCGGCTGGTTTCTCGAATTTCATCTGTTCAGCCCTTTGCTTCAGCCAGGGCTGCGCCCAGCGTACGTTCGACAAGGTCGAGCTTGTAACGGTTCTGCTCGGTTGGTCGCGCATCGGCCAATGCCGCTCTGGCCGCCTCTCTGGCACCTGCTTTCAGCCGTGCATCAGCCTCATCGACACGCCATGGCTTGTGCGCCACGCCGCCAATCGCAAAGCGGCCTGTTCCATCCGGCTGGACGACCGCCGCGACCGATACCAGCGCAAAGGCGTAGGACGCGCGATCGCGAACTTTACGATAGACGTGTTTTCCACCAATCGGCGCGGGCAAGGTAACCGCTGTTATGAATTCACCGCGCTCGAGATTTGTTTCGATGTGCGGCGTGTCACCCGGTAGCCGATGAAAATCGGCAATCGGTATCGACCTGCGGGTGCCGTCACCTTTAACTGTTTCAACCTTTGCATCCAACGCCCGCATCGCTATTGCCATGTCGCTCGGATGCGTTGCAATACAGGCCTCACTCGTCCCAACGACTGCATGCTGCCGTGAGAAGCCGCCAATGGCGGAACAGCCACTACCTGGTTGCCGCTTGTTGCACGGCTGGTTCGTATCGTAAAAGTAAGGACAGCGTGTGCGTTGGAGAAGGTTGCCGGCCGTCGTTGCCTTGTTGCGCAATTGACCGGAAGCACCTGCGACAAGCGCTCGGCTTAGAACCGAGTAATCACGCCTGACGCGCTCATCGGCTGCGAGTGCCGTATTGCGCACCATTGCGCCGACGCGCAAACCGCCGTCATCCGTCGGTTCGATCTTGTCGAGGCCGACGTGGTTAATGTCGATGAGATGCAGGGGCGTTTCGATCTGAAGTTTCATCAGATCGAGGAGGTTCGTGCCACCTGCGATGAACCGCGCGTCCGGGTTCGAAGCGGCCATCGACGCAGCCTGTTCCACCGAAGTCGCCCGCTCGTAAGTAAAGGCTTTCATGCGCGGCTCCCTGCGACGTCTGTGATCGCTTCAACGATGTTCGAATAGGCGCCGCATCGACAGATATTGCCGCTCATTCGCTCCCGGATCTCTTCTGGCGTCGCAGTCACCTTGGCTTGCATATCCTTGGTGACATGGCTTGGGATGTTAGCCTTGATCTCTTCAAGAACCGCCACCGAGGAACAGATCTGCCCCGGTGTGCAATAACCGCACTGGAAGCCGTCATGCTTCACGAAAGCAGTCTGCATGGGGTGCAGAGCGCCTGGCTGGCCAAGACCTTCGATTGTGGTGATCTCGTCACCCTCATGCATCACGGCGAGCGAGAGACAGGAATTGATACGCTGTCCATCGACCAGAACAGTGCACGCACCGCACTGGCCGTGATCGCAGCCCTTCTTCGTACCCGTTAAATGCAGGTGCTCGCGCAGAGCATCCAGCAGCGTGGTACGGTTGTCGAGTTCCAGCTTCTCGGCTTTTCCGTTAACGGTGAAAGAAACGGTGGTAGATGATTTCATTTTGGTTTCCGCAGGCTGTGCCGCCCCAACACCGGCGACTCCGGTCGCCGCGATTGTTGCGGCCGATGTTTTAAGTAGGTCGCGTCTCGAAACTTCAAGATGAACCTTTCCTGGCATGTGGGTCTCCCATTGCCGATTTCGCGGATCCAGACACAGGACCCGCCAGATACGTGGCTCATTTGGAACCGCCGTCGACAACGGTTAGACCAGCTCTGCTCAAACTAATGTGAAGCAACCTTTTGGCTGGTTCCTGATTTTCGCGCGACCCGCCTGGCGAGGCTCCTCCGCGCGTTTTAAAGGTATAAAAGACATAACGTTATAATCTTTGGATTGACGTATTCCGCTCCGTTGTGACACAGTCCGCCAATCAAACTTGCGCTCGGCAAAGCATTGGGATGGCTCGGTCTGTGAAAGATTCAGTAGCGGTAATTGGAGGCGGGCTAATTGGCATCAGCTGGTCGGCTCTGTTCGTGGCCTACGGTTGGAATGTGCTTCTGTTTGAGCCAATGGCAGATGCACGGGGTTCTATTCCCTCGCGCGTGGATGAACTGAGAAAGCAGGTCACGGCCTTGTCTCCGGACCTTGTCGACTCTGGTTCTTTGACATGCACACAGACTCTCGCTGAGGCGCTGGAAGGCTGCGTTTGGATCCAGGAGAACGCGCCGGAGAAGGTTCCGCTGAAACGCAAGCTTTATGCAGACATTGAAGCGACCGCTCCCCGGGATGTCACCATCGCATCCAGCACGTCATCCCTCGTCTGGTCGGATCTGAGTGCCGAGATGGCCAATCCTTCAAGGCTCATTACCGCACATCCGTTCAATCCACCACATCTGATGCCACTCGTAGAATTGTTTGGCATCGACAGTGAACGACTGGACGCGGCCGCCGACTTTTATCGCTCCGTCGGTCGCCATCCCGTCAGGATGAAGCGGGAAGCTGTCGGGCACATCGCCAATCGCCTCTCCTCCGCTCTGTGGCGCGAGGCTGTCAACATGGTATCAAAAGGCATTGCCGACGTTTCAGATATCGATGAGGCACTTGTCTATGGCCCAGGGCTCAGATGGTCCGTCATCGGTGCGCATATGGCCTATCATCTGGGCGGCGGCCCGGGCGGAATAACACACTATCTCGCGCATCTCGGCCCCAGCCAGGAAAAGCGCTGGCAGGACCTCGGCTCACCCAGTCTCGACACGGCAACGCGGCAAAAATTGGTGAATGGAATTGAACTGGAGGCACGTGGCAGATCAATTGCTGATCTTGAAGTGCAAAGAGACGAGGCGCTTATCTCCGTACAACGCGCCTTGCAAGGCAAGCGGCTGTGAGTGCATTCTTTACGAAGACCGAAATTCTCGCTCCAATACTCAAACTCTATTCTTACTGGACCGCTTTCTAGATGGCTGAAATCCATTCGCCAACGCCGCTCTACCATCGCATCTATGCCGTCATGCGTGAGCGGATCATCAAGGGCTATTATCCCAGTGATGTTGCAGTCCCGAGCGAGGCGGAACTCTCCGAGAGTTTTTCGGTCAGTCGCATCACAATCCGCAAGGCGATGGAAATGTTGACGGCTGAAGGGCTGGTCACGCGCACGCGCGGACGCGGCACCTTCGTCAACGACCGCACGAAAGAAAACAAGCTCAACCGTGCCGTGGTGTCGAACATCAATGGTCTGTTCAGCTATCTCAATGCGGTCGGCCAGAGCACGCGGCTGAAGGTTATCAGCCTTGATCTGGGCGAGGCCCCGCCGCGGATCTGCGCGCAAATGGGTGTTTCGCCAACAACCCCGCTGGTTCGAGCGGTGCGTGTCCGCTTCCTCGACAAGCGACCCTATTCCCTGTCCATCGCCTATCTTCTGCCCGAAATCGGCCAGACGCTGAAGCGTCAAGATCTGGCGACCACCAACATGATCGATCTCGTGCAAGAGGCGGGCGCGACAGTCGAGCAGGTCGAGCAGACATTGACTGCGACCCTTGCCGACGATTACGCTGCCAAGCATCTGGAAATTCCTGTCGGCGCACCGTTGATGCTCGTCAACCGGTTGTTCTTCAATGCAGATCTGAAACCGTTCTACGTCGCCGAAATCTTCTATTGCGCAGACCGGTATGAGTATCGCGTGTCTCTCAAAAGAGAGGACGGCAAGGATTTTTCGTTAGGGAATTAGAGGCGGAAAGGGCGACGCATCAGTGCGCCCAAACGTGTCGCCAAGGCATCAGGTACTTCGGTTACAACCTGGTCCACAAGGTCGCGAAGCTCATCGAAGGCATCCTGCGGCCAGACGGCTTCGATCAGTCGCAGGGCCTTCTGGTCTACCTCTACCCTGCTCAGTCGGCGCGCGCCATCGCCCCTTGGCACGAGCACCTGTTCGCTCGCCTGGGTGCCATCATTCCACCAAATCGTAACGCGTGAGGGGCGGTTTTGCGGATATAGGGCATCGAAACCTGGGTCGGCTTCAATGCGGATCTTCTTCGCCATAGATTGGATGTCCGGATCGCTCAAAACGCTTGTCCCAAACGCATCATGCCGGACCACTCCACATGTGAGAGCGATGGCGGCCGCGTGACGGAAGCTGAACCGCGCCGCCAGATCATTGCTCGGAGCTGATGAATCGTACTGCAGCGCAGTCGAATAGACGTCTATCCGCACATCGGTAATATCTGCGAGCGGGCGACTTTCCACCTTTGCTCGAAGCGCTTCGAAACAGTCCAGCATCGGCCCGAGATGAGCACAGACAGGATGCCACTTGAGATAGGCTTGCTCAATCTCGTAAGTCGACCATTGTCCATCCCTGCCGATTCCGGACGTGAGAAGATGGAGATCGAAACACTCGCCAGCACGCGGTCCAAAGAACCGTTCGAGGGTTCGCTCCGATGGCTTCAGGCCTGCCAAACTGCTTCGAGCAGCAACGATGCCGTTTTGAACGCCCAGTCCAACGAAGAGATGATGGCCGGTCGCGCCTTCCATGCACGTATCGCGGAAGGGAAACAGCGCAACGGCAGCGGCGTTGCCTATCGCAGCTTCGAGGACATCGACACGGACGCTCTCGTCTTCGCCCTGCGTGAGAAGACACGCTGCCGCAACAGCTGCGCCGATGCAGCCAAATGTACCCGTGTCATGCAGCAGGGGCTGCATTCCGCCTAGCGAGGCGCCTATTCTGGCGCAAACCTCGTAGCCAGCAACCACAGCGTCAAACATCGCTTGCCCGCTGGCTCCGGTTTCTTCTGCAATCGCCAGTGCCGCTGGCAACACATGGCTCATGGGATGACCGCGCGCTCTGCGATGCCCATCCTGAAGCTGCAGAACGGTCATCGCAGCGCCATTCAGAAAGCCTGCGACAGCCGCCGGAACCGTTTCCGGCATCCCGACAACAGAGGCTTTGCCCTGCCCATCGCTCGCTGAAAATGCACGGCGCGTTCGCATCAGTTCCGGGTGTGCTGCACCCGCAGCCATGACCGCCAAAGTATCGAGAACGTAGTCGCGATAGGTCGCACGGACCTCCAGCGGCAGAGATTTGAAGCGGGTCGCTGCCGCAGCAGAAGCGAGAGCTGTGGCAGCGTCGTCCATATCCTCAACCCTTCGTTGCTTGCTCGACCGCCGCGCCTGCCTTCATCATGGCATGCAGCATATCAAGCCGTGGCTCGACAGGTGCCGGATACACATCGCGGCCATGTTTCAGACCCAGCGCAAGGAAGGTTTCCACCAGCTTGTAGGTCAGTGGGCCAGGATTGACGACCGGAACCGGCAGGTTCGCCGCCAGATATTCGCCTGCCTGATGCATGGTCGTTGAACCGAGGCAGATAACCTCCGCGCCATCTTCTTCGATGCAGCGCATCGCCACGTCGCGCATGCGTGGAAATACCTTGTCTTCCTTGCCATCCAGCAGATTGGCGAAATCCGGCGGCTGATCAAAGCTGCGGACCGATGCACACTGACGATCGAAACCATATTCACGAATGGCCTTGCGATAGCGTGGCAATGCCGGTTCCCACTGGGCGAGTACGGAAAACTTTCCGCCGAGCGTCAGGGCGTAGAGCATCGAGGCTTTGCCCGCCCCAATCACGGGGATCGAGAGAACGGAACGCAACATCACCATGCCGCTATCAGACATAGTATCGATGCAGACCGCATCGAAGCCTTCCGCTTCCGCGCGACACCCTGCTTCGAAAATTGCGAGATCCATCAAACCCCAGTCATGCGGCGACATGAAGGATGTCGGCCCGCAGGTGACGGGGCGATAGGTCAATTCCCAGTCTGCCGGCAGCGGTACATAGCGCGATTGAGCCTGACGGTTCTTCACGCCCTCTTCGTCGAGCGCGAATGGGACGATGATCAGAATGCGGGTCATGGGTTTGCCTCCAGATAGTCGGCTCCAGCCGCACCGATGGCGCGGATCATGTCGTGCTTTGGTGAAAGCGGTGCAGGCCATGTGGCCTTGCTGTGCGTCAGCTTCAGATCGAGTGCGATGGAAGCCAGCTTGTAGGTCAGCGGTCCCGGATTGATGACCGGCACGCCAATGCGTTCCGAAAGCCAGGAATGCGCTTCATGCATTGTCGTTGAGCCGAGGATCAGCACCTGCGCGCCATCCTCTTCCACACATTTGCGCGCTGCATCCAGCAGAAGCGGAAACACCTGGTCTTCCTTGCCGGATAGCAGGCTCTTGTTATCCGGTGTCACCCCGATGGAGCGCATGGAGGCGCATTTGTGCTCCATGCCGAGTTCGCCCAGCGTCTTGGTGTAAAGCATCTTCCAGCGGTCCCACATCATCAGGATGGAGAACTTGTCGCCCAGCATCTGCGCGACCAGCATGGAGTGGCGCCCCGGCGCAATGACCGGAATTTTCAGCACCGAGCGCAGCATTGACATACCGCTGTCGGACATGGTGTCGATGCAGACGGCGTCGAAGCCCTGGCTTTCAGCATCCAGCCCGGCATCCAGAATGGAGAAGTCGGCCAGTGCCATATCGTGCTGGCTGGAATAGTTTTTCGGGCCAACACGAACCGGACGGTAGTGGAATTCGATGCCCGGTCCAAGATCCACCGCCTGCATCTGCGCCTGCCTGCGGGCAAGATCCTCCTCGCCCATCGGGAATGGTACGATGACCATGACCTTCTTCATATGCTGTTCCTCCACTTCATGTTCTTTTTGACTGATCACGCGGTTGCTGCTGCAATCCTCGCTGCACTGATGCCCGCCAGCCGGCCAAAGGCCGTCGCACTCAACAGGCCGTTGCCGGACAGATAACCGTAGTTGGAATCGCCAGAGACACCACGGGCCGCACCGCCACCCGCCATCAGGTTCGGAAGCGGCGTGCCGTCCGCGCGCAGCACTCTGGCCTCGGCATCAATCACCAGACCGCCCTGCGTGTGGAACAAGGCACCATTCACCTTGACAGCGAAATAAGGTGGCTGGAGCAGTTGCTCCTGCGAAAATTTCCGCCCGAAGCGATCCGGCTCACCCGTCTGCGCGGCGCGTTCAACCGCCTCCAGCTCAGCCGCGACCGCCTCGACGGGAAGGCCCGTCACTGTGGCCAGCTCTTCTAGGCTGTTGGCGGTCTTGACCACGCCCAGCTTGCGCAATTCCCGATAGTCGTGGAAGCCCATGGCGGCCTCCTCGCCGCCGGAACCGTATATATCCCAAGCCACATTCCCCGGCTGGGATGCCACTTCCGCCGCATGTTCTGAATAGCCGCGCATTTCGTTCGAGAAGCGGCGACCTTCCAGATTGAGCAGGATTCCGCCTTTGGTGATGACAGCCCAGGTCAGCGGCAGACCATGCGGATGCGCCACAGAGCCGTGTCCCTGATAGGCGCCCATATCGGCCAGTCCCGCACCGAGTGCTTCGCCCCATTTCACGGCATCCCCGGTGTTGGAAAGGTGACCGCAGCATTCCGCATCCGCAATCTCTGGAATGTATCGGCGAACCATTTCAGCATCGCCTGCAAAGCCGCAGCAGGCCAGAACCAGCGCCTTGCAGCCCAGCATTTCCTGCGCGCCGTCAGGTCTGCGGAAACGAACGCCGGCCACGCGGCCAGCGGCGTCCACATACAGGTCCTCGACCGACGCCCCGGTGATAAGATCGATGCCCGCATTGGAAACTGCAGAAAGCAGGTTCTGCTCAAGATCCGCACCTGTACGGCTTTTCGGCCCGTGCATGCGTAGGCGCGAATGGCCGGGATAGAGAAAGCCTGTCACCAGCTCGAACTCGACCTGATGCTTCTCCATCAGCCAGTCGATCATCGGCCCCGCCGCCTTGGCTGCCGCCAGTGCTTGATCGTAAGGCGTGTGATCATGCGTCTTGGCGACGAGATCCTGTGCGAAGAGTTCCGGACTGTCCTCGATACCGGCCTCTTTCTGCAGCCTGGTGCAGGGTGCCGGAATGAGACCTGCGGAAAGCGAGGTGGAGCCGGTCGGGTTCTCATCCCGCTCCAGAACCAGAACCTCCTGCCCCTCATCATGAGCGGCAAGGGCCGCCACCAGCCCGCAAGCCCCTGCCCCGACGACGACGACTGGAACTTCGAAAGCGAACTCAACGCCTTGAGCGGAAAGTACGGCCATGATCATTCTCCTCCGCTCATCTGGTCAGTAGGTCGTGCGGTTTGCTTCCGGTGTGCCGTACCGCGCTTCCAGCTCCTGAATTTCCGGCATGCGGGCCATGTCAAAGAACTCCTTGAAGTTCATGACGTTAGGTGCGATCGAAGCGATCGTTTCCTCGGTCTTTAGAACTTCCAGCGTCTTGCGGGCCGCTTCGCAGGCCGAAAGCAAAAGCCAGTTCGGATAGATGATCAGCTTGAACCCAAGCGCTTCGATTTCAGAGCGGGTCAGGAACGGCGTCTTGCCCGAGGTCGCCATGTTGTAGAGCAGCGGAATACCTGGGAAGCGTGGCGCGATGTGCGGAAGATCTTCCGGGCCGGGGCTTTCAACGAAGATCACGTCGGCTCCGGCCTCGCGGTACATCTCCGCGCGGTCAAAGGCGGCGTTTCGTCCATGAAGTGCCAGCGCATCCGTGCGGGCAATCACGACGAAATTCTCGTCAATACGTGCATCGACGGCAGCCTTCACCTTGGCGACCATGTCTTCCGCAGAGATCAATTGCTTGCCCGCCAGATGGCCACAACGTTTCGGCAGCACCTGATCTTCCAGATGTACGGCTGCCACGCCGCCACGCTCGTAAAGCTGGATGGCGCGACGCACATTCAGGGGACCGCCAAAACCGTTGTCAGCATCGGCAATCAGTGGAACATCTGAAGCATCGGCGATCCGCGTAGCGTTATCCACCATTTCGGTCATGGTCAGCAGACCGACATCAGGATAACCGAGCCGCGTGGCAGACGTGCCAGCGCCAGTCATATACATGGCCTGAAAGCCAGCCTCAGCAACAAGGCGTGCATACATTGCATCGACCACGCCAGGAGCCATGAGGGCTCGTTCGCCTGCGAGAGCCTGTCGCAGGCGTTGGGTCCGGGTAAGAGACATCGTATTCTCCGTTTCTCCGTAAAATCAGAAGGTTCCGGCCAAGCTTTAAGAGGCCGGGACCCCGTTCACATTCCGAGATAGGCCTGACGCAGTTGCGGATCGGCCAGTAGTTTGGCGGCCTCCCCCTGCATCACGAACCGGCCTTGCTCGATCACATAGGCACGTTTTGCGACCGTCAGCGATTGCATGACGTTCTGCTCGACCAGCAAAACCGCAACGCCTTCGGCATTGATCTTGGTAATCAGCCCGAACATTTCCTCGACCATCAGCGGGGACAGCCCGAGTGACGGTTCGTCCAGGATGATCAGTTCCGGCTCGGACATCATGCCGCGACCGATAGCCAGCATCTGCTGCTCACCACCGGAAAGCGTGCCTGCCAACTGATCCAGGCGCTCTTTGAGGCGTGGGAAGATCGCGCAGATATGCTCGAAATTCTTCTTCACATTGCCGGAAGCTCGACGGAATGCACCGAGCTTCAGGTTCTCTGCGACCGAGAGGTTCGGAAAAATCTTGCGGCCTTCCGGTACATGGGCAATGCCCATGGAAACCACGTCGCGCGGTTTCTTGCCGGTCAGCGTCACGCCCTTGAAGGAAACGCTGCCCGCCGTCGGGCGAATGAAGCCGGAAATGACATTGTTCAACGTCGTCTTGCCGACACCGTTGGAACCGAGGAGCGCGACGATCTCGCCCGCTTCCACCCGCATGTCGATGCCCTGAAGAACGGACATCGAGCCATAACCCGCCTTGATGCCGGAAATCTCAAGCATGATTTTCCTCCTGCAGGCGTGCGGCGGCACCATGGCCGAGATAGGCTTCCACGACGGATGGATCTCGCACCAGTTCACGTGGCGGACCGTGGGCAATCATCTTGCCCTGGTTCAGCACGTAAGCCGTTTCCGCAAGGCTCATCACTGCCTGCATTACGTGTTCAATCATCAGGAACGTATGCCCCTCGTCGCGGATCTGACGGATGATGCCGACGATCTCGGTGATCTCAGAGGGAATGAGCCCTGCCATGACCTCGTCCAGAAGCAGAAGCTTCGACCCTGTCGCCAGCGCGCGTGCCAGTTCCAGACGCTTGCGGCCTGCTATGGTCAGCGAGGACGCGGGCCGATCCAGCATCGCGCCCATGCCCAGACGTTTGCCCACATCGCGTGCCACAGACATGGCTTCGTTGCGATTGTGGTGGTGGAGATAGGCTCCGACCGCAATGTTCTCCTGCACCGTCAAACCGGCAAAGGGCTGCACGATCTGGAATGTGCGGATCATGCCGAGTGCACAGATGCGGTGCGGCGGCAGGCCGGTGATATCCTGGCCCTTGAAGCGCACCGTGCCTTCATCGGCCTTGGTGAAGCCAGCTATCATGGTGAAGCAGGTCGTCTTGCCAGCACCGTTCGGTCCCAGCAGGCCGACGATCGAACCTTCCGGAACATCCAGCGAGGCATCGGTGACGGCCTTCAGGCCGCCGAAGCTCTTCGAGAGATTGCGAACCTCAAGCATCGTCTGCCTCCTTTTTCTTCGTGAAGGCACCAAATTTTCCTGCAAGTCCGACCAGACCCTGCGGCAGGAAGCGCAAAGCACAGATCAGCACCACAGCATAGAGCACGAAGTTCAGACCCGGTGCGTTTGGCAACAGGTGCTTTGCACCTTCGCCCAGCAGATGCAGACCAAGCGTTCCCAGCAGCGGACCCCAGACGGTACCAGCGCCGCCGATGATCGGGCCAATCAGCGCTTCCACGGAAACCGCGCTGCCATAGACAACGGTGCTGTCGATGAAGAGCCAGAGCTGAAGGTAAAGGACGCCCGCCAGACCACCGAAGGCACCCGAGATGGCCATGGCCTGAACCTTGATGCGGTAGGTATCGATCCCCAGAGCGCGCGCTGCATCTTCATTCTCGCGCACCGCGATCAGATAGGCGCCAAAGCGGGAATATTTGATGAGTGCGGTCAATATCATCACCACGGCGACGACCACCAGCAAGGCGGTGTATACGACAGTGCGATCTGCAAATTGCAGGTTGGCAAGACCGGGGGCGAGCTTCAGCTGAAGGCCACTGCCACCGCCGGAAAATTCGAAGGATGACGCGCAGATACGCAACACTTCAGCGAATGCCAGGGTGACGAGTGCGAAATAGGAGCCGCGGAGACCATAGCGGAACGCCAGCGCCCCAATGAAGGCACCCATGGCGGCACCAGCCAGAATGCCAGCGGCAAAGCCGACCCAGGCATTCACGCCATACTTCACCTGAAGGATTGCCGAGGCATAGGCACCCGTGCCGTAGAGCGCGGCATGACCGAAGGAGGAAAGACCTCCGAAACCGCCGGTAATGTTCCATGACATGGCCACGACGGCGATGATCAAGGCATTGATGGTGAAGCCCATCCAGACCGGAGATGAGGCAAAATAGACACCAATGAGATAGGCGACAGCGGCGGCGGCAAGCGCCAGCTGGCCGATGGATTGCGATTTCATCAACGCGCCCTCCCCAGAAGACCTGACGGTTTGAACAGAAGGATGAGGATGAAGGCGAGGAAGATGCCGATCTGGCCAAGGCTCTCACCCAGGAACAGGCCGCAAAGGGATTCGATAACACCCAGCAACAGACCTGCAATCAGCGCTCCTGGCAGACTGCCCATGCCACCCAGAACAACTGTGGTGAAGGCAACGAGTACGAAGGTATAGCCAACCTGAGGGGTGATGTAGAAGGTCGGCAGCAGAAGGCAGGCAGCCAGCGCCACGCAGGCAGTGCCAATGCCGAAGCAGATGGCATAGGTGTGGTTCACATCAATGCCGACGAGCTCGGCGCCGCGCTTTTCGATGGCAACCGCGCGAATGGCAGAACCGGTTTTCGTGTAGGCCATGAAGCACCACAGAAGCGGAGCAACGGCAATCGCTGCACAGAAAGCGATCACACGACCGAGCGGCAGAAAGGCGCCGAGGATCTCAACTGTGTCATAGGCATAGGCGATATCGGCGGTACGCGTATTCGAAGTCCAGAAGTAAAGCGCGAGGTTGTCGATGATCATCGAAACGGCGAGCGTAATCAGCAGAACATTCTGCTCGGAGCCGCTGCTCATCGGCGCAATCAATCCACGTTGTAGCGCATAGCCCAGTGCGAAGAAGGCTGGCAGTACGATCGGTATCGCCAAATAGGGATCGATGCCCAGATGATACCAAAGAAAATAAACCGCATAGAGTGCCAGCATCAGCAGGCTTCCATGCGCAAAATTGATGATGTGGAGCACGCCGTAAATGAGGGTCAGGCCCAGCGCCACCAGCGCATAGACTGCTCCCATCATCAGGCCGCTCAACACAGCGGGAAAGATCAGACTCGACATCAGGGCTCGCCTCTCCGTCTCAGGAAGAACGCCTCCGGCCAATGCTGTTGACCGGAGGCGGGATCACATCACTTCTTCGCCGGGATCGGGAAGACGGCTTCTGCGCTTGCATACTGCTTCGGGAAGACGAGCTCGATCTTCTCGCCGCGGATCTGCGTGTTGACCGGCTGCGAGTTCACGTTATCGCCGTTGACGAACTTCGTCGGGCCATAAGGCATGATCGACTTGTCGAATGTCGAGGCAGCGAGTGCTTCGATCATCTTCTGGCGATCATCCGTCGCGGCGCGCTCGAGTGCATCGGCAATGACCTGGATGGTGGCGTAGGACACCATGACGTCATAGGTCAGGTCGAGCTTGGCCTCTGCCACCTTGGCAGCCAGTGCCTTGGACTCATCCTTAGTAGGATCGTACCAGTGATTGCAGTCCATCACGTATTGGGCGACTTCATTATTCTCGCGAACAAACTTGATGTTGGATGCCGCGCCACCGAGGATCGAATAGATTGCCTTCAGCTCGACACGCTGCTGGTTCAGCGCACGCGCCATCAAAGTGTATTCGTTCAAGTAGTTGGACGGGATCAGAATATCGGCCTTCGACGCCTTCACGCGCAGCGCGATGTTGGAGAAATCGCGCTGTGGGGTTGGGTGCGAAATGGTTTCGACAACCTGGATACCCTGCTTCGGAAGCTGTTCGGCCAGAATCTTCGCCATGTTCGAACCGAAAGGTCCATCTTCGTGAACGATGGCTGCAGTCTTTACCGGATTGCCTGCGCCCTGGTTGAGCAGCTTCAGGTTTTCAAGCGCCACACTTGTGCACTTGTTCACACCCGGCGTGAAGCGGAAGACGTTTGGTAGGCCGCGAGATACGACGGTTTCAGCCGTACCGATCGAGAAGACCTGAGCAAGATTGTATTTCGCAGCAGCCTGGGATGAGGCAAGACCGAGAGCCGAAGCGGTTGCACCGGTGAAAGCGCAGGCGCCTGCCTGAACGAGGGTATCGACGCCGGAGGCTGCGGCTTCCGGACGGCTCTGTGCATCCACGACAACCAATTCGATCTTGCGGCCACCCATGCTCTTGATACCGCCGGCAGCGTTGATTGCTTCTGCGGCAAACTTTGCGCCGGCAGCACTCTGGGTGCCGTTATAGGCAAGGTTACCCGTCAGCGGCTCGATCACGCCAACCTTGATGGTGGATGTTTGTGCACGCAGGATGGAAGGTGCGGCAAGGCCTGCAACCAGTGCGCCGGATACCTTCAACAGGTCGCGGCGATCAATCTTGTAGCTCATCTTTTTATGCTCCCAGTTTTTTTATGACGGCGAAAGTTACCTGCTGATCCGCCCGTCAACGGGCCAGCCAGGCATGCGAAGCCATTCGTTCTGTTTCGAACGCCTTGATTTTTTCCATGTAGGTGAAGGTCATCTCGATCTCGTCGAGACCCTGCAAAATGCATTCCCTTGCAAAGGCGTCGATGACGATGGGATAACGGCCCAGATTTCCCGGCAGAACGAGTTCGGAATTCTCAAGATCAACCGTCACTTCGGCATCAGGAAAGCGCGCGAGATAATCCGCAAGTTCATCGCAGTGTTCCGCGGGCAAGCGAACCGGCACAAGCCCGTTCTTCAGCGCGTTATTGAAGAAGATGTCACCAAAGCTCGGTCCAATCACCGCACGAATGCCGTGGTCCACCAGCGCATAGACCGCACCCTCTCTCGACGATCCGCAGCCGAAATTATCCTCGACCAGAAGGATGGTCGAACGCTCGGCACCTTCCCTGTTCAAAGGGAAAGCAGGATCAAGCTCACCTGCCTCATTCCGGCGGATGTCGTGAAACAGAAACTGGCCGTAACCCTGCGCACGGTCTGCTTTCAGAAAACGGCCGGGGATGATCTGGTCCGTATCGCAATTCACGCCGGGGACGGCGACAACGGTGGAGGTTTCCTTGACAAAAGCCTTCATCACCATCTCCTCACACCCGCCGAACGTCTGTCAGACAGCCTGTAATGGCAGCGGCAGCGGCCATGGCAGGGCTAACCAGATGCGTTCGTGCACCCGGTCCCTGTCGACCCACGAAGTTGCGGTTAGAGGTGGAAGCACAACGCTCGCCGGGGCCAACCACATCGCCATTCATGGCAGCGCACATGGAACAGCCGGAATCGCGCCATTCAAAACCTGCCTCGCGGAAAATCGCTGCGATGCCCTCTGCCTCAGCCTGTTCCTTCACCTGGGTTGAACCAGGAACAACGATCGCCTGAATCTTTGCCTTGCGCCCCTTGAGGATGGCAGCTGCCGCACGCAGGTCCTCGATCCGGCTGTTGGTGCAGGAGCCGATAAACACCTTGTCGAGCTTCAGGCCGGAAAGCTCTGTTCCCGGCGCAAGCTCCATATATTCCAAAGACTTGATCGCGGCCTTGCGTTTGTCCGCATTGTCGAAGGTGGATGGATCCGGCACGCGGCCCTCGATGGAAACCGCATCTTCCGGGCTCGTGCCCCAGGTCACCATCGGCGGAATATCAGCGCCTTCGAGCACCACTTCCCGATCGAACACCGCATCATCATCGCTCACCAGCTGACGCCAGTGGTTGACTGCTGCGTCCCACTCCTGCTCGTTCGGCGCAAAGTTTCGGCCCCGCACATAGGCGAACGTCGTCTCATCCGGTGCCACCATGCCGAAGCGGGCTGCCGCCTCGATGGACATGTTGCAGAGCGTCAGCCGCCCTTCAATGGACATGTCCCGGACGACCTGTCCTGCGAATTCTATGGCATGACCACCAGCACCGGCAGCACCAATCTTGGCAATCAGCGCCAGCATCACGTCCTTTGCGGTAACGCCCTGCCCCAGCGTGCCATTGATCGTGACTCGCATGGTTTTCGGGCGCAACTGCCAGATGGCCTGTGTGGCAAGTACATGCGCGTTTTCAGACTGGCCGATGCCGAAGGCAATCGCACCCAGTGCCCCTTGCGTCGACGTATGGCTGTCGGAGCAGACTATGGTCAGGCCGGGAAGCGTAATGCCCTGTTCCGGCGCAACCACATGCACGATACCCTGGGACCGGCTGGAGAGACCGAAATGGCGAACACCGCCCCATTCCATGTTCTCGTCGAACGTATCGATCATACGCGCAATGGCCGGGCTGGCAGCATCCTTGGAGGTGCGGCCAAGCGTCGGGACATAGTGATCCGCCACGCCGAAAATCTGCTTGGGTCGGCGCGGCTTCAATCCACGCCGCTTCAGGTCGGCAAACGCATGAAAGCTGCCTTCATGGATCATGTCCCGGTCGATATAGAGCAATGAGGGGCCGGAAGGATGACGCAATATCTCATGCTCATCCCAGATTTTGGCCAGCATTGTTCGTGGTGCATTCATATGCGCCATGTTCAGATCTTTCGGTTCTTTATCGTAGCTCCAGACTGGGCGTTGCCACCCGCGCCTGAGCGGTCAGGCTGGCTGACCAGCCTTCATGAAAGCGGCACAGATTTCGCCAGCCGGCGCGTTCCACACGCCCTCGTGCGAAAGAATGTAATCAAGCACTTCCCGCAGATATTCGACGCGGTATGGCATGCCGGAAACCCAACTGTGGATCGGCAGGCTCATCACGCGACCGCCATAATCAGCGCTTTCGCGATAGAGCACATCAAAGCGATCCTTGACCTGCTGAACCCAATCCGCTTCGGACTGGAAGTATTCATCCGCGACCACCCGGTCGTCGGTCTCATAGGCCATGGGCATGGCAATCAGCACGCCGTTCTTCGTACGCATCTCGTAAGGCAGATCGTCGTTCGCCCAATCGAGGCCATAGGTCACGCCGTTCTTCGCCAGGAGATCCGGCGTATTGAACCCTTGCGCGCGGCCCGGAGAAAGCCAGCCTTCAACCTTCTGGCCGCTGGCTTGCCGCAACAGGCCAAGCGCTTCGGCGATGATGGCGTTTTCGTCCTCTTCGGACAGACCGGAATGGTGCACCTTGCCCATATCGAGTCCGTGGGCGACCACCTCGTGCCCGCCTTCAACCACTGCGTCCAGCAGCGCCGGATAGCGATTGGCGATAATGCCATTGACGGCAAAGCTTGCCTTCAATCCCTTCTCGCCCAGCAGCCTCAGAATGCGGAAGATGCCGACGCGATTGCCATAATCGCGGTTGGTGTAATAGCGAAAATCCGGATAGGGCATCGAAAGTGCGCCCGGAGCCTTGAACGGCTTCGAGGGCATATCGAGTGGAAAGTGCTGCACATGCGTGACGATGGAAAGCGCAATGCGCGCGCCGTTTGGCCAAACGATCGGAGCACGCTGAAACAGGTCGCTCCAGTCGTAGCGGTCGTGATCCATGCCATAGTGGCGCTCAGGATATTTCAGATAATCCTCGGGCATCGACATCAGCGTGTCTCCTTCCCGTTATTATGCGCAGCAATCGCCGCGCTCATCGCGTCATAGGCCCCGGTGGAGTGATAGGCGGCTGCAATCTCGCGACCCGTCGTCTGCCAGACACCGTCGTGACCTGCGATATATTCAATAGCTTCGGCAAAGGCGTCGATACGATGCGGCTGACCAACGAGATAAGGATGCAACGGAATGCACATGACGGTGCCGCTCTCATCACCTTCCTTGTAAAGCTGGTCGAACTGCCGTTTGATGATTTCGCCATAGTGGCGCGGCGTGACCTTTTGCGTATTATAGACGATCACGTCATTCATCTCGAGCGAATAGGGCATTGAGATCAACTTGCCAGACTTCACCTTGACCGGCATCGGCTGGTCATCGTGGAACATGTCGCAGGTGTACTGAATGCCCGCCTCTGACAGGATATCCATGGTCCAGAAATTGTTGGAAAGCGCCGGCGAAAGCCAGCCCGCCAGTTCCTGCCCCGTATGCTTGCGCACCGTATCGAAAGCATCGCGGATGATTTCCCGCTCTTGCTCAATATCGAGATTGTAGACATAGCGGGTGTTGTAGATGCCGTGGGAGAAAAACTCCCAGCCGCGATCGGCGCAGGCCTTGATAATCTCCGGATGGTGATCGCAGAGCGCAACGTTCAGAGAAACGGACCCGCGGAAACCAGCGCGATCCATCGCTGCCATCATCCGCTGCCAGCCCGCACGGTTGCCATAGTCGCGGTGCGAATACTGCAACACATCCGGGTTTGGTCGCGCCCACGGCGTGCGGGTCGGATTGTTCGGAGGGTTATACTCGTAGAATTCGATGTTCGGGGCGATCCACACCGCGATCTTTTTGTTACCAGGCCAGACGATCTTCGGGCGGTTTGGCCACGGAAGATAATCGTAGAGGCCAAGATCGGATTTCATCGGTTCGGCAGACATATCAGCGCGCCTCCGGCTGATAGGCCTCGTACCAGGCAATGGCATCCGCTACCGGGATCACGTCGCCGTATTTGATCGCGATATCATAAAGGTTGGCGAAGTGCGGGCTTTCATGCTTGTCGGCCACGCATTCTTCCGGAACGATAACGCGATAGCCACGGGAAATGGAATCCACCACGCAAGCACGCACGCAGCCAGATGTTGAGCCACCCGTCAGCACCACCGTGTCACACTGGTGCCAAACCATCAGCGATTGCAGATTGGTTTCATGGAAGGGCGAGGCCATGCGCTTATTGATGATGATGTCTTTCACATGGTCGATCTTCAGACGCGGATCGAACTCTGCGCGACGCGAGCCAACCTTGATGTTCTGCAGAGAGTCCGGCGTATTTGTCCGGGTGCCCCACACGCCGCAATCCTCACCGGATTCCATATAGGCCACATAAGTCCAGGTGACAGGCAAACCCTTTTCCCGCGCCAGACCGGAAAGTGTATTCACATAGTCCAGCTGCTTGGGATCAGTCTCATAGGCCGTTACGAATTCGCCGAGGCTGGTATAGGCGCATTGCAGATCTATGTTGATCAGCATCGGCTTTTTTCCAAATCCGAACCGCTTGCGCGTAGGGTTGGCCTTGGCCTGCTCATACAGTTGACGAGCGGTGAGCGACGACAATTCCATTTGGGCCTCCTGCATTTCATGCGCCGTCCGCATCATTGCCCATTCGGGCTTATCCCCAACGGATCGGCTTTTCATTAATCCCTATTGTTATCACTTTATATCATTTGTAAAGTCCATTTTGAGTTGCTGATGTTGCGATTTTTGGGGCTGCTTCCCGTCGGCGCAATTGCCCAGGGAAACGCTTCGCTTTGCCGCCCGTTTGAGCAGGCTGGCACAGGAAGGAGGAGGGAACGGATGACGCTTTCACCATGTCCACCACTTGGCGATGACCAGTGGCCCGAGCCGATTGAAGACTTGCGTTCAGGCTTTGCCGGACAATTGAACGTCTACAGAACCATGGCACACAATCCCGCCCTTCTGCGGGCCTGGGCACCTCTGCGCCAACATCTGGTAAAGGACAGTGCGCTGGGGCCTCAGCGTTCAGAAGTGGTCATTCTTCGCACGGGTCACCGCCTCGGTTCCCACTATGAATGGGCCCATCACGTCAGCCGTGCACGCCAGCTTGGATTCACCAATGAGCGGATTCGCGCAATCGCCGCCATGCCCGACGGAGAGGATGGACTGATCGTGCGCGCGGTCGATGCAATATTCGACCAGCATTACATCCCTCCTGAACTCGAGCGCGAACTGGCGCATACAATAGGTCAGGAGGCGGTTTTCGATCTGATTGCGACAGTCGGCTTCTACATCGTGCTGGGCGGCATTCTCATGACTTATGAAACACCCGTAGACGATGCGATTGCAGCCGAACTCGAGCGCAACCCGATCTGACCTCACCGGAACTTCTTCCTCTTCAACGCATTCTTGAGCAACAAACCAGCTTGCTCAGGACGTGTACCGTGAAAATTGCGATTGTTGGCCTTGGACCGACTGGACTTTACACATTCTCCGAACTTGTTCACGCCGACACTCCCATGGACATCACCATCTATGACGAAGGTGAATGGGCGGGCGCTGGCACACCCTATTCGCGTCAGGGCGCCAGCCGTCTCATGCTGGCAAACATCGCCAGTATCGAGATCCCGGTTCTTAATGGGGTCAGCTATCTCGACTGGCTGAAATCCTGTCCGCCCCGAATTCTCTCCGATTTCGGAATCGAGCAGGAGGATCTGAACGAGAGACTGTTCACGCCGCGCCTGCTCATCGGTTGCTACTATCACGACCAACTCCTGACCTTGCAGCAGCAGGCAGAACAGCGTGGTTATGTGGTGAGGCTTAACGAGAAGACGACCATCGTCGACATAGCGGAAAAGGCTGGTCGCCTCCGGATCGAAAGATCTGACGGTGGCGTGGATGAGGGTTTCGACCGGGTGATCGTGGCGACCGGGCATGATTTCGGGGAAGACAAGGCAAGCTCATCCTATTATCCAAACCCCTGGTGCGGCCTGCTTTCGGCAGATGTTCCCGCCGCTCGTATCGGCATCATGGGCACCTCGCTCAGCGCAATCGACGCCTGCCTGGCAGTGGTTGCACAGCACGGAGAGTTCGTTGAAGGCGATCAGGGAGAATTGACCTATCGTACCGACGAACAAGATCTGAAGGTAAGCTTCATGTCGCGCAACGGCATCCTCCCCGAAGCCGACTTCTACTGTCCAATTCCGTATGTTTCGACGACAATCATGACAGAATGCTCGCTCATGGCCTGTACGTCGAAGCCGAACGTACTGGATGCCATTTTTGATCTGTTCGCCAAGGAGATCACTCTCGCCGATCCGGCCTATGCAGCGCGGGTCAATCTGACCGATCTCGATGCAGACAGCTTCCCTGAAGCCTATTTCGCGGAACGCATGGGAGGAGACGCATTTGCCTATGCGAGGAAAAATCTGGCAGAGGTAGAGCGAAACAAGGCCGCAAAGCGGACGATAGAATGGCGATACGCCATCCTGCGCATGCATGAGCAAGTTGAAAAACTGGTGCCGTTTTTCCCAGATAGCGATCTCTCACGTTTTGAACGCGGCTTGAAACGCGTCTTCAGCGACAATTATGCCGCGGTTCCTGCGACCTCGATCCGGCGCCTGCTTGCCCTGAGGGAAGCGAATATTCTTGATGTTGTGACTTTGGATGATGATTACGAGTTGATCCGATCGCAGACGACGACAACAATTCGTTCTGGCGAAGACTCTCATGTGTTCAATGTCTTTATCGACGCACGAGGACAGAAAGCGTTGCGGACGGAGGACTTCAAGTTTCCAAGCCTGCGAAAAATCCTGGTCGAAGATGATCAGGACATTCCGGAGGTCGATGACCGGTTTGCTCTGATCTCGCCGTCGTCACTGCGAAAGCGCGTCTATCTGGCAGCCCTTCCCTACTTGATGCATGACCGGCCTTTCGTTCAAGGCATTGTGTCTTCGGCAGAAATCGGCGCAAAGGTCGCCCAGGACATTGTCTCTAACCTGGACGGTGTGCAGATCGAGGATGGACGAGAAGTTGCCTTGCAGGAAGATGTGATAGCTGCCTAATGTATCCTCAAACGTCCGTGCTGCGCCGTACGACCGCGCATCCCCATGACCAAGAGGAAGACATTCGTGAAGCCAAAGGCAGCCCACCCAGCGCCAACCGACGCACTCCAGCGCAAATCGGTCAAACCGGTCGTCTGCTATCCGACAGATACGCTTCCCCGCCCGAATATAAGCGCCTACCAGGCACTCCGCGGTGACCTCGAACTCATTGAAACGGTTGTCATCCCCCCGCGTGAGGCCCGGACGTGGGAAGTTCCGGCCGGTCATTTCTGCCGCATGCTATGCACGGAAGGGCCGCAGGTTGGCGATCTCAACCTTTTCAATCTGCATGATCTTTCCGAGCGATTCTATAGCGGGAAGACACGCGCTCTGAACGGCACGCATGTCGGCGTCGGCGATCAGCTTTTCTCAAGCTTCCCCTATCTGCGGCCGATCGCAACCATTACCTACGATACGCTGGACTGGTATGGCTTCGATGAATTCGGCGGTTCCGTGCATGATGTGATCGGAACGCGTTGCGACCCTTATACACATAATCTGCTCAGCCACGGCGGGCAGTATCACCACTGCTGCCATTCCAACCTGACGCGTGCTCTGGCGCAGAAAACCGGCCTTACCCTGCCGGAGGCGGAACCCCACGTCCATGACGTTCTGAACGTTTTCATGTGCACCGGCTTCACCCGCGATACGGGCCAGTATTTCATGAAGGCGAGCCCGGTTCGTCCGGGAGACTATCTGGAATTTTTTGCAGAGATCGATCTTCTCGGATGCATGTCAGCCTGTCCCGGAGGCGATTGCTCGTCTGAGCATTCGTCGGATACTGCCGCCTGCTACCCGATGATCGTTGAAATCTACCGCCCACGCGAGGCACCAGCCGGATGGAAGAGTCCGGCCGTCAACGGTTATGACCGCAGCCACGGCGCATGATGTGATTTTCACGTATCCTGCTGAAGGATGCCATGATAGGAGCGGCTCGCTTCTAGAACAAAACGGGCCGCTTGGACTATGACACCTGCCTTCTACGCCGATTACATCGCAGACCTTCAATCTTTGCTGGGGCAAGTCGATGTTTCAGCGGATGATTTGCAGACATTTGATGTGCACATCGAACTGGCGGCTGCTGGAAGCCTGATCGTTTATGAAAGCAAGCGGCGCAAAGGTTTGACGGACAGCCTGTTTTACGGTCGCCCCAAGGGCAGCGCTTCGAACCAGAAGATTTCGAAGGAAACGGCCTTCAATGCAGTGAGCCGCTTTTTCTCGCTTGGCCAGTTTCTGGCGCTGACGGACAAAGCCTCGGATACACTTCGACTCAGTGACGAGTTTCCGCACTGCGCTGTCAGAATTTCCTATCGCAAGAAGGGCAGTCCCAAGGCTCAATCCATGGTCATGGTATTCATCGGCTTCAACGACGAAGCTGATGCACTGGCCTATGCAAAGTCCATCGATGCGCCGGAAATGCTGATCGCTGACCGTCCCTATAACGGCAAGCGTATCTACGAATGGAAGTAACCGGTTTCTAGACTTTCAGAATCGGATGCTGAACTGAACACGATCCGCCGGAAAACGGGTGATGGAATACTGGATCGGCTGATCGGCGAGATCCGTGTTCAGGGATCGGGTCACCAGCATGATGGCGCCCGGCGTAAGCCCCAGAATATCGAGATCCTCCTGATCGGCATGGACGGCGGAAACCTCGGTCGATTTGCGTAGATAATCTGTCACGCCAAAATCCAAAAATGCTTTGGTTATCGACTGTTTGCGCCTGAAAGCTTCAGCAAAGCCAGCGAAACGCTGACCTGGAAGCCACGTGATGGCGCGGCCCACCGCCTGGCCGTCAGCGCTACGACGCGTTTCCAGCCGGCAGACATCCGCACCGACCGATAAGCCGAGATAGGTCGCCACTTCGGCATCCGCTTGTTCCATGCATTCCCGCAGGAGTTCGCCGCTGAATTGCTGTGCCTGATCCGCCAGACCTGCCGTGAAGCGCGTGCGCGGACTAATGGGAAAATCGAAGCGGTCTTTGCGGGCAATGCGGGTGCCCTTCCCCTTTTCCACCAGCAACAAGCCCTCGTCTGATAGCGCCGCAATCGCTGCGCGGACGGTGTGGCGGTTGACGCCAAATTCCGTCGCCAATTGCATTTCAGACGGCAAAGTGCCCGCCTGGTCGTAAAGGCCTGCAGAGACGTTTGTGCGAATACGATCCGCGATCTGCCGCCAGATGGCGACCCCCTTCTGACGCTGCAACATGCCCACCCCTGTCATATGCGTGTCACGCACAGGTTCTAAAACTCTCATCAGTTGTCTAGATGTCTAGATAACTAGACAAGTGGAGTCAAGCGCTGTGATCGAAACCGCAGAAACTCATTCCTCCGGTCAGTTGGATGCCAAGCGCGCTCTGGCGCTGCTGGCCCGCGCCGACCATCAGACTTTGAAGCAAGTCTGGGACGGCCTTTCGGCCAAGCCGCAATTCCGAAAAATCCGTGGACCAGAAGTTGGCCTCGTCATGGTCAAGGGTCGTATCGGCGGTGGCGGCGACCCGTTCAATCTGGGCGAGGCAGGCGTTTGCCGTGCCTCAATCGAGACGGCTGCAGGCGTGGTTGGCCATAGCTATCGCCTGGGCACGGACAAAGCTGCCGCTGAGCTGGGTGCTGTTCTGCACGCTCTTTGGCAAAGCGACGAGTACCGCCAGCATATCGAGAGCACGCTTCTGAGCCCGATCGAACAGCGTGCTGAAGCGGAAGCCCGCACCCGCAGCCAGCAAACGGCGGCCACGAAGGTCGAATTCTTTACAATGGTGAGAGGCGAAGACTGATGGTCGCAACAGCAACTCTTCTTCCCGGATTTGCAGATCCGGTTTTCGACGCCCAAAGCAGTTTTCGCGCAGCCATGGATGCACTGGCGCGTCCCAGTACCGTCCAGCAAATAGGCTGCCCGCTGACCCCGCCGAAAGGCCTCAGCGCCGCGTCTGCAGCCCTGATGCTGACGCTCTGTGATTATGATACGCCGGTCTATCTGTCTGCAGCACTGGCTCAAGGTGCCGTTCCCGGCTGGCTCGGCTTTCATGCCGGAGCCAAGGTCACGAGTGACAAATCCACCTCCGCCTTCGCCTTCTTCGACAAGAGCAGCCCCCTGCCTGCGTTCAGCCAGTTTTCTCAGGGCACGCAGGATTATCCCGACCGCTCTACGACGATTGTTCTCGAAGTTGCCAGCCTCGAGGGCGGCGCACGGCTTTCGCTCTCCGGCCCCGGCATCAAGGGCGCGAACGAGATTTCGTCGGTCGGACTGCCTGCCACTTTTCTCGATCAATGGCGCGCCAACCGCGCGCTGTTTCCACGCGGCATTGACCTGATCCTGACCTGCGGCAACCGTCTGATCGGCCTGCCACGTACGGTCACGATCAAGGCTCTGGAGGTCTGAACCATGTATGTTGCCGTCAAAGGTGGGGAAACCGCCATCGCCAACGCCCATCAACTTCTGGCCGACCGCCGCCGGGGCAATCGCGATCTTCCAGCCATCACCATCGAGCAGATTGCCGAGCAGCTGGCGCTCTCGGTCGATCGCGTCATGGCGGAAGCATCGCTCTATGACCGTTCACTTGCAGCATTGGCTGTGAAGCAATCCCGAGGCGACCTGATCGAGGCAATCTTTCTGCTGCGGGCCTATCGCACCACGCTGCCGCGCTTCGGTACATCAGAGCCGATCAATACCGCCAGGATGCAGATCGAGCGGCGCGTTTCCGCCACCTACAAGGATCTGCCGGGCGGCCAGCTTTTGGGGCCAACTTTTGACTATACGCACCGTCTGCTGGACCCTGATCTGCTTCACGATACGCCCGTTGAAGCGCCCGTTGGCAGGTCCGACGCGGATGAGCCGGTCATGCGTGTCAGTGAAATTCTGGCGGGCGAAGGTCTGATCGAAGCGGATGGCGAGCTTCCATCAGAGCACATCGCCGGTGACCTGACCCGCGAGCCGATGGAATTTCCGATGCCGCGCGACTTGCGCCTTCAGGCACTGGCACGCGGTGACGAGGGCTTTCTGCTGGCTCTGGGTTATTCCACACAGCGCGGTTATGGCCGCACGCATCCCTTCGTCGGGGAAATCCGCATCGGTCTGGTGGAGGTTGAACTGGATGTGCCGGAACTGGGCTTTGCCGTTTCTCTCGGTGCAATCCGCGTGACGGAATGCCAGATGGTGAACCAGTTCAAGGGTTCCGCCAAGGCACCGCCGCAGTTCACCCGCGGCTATGGCCTCGTCTTCGGCCAGAGCGAACGCAAGGCCATGTCCATGTCGCTGGTGGACCGGGCGCTCAGAACGCAAGAGTTTGGCGAAGATGTTATTGCCCCGGCGCAGGACGAGGAATTTGTCATTTCCCACTGCGACAACGTGCAGGCAACCGGCTTCGTGGAGCACCTGAAACTGCCGCATTACGTGGATTTCCAGGCCGAACTGGATCTTGTGCGCCGTATGCGCACCAAGCACGCCCAATCTCAGCATCATCAGGAGGCCGCCGAATGACTGCGCTGGCAGACTATAACTTTGCCTATCTGGATGAGCAGACCAAGCGGATGATCCGTCGGGCCATCCTGAAGGCCATTGCCATTCCCGGCTATCAGGTGCCGTTCGCAAGCCGCGAAATGCCCATGCCCTACGGCTGGGGAACCGGCGGCGTGCAGGTGACCGCCGCCATTCTGGGGCCGCATGATGTGCTCAAAGTCATCGATCAGGGCGCTGACGACACCACGAACGCCGTCTCCATTCGCGCCTTCTTCCAGAAGGTCGCCAATGTTGCGGTGACCACGAAAACGTCGGAAGCAACGATCATCCAGACCCGCCACCGCATTCCGGAGGAAACCCTCGGCGAGAGCCAGGTGCTGGTCTATCAGGTGCCGATCCCCGAACCCTTGCGATTTCTCGAGCCGCGCGAAACCGAAACACGGCAGATGCATGCGCTGGAAGAATACGGCCTGATGCACGTCAAGCTGTATGAAGATATCGCCCGCCATGGACGGATCGCCACGACCTATGCTTATCCGGTGAAGGTTGCCGGACGCTATGTCATGGACCCCTCGCCGACGCCGAAATTCGATAATCCGAAGATGAACCAGTCGGCAGCCCTTCAGTTGTTCGGTGCCGGACGCGAAAAGCGCATCTATGCCGTACCGCCCTATACCGATGTCGTGAGCCTCGATTTCGAGGATCACCCCTTCGAAGTGCAAACCTTCGAAAAGCCCTGTGCGCTCTGCGGTGCGCGCCACGTCTATCTCGATGAGGTGGTTCTGGATGACAGGGGCGGCCGCATGTTCGTCTGCTCCGACACCGATTTTTGCGAAACCCGCCGGGAAGAGGGCCATCGCGGCGAGATGCTGGCCGAAATGAAGGAGGCAGCGGAATGAGCGATCAACCTCTTCTGAATGTGCGTGGCGTTTCCAAATTCTACGGAAGCCGCATCGGCTGCACGGATGTGAGCTTCGATCTCTGGCCCGGCGAAGTGCTCGCCATTGTCGGAGAATCCGGTTCCGGCAAGACAACACTGCTGAATTGCCTCGCAACGCGATTGATGCCGACGACCGGCTGCGTGCAGTATCGCATGCGGGACGGCAATCTGCGCGATCTCTACCAGATGAGCGATGCCGAGCGCCGCTTTCTGATGCGAACGGACTGGGGCTTCGTACACCAGAACCCGGCAGATGGTCTGCGGATGACGGTGTCCGCCGGTGCCAATGTGGGCGAACGGCTGATGGCTGTCGGCAATCGTCATTACGGCAATATCCGCAGTACGGCGACCGACTGGCTGGAACGGGTTGAAATCGCACAAGACCGCATAGACGACCAGCCGCGTGCCTTTTCCGGCGGCATGCGCCAGCGGTTGCAGATCGCCCGCAACCTCGTGACCTCGCCACGTCTCGTCTTCATGGATGAGCCGACCGGCGGTCTGGACGTATCGGTGCAGGCGCGTTTGCTCGATCTGGTGCGGGGGCTGGTCAGCGATCTTGGTCTAGCCGTCATTGTCGTGACGCATGATCTGGCCGTAGCCCGTCTTCTGTCCCATCGCATGATGGTGATGAAGGGTGGACGAGTGATCGAGCAGGGCCTGACGGACCGTGTGCTGGATGACCCGCGCGAACCCTACACCCAGCTTCTCGTATCTTCGATCCTTCAGGTTTAGGAGCTTTGTCGTGACCACTCCCCTCATCGTCTCCGACGTTTCGAAAAGCTTCACCATGCATCTGCGTGGCGGCTTGCGCCTGCCGGTCGTTTCCAATGTCAGTTTCTCGCTGGCGGCAGGTGAATGCGTCGTGCTGGGCGGCCCGTCCGGTATCGGCAAAAGCTCAATCCTCAAAATGCTCTACGGCAACTATGCGGTCGATACAGGCCAGATCCTCGTTCGCAACGGGGAGCAGATCATCGATCTGGCCTCTGCCGAACCGCGTGTGGTGCTGCAAACCCGCCGGGATGTACTGGGCTATGTCAGCCAGTTTCTGCGCACGGTTCCCCGTGTCTCCGCTCTTGATGTGGTGGCTGAACCGCTGGTTGCGTGTGGCACATCTGTGTCGGAAGCCCGCGAACGGGCGGAAGCTTTGCTCGCTCGCCTGAACCTGCCAAAGGATCTTTGGCAGCTGCCACCTGCCACCTTTTCCGGCGGGGAGCAGCAGCGTGTCAACATAGCCCGCGGCTTCATTACAGATCATCGGGTTCTGCTTCTGGATGAGCCGACGGCTTCGCTGGATGCCGCCAATCGCGCCATCGTGGTGGATATGATCCGCGCCAAGAAGGATCAGGGTGTCGCGCTGCTCGGCATCTTCCATGATGAGGAAGTGCGTGAAGCCGTCGCAGACCGCATTCTGGATGTCTCACAATTTTCGCCCCGAAAGGTCGCCGCATGAGCCGCGTATTGAGCGAAGCGCCAAGCATTCATGAGACGGCGAAAGTCGAAAACACGACTTTCGGTCGCTATACAGAAGTAGCCGAGTTCTGCCGCATTCGCGACTGCGCGATTGGCGATTATTCCTACATCATGGAGCACGGCCATCTCTGGAATGTGGAGATCGGCAAGTTCTCCAATATCGCCGCCTTCGTACGCATGAATGCCACGCATCACCCCATGGAGCGGGCTACACTCCACCACTTCACCTATCGCGCCGGCAACTACTGGCCGGGACAGGCTGAGGATGAAGAAGATTTCTTCGCTGCGCGCCGCGCTAACCGGGTGGTGATTGGCCACGACACCTGGATCGGTCACGGTGCAACGCTGCTGGCTGGCGTGAAAATTGGCAATGGTGCCGTGGTTGGCGCAGGCGCGGTCATTTCGAAAGACGTGGCCCCCTATACCGTGGTCGGCGGCGTGCCCGCAAAGCTGATCCGCGAGCGCTTTCCGGCTGACGTAGCGGAGCGGATGGAGCGCCTTGCCTGGTGGGACTGGAGCCATGACCGCTTGTTCGAAGCTTTGGACGATTTCCGCAGTCTGGAAGCTGACGCATTCCTGCAAAAATACGCATGAAAGCAAGTAAAATCTGCGCGTTAGCAGATTTTACATTTCTTACACAAAACGGACATCGGCACTTTACATTAGCGCAGTATGGCTTGGCTCGAGATCACCGGATGGTGCGAGCTGAGCAGGGGAATGAGCGAGGCAACGGCTCGAATTCCCCGAAAACCGGTTCCCGCTTTTCGATCCGTTACTCTGGCGTCAATGAAGGACGAAGGACAAACCATGCGCTTTCAGCTGGAAAACCTGACACGAAAATTCGGCACCAATACCGCCGTGGACAGGGTTAGCCTGGATATCCCATCGGGCCAGATGGTCGGCATCATCGGGCGTTCGGGGGCTGGCAAATCCACCTTGCTGCGCATGATCAACCGATTGGTCGATCCTTCCGAGGGCAGCATCCGCTTCGGCGAAATGGAAGTATCCACGTTGACAGGTCCAGCACTACGGCGCTGGCATCGCGACTGCGCCATGATCTTCCAGCAGTTCAATCTGGTGCCGCGTCTGGATGTTCTGACGAATGTGTTGCTGGGTCGACTGAACCATCGCTCCACCGCGCTCAGCGTGCTTGGCCTTTTTACCCGTGAAGAGCGATTGATGGCAATTGCGGCGCTTGAGCGGTTGGGGATAGAACAGACCGCACTGCAGCCGGCAGGCACTCTTTCCGGCGGCCAGCAGCAACGCGTTGCCATTGCCCGCGCCCTGATGCAGGCACCGAAAATGGTTCTGGCCGATGAGCCGATCGCCTCACTCGATCCGCTGAATGCCAAGATCGTGATGGATGCCCTGCGCGAAATCAACGAACGCGAAGGCATTACTGTCATTACCAACCTCCACACGCTGGATACGGCGCGCAACTACTGCGAACGCATCATTGGCATGGCAAAGGGCAAGGTCGTGTTTGACGGCACACCGAACGAACTGGATGCCGATGCCGTACGCCGCATCTATGGCTCCGAACAGGGCGGCATCGACGAGGCCATGACCTCGAGCTCCATCTCTCTTCCCGGTGCTGCAAGCAGCAGCACGAAGACATCTGCGGGGCAGATACGCTGGGCCACGGGCACTGCGTAATCCGCAACGATCGACGGCCCGCGTCAAGGGCAAGTGCTTTCACATCCCACCAATCCATCCGTTACAGGGGATCGAACCATGTTGAAGAAAACCCTCCTTGCCGCCGCAGCGCTTCTTTCGCTGGTGGGTGGTGCATCTGCCGCAGACATGAAGGAATTCCGCATTGGCCTCATCGGCGGCGAGAATGAAGCAGACCGCCTGCGCAACAACCAGTGCCTTGTCGATCACCTGAAGAAGGAATTCGGTTTCGAGAAGGTCTCGCTCTTCCCGGCAGCGGACTATGACGGCGTCATCCAGGGCCTGCTTGGCGGTACGCTGGACTATGCAGAGCTTGGTGCTGCTGGCTATGCCAAGGCCTATCTCGCAGATCCGAAGGCCGTGGAGCCAATCTTCACGACGGTTCAGACCGATGGTGCGATGGGCTATTACTCGATCATGGTTGCTCGCAAGGATAGCGGCATGACCAAGGTCACCGACATCAAGGGCAAGAAGCTGGGCTTTGCCGATCCGGACTCCACCTCCGGCTACCTGATCCCGACCGTCACACTGCCTGCTGCCATCGGCAACGTCCCCGTGAAGCAGTATGTGGGTTCCACCGGCTTTGGCGGCGGTCATGAAAACCTAGTTCTCGAAGTGCTGAAAGGCAATTTCGATGCCGGCACGACCTTTGGTTCTGGCGTTGGCAATTTCAAGGACGGCTACACTTCCGGCAACCTGCGCAAAATGGTGGAAAAGGGCATCCTGAACATGGATGACCTCGTCGAGCTCTGGAAGTCGCCGCTGATCCCGAATGGCCCGATCGTTGTTCGCAGCTCGATCACGCCGGACATGAAGAAGAAGATCACTGCCTTCATGATGGACCTGCCGAAGAAGGACGCAGCCTGCTTCTCCGCCATCCAGGGCGGGGCGTTCAAGGGCTATGCCGAAGTAAACGTCGACTTCTACAAGCCGATCATCGACGCCCGCAAAGCCACCATCGGCGGCTGATCAGCCAGCCAACCAGGCGGCGGCCTCACTGGTCGAGGCCGCCGTTCCCTTTTCGCGCAAGATGAGCCAGATCATGAACAGCAGCAAAATGTCCGGTCCTGTGCTTTCCCAAAGCGGTCAGCTCGTCGAGCAGCATTGGCGCGAGCTGAACGGCCGCCGCCGGACCTATACGGTACTCGGCAGCCTTGCCCTGTTGCTCGCTCTTTCGGGTTCGCTCTGGTATGCCAACGATGCCAATTCCGGCAAATTCTTTGATCGTCTTCCGCATCTGTTCGATTTTCTGCAGGTCTTCGTTCCTCGCGACGGTATGGAAATCTTCCGCGCCATGTTCGACCTGCCCTCCCCTTACGATGACGGAAGCCTGAAATACGACTATCCCGATGGCCGTCACTACCTGACCGACAGCTTTTATATTCCGGAATATTTCTACCGCATGCTGGAGACGGTCAACATTGCCATCTTCTCCACCATCATCGGCGCACTGGGCGGCTTCTGCCTCTGCTTTCTGGCTGCACGCAACATGACGCCAAGCCGCTGGCTGCGTTGGCCGGTACGCCGTTTCATGGAGGTTCTGCGTGCATTTCCGGAAGTCGTTATTGCCGGTTTCATTCTGGCGATCTTCTCCATCGGCCCCATTCCGGGCATCGTCGCCATCTCCGTCCACACGATCGGTGCCCTGGGCAAGCTGTTCTTCGAAGTCGTCGAAAACGCTGACATGAAGCCGGATGAGGGTCTGCGTGCCGTCGGCGGCAGCTGGCTTGAGCGGCTGTGGTTTGGCATGGTTCCGCAGGTGATGCCGAACTTTTCCAGCTACATTCTTCTTCGCCTCGAGATCAACGTGCGCGCCTCCACCATCATCGGCGCTGTCGGCGGCGGTGGTATCGGTGAGGCTCTGCGACTTTCGATCAGCCGGGGCGATGCGGCGAAAACCATCGCCATGATCATTCTTCTTCTCCTCACCGTGATTGCTGTGGACCAGTTTTCCGCCTGGCTGCGCAAGAAGCTGGTGGGCGAGCAATCTTTCCAGATGAGTGCGTGACCGCCATGACCCTGCTTTCGACACCCGAATACGAACGTCTGGCGGCCCGCCACGAGCACCTTCTGACGCAGAGCACCTGGAAGACCTATCGTGCGCCGCTGCTTGCCACGGGCCTGATTGTCTACTTCATGTTCTGCTGGTGGTTTTTCTCCATCGGCAAGGTTCTGGGAAGTGCCAACTACAGCATTGCGGGCAATTATCTCGCGGACTGGGTTTCCTACGAAATCCGCCCGGAGCTCAACATAGATCGTGATGGTGCCATCACCATCTCCTATTCGCGGTTCGATCCCATCGGGCCGAACCCGAACCCGGACTGGATCAAATCCGAAACGGCAACCGTGACCCGACAGCCCGTTGCGAGTGCGCAGCCGGAGGCTCCTTCCGCATCAGCCCCCGCACCTGCACCTGCACCTGCACCTGCGGTACCTGCCTTCAACTTCATGGCAAACGCGCCAAAGGCCGAAGCAGCAACCAGCACCACGACCATCGCGAAAGCTCCGGTCACGGAAACAGCCATCGTCAAGTCCAGCATCGACCTTGGTCGCAGTGCCAAGATCGTGGTGGATCATCAGACCGTCGTTCTGACGCACGGCAGCGAAACCGTGGAACTGAAGCTGGATAATGCCGCCGGCACAGTGACAGCACAGGCGCCGCTGCCCACGTGGGTGGAGCAGCGGATGGCCGGTGGTCGCGCCTATGCCTATTTCGGCTTCGTCGGCTGGGCGGAAGTGTCTGCAGACCGTGTGCGCATTCACAACCGCTTCTTTGGCTGGGCCAACTTTTTCTTCGACATCAACTCCGCCTTCTTCGGCAAGTCTCCCGGTGAGATCCTTACCCTTGTGACAAGCGGCCCGCGCATTGATGCGAGCCAAAGCAACCTTTCGCTCGCCTGGAACGATATTCTCTATAACCCGTCCTGGCAGCATCTGGACGTGTGGAGCAAGCTGCTGCAAACGCTGGTCATGGCTTTTGTCGGCACGGTGCTGGCCACGCTGCTTTCCTTCCCGCTTGCCTTCATCGCGGCCCGAAATATTACCCGCAACCGACCGTTGAACCAGTTCACCAAGCGGCTGTTCGACTTCCTGAGGTCGGTGGACATGCTGATCTGGGCGCTGTTCTTCACCCGCGCCTTCGGTCCCGGACCTCTGGCCGGTATCTCGGCCATTTTCTTCACCGATACGGGCACGCTCGGGAAACTCTATGCCGAGGCGCTGGAGAACCTGGATGACAAGCAGCGCGAGGGCGTGAAGTCGGTTGGTGCCTCACCGCTCGCCATCCAGCGTTATGGTGTCGTGCCGCAGGTTCTGCCGATCTTTGCATCGCAAGCGCTGTATTTCTGGGAGTCGAACACACGCTCGGCCACCATCATCGGCGCTGTCGGCGCAGGCGGGATCGGTTTGAAACTCTGGGAGGCCATGCGCACGAACTCCAACTGGGAGAACGTTTGCTACATGGTGCTTCTCATCCTCCTCGTCGTTTTCATCTTCGATGGCATCTCGAACGCGCTGCGATCCCGGCTCATCGGCACGGCACGCCATTAAGCGAGCCACACGCAATCACCCTGCGCAAGCAGCCCATGCAAGGTCAAATTCATGTCTGAAACCGTTTTCACCAACGCCCGTATCGTTCTCGAAGATCGCGTCCTGAACGGCTCTCTTCGCGTCCGGGATGGGAAAATCCTTGAAATCGACGACCAGCCAAGCCAGATCGGGGAAGATCTGGAAGGTGACTATCTGATCCCCGGCCTAGTGGAGCTGCACACGGACCATCTTGAAACGCATTATTCGCCCCGTCCCGGCGTTCGCTGGCATACGACGTCAGCCATTCAGGCGCATGATGCACAAGTGGTGACATCCGGAATTACGACCGTGTTCGACTGCCTGCGCATGGGCTCCGATGAAGACGGCGGCTTCGAGCAGGGCGAAATGCGCGAACTCGCAACAGCCATTCAGCAGGCCCAGAAAGATGAGCGCCTGCGCGCCGACCATCTGTTTCACCTGCGTTGCGAGGTATCCTCCAACAATGTTCTGGAGCACTTCGCAGATTTTGCAGAAGACGATTTCGTGCGCCTCGTCTCGCTGATGGATCACGCGCCCGGACAGCGCCAGTTCCAGTCAATGGATCAATACATCCTCTATTACAAATCAAAGCGCGGTCTGACCGATGCGGAGTTTGCGGAGTTTGTGGCGCGACGGGTTGCTCTGTCAGAGCGTTACGCAGCGCCGCATCGCCTGGCACTCGTCGAACAGTGCCGTGAACGCGGCATAACCATTGCGAGCCACGACGATACGACGCTGGACCATGTGGACGAGGCAATTGAACACGGCGTACGCCTTGCGGAGTTTCCGACCAGCCTTGAGGCAGCCGAAGCATCGCACAAGGCTGGCATGAGCGTGTTGATGGGGGCACCGAACATCGTGCGCGGCAAATCCCATTCCGGCAATATTGCAGCCAAGGAATTGGCGCATCTTGGCGTACTGGACGTTCTGTCTTCCGATTACGTACCGCTCAGCCTGCTTCACGCCCCGTTCATTCTGGCCGATGAAATTGAAACGATTTCTCTGCCGCAGGCGCTTGCCATGGTAACATCTACGCCAGCACGCACGGTTGGGCTTGATGATCGCGGTCGAATTGCCGAAGGGTTGCGTTCAGACCTCGTGCGGGTTCGCAGACACGAAGGCGTACCGGTGGTGCGGTCTGTATGGCGTGAAGGAAAGCGGGTAGCCTGATGGTTTTGAGTGGCGCGAACACGGCCGGCGCTTTGCTGGCAGTCGTTGGTCCAAGTGGCGTTGGCAAGGATAGCCTGATCAATGCTCTTCGAGACCGCTTGCATGCGGACGCACGCGTTCATTTCGTACGACGCGTGATCACAAGACCGGCGGATACGGGCGGTGAAGACCATGAGGCCGTAACCGTTTCCGAGTTCGAAAGGCTCTCAGCCGCAGACGCATTTGCCGTCCATTGGCAAGCACACGGCCTGTCCTACGGAATTCTGCGCTCCGCCGCGGAAGCCTACAATGCGGGTCAGACGGTTATCGTCAACGGTTCTCGCGCCGCCCTGCCTCTATTTGCCGGATGCTTTACCAATACAATCGTGGTCAACATCACAGCCGACCCGGATGTGATCGCTCAACGGCTCGCATCTCGCGGACGAGAGGATGCCGAGCAGATTGCACAGCGCTTGAAACGAGGCTCAGATCTCTGCGTCCCCTGTCATCTGCCGGTTCACGATATCGACAACAGCCGCGATCTGGAGGCGGCTGTCGACGCATTTCTCAAACTGGTTCAGCGGTTGAACCTGAGATCAGTCAAAACCGCGTAATGACACTGATACCGGTGCCCTTGGCCTGATCGAGCGTGATCAGTTCCGGAATGGCCTCTTCGAGGCTGATCCGTCTCGAAATCATCTGCTGCGGCTTGACCTTGCCTGACAGGATCATGGCCATCATCGCATCGTAGCGCCAGGCCTGCATGCCATGGCTGCCGTAGATCTCCAACTCGTGGCCGATCACCTGCGCCATGGGGATCTTCGGCGTCGCATAATCATCCACCATGAGACCAACCTGAACGTGGCGGCCTCGACGGCGGAGGTTCTTGATGGAATTGAAGCAGGTGGTTGGATGGCCCAAGGCGTCGATGGACACATGTGCGCCACCCTTGGTGATCTCACGCACCGCTTCGACAACATCCGGTACATTTGCGGCATTGATGCAGGCAACAGCGCCGCACTGGCGCGCTGCTTCCAGCTTTTCTTCCGAGAGATCGATAGCGATCGGGTTGGCACCCAGAGCCGCTGCTATCATGATGGCAGACAATCCAACACCGCCGCAGCCGTGGACGGCAACCCAGTCCCCGGGTCCGGTGCGGGCCTGATCCACAACGGCACGAAAAGACGTGGCAAAGCGGCAGCCGAGGCTCGCCGCCGTTGCATCATCGACTTCTTCAGGCAGGTGTACGAGATTGGTATCGGCGTAGTCGATTCCGACGAGCTCAGCGAAGGAACCCCAATGCGTAAAACCGGGCTGGAACTGGCTTGGGCAAACCTGCTGATTGCCGGAATGGCATTCCGCGCAATGGCCACAGCCTGAGACGAATGGCACTGTCACGCGGTCACCCACCTTGAAGCGCATGACGCCCTTGCCGGTCGCCACGACCTTACCCGCCAGTTCGTGGCCCGGAACATGCGGCAGGTTAATATCGGAGTCATGGCCCTTCCACCCATGCCAGTCGCTGCGGCACAGACCGGTTGCCGCGACCTGCAAGACCACGCCTCCGAATGTCGGCTCCGGGTCCGGCACATTACGGATTTCCGGTGTTTGCCCGAACTTTTCGAAATACATGGCCTTCATGATCGTCTCCCGTTTGGAGGATCGGTTTAGCGACCAATCATGAAGGACTCAAGCATGCTGATTGATATGCGCCGCCCAATGCGGAGACGGCGGCCTTATTGAAGTCTGCCGCATTTTTCGATCATGTAGGTCTCAAGGTCCGCAACCTGTTCCGGCGTCAGGAAAAGGCCCTGCTTCGTGCGCCGCCACAGAACGTCTTCCGCGGTTCGCGCCCATTCCTTTTCGATGAGCCAACGTACTTCGCATTCATAGAGCGAACCGCCGAAATGGCGACCAAGGTCAGCCGGCACACCGGCAAGACCAACAATGTTACCTGCATCGGTGCCGTAGCATCGAACCAGACGTTCCGCATGGATCTTCTCCAGGAACGGAAAGCGGGAGCGAAGCTGCCGAACCTGCGCTTCGTATCCATCGACCGGAAAATCAGCGCCGGGAAGCCTGCTGCCCGCGGTCCAGGCCGGGCCCTTCAGTCCGATCTTCTCGCCGATCTTTTCAAGTGCATGTTCTGCCAGACGTCGATAGGTCGTTAGCTTGCCGCCGAAGACGTTAAGCAGCGGAGCATCTGTACCTTCGCCCTCGATTTTCAGCACGTAATCGCGTGTTGCCTCCTGCGCCTTCGATGCGCCATCGTCGAACAGCGGGCGAACAGCAGAATAGCTCCAGACGATATCCGATGGACGGACCGGCTCGGCGAAATACTCACTGGCCGCGTTGCACAGATACGTGATTTCTTCCGCACTAATACGAACGTCCTTCGGATCTTCCTTGTAGTCGCGATCTGTCGTCCCGATCAGCGTGAACTCGCCCTCGTAAGGGATCGCGAAGAAGATGCGATTATCCGGATTCTGGAAGAAGTAGGCGCGAGAATGGTTGAATTTCTTGCGGACGATGATGTGGGAGCCCTGCACAAGGCGAACATTGTGCGCATTGTTCTTGCCCATTACACCGTTCAGAACCTGATCGACCCAAGGCCCCGCAGCGTTGACCAACATGCGCGCCTGGATGGATGAGGTCTCGCCGGTTTCGGCATGTCGCAGCGTAACATTCCAGATGCCGCCGTCGCGGCGCGCCGAAACCACCTTCGCACGGTTGAAGATGCGGGCGCCACGATTGGCGGCGTCGCGTGCGTTCAGCACCACCATCCGGGCATCATCGACCCAGCCATCGGAATACTCGAAAGCGCGTCCAAAAATCGGCTTCAGCGCCTTGCCGGCCTCATCCTTCTTCAGGTCCAGCGTCTTCGTTGCAGGCAGGAGCTTTCGACCACCAAGGTGATCATACAGGAAAAGACCGAGCCGGATGAGCCAGGCCGGACGCACGCCGCCCTTCTGATAGGGCAGCACGAAACGCAAGGGCCAGATGACGTGCGGCGCCATGGCCCACAAGACTTCCCGCTCCATCAGCGCTTCGCGCACCAGACGAAATTCATAATGTTCGAGGTAACGCAGACCGCCGTGAATGAGCTTGGTTGCGCCAGAGGAAGTTCCGGACGCGAAGTCGTTCATCTCGGCAAGTCCAACGGAATAGCCGCGTCCGGCCGCGTCGCGTGCAATGCCGCAGCCGTTGATGCCACCACCGATGACGAAAAGATCCAGAACTTCGCTCACAACCCGTCTCCAAGATTTGTTGTTCGCACATGCGAAAACATCAATATTAAAATCGCATCCAAAACGAATGTCAAACGAAGATTAAGCGAACTAGTTCCGAAAGTTGCTTATCCTGTGGTTTCAATGAGCCGAACGTCGTTCTCCAGGCAGATTGTACGGATTCTCTCCAACGGACATTGATCCGTTATGAACGTGTGAACCTGGGATAGATGCCCTATGCGCACCGGCGCTGTCCGCTCGAACTTCGTTGCATCCGATACCAGGATCACATGACGTGCATTGGCAATGATGGCCTGAGCAACTTTCACTTCGCGAAAATCGAAATCGAGAAGTGCGCCATCTTCATCGATTGCAGACACGCCGATGACGGCGAAATCGACCTTGAATTGGCGAATGAAGTCAACCGCGGCCTCGCCCACAATGCCGCCGTCAGAGCCGCGAACGACGCCGCCTGCAATGACTACCTCGATCTGCGGAAAAATCCGCAAGCGATTGGCGACATTGATGTTATTCGTAATGACCATGAGGCCGTTGCGTTCGGTGAGCGCCTCGCCCACCGCCTCGGTGGTAGTGCCGATATTGATGAACAGGGACGAATTGTCCGGAATGAGCGCGGCGGCAGCGCGTCCGATATCCTGCTTTGCTCCTGACGCGATTGCCCTTCGGGCTTCGTATTCGACGTTTTCGTTGCCGCTCGGAAAAATGGCGCCGCCGTGGACCCGTGTGAGCGCGCGAGCATCGCAGAGATCGTTCAGATCCTTGCGAATGGTTTGAGGCGTGACCGAGAAACGCGCTGCGAGATCCTCCACGGAAACACGGCCTGCCGTCTTGGCCAATGCCACGATCTCTTCCTGACGGGGGGTGAGCAGCATTTTCGCTTCGCTTTCCTTTGTTTCATCTAGATGGAAAGCGAAGATTTATCACAAGTCAAGCGAAAGAGGCGGAGCCGTTGCCAGCTCCGCCTCCCAATTTGCGCCTGGTGGATGGATCTTATTTGATCATCGGCAGCAGTTCATTCACGGACTTCTTCGCATCACCGTAGAACATGCGGGTGTTCTCCTTGAAGAACAGCGGGTTCTCGATGCCGGAATAGCCGGTGCCCTGACCGCGCTTGGATACGAAGACCTGCTTGGCTTTCCAAACTTCCAGAACCGGCATGCCGGCGATGGGCGAATTCGGATCTTCCTGGGCCGCAGGATTGACGATGTCGTTCGAACCAATGACGATGACGACATCTGTGTTCGGGAAATCGTCGTTGATCTCGTCCATTTCCAGCACGATATCATAAGGCACCTTTGCTTCAGCCAGCAGCACGTTCATATGCCCCGGCAGACGGCCTGCAACAGGATGGATTGCGAAGCGTACTTCCTTGCCTGCCGCACGCAGCTTGCGGGTCAATTCGGAAACCGCACCCTGTGCTTGGGCAACCGCCATGCCATAACCCGGAACAATGATGACGCTATCGGCATCGTTCAGCGCGTTGGCCACGCCTTCCGCATCAATGGCAATCTGCTCGCCGCTGATTTCCATGGCAGGGCCAGTCGTTCCGCCGAAACCACCAAGGATGACCGATACGAACGAACGGTTCATGGCCTTGCACATGATGTAGGAGAGGATGGCACCAGATGAACCGACGAGCGCGCCGACAACGATCAGAAGGTCGTTGGAAAGCGAGAAGCCGATGGCCGCTGCCGCCCAGCCGGAATAGCTGTTGAGCATGGATACGACAACCGGCATATCGGCGCCGCCAATTCCCATGATGAGATGATAGCCGATGAAAAAGGCCAGAAGCGTCATCAGAAGCAGTGTCCAGATGCCCGCCCCGCCGACATAGAGAAACAGCAGGATGACAGACAGGATTGCAGCGCTTGCATTGAGCAGGTGACCGCCGGGAAGCTTGGTCGCCTTGCCATCCACTTTGCCCGCCAGCTTGCCGAAGGCGATGACCGAACCAGTGAAAGTGACCGCACCGATAAACACGCCGAGGAAGACTTCGACCTTCAGGATGACCTGCTCGACATGCGTTTTATGGGCAAGAATTGCGGCAAAGCCTTCCAGCGAATGGCGCGCCGTCTCGTCCATGGCCAGAACACGGCCAAGTTCGATATGCGCATTGAAGCCGATGAACACAGCCGCAAGACCGACCAGCGAGTGCATGGCCGCGACAAGCTGCGGCATTTCCGTCATCTGTACGCGTTGCGCCACGCCCCAGCCAATGGCGCCGCCCGCGGCAATCATGACCAGCGAAAGGAACCAGTTGCCAGCGCCTGGGCCATAAAGCGTGGCCAGAACGGCAAGCCCCATGCCGACAATGCCATACCAGACCGCGCGCTTGGCGCTTTCCTGGCCGGATAACCCGCCCAGGGACTGAATGAAGAGAACCGCCGCAACGACATAGGCGGCTGTTGTAAATCCGTATTCCATGTGGCTCCCCCTGCCCTCAAGACTTCTGGAACATGGCGAGCATGCGCCGGGTGACCATGAAGCCACCGAAGATGTTGATCCCCGCCATGAAGACGGAGAGTGCGGCCAGGATAATCACCAGAATGCTGCCCGAACCGATCTGCATCAGTGCGCCCAGGATGATGATCGATGAAATCGCGTTCGTGACCGCCATGAGCGGGGTATGCAGGGAATGCGACACATTCCAGATGACCTGGAAGCCGACATAGCAGGACAGCACAAAAACGATGAAGTGGCTCATGAAGCTGGCAGGCGCATAGAGCCCGGCCAGCAAAATGAGCGCACCGCTGACGGCAAGCAGGGTGAACTGGTTACGGGTCTGGGCCTTGAAAGCTGCAGCTTCCGCCGCACGCTTTTCCTCAGGCGTCAGTTCTTTCACCTTTTCCTTCGGCTTGGCCGCGGCAATCGCCTGGATCTTCGGCGGCGGTGGCGGATAGGTGATGGCACCCTCCTTCGTCACCGTTGCACCGCGGATCACGTCATCGTCCATGTTGTGGACGGGCACACCATCCTTCGCGGGCGTCAGATCCGTCATCATGTGGCGGATGTTCGTCGCATACAGCGTAGAAGCCTGCGTTGCCATGCGGCTGGGGAAATCCGTGTAGCCGATGACGGTCACGCCATTTGAAGACACGATCTTCTGGTCAGCCACAGTCAGATCGCAGTTGCCGCCGCGCTCTGCGGCTAGGTCCACGATCACCGAGCCCGGCTTCATGGCCGCGACCATGTCCTCCAGCCAAAGCTTTGGTGCATCGCGGCCAGGAATGAGGGCGGTCGTAATGACGATATCGATGTCGGGCGCGAGTTCGCGGAACTTCTTGAGCTGCGCCTCGCGAAATTCTGGCGAGGACGGTGCGGCATAGCCGCCCGTTGCGGCGCCATCCTGGGCAGGACCGGCGAAATCGAGGAAGACGAAATTTGCGCCCATGGATTCGATCTGCTCGGCCACTTCCGGACGAACGTCAAAGGCATAGGTGATCGCGCCAAGCGAAACCGAGGTGCCAACAGCAGCAAGACCTGCAACGCCCGCACCGATCACCAGCACCTTGGCGGGCGGGATCTTGCCTGCCGCCGTAACCTGACCAGTGAAGAAGCGGCCGAAATTGTTACCAGCCTCGATCACCGCGCGGTAACCGGCAATGTTTGCCATGGAGGACAGGGCATCCATCTTCTGTGCGCGGGAAATGCGCGGCACCATGTCCATGGCGATGACGTTCGCGCCCTTGGCATTGGCAGCCTCGAGAAGCTCCTTGTTCTGGGCGGGATAGAAGAACGAGATCAGCGTTTTGCCAGGCCCCAGAAGCTCCACTTCGGATTGCTCCGGCGGACGCACCTTGGCAATGAAATCCGCCGAGCCATAGAGAGCGGCGGCGCTCTCCAATACTGTCACCCCTGCCTTCGTATAGGCTTCGTCGGAAAAGCCGGCGGCTTTACCCGCGCCCGTCTCGATGAGGCATTCATATCCCAGCTTTTGAAGCTGAAGGGCGCTGTCAGGTGTCATTGCGACCCTGGCTTCGCCCGGAAAAATTTCTTTCGGAGAACCGATTTTCATCTCTATATCCCGCTCCCAGGTATCCGGCATAATCATGCCTGGATAAGTGCGTCTGCTATCAATCCCCACGCAGACTTTAACCGACCGTAAATTCCGGTCGAGAGATAGGCGTACACGTCACCAGCACCGCTGACTAGTCTGAGAAACGCCTCAGCGGTACGCCAAAGACCGATCGGTGCGATTTTCCACCGATCGGTAATTTAGTGTGATTTTTGATTAGAATGGGTAGTGCTGGTTCGGATCCTCAATGGTCACCCAGCGCAAGTCTGTGAACTCGGCAATGGCAGCCTTGCCACCGAAACGTCCATAGCCGGAGCTTTTCACGCCGCCGAATGGCATCTGGGCTTCGTCTGCCACCGTTGGACCGTTGATATGGCAGATACCCGCTTCCAGGCGAGAGGCCAGTTCCATCGCCCGCTTGATGTCGCGGCTGAAGATGGCCGAGGAGAGCCCGTATTCCGTTTCGTTGGCGATACGGATGGCTTCCTCTTCGCTGCTCACGCGAATCACGGGCTTCACCGGGCCGAAGCTCTCTTCATCGAAGGAGCGCATGCCGTCTTTCACATGGTCCAGCAGTGTTGCGGAAACCACGCTGCCCTCGATCTTGCCGCCTGCCGCGAGTGTTGCACCCTTTTCGACAGCGTCATCGATGAAGGCTTGCATCTTTTTGGCAGCATCCGGGTTGACCAGCGACCCCAGCACAACATGACCGCGCGGATCACCCGCTGGAAGCTGCGATGCGCGGGCGGAAAGCTTGGCGACGAATTCATCCGCCACCTTTTCATGTACGATCAGCCGCTCGGTCGACATGCAGATCTGGCCCATATTCATATAGCAGCCAAATACGGCGGCGTTGACGGCTGCATCGATATCCGCGTCTTCCAGAACGATCATCGGCGCTTTGCCGCCAAGCTCCAGCAGTGCTGGCTTTAGATGACGGCCGCAAAGCTCGCCAATAATCCGCCCAACCTTGGTCGAGCCCGTGAAGTTGACGCGACGGACCTCCGGTGCCGAAATCAACGCCTCGACGACCTGAGCCGCATCTTCCGGTGCGTTGGTAATGACGTTGATAACACCATCAGGAAGACCTGCTTCGACCAAGACCTCGCCGATCAAGACATGCATGCCGGGGCAGGCTTCTGAGGCCTTCAGAATAACAGTGTTGCCGCAGGCGATGGCCATGGCGACGGCACGGGTTCCCAGAATGACCGGCGCATTCCAGGGCGCGATGCCCACGCAAACGCCTGCCGCCTGACGCAGGGCCATAGATATGGTGCCGGGCTTGTTGGAGGGAATGACCTCGCCCTGGATCTGTGTGGTCATGCTGGCAGCTTCCCGCAGGATGCCAGCCGCAAGCATGGTGTTGAAGCCGCCCCAGCCCGCAGTGCCGCCAGTTTCCGTAATCATCAGTTCAATAAAACGGGGCGCATTGCTTTCCATGATATCGGCAGCCTTCAGAAGAAGCGCGCGGCGCTCGCCCGGGCCCGTGCGCGACCACGCCGGGAAAGCAGCCTGCGCGGCAGCGATGGCGGCCTTTACATCATCCAGACCGGATGCCGGAGCGCTGCTCGCTACTTGTCCGGTGAAGGGGTCAATACGGTCGAAACTCTTCCCGGATATCGCTCCTACCTTCTTGCCGCCGATAATCTGTTGAATTGCGTGCATGATCTTTCCTCCTGCGTTTGGGCTTTCGCCCGATGACTGTTTCTCAAAGGGGATAGTGTGCCGGCGTCTGATTGACGGTGATCCAGCGGAGTTCCGTGAATTCATCAACGGCACTTTTCCCGCCGATGCGGCCATAGCCCGAGCCGCGCATGCCGCCGAAAGGCATTGCAGGATCATCGGCAACAGTAGCCGAGTTGATGTGCAGAATTCCGGTTTCCACTTGCATTGCGACCCGCATGGCGCGCTTGATGTCGCGACTGAACACGGAACCCGACAATCCGTATTCGCAATCATTGGCGACACTTACGGCCTCGTCAGCGTCTGCAACGCGGATGATCGAGACAAGCGGACCGAAGCTTTCTTCTCGGTAAAGCCGCATCGAACTGTCGACGTGGTCAATTACCGTCGCGTCCATCAGGGAGCCGTAAGCCAAGCCGCCGCATCGGATCTTTGCTCCCCGTGCGCGGGCATCTTCAACAAGGGCGTTCAATCGAACCCCCGCTTCGGCTGAAATCAGAGAGCCCAATGCCATGTGATCCATCACGGGATCACCAGCCCGCAAGCGTTCTGCACGCTCCGTCAGACGTTCAACAAGCTCATCCGCGACCGTATCCTCGACAATGATCCGCTCGGTCGACATGCAGATCTGTCCTTGGTTAAAGAAGGCGCCAAAGCTTGCTGCCTTCGCAGCTTCTTCCAGGTCCGCATCCGCAAGGACGATCAAGGGAGCCTTGCCACCCAGTTCCAACAGGCAGCGCTTCAAGTATCTGGCCGCGATCTGCGCGATCGTCCGCCCCACGCGTGTGGAGCCCGTGAAATTGATACGGCGGACGACAGGATGCGCAATCAGGCTTTCCACGACGCGGGCTGCCTCGTCAGGTGAATTCGACAGAATGTTGAGAACGCCATCCGGCAGACCCGCGTCCTGCATGATGCTGCCCAGCATGCGCTGCGTCGCCGGGCAAAGTTCTGAACTTTTGAAGATAACAGTGTTACCCCATGCCAGCGCATAGGCAAAAGAACGCACTGCCAGCAGGATCGGGGCATTCCACGCTGCCATCGCGAGGCAAACGCCAGCCGGCTGCCGGATACTGAAGGACGTCTCAGCGCCTCGGGAGAGAAGCTGAAGATCAGGATCAACCTCTCCGGCCAGTTCCGCAGCCTCATGAAGAACTCTGGTAGCAAGCTCGACATTGAATGCGCACCACTGGCGGGTGGCACCTGTCTCCGCCATCATGACCTGCGCCAGCGGATCCGTCGATCTCACAAGTCGCTCGGCTGCGGCCAGCAGAATGTCGCGTCGTTGTGATGACGCGGTCCGGGACCAATCCCCGAAGGCTCTTGCCGCAGCAACTGCCGCCGCTTCGACATCGTCAGGCGTGGCAGACGCCGCGGCAGTGACGGGGGCGGCAGATAACGGACCCGAGCGAAGGAAACAGGCATCAGGAGATATCTGCGGCGACTTGCCACCAATCAGCAGCGGCGCGACGAAACGAACCGCCTCAGCAGCGTTTTGCGGCTCCCCGACAGTGCTCTGATACTCGGCCATTGCCGCCTCCTCCCAAAGGCTCACATCACATTACGGGGAATATTCGGTGACTGAATACCAATTTCCGGTCAGTTCTTGTATATTTCTGGCGAATACGCATCTCCCGGGAGAAAAAATGGATATGGGTCAGGTCACGGTCGATGTTCTGATGCCGGCACTTTCCAACCGCGTCGTGATTGTGAACCGCCAGGACCGGTCAGATCAGGTGGCTTTAGTGCTGCTTCAAACCGGCTCCGTCAGAAGACAGGAGCTGGATGAAGACGAGGAAATTGTTGCGCCTGCTCTTTGGATATATTCTGCAGGCCGTGGAGCGCGCCTGGCTCTGGTCGCCGGAAGCCGCGCCTTCGTTCTGAAAATTCCGTCGTCGCTGGCCGTTGACATTTTTCCGACTGATCCGGAAGGGCTCGCCTGTCGAGCCTGCCTCGAAAAGTCGATGCAACTTTCCCTCTCGACACAGGCCGCTGAAAACCTGTCGCGTCGCTGCCAGGAACTCTCGCAGGAACTGGGCAGGGAGATGGGAGGATCGTGGCTCATGATCTCTGCGCTTCTACAACTGATCGTCGTTACCATCTGGCGCGAAGTCGGCGGCGACCTGAACGGGATCCAGCAGACCGGCGTTGTGGCATTGCTTCAGCGATTTCGAAATCTTGTCGAACAGGAGTTCCGTCACCAGAGGCCAGTCAGTTTCTATGCTGGCCAATTGGGTGTATCGCCGGACAGGCTGCACGCGATCTGCACACGTGAGCTCCGCCGCTCCCCGCTGGCCTTGATCCATGAACGACTGTTTCAGGAGGCACGCATCAGGCTGGAACGATCAAACGCCTCGGTGCAAAGCATTTCCGCGACGCTGAACTTCAAGGATCCTGCGCATTTCAGCAGGTTCTTTAAAAACAGTTGCGGCCAGTCGCCATCAGCCTTCAGAGATGCAGCGAGGGCCGCCGACCGCATGCAATCAGCCGCAGCCAGTCTGGAATATCACGATTGGCCGTAACGCCTATGTTGCCAGCGCCCTGACAGAATTCAAGCCAAGAATTGCTGCACCAATCAGGCCCGGTTCGATCTTACATTGTGCGGGAACGACAAGCGGACGCTGAAACTTTCGCAAGATGCGGGCGCGGACGGCGCGATCAATAGCTTCGATCAAGGCGATCGAATTCGACAGACCGCCGCCTACCGGGATGATTGTCGTGCCGGTGACATTGGCGACAAGCGCCAGCGGCCCTGCCAGCACATCGAGGTAAACATCGATTGTGCGGGAGGCGCGCACCTGCTGCGCTTGCCAGTTCGCGACAATGCTCTCGCTGGACAGGTCTTCATCATGCAGATGCCTGTGCAGTTTTTCCATGCCGCGCGCACTGCAAATCGCATCGATACAGCCGCTGAGCCCACAACCGCAGGCAAATCGGGGCAGATGAACGGGAGGGTTGCCTGCGTCCGTTGCCGCCACAGGTCCGTGGCCCCATTCGCCAGCAAAGCCACCTTCGCGGTTGATCAGCTGTCCATCAACAACCAGCCCACCACCCACGCCGGTGCCGAGAATGACGCCAAAAACCACGCGGTGACCCTTGCCGGCTCCAATGCCCGCTTCCGCCAGCACGAAACAATCCGCATCATTGGCAACAAGAACCGGCAAGCCGAGTGCGGCTTCCAGATCCTGTCCCAGGCGGCGTCCGTGAATACAAGGCACGTTGGCAACCACTGCTCGCCCAGTTTCCGGGTCAATGATGCCCGCAATGGAGAGCGCAACGCACTCAGGCTGTTCGTCGCTGAGGGCGATGACGGACTTGAGAACGGCTACGAAGGCATCAAAATCATGGATGGGCGTCGCCTGCCTTGGCACGGGCCGAATATCCTCCGCAGAGAAGGCAAGCGCGCCCTTGATTGCCGTCCCTCCGATATCGAAACAGACAATCATGGAGCCACCACTTCGATTGCATTCGCGCCGCCAGAGACGAGAGACCCGTCGATCCACGTCGAGTGCCAACCCAGGTCACGATCCAGAATGACAAAATCCGCGTCAAAACCCGGCCGCAGCTGTCCCTTGTTGATGAGCCCCAAGGCTTCTGCCGGATAACGGGCCGCCATGCGCAATGCCTCAACAAGCGGCAGGCCAAGCGTGAGATGCGTATAACGGACACAGGAAAGCATATCGATATCCGCTCCTGCCAGCGTGCCATCCGCCAGTGTCAGGCGTCCACCATTGCGATAGATCCGGCGCCCATTGAGTTCAAATCCATCATCATCGGTGCCGATGGTCGACATGGAATCGGTGACGAGAAAGATGTGAGACGGCCCGCCCTTGCCGCGAATAGCGACCCGCATCGAGACCGGGTCGACATGAAATCCGTCGGCAATCAGGCCACAGGACAAACGCCCATCGTCCAGAGCGATACCGACAAGTCCTGGCTCACGATTTCCCATCTGGCTCATGGCGTTGAACAGGTGGGTAACCATCGACGCCCCGGCCTCGACATAAGGGGCAATCGCATGCGCCTGTGCATCTGTGTGGCCCAGGCTGACGATGTAGCCGGCCTGCACCAATGAGCGGACCTGGTCGCTGGTGACGCTCTCGGGCGCAATGGTTGTGATCGCCTGCCCGAAAGCGCCACGGGCTTCGACCAGTACGGACAGATCATCCGGCTGCATGGGGCGGATCAGCGCCGGATCATGGGTGCCCTTTCTGGCGTGTGAGAGATGTGGCCCTTCAAGATGAAGGCCGAGATAACCCGGCACCTGCTGTTCGAACGCAGCCTTTCCAGCCGTCAAAGCCTGATCGCGAACTTCAGGCGTATCGGTAATCAGGGTGACCATGACGGAGGTTGTGCCATAGGCGGCGTGAGCCTTGCAGATGGTCTCGATACCGGCCACGTCCGGTTGATTGTTGAAAAGCACGCCGCCGCCGCCATTGACCTGAAGATCGACAAATCCCGGTGCCAGCAGGCGATCTCCCGCCTGACGCAAAACGAAGCCATCCGGCACATCCGATTGCGGCACGATGTCAGTCACGGTTCCGCCCTCGATCAGCAAGGCATGATCGTGAAAGAGAGCTTCACCATCGAAAATACGCTGGCAGGCGACGGCAAGCGACTGTTTCATCGGGTTTCCGTCACCTTCTGAAGGGCCGCGGGCTTATCCGGGTTGAAGCCGCGCTGGCGGGATAGCTGCTCAACCATGCCGTAATACGGGATAATAAGGCACAAGGCATCCGTCAGGTGATTACCCGTGGTTACGAAAGGCAATTGCGCCGCACCGCTTGCAAGACGTGTGGTAACGAAGGTCTTCGCATTCTTGGCAACCAGCTTGGACGCCGTTTCCGCAATCGATGCTTCGGCAGCGTCGCGCGCGGCAAAAGCGATCACGGGAAATGCAGGCGCGACCAGCGACACCGGTCCGTGCAGAACTTCCGCAGACGAATAGGCTTCTGCATGCAATTCGCACGTTTCCTTGCATTTCAACGCCGCTTCAGAGGCGATGGCAAGCGAGGGGCCGCGACCCAGCATATAGAGGGACTCAGCCGATGCGAGAGGATCGAGAATCGCGCTCCAATCCAGTTTCAACGCAGCCTCGAAATGCGCTGGAAGAGCCGTCACCGCGTCGATAAGTGCGGCATCGTTCTTCCAGTGGGCGATGATTGCAAGACCGGCCACGATGGAGTTGACGAAGGACTTCGTCGCGGCCACGGCAAGCTCCGGCCCCGCCGCGATATCGACAGCGACCGTCGCCGCCTGGCTGAGTGGGGATGGCACCGTATTGGCCAAGGCAATCGTCAATGCGCCCCCTTCAACCGCCGTCTTCGTCAAGGCCACGATATCCGGACTTGCGCCCGACTGTGACACGGCAATTGCGGCGCCACGCGACAGCTTCAAAGGTGACTGGTAAATGGAGGCCAGTGATGGGCCAACGGAGGCAACCGGGATACCGAGTTCCAACTCGATCGCATATTTCAGAAAGTGGGCTGCATGGTCGGACGAACCGCGGGCAATGGTGACAACCACCGCAGGATCGCGCACCCTCAGTGCTTTACCAGCATCTGCCAGAACGGCAGCCTGTTCACTCAGCAGCCGTGCGGCTACCGCCGGGATCTGATCGATCTCCTGTCGCATAATCGATGTCATGATTGGCCTTTCAATTCCTGCGCGCCTTCAGGCGCCGATCGTAAGTTCTGCGACGAGATCGTAAGCGTCGCTGCGATAAAGGGCGGTCGAGACTTCCATCACCCGACCTGAGTCAAGATAAGCGATACGCTGAACGCTGAGGGCAGCCGAACCGGTAGGTACGCCCAGCAATTCCGTTTCCTCTTCCTTCAGAAGTACCGCCGAAATACGCTGGTTTGCCCGAACCGGCTGGATGCGGCGCCCGGACAGTGCCTGGTATAGCGAGTTTTCGACAGCATCTGGATCCGGGAGAATGTCGTCCGGAAGACTTGTGCGCTCCAGAGCAATCGGCATGTCGTTGGCCGTACGCAGGCGCACCAGGCGCGCAACACGGGCGTTACCACTTAGTCCGAGCGTCATGGTCTCCTCCGGAGTCGGATGAAACAGACCTCGATCCAGCCAGCGCGAACCCGCTGTCATGCCTCGCCTGCGCATGTCTTCCGAGAATGACGTCAGTCGCGTCAGCGATTGCTGCATGCGAGGAACCGGCTTGCTGACGAAGGTGCCAGAGCCACGTCTGCGCACGAGAAGCCCCTGATCAACGAGATCGTCGATGGCCTTGCGCACAGTGACACGTGAAATCGCCGCTGCATCCGCGATATCACGCTCGGCCGGCAAGGCATCGCCATGCTTCAAACGACCATCCTTCATGGCCTGTTCGATCATATTCTTGAGCTTGACGTAGAGCGGCCCGCCGCTTGCTGCCTGCAATTGCTCAAGAGGCAAAGCCACCTCGTTCAAAAACCCCTCCTGGTGCGGCGCGCAAGAGCGAGAGCCTGCGACCGCGTTAGATGCGCCACGAAAATCGGGTGGACAATACCAATAAAATTCCAAATAGGCAATTGGTTCTATCTGCAGCAAAGAGAGAAACTGGAGTCGCGATCCTATCACCCTCTTTTTAAATGATTTTTTCTACAGCAAATGCAAAAATTCTTAAACAGCAAAGATTCATCTAGACGATTGGACTGTTTTTGGTATTAAATGTTAACAAAAAGTTGGATGAGCGGAACAGTTGTCGGAGAACCGGGCGGACGATCCTCAAGAAATATCGCAACAGGTGAGTTCTGAAAATGAATTTCATGAAAACGATATTTCTCGGATTTTCGGTTGACGAAATCGCTTCCGTAAAACAATCTGTGAAAAATAATTACGCAGTGGGGAATTGACCATCATGAAGGTCGCAATCATCGGGCTGGGCTTCCGCCTCGGATATCTTGGCCAGGTTTTCAAGCAGATGGACCCGGATTTCGAAATCGTCGGCTATGTGGATCCGGCGCCTGCCGGCATGGAACGTCTTAACGAAGCTGGTATTTCGCCTGGTCGGTCCTATGAAACGCCGCAGCAATTGATTGAGAGCGAAACTTTCGATCTCCTGATGATCGGTTCTCCAAACCATTTGCACCTCGAACATATCCGCATCGGACTCGAAGCAGGCCTTACGGTCTTTACCGAAAAGCCGATCGTCGTTTCGATCGAAGAGAGCTATGCTTTGGCCGCGCTTCTGCAAAAGCACGGCCACGACCGCCTGCTGGTTGGTCTCGTTCTGCGATACTCGCCGCTCTATAAGGATCTGAGGCAGGCGCAGGCGGACGGTCTGCTGGGCGATGTTGTGTCCATCGAGGCGTCCGAGCACATTGCGCCCTATCACGGTGCCTTCTTCATGCGCGACTGGCGACGCTACAGCCGTTACGCCGGCAGCTTCATGCTCGAAAAGTGCTGCCATGACCTCGATCTGTACAACGGCGTCGTTGGCGCGCGGCCTCGTTTCGTGGCAAGCTTCGGCGGCCGCAAGAGCTTTACGCCGGAGAATGCTCCAGAAAACACCGGCGTCAACGATTTGCATGTCTATCACCGCAAGCCGAGCGGCTGGCTGGGTTCCGACAAGGTCTTCGACAGCGACGGCGATATCATCGATTACCAGACCGCGATCGTCGAATACGAGAACGGCGCTTCGATGACGTTCCATACGAATCTCAACGTGCCGGATGAATTCCGCCGTTTCTGCGTGATCGGCTCGAAGGGCATGGCCGAAGGTGATTTCGTTCGCGGCTTCATGGATGTGCATGACGCGCATTCGAGCGAGAAGCGTGTTGCGAACCGCTACCAGGCGCCCTCGCTGACCTCCCATCACTACGGCGCGGATGAGCAGATGGCGGCCGATGTGTTCGCGCATATCACCAAAGGCACGCCGCTTCCCGTTTCAGCTCTGGATGCGATCGAGGCGGGCATTCTTGCGCTGGCCATGGATGAAGCGCGCAACGGACGCAAGGTCGTGGACCTTGCACCCGTATGGCGTCAGTATGACGCTTGCCTGCATGGCTCAGGATCAGCCCAGGCAAAGTCTGCGTGATGGGGGTCGCCATGGATGCCCGCAAAAGCGCCGTCATCTTTGCCTGGCTGCTGCTCGCTCCGGCACTGCTCTACGTCCTGACCATCGTCGCCTATCCGCTCGTAGACACGTTCATCCTGTCCTTCACGGATGCATCGCTAAAGCGGACGACCGAATGGGTTGGCTGGGCGAATTATGAGAAGATTTTCAACGCGAGTTTCGCTGAAGTCATCATCCGCACCTTCGTCTGGACCTTCTTCTCTGTCGCGATCAAGATGATCATCGGCACCTTCGGCGCAACAATGCTGAACGCTGCCGTGCCCGGCCGCGCGCTGTTTCGCGTTTTGACCATGCCGCCTTGGATCGTGCCGATGGCAATCGGCATTTTCATGTGGGGCTGGATGTATAACGGCCAGTTCGGCATGATTTCCGGCATGCTGCAGCGTGCCGGCTTGACGGATGGCCCCATCGCCTTCCTGGCGCAGGGTTCGACAGCCTTCTGGGCAACGATCATTACCGACGTGTGGATCGGTGTGCCGATGGTCACCCTCTATATGCTGGCCGCCATGCAGGCGATCCCGCAGGATCTTTACGAAGCAGCATGGACCGATGGCGCGGGACGTTTCTACCGCTTCCGCCGCATCACCCTGCCGCTCCTGGTGCCATCGATGATTACCATGTCGATGCTTTCCCTGATCGCCACGTTCAACTCGTTCGATATCATCTGGATCCTGACCCAGGGTGGGCCGAACGGCGAAACGACGACCATGATCATCGACACCTACCGGACCGCAATCGGCTCCAAGAAATATGGCGAAGGCGCTGCACGCGCGGTTCTGATCTGCATCTTCCTGTCGATCTTCTGCCTTTGCTACTTCCGCGTCACCAGCCGTCTCGCATCAGGAGAGAAGCAATGAGAGAGCCTCCTCAGCTTATCAACCGCTATCGCTGGTATGAGATCATTGGCATCTATTGCGGCATCGGTGTGTTTCTCACCTTCGTGCTCGCTCCCTTCGTCGAGGGGTTCCTTGTCTCGTTGAAGCCCTTGAGCCAGTTGTTCTCCTCGCCTTACCGCTTCATTCCGGAGAACGGCTCCTTCCGCGCCTATGTCACCATGTGGGAGAGCGTGCCCGGCTTTGGCCGCTACATCTTCAACTCGTTCTTCATCTCCACAATCGTTACCGCGGTCGTGCTTTGCATGGTCGTGCCCGCGGCCTATGCCTTCGCACGGTTCGAGTTCAAGGGGCGCGGCACGCTTCTGGGCGCCTTCCTCGCCGTCAATATGTTCTCCGGCGCGGTGCTTCTCATTCCACTGTTTCGCCTGATGCGCACGCTCGGGGTTCTGAACACCTATTTCGCCATGATCGTTCCGGGCGTTGCCTTTCTGATCCCCTCGGCGATCTGGCTTCTGCGAACCTATATGATGCGCATTCCCAAAGAGTTGGATGAAGCCGCCTATGTTGATGGTGCGAGCCATTTCTACACGCTGCGCCGTGTAATCCTGCCGATTGCCATGCCCGGCATCACGGTCGTCGCGATCACCACCTTCATCGGCTCCTATGCGCAGCAGTTCATCTTCGCCCTGACGTTCAACGCCAAGAGCGAATACATGCCTCTTCCGGTCGGGCTTTACGCCTATTTCGGCCGTCAGGAAGTCATCTGGAACGAGTTGATGGCCGCGAGCTTCGTCGGCATCGCGCCTGCCATGATCGTGATCTTCTTCCTGCAACGCTATCTCGTCAGCGGCCTGACCGCAGGCGCGGTGAAACAATAAAACAACCACCAGAGAATGGGAGACTAACCGTGAGCATAACAGTAAAGACTGGGCTTTACGCAATGGCGCTGGCCGCGTCTACAGCGCTTGGCACGCTTGCCGCACAGGCCGCCGACAAGGAAATTTCCTGGATCTATTGCGGCGACAAGATCGACCCGATCCATGAAAAATACATCAAGGAATGGGAAGGCAAGAACGCAGGCTGGAAGATCAAGGCTGAAGTCGTCGGCTGGGCGCAGTGCCAGGACAAGGCCACCACGCTTGCAGCAGCCGGCACGCCGGTTGGCATGGCCTATGTCGGTTCGCGCACTCTGAAGGAATTCGCCGAGAACGACCTCATCGTTCCGGTTCCGATGACGGACGCCGAAAAGAAGAGCTATTACCCCAACATCGTTGACACCGTTACCTTCGACAACAACCAGTGGGGCGTACCGATCGCCTTCTCGACCAAGGCGCTTTACTGGAACAAGGACCTGTTCAAAAAGGCTGGCCTTGACCCTGAAACGCCGCCGAAGACCTGGGCTGAAGAGATCGCTTTCGCCAAGCAGATCAAGGAAAAGACAGGCATTGCCGGTTACGGCCTGCCAGCCAAGACCTTCGACAACACGATGCACCAGTTCATGCACTGGGTTTATACCAACAACGGCAAAATGCTCGATGGCGACAAGGTCGTGGCCAACAGCCCGGAAGTTCTGGCCGCCCTGCAGGCCTATAAGGACATCACGCCCTACTCCGTTGAAGGTGCAACCGCTTACGAGCAGAACGAAATTCGCGCCATCTTCCTCGATGGCAAGGTCGGCATGATACAGGCCGGTTCGGGCGCCGCATCGCGTCTCAAGAAGACCAGCATCAACTGGGGCATTTCAACTCTTCCATCCGGCCCATCCGCCAAGGGTCCAGGCACGCTCCTGATCACCGATAGCCTTGCCATCTTCAAGGGCACCGGCGTCGAAGAAAAGGCGACCGAATTTGCCAAATTCATCACCTCCCCCGGCCCGCAGGGTGAGTACGAACTTCAGGGCGATGCCGGTCTGACGCCACTTCGTCCTTCCCCGAAAGTGGATGAATTCGTTCAGAAGGACCCCTTCTGGAAGCCACTCATCGAGGGCATCAATTACGGCGGCCCGGAGCCACTCTTCAAGGATTACAAGGGCTTCCAGAACGTTGTGATCGAGATGGTGCAGTCGGTGGTCACCGGCAAGGCTGAGCCTGCCGCAGCTCTGAAAAAGGCGGCTGCCGACATGGAGCAGTACAAGTAACAACCGGGTTCAGGGCGCGGTCAACTTTTTCGCCGCGCCCAGCCACCCTTCCTCTTTCCGCTAAAGCCGCTCGTTCCGGCGAACGGAGAATATGTTTTGGGACAGCTCTATCTCGACAAAGTACAGAAGTTCTACGGAGACTTCGAAGTACTGAAAAGCATTGGCCTTGAGGTGAAGGATGGCGAATTCGTCGTCTTCGTCGGGCCGTCCGGCTGTGGAAAGTCCACGCTGCTTCGCATGATTGCTGGTCTGGATTCCACCAGCGCGGGCGACATCGTCATCGATGGCGTGCGCGTTAATGACAAGCCGCCGGTCCAGCGCGGAATTGCCATGGTTTTCCAGTCCTACGCGCTCTATCCGCATATGACCGTTTTTGAAAACATCGCATTTCCTCTGCGCGTCGAAAAACTGCCGGAGGAAAAGATTCGCGAGAAAGTGGGAGCGGTCGCGAAGATCCTTCAACTCGACAAGCGGCTGCAGCAAAAGCCGGGCATGCTTTCCGGCGGCCAGCGCCAGCGCGTCGCAATCGGGCGAGCGATCGTTCGCGAGCCAAAGATCTTCCTGTTCGATGAGCCGCTTTCAAACCTTGATGCGGCCCTGCGTGCAGACATGCGCATCGAGCTTTCGAAACTGCATCGCGACCTCAAGGCGACCATGATCTACGTGACGCATGATCAGGTGGAAGCCATGACAATGGCTGACCGGATCGTTGTTCTCAATGCCGGGGATATCGCTCAGGTCGGCGCACCGCTGGAGCTTTATCACAAGCCGCAAAATCTGTTCGTGGCGGGCTTCATCGGCAATCCGAAGATGAACTTCCTGCCTGTTACCTGCGAAGCGGTTGACGCTGGCGGGATTACCGTATCGTTCGAAGGTCAACGTATTGCGGTGCCCGTAACCCCGCGTGACGGTATTGTTGGCAAGACGCTGACCCTCGGCATCCGCCCCGAGCATATCAGCCTCATCTCCGGGGATCTGCGCATTACGGTCACCCCATCTGTGATTGAAAGGCTTGGCGTCAACACGGTGGCCTACGCATCATTGTCCAGCGGTGAAGGCTTCTGTTCGCTTCTGCCGGGCTCGGCCCCGATCAGGGTGGATGAACCCATGCCAGCTGGTATTCGCGCCGCCGATTGCCATCTGTTCGACGCAAACGGCATTGCGTTCGAGCGTCATGTTGATTGGCAAAAGCTTGAAATGCCGGAAGTTACTGCTGCCTGATACACGCGTTCGCGTCTTCCCCCAACCGTTGACGCTGCGTCAGGCACCGGCGCCCGCCTCCCTCGCGGGCGCCGCTTATCATTATGCCAGGATCATGTTGGTTTCAGTCAGCACCGCAAGCATGCACAGAACCGGAACGCCTGCGGCGAGTTCATGCGCCATATGGCAAACCTCCCTGCGAAGGTCTTCGGAAGCCACGTAGCCGGTCAAAACGATATGTTGGCCATCCTGCGCAATTTCCACCTCTTCGAACTGACCTGACAGGGAATAGCGCAATTCCGCCGCCAGAGAATGTAGCTTCCAGCAGGAAGTTGAAAAGAAAGAAGGAACCGACAGAGAGGAAGACAGGAACATGGCGCATTTACCTCACGCTTACACATGTTCCAAACGCGAAGAAAACGTTCCTGTTCCGAAATATTCATGTGCCGTTCAGGATTCAATCGCTAAAGCGAAACCGTCCGCTCACGTAATTTCAGCTTGCAATTCGATCGATGCGGAACCGATCCGATACATATTCTGTTTTGGACCGGTATTCGTGACGTTCCCTAAAATCAGACAACAGAAAACCGCCCCAGCAACGTCGGAGCGCGGTGAGATGAGGACAAGATGGCCGCTTTTCGCGTCGAGAAATCAAACTGGAAGATTTCTGTAATCAACTTTGCCTGGATGGCATTTGTGCTGGGCGTTGCTGCCATTTCTGTGATGAGCACCCAAGTCTGACGAGCAGTGGCCGTCTTTCGACGGCCTGTTCCTTTACCAGACGAGCCCGCGCGCTGCGACGGCCTCAACGCGTGTAACAACACCCTCTCGATGAAATGTCATCGTGTCGAACAGGTTCGAGACGACACAGGTGTGATTGGGCACAATCCTTATGCGCTCGCCGATATCCGGGCGAATTCCGTCGACGCGAGACAGATCGACCGTCGCATGCTCTTCTGACAAGCCAACGATCCTGGCATCCGGATATTCCAGAATAAGCCCGTAATCGCCAAAGCCCAGCAGATCAGATGTCAGCGCCTTCGACCCTGCATCGAGTATGGCCCTCTCCGGCGTTGGTCGAGAAACGACCGTCGCGAGAATATGCATCGCACAATCTTCCAAAGCGCAATGCCCCGCCCGAACCATGGATCGGTCATTATAGATGTAGGTCCCGGCGCGGTGTTCGGTTGCTGTGGGAACCAGATGGGCGTTGAAAAGGCTGGGCGTACCGCCATTCGAACGGATCGCGCAATCTATCCCGTCGACCGCAAGGTAAGCCATGGTTGCGATGAAGAAGTGCTCGACCGCAGCTTCCGTGTTCGCCTTCGGATAGGTCATCAGTCCGCCGAACTTCAGGCTGCGGCTCGCAACGATCCCCCGCGCCAGAGCAGCGGCTTCATCCGGGGTCTGGACGCCGCAGCGCCCACCGCCGGTATCGCATTCGACCAGTACGGTCAGCGGCTTACGTGCCGTGAAATAAGCGGCAAGACCGGTAACGGTAACGATACTGTCCGCAACGACCTTCAAATCCGCGATGCGTTCATTCAGCGCCGCAAGCCGCGCCAGTTTTTGTTCGCCCAGAATATTGAAGGTAATCAGGATATCTTCAAAACCTGCATCGGCGAAAACTTCTGCCTCCGTAATCTTCTGACAGTTGATGCCTCTGGCGCCTGCCTCCACCTGCTGGCGCGCAAGACTCGGAATCTTGTGGGTCTTGATATGGGGTCGAAAGGCAAGACCATGTGAATCCATGTAGGATTGAACACGCTCGATATTCGATGCCAGTACATCCTCATCAATGACCGGCAGCGGGGTAGAGAGCGTTGAGAGCAGATCGCCCGGCCTTGGAGGTTGAGCGGACGAATGCTTTGCGAAATCCATGTCAGGCAGCCTCTATTGAATGCGGATTGGCCATGATCGGCCAGATATCGCGTCGCGCGCGGCGATAGGGATTCGTCGCGGGATTGTTCGGATAGGGCGTCCCGGCAGAGCAGTAAAGAATCTCGGAGGCAATCTTTGAGAAAGCCGCATAGAAATGGTTCGTCGATTTGATAACCAGTATATGCTTCGTTAACGGATCCACGCCGAGCGCCGTGAAAAGAGACGGGTCATAGCTCTGCACACGAACCGAACTCAGGATGATGTCAATTCCGTTCAGCCGGATATGCGCCGCATCTCCGAAGGGCGCTATGCTATCCCCAAACCTCATTTCGGCATTCGGCTGAAGTTTGACCACCGTGACCAATCCGTCAATCGGATTGCCGGTGCCCGGAGCAGACTTCGCACCGAACCGAAGCGGGATCTCAGCCCCCTCACCTGCCGCCATGCAGATCTGGACCGCGATCGGATCCCAGATCATGCCCACGGCCACGTTCGTGACACCTTGTGAAAGAAGTTCGGCCAGAACAACGGTCGCGTCGCCTGCCGTGCCGCCGCCCGGATTATCCCACATATCGGCAATCACCACGGGACCAACCGCGCTAGCCCGCGCTTTTGCAACCGCCTCCTTCTCATCGATCCAAGGCATCATGAACGTTCCGCGCCTGGAAAACAGCTCAAGGCCCAGCTTGTGTGCCAGCGCCTCGCCCTTTTCCCGCTTGCCGTTGGTGACTGCTATCATCTTCGTCCCCATTTCCGGCACATCGCCCGCCATGAAGCCGTGAATGACCGAGAGTGAAAGCACGTCTACATCGCTTTGCTCTATCTCCGTCAACCTGTCGACGAAGGACCGCATCGGCTCGCGTGAGGTGGGGAATACGTCGATCATCCGGCAATCGAACACGGACATGACCGGACTGACGCGCCCCTCAAGCGTATCGACGGCTATCCGCCAGAGGTCTTCGGCACGCTCGACGAAATCCGTGTGGGGAAACTCCTTGAAGACGACGAAAAAATTGGCCGCCGCACAGCGCTTTTCCGTCAGGTGACTATGCGGATCAAGTTCGGCACAAAGGAGAACGTCCGGCCCGACCATCTGCCGGATGCGTGAAAGCAGGTCTCCTTCCGGATCGAGATAGCCATCAGCGACCATGGCGCCGTGCAGGCCGAGTACCACCGCGTCTACCGGCATTGCATCACGCAATTGATCCAGGATTTCATCGCGCAGACTTTCAAAGGCACGCCGATTGATAAGACCTGCCGGATCTGCCCAGGCGGCGGTTCCCTCGATCAGCGTCCAACCTTTCTGCGCGCAAACCTTGCGGCCAACGGTAATCGGTGCCGTGCAGAGCGTGGGCGTAACCGGATGCTGCCCCGGAGGCGCATACAAGGATTCCTCGAAGGCACGTCGATCGATGCAGATCGGGGCGAATGTATTGGTTTCCGTTGCCAGAGCGGCGGTAAAGATGCGCACAGTGGTCTCTGCTCTCGTTCATCAATCGATCGGTAAAAGGTTCAACCCATCGGGTTAGGCAAGTAGCCGGTAAAACCGGAAATTTTCCAGCGCCCTTCATGCAGACGGCAGTAGTACAATGTCTGCCATTTCATGACGTCGAGCGTACCATCTGCTTTCTTGATGCCACCATCGAATTTCTTGCGAACCAGTGCGGTCTCACCTTCGATCTCGATCTCCTCAAGACGCGTCGTGGAGAAGATCGCGTGGCGTGGATCTTCCCCATATTCATGACGAGCGAAATCCTGCGCTTGCCGCAGCCACTCGTCGCGATAGGCCGAGAGGCTGGGGAATGCCAGACGCCAGTTATCCGGATTCGGATCCCGGTTACCGGAAATTCCAAGGAAGCCTTCCTCCACGAAATCGTCCGCGACCATGGACCAGTCCGCCGCAAGGAATGCGTCTATGTCACGCGTGACCAGCATCTCCCAGATTGAATAGCGTGCAGTATCCGTTTGCGGGAAGGGATTGCGGTATGGATCGCGCATAGAGTGCTCTCGTCTAAATTATTTTCACAATGCTTGAAAAGCTCTGGTCAAAATCCCGCGAATATGGTCCAGTGTCAACGATCCAAGAAAATAATTTCCATGGAGTGTCATGTCGATCAAACGTTATGGAGCCGAAAAGGCGGGCGCCGGCGGGCAACGGCTTCCCTTCGCTCGCGCAGTAGAAGCAGACGGCTGGCTTCACGTGTCCGGTCAGGTTGCCATGGTGGATGGCGAAATCATCCATGGCGGCATTGTGGAGCAGACACACAAGACGATCGAAAACGTCATCGCCATCCTGCACGAAGCGGGCTACAGCGTCGAACACGTTGTCCGTTGTGGTGTATGGCTGGACGATCCGCGCGACTTCTGGACCTTCAACCGGATCTACCAGAGCTATTTCGGCGAGCATCCACCGGCACGCGCCTGTGTACAGGCCAGCATGATGGTTGATTGCAAGGTGGAAATCGACTGCATAGCCTACAAACCAAAAGTTTGAGGCTATGGAATCAATGGATATTTTCGCTACTCTTCAGGAAGAACGCAGCCAGTTTTCGGCCTCCGAACAGCGGATCGCCGACATCTTGCTGGGTGATTTCGATTTCGCGGTCAACGCCTCGATCATCGAGCTTGCTGAAAAAGCGGAAGTATCTCCCCCGACCGTCACGCGTTTCTGCCGTCGCCTGGGCTGCCAGAGCTTTGCGGATTTCAAGGTGAGACTGGCAAAGTCTGCCTTTGTCGGCATTCGCTATCTGAACCCGGAAGCCAAAAGCACGGAGCCCGCCGATGTGGCGGAGGACGTGATCACCAAGGCGCAAAATGCGCTGTTTCTCATCCATCGCACGTTGGATCCTGTCATGCTGGAAAAGGCCGCTGACCGGCTTTCGCGCGCGGACATGGTTTATGCATTCGGATCTGGAGGCAATTCATCGCTGATTGCCAGCGAAATCCAGAACCGCCTGTTCCGCCTGGGCTCACGCGTGACTGCGAGCAGCGACCACAACATGCAATTGATGTTCACGGCTGCCGCGCACAGCAATGATGTCCTGATCGGCTCTTCTTTCTCCGGTCGAAATCAGGAGCTGGTGCGTTGCTTCAAGCTTGCTCAGGACAATGGCATCAGCACGGTGGCTCTGACGCAGAGCGACAGCCCGGTTGCTGACGCTGCCGAAGTGGTCATCGGCATAGACCTGCCCGAGGGCGATAACATCTATCGACCGACCTCAACGCGTTTCGCCTTCCTTGCAGTCGTCGACATTCTGGCGAGCCTTGTGGCCTACCGAAACCGCAAGCTTTCCACAGTCACGCTGCGCCACATCAAACAACAATTGGTCGAGCACCGCGATGGCGGCGACGACCGGCAGATACTGGGAGATTAGCCATGCCCCGCTCCGTCGCAGTTGTGACAGGCGCCGCTGGCGATATCGGCCGCGCCATTGCCCATCGACTGGCGGATGCGCACGATCTCGTCGCTCTTGTGGATATTGATGCTGCAGCCCTGGAAGTGGCTCAAGAAACGCTTGAGGGCTCTGAAAACTTCGTACCGATTGTCTGTGATATTACCAACGAAGCAGACGTCGCTCTTTTGGCAAAACGGGTCGGCGATCTAGGATCAACCAAGACGCTGATAAACAATGCTGGCGCCGCACGCGCCGTATCTCTTCAGGATACGACTGCAGACATCTGGCGGCAGGATGCGAGCCTGAATCTTGAGGCGGCGTTTCTCACGTTCCGTGCGTTCGAAGATGCGCTGAAGTCTACCAGCGGGTCGGTCGTCAACATCGCCTCGGTCAATGGCATGGCGGTCTTCGGTCATCCGGCCTACAGCGCGGCAAAGGCTGGGCTCATCCACTTCACCAAGCTTGTCGCGGTCGAATACGGCAAATTCGGCATCCGATCGAATGCTGTTGCGCCGGGAACCGTACGTACGCAGGCCTGGGAGGCGCGGGCCGCTGCAAATCCGCAAGTGTTCGAAGAAGCCAAACGCTGGTACGCCTTGCGTCGCATCGCTACCGCGCAGGATGTCGCCAATGCCGTGTATTTTCTTTCCAGCGAACAGGCGGCGGCAATCACGGGAGTATGCCTGCCTGTCGATTGTGGACTGACTGCCGGGCAGGCCGAATTGGCGCGCACCTTTTCTCAATCCGAACACTACTGATCCACCACGCACACAGAAACCGGCCAGCCAAGAGCCGGAACCGGACGCGATCCGGAAAGGGAACCATCATGAACATTCCGCTCTTTCGCCTCGAAAACAGCTGGGAGCCCGTGGACGGCGACGCCTGCGGTCGTTTCGTCTTCAATCTCGTCAACCTATCGGAAGCACCACTCAGCGGCTTCAAGCTGGCCTATACGTCGCTCACCCGTATCAAGGATTCGGAAGTGCCACGGTGCGACAACGCGGTCTTTCTGCGGCGCAATGCCAACTTTCATCAGTTTGCGCCGACTGAAGGTCTGGTGCTGCAGCCGGGTGAGAGCTGGCAATTCACGGTCGCGCCACTTTGGCGGCCGGCCCGCCATCGAACCGACGGGGCAAAGTCTGCCTATTTGACCTTGAGCGACGGAACGCATCTACCGGTCAGCGTTGACGATACCCTGCTGGCAGGTCGTCCGCCCGAGCCTGCACCTGTTCTCATGCCGAAAGGCGAAGTTACCCAGCCATTCTCGATGCTGCCGTGGCCAGCGTTCTGTGAACTGTCCGCAGCGTCCGTGGTGCCAGTCGCGCTCTATCCGGCGGAGGGCACAGCGGTGGCCCATAAACAGGCAATGCTACGCCTGGGGTCACTATACCGTCGACTGTTTCAGGTGGGACATCAGCCCTTCGCTTTGACGCCTGTCCATGAAGGCAAGGCCATTCATTTCGAAGAAGACACGAACCTTGCGCCGGAAGCCTATCGCCTCAGCTTCGATGATGAGATCACCTTGGCATTTTCTGCCGATAGCGGATGCCAATATGGTCTGACCGCCCTCGCCCATCTGCTACATGGCGCGCGGACCGAGCCGGAAACCTTCCGCTTCCCGGGATCCGGCATCATCGAGGATGCGCCGCGCTATGGCTGGCGCGGCTGCCATCTGGATGTGTCCCGCCAGTTCTACCCGGTTGCCGATGTGACCCGGTTGATCGACATACTGGCCTGGATGCGCCTCAACATCTTCCATTGGCACCTGACGGATGACGAAGCATGGCGGCTGGAGATCAAGGCCTATCCGCAACTGACAACACTTGGCGTATTGCGCGGACCGGACGAGCCGATGCTGCCGCAGCTGGGCAATGGTGCAGAGCCGGTGGGTGGCTTCTATTCCCAGGCCGACGTGAAAGCGATTGTCGCTCATGCCGCAAGTCTTAATGTCGAGGTTGTGCCGGAAATCGATATTCCCGGCCATAGTACCGCGACGCTTGTGGCCTTGCCGGAACTGGTTGACGGACAGGAAGCCCCCGACAGTTATCGTTCAGTGCAGGGCTATCCGAACAATGCGCTCAATCCGGCAATCGAACTGACTTACGATTTTCTCGGCAAGGTCTTCGATGAGATGGTGGAGCTATTCCCCTCCAAGCTCATTCACATCGGTGGGGATGAAGTGGCGGCCAATACCTGGATGGCGTCACCGCTCGCCAGAAAGCTGATGAATGAACAAGGCATTGAAGGCACCTTCGGGCTCCAGAGCCATTTCATGAAACGCATTCAGGGCATGCTGTCCGAGCGCGGCAGGCGACTCGCCGGATGGGATGAGGTATCCCACGGTGGCGGTGTTGACCCGGAGGGTACGCTGCTTATGGCGTGGCAGAAGCCGGAGGTCGGCGTCGAACTGGCCCGTCAGGGTTATGACGTGGTGATGACACCCGGGCAGGCCTATTACCTCGATATGGTGCAGGACGAAGCCTTCCAGGAACCAGGGGCAAGCTGGGCAGGCACCGTGCCTCCAAAACACACCTACACCTATGAAGCGGTTGGCGAGTTTCCGGCAGAACTATCGTCTCGCATGCGCGGCGTACAGGCCTGCATCTGGTCGGAGCATTTCCTCAATCGCGACTACTTCAACCATCTGGTTTTCCCACGCCTCGGGGCAATCGCGGAAGCGGCCTGGACGCCGAAAGACAGCAAGAACTGGCTTCGCTTTGCTGCGATAAGCCCGCTCATGCCGAAGCTGTGAGGACGTAAACGAGATGACCCTTCGTATTGCCGTCGGCGGCATTCATACCGAATGCTCCACCTCCTCACCCGTCTTCATGCAGCCGGAGGATTTTCGCGTGCTGCGTGGCAGGGAGCTTCTGAACGCAGACTATTTCAATTTTCTTAATGCGGATGATGTCGATCACCTGCCGCTTCTGCATGCTCGCGCAGTGCCCGGCGGCCCGGTGGCTCGCCATACCTATGAGGCATTCAAGGCGGAGTTTCTTGAATTACTGAAAGCCAGCCTTCCGCTGGATGGTCTCTATCTGGCCATGCATGGAGCCATGAATGTGGATGGAATGGATGATGCAGAAGGCGACTGGATTTCAGCAGCACGCGCCGTGGTTGGGCCGGACATGCCGATTGCTGCCAGCTACGACCTGCACGGCAACGTGACCCAGAAGATCATCGATCAGCTCGATATCTTTGCCGGTTACAGGACAGCACCGCATATCGACGTTCGGGAGACAATGGTCCGCGCCTGGTCGATGCTGATCCGCACTCTGACCACAGGAGAAAAACCGGGTATTGCCTGGGCACCCGTTCCAGTTTTGCTGCCCGGCGAGCGGACATCAACGGAAGATGAACCGGCCAAGAGCCTCTACGCCAAGCTACCTGATCATGACGCCGCTGAGGGCATCTGGGATGCCAATCTTATGGTCGGCTATGTATGGGCCGACGAACCGCGCGGGACAGCCTGCGCGGTGGTGACCGCCACAGACAAGGCAGCCGCCAAGGCAGCTGCCGAAAGCATCGCGCAATCCTATTGGCAAGCACGGCAGGATTTTCAGTTCGGCCCTTTCACGGCGCCTCTGGAAGAGGTGCTTGAACTGGCGGAAAAAGCAGAAACGAAACCGGTTATTCTGGCCGATTCCGGTGATAATCCGACCGGTGGCGGCGTCGGTGACCGCGCAGATGTTCTGAAAGCGCTCCTTGCCAGAAACTTCGAAGGTGCGGTCATCGGCGGCATCACGGATCGGCCCGCAGTAGAAGCCTGTTTCAAGGCGGGCGCAGGGTCTACTTTGAGGCTCACGATCGGGGGCTCGCTCGATCCCGCAAGCCCCAGCGTCGAAGTGGACGCTCAGGTGGTAAGCCTCGACGATCCCGGCTCCGAACCCGAGCGTCAGGCCGTGGTGAAGATAGCGGAAGTTACCGTGATCCTGGCCGCTCGCCGCCGCCCCTATCACAATATCGCGGACTTTACGCGTCACGGCATCGATCCGGCAACGGTGCGTCTATTGGTCGTCAAATCCGGCTATCTCTCTCCCGAGCTTGCCCCTATCGCGAACCCCAACCTCATGGCGCTGACCGATGGCGTGATCAATCAGGACATCGAGCGCATATCCAACAAGCGTCGCCAGAGGCCGTGCTATCCCTTCCAGAAGGATTTCGAGTTCGCAGCCGAAGCGAGATATTCAAGCCGGTGGATTGATCGACCGTGAGCAATGCGCTGAAAACGACATGGGCAGACAAAAGCCTCAGGACCTCTGCCCTTGCCATCTTCTTCTTCGGAACGACCGGCGCGGCAACATCCCCCTATCAATCCTTGATCGGCATTCAGGAACTGGGTCTGAGCGATAGCGGTTATGCGGCGCTGATGTTTGCGGCAGCCATCATCAACGTTTCCGCAAGCGTCATGATGGGTATCCTCGCTGACCGGATGGGCGATTATCGGACCTCCATTCTCTACGTGTCGCTCTTCGGCGTCCTTGGCTTCGGCATCGTCTATGCTTTTGCCAATGTTCCGGCCTTTGTCGTTTCAAAGCTCCTGCTTCTGCCGATCTTCGGGGCATTGAACTCGCTGATTTTCGCCAATGTTCGCGCCAACTCCGCCCGGCTATCGAGCAGCCAGCTGATCGGCGTTAACTCTACAATCAGGGCGACGATATCGCTCTCCTGGGTTCTGATGCCGGGGGTTGTCGGGGTCATGCTGGCAGGCGCCAGTTCCATGCTTCCGGCCTATCTCATTGCGACACTGGCGGCGATCTGCTGCTTCATCCTCGGCGCCTTCTTCCTTCCTCCGGCTCCCAAGATTGAAATAGAAGGCGGTGAGGCCCGCTCGCGATTTCTGGCCTCAGTGGGAGAGGTGCTGGATCCTCGTGTCGCCATGCGGGTTCTGGCAATCGCGCTGATCTGTTCGATGCTTCATATCAACGATGCCGTCCGTCCGCTTATCGTCACGGGCAAGGCAGGCGGCACGGTCGCCGATCTTGGCATCATCGTCGGCATCGTTGCCGCTCTGGAAATCGTCTTCATCCTCTTCTGGGGCAAGGCCGAAACCTGGATGAAACCGGTACGGGCACTTGCGCTGGGAGCCGGTCTTTATGCGCTCTATCTCGTGCTTCAGGGACTTGCGACCGAGCGATGGCACGTTTATGCCCAGACCGTGATCAGCGGAATCGCTGCAGCGGCGATCATCAGCCTTCCCATCACCTATTTGCAGGATCTGATTAGCGATAGACCTGGCCTCGGAAGCTCGCTGATTGCGGTGAACATATTCCTCAGCGCCGGTCTCAGTGCGGGGATCTTCGCAATTGGCACGCGGATCGGGGACTACTCATTCGCCTCCATCCTCGGGGCTATTGTCGGCAGCTTCGGCATCATCCTCCTTTTTGTTCTGGAAAGCGGCAAAACAAGGAAGACATCATGATCGGCATCCAGCCATCAAAGCCCGTTCTGGAAATCTGCGTCGACAATGCAGAAGGGCTCTTTGCTGCCATCGAAGGTGGTGCCGACCGCATCGAACTCTGTTCCGCCCTGTCCGTTGGCGGGTTGACGCCCTCCTTCGGACTTATGGAACTTGCGGGTAAGCAGACCGTGCCGGTGACGGCCATGATCCGGCCGCGCGCAGGCAGCTTCGTGTTCTCGAACGAAGAGGTCGATATCATGCGGGCCGACATTGATGCAGCCCGGGCCGCCAATCTCAAAGGCGTCGTTCTGGGGGCAAACCGGCCCGACGGGACGCTGGATATCGAGACCCTGAAATGGCTCTGTAGCGATGCAAAAGGCCTGGACCTGACCCTCCATCGTGCATTCGACATGGTGAATGACAAGGCGGCAGCGCTGGAGGATGCAATCGACCTCGGCTTCTCGCGAATCCTGACATCCGGCGGAAAGCCAACTGCGCACGAAGGAATGGAGATGCTGGAGCAGCTCATCAATCAGGCTCAAGATCGCATCATCATCATGCCCGGCTCCGGTGTGCGGCCTCAGAATGCTGCCGAGCTTCTGAAGCGCCTGCGGGCCACGGAGCTGCACGCCTCCTGCTCCGTTCGGTTCACCGAAGGCGACGCGCAACTGGTTGAGCTGAGTTTCGCTTCACGCGAAATGCTGAGAACAGACGCCTCGACCGTTCGTCAGCTGAAGCAGATCCTCTATTCGCAGGTAGAAGCACGCTTGGCTTCCAGTTGATTCGGGCTAGCGCCGTCGCCCGCGCGCAGTTAAGGCGTTGCGGATGGAGAAGCTCGAATGGATGCGCGTGACGCCCGGCAGCTTCGAGAGAATATCCGTGTGAATGGTCTCGAACTCGCGCGGACTTTCCACCTCCACACGCAGGAAGTAATCCCAATCGCCCGTCATCAGATAGCATTCACGGATCTCGGGATGCTTGCGAACGGCATCCTCAAAGCGGTTCAAAAAGTCTTCCGTCTGGCGATCCAGCGTGATGTTGATCATGACCGCGATGGTGCTGCCTTCCTCGCCGGAACCGATCAGCGCCGTATAACCCCGGATGATTCCGTTCTCCTCAAGAAGCTTGATCCGGCGCAGACAGGCAGAGGGCGAGAGCCCAACAGACTCCGCCATTTTGGCGCTGCTCATGCGAGCATCCAGCCGCAGCAGACGTATGATATTGCGATCAATGACATCGAGTGACTGGCTCATTCATGAATCCACTATAAAAGCGCTGATTTCGTGATTGATTTGATCACAAACGCAAGAAGCAAGCAATAATCGCGCGCAACATGCACGATCGAAGCATTATCATCTGGTGCATTAGATCAGGAGGAGCGCAGAAGCGATGGACATGGTCTCATCCACGGAATGGCAAAAAACCGGCGCTCCCGGCTATCTCTCGGTCGATCTGTCGGCGCTGAAGAGAAATTACAGACGGATCGTTTCCACTGTTTCGCCTGCGCGTGCTGCGGCTGTGGTGAAAGCTGACGCCTACGGCCTCGGTGCAGAGAAAGTTTCGAGCGCGCTCTATCAGGAAGGCTGCCGCGACTTCTTCGTTGCGCAATATGGTGAGGCAGTGGCGCTTCGCCCTGTTCTGTCCAAGGATGCCGCAATTTATGTGCTGAACGGGCTTCAGCCGGGCTCCGAAACGGACTGCGCTCTTCGCGGCATCATCCCGGTGCTGAATTCGCTGGAACAGGTCGCCCGCTGGCGCGCCGCCGCGACGCTGAGCGGCCGCAGACTTCCCGCATTGTTGCAGTTTGACACCGGCATGTCGCGCCTTGGCATGTCCGTTGAAGAAGCCGAAGCATTGGCGGCAGATGCGCAGCTTCTGGAAAACATCGACGTGCGCTACATCATGAGCCATCTGGCTTGCGCCGACGAGGCGGACGATGTTCATAATGGTCTGCAGGCAGAGCAAATGGGGCGTATCGCCGACATTTTCCCCGGCATACCGGTTTCCTTCGGCAATTCCGGCGGCTCATTCCTGGGCGAGAAGTTTCGTGGCGCGATGGTTCGACCCGGTATCGCGCTTTATGGTGGACGCCCCACGGATATGCTGGAGCAGCCGATGGAGCCGGTTGTGAGGATCGAGGGTGCCGTGGTCCAGACACGGACTATTCCGGCAGGAACAGCAGTTGGGTATTCCGCAACCTACATTGCACAAGAGGAGCGTCGCCTTGCAACGGTTTCGCTCGGCTATGCCGATGGTATCCTGCGCTCGCTCAGCAGCAAGGGCGCATTCGTCTATCAGGGCGTGCGGCTTCCGATGGTCGGGCGCGTTTCCATGGACAGCACGATCATAGACGTTTCGGATCTACCTGAAGGCGCGCTCAGGCTGGGCAGCCGGGTGGAGTTCATCGGCGACAGTCAGACACTCGAAGACGTTGCCGAGCAGGCAGGCACAATCTCCTGGGAGATTTTGACCTCCATCGGCAACCGCTACTACAGACAATATATCTAATTCAAAGACCAGCAGACGGGGAATATCATGAAGGTCACCATTCTTGGCGCGGGCGTCATCGGCGTCACATCGGCCTATTATCTCGCCAAAGCCGGTCATGAAGTTACCGTGCTCGACCGTCAACCCGGTCCGGCGCTGGAAACCAGCTTTGCAAATGCCGGCGAAGTATCCTTCGGCTATTGCTCTCCCTGGGCTGCACCCGGCATTCCGCAGAAGGCGCTGAAGTGGATTTTCATGGAGCATGCGCCGCTCATCCTTCGCCCCAAGCTCGATATGGCGATGCTTTCGTGGATGCTGCAGATGCTGCGCAACTGCACCTCGGAACGCTATGCGCTGAACAAGAGCCGCATGCTGCGCCTTGCTGATTATGCGCGGCTGGCGCTCGCAGAAGTTCGTGCTGAAACCAATGTCGATTACGACCAGCGCATGCAGGGCACGCTGCAGCTTTTCCGCACGCAAGCCCAACTCGATGCCTCCGCCAAGGATGTGAAGGCGCTGGCAGCGGATGGCATTCCGTTCGAGGTTCTGGATCCGGCAGGCTGCATCCGCGTCGAGCCTGCACTTGCCCATGTGCGCGAAAAGATTGTTGGCGGTCTGCTGACACCAAAGGATGAGACGGGCGACTGCTTCAAATTCACCAACATCCTATCGGACAAGGCCACATCCATGGGCGTCCGCTTCGAATGGGGCGTGAACATCAAGGCGCTTGACGTGCAGGGCGGCGAAGTCAAAGGCGTGATGACGGATCGCGGCCTAGTATCCTCCGATGCCGTTGTGGTCGCGCTCGGCAGCTATTCGCCACTGCTGGTAAACCCGCATGGCATTCGCCTGCCCGTTTATCCGGTAAAGGGCTATTCCTTGACGATCCCGATCGTGAATGAAAGTCGTGCACCGGAATCGACCGTGATGGACGAAACCTACAAGATCGCCATCACTCGGCTTGGCGACCGCATCCGCGTCGGCGGCATGGCGGAAATCTCAGGCTATACGAATGATCTCGGCCATGCCCGTCGTCGCACGCTGGAACATTCGGTGACGGATCTGTTCCCTGGCGGCGACGTTTCGAAGGCGAGCTTCTGGTCAGGTCTGCGCCCGATGACACCCGATGGTACGCCAGTCATTGGTGCGACCAAGGTGCGTAACCTCTATCTCAACACGGGCCATGGCACGCTGGGCTGGACCATGAGCTGCGGCTCTGCGAAAGTTCTGGCCGACATCGTCAGTGGCCGTACACCTGAGATCGAGACCAAGGATCTCGCGGCGTCCCGCTACGCAGCTTGAACACGAGGACAATGACCAAGCAAGGCCTGTTGGAAATAGAACGTATATCGGCCGATCAGACCGTTGATATCCGCCATGTGGTTCTCTGGCCCGAGAAGGCTAAGCCGGATGTTGTCCTGCCGGAGGATGCCGATGGTACGCATTTCGGTGCGTCGATCAACGGCGCGCTTGTCGCTGTCATCTCCTTGTTCGAAACACCGGAAGGCATCCGGTTCCGCAAATTCGCGACACTGCCTGAATGGCAGGACAAGGGAGTTGGAACGCAGCTCCTGACCCATGCCATTCAATGGTCGCGGAAGAAGGGCGAGCGCCGCATCTGGTGCGATGCCCGTGTCAGCGCCCTGCCCTTTTACGCTCGGCACGGGTTTGCCGCCCAAGGCGGCGTTTTTGAAAAGAGCGGCGTCGCCTATACGGTGATGAGCCGGGAGCTTTGACCGCTCTTCCTCATTTTACCCTTCCAGCCCGTCTTTTTCGGCCATGACCCGCACGAGCAGAAGCATGACGAGCGCCTGACCGTATGGAGCCGGAACATTGGGGATCTGGCGGTAGAAGTCCAGCGTGTGGCCCATCGGCGTCCCGTCCGAAACCTCCAGCACAATGCCTGTTTCGTCGATCCGTTCGAGAACTGCTGCGAGCGCCCTGCGTGCCACGGGCTTCAGGTCTTCGTCCAGAATACCAAGATCGATACCGCGCAGGATTCCGTAGGCGATGCCGGCGGTGGCGCTTGTCTCTTCCGGCGAATTCGGATCGCAGACCAGAGTGCAGAACATACCGTTGGGTCGCTGATGCTGGGCAAGTGTGCGAACCTGCGCGCTCAAGACATAGGTCAAATGACGCTTCAGATGCTCCGGCACCTGTTTAACAAGACTGAAGAGTTCGGGAATGGCGACCGTTATCCAGGAATTGCCACGTGCCCAGAAGGCATTGGCAAAGTTGTGCCGTCCATTAAACGTCCAGCCATGATACCACAGTCCCGTCACGGGATCGGCCAGATAGCGCTCGTGAACCATGAACTGGTAGAAGGCTTCCTCGATCCAGTCCTGACGGCCAAACCGCTGGCCCGCCCGGGCAAGGAAAAGGCACGTCATGAACAGCGTATCGTCCCACAACTCGCCATCGTTCATGCGCTCCTTGACAACATGCTGGAAGCCGCCATCCTCTGTGCGCGCAAGTTTTGTCATCAGCCAATCGGCCCAGTCCTTGACGAGTGCCTCGAAATCAGGCCGGTCCACATGGTCGATCAGTACGGCCAGGGGAAGCATGGGAGACGAGGAGTTGACCTGCCGGGGCGGCAGCCCACGCCCGATCTGCCAGTCGTACCAGCGGGCGATCGCCTCCATCAGGGATTTGTCGCCGACGGCTTCAGCATGACGAATGAGACCGTAGATCCCGACGCCGACTTCCCAGTCCCACTCATCGAACTGGAGTTCATAGCCATTTTCCGGCGCTGCGGCGGCATCGTTCATACCCTTGAGGCGCGCCAGACCGACGGCCACGCGCGAAAGGGTTTCGGAGAGAATATGGGGCTGCATCAGCATTGATCAGATTCCTGCATGCGAAGGATCAAAAGGAGAATGCGGCTTCGGTCCGCACGAGAGGGTCGATTGTTCGATTAGGAAAGGCGTAGGCCTTGCCAGCCACCTGCAGCCCATCGTGCCACGACAGGGCGAGGTCAGGTTTGCCGGGAAGCGAAACCGCCAGCGTCAGATCGCTGCCGCCGAGTGACATCCGGATGTCCGACAGTTGAGAGACAAAGGCTTTACGCGCTCCCTCGTCTGCCGCGTCGGCCACGATGGTGAGCCATCCGCAGCGGTTCCCCGCGACGCGATATTCGATGCCATCACCCGGACCGGTAGTGACTGGTGTGATGGTGCCCGTTGCGGTGAGTGCTGCAATGCCCCCACCGCTCGTCAGGATAAGCCAGTTGTCGACCAACTCCACCTGATCGAATGCGGCAGCTTCCACATAGGCATGCGTGAAGCCAATCCGGGGGCTTTCTCCCAGATCGTAGAGCATCAGGCTCGCATTTTCCAATTGAGCGGCACGCGGCAGAGATCCATTTCCGGCCCAGAAGGAGGGACGCTGGCTCCCCCATGGATCGTCTTCTCCAGGGTGGTTGACCCAGGCGCGCGCGAAAGGATCAGCAGCAAAGCGAAGGTCCATCACATGCTGCTGGTGACCGCGACCACCCGGTTTGCCATCCACCATCGAGGAGAGCTGAACGTGCGCGGTCTTGTAGAGCGCAAGGCGCGCAGCCTCATCATGACCCTGGACGTAGTGGGCGAGAACGGCGACCCCGGGCTTCGGCTCGACGTAATCCAAGACATGTGCAGGCGGCTCGTAGGTGCCAGCACAGAACATGGTGAGTGCAGCCACGCCATCGTTCAGGAAGCCTTGACCGAATGCGACCGTCGCAAAGGGAGCAAGTTCGGTCAAAGGACCGCCGCGCAACTCCTTGTCATAGGCACGCCCCATGCTTCCGGCGGGAACGCCACCGGAGGTGTGCAAAGCGATCATGGTAAAGAGGCGGTCCAGCAAAAGCTTGGACCGGCGCTTGATTTCTCCGTCCCCGAAATGCTCAAGCGCCAGCAGACCAATGAAATCGATGGGGTAATAGGCGGCGGAATTCCATTCTGCGAGCCCATGCGTTTCGACAGAATCGAACCATTTGAGTAGCCGCTCTTCCCCGAGCGCCGCCTGCTGATCGCCGGTTCGGCCCGAGCAGGCAAAGCGCTTTTCGGTGAAAAGGCGCCCTGCCAGATATTGCGAGACATGGAAGCAAAGAACGTGGTTTTCGCTCCAGAACCACATCACATCATTGCCGGGCTCATCGACCCAGTAGCGATAATTCAGAATGGAGGCTTCGATCTGCTCCCAGAGAACTGCCGGAATCTGGTTCCGATAAGCCCCTGCGAGCCAGAGGAGCGGCACCAGCACGAAATCGGAGCAATCCCTCCGCTCGTCAATGGCCGCGAGTGTATTGGCGATGATCTCGCGAAAGGTTTCATCGACCTCGCGACCGAGAGCGAGATAGGCGATGGCTTTGCCGGCGCGCTGCTCGCCATGGTCCGCCGCAAAGGTGAGGGCCGCCCGCTTGCACTCCGCCAGAGACTGATCCCGCATATCTCGTGCAGCGTCCCGCATCGTCGCAAAGGCGATATGGCGGGAAACGGACACGTTCCCGACCGAAAATGTAAGATCCAGCGGATGATAGCCATCCGGCAGTTTGTCGATGCCCGAGAGAGCGAGCGTTCTGTCGCCCGCCTTCAGATCCGCGGTCACATCAAGGATCGGTGGCTTGTCGCGCATGTGAACGCTTGGCAGGATGCGCGCCCGCACCCGCACATCAACCGACGGCGCATGCGAAAAGACGAGAGAGACCTTGCCATCTTTCGAATGAAAGGGAGTAGGACGGACCTCGGTCGCCAGATCCTTCAGCAGGGAAATCGTTGCATCGGAGGCATCGACCGGAAGTTCAACGTGCAGAGGCTCCGTGCCAAGTGAGGTGAGTTCGAAGTACCAAAGCGCATCGCGCTCTGCCAGTTCCTCGCACAGAACCACGACCTCGCTTCCTCTGGCCTTCAGCGGCAGGGTGATCTCCGTCTGGCTCTCCTTGTTGCGTTTGAAGGGCTCGAAGACCACGACTTCCGCACCGTCGACCCAGATCCGAATGCCGCCGCAGGTAGCAAGACGGAAGGAAGCCGGTCCATCCTTGGAAACCGATATGTGCGTCTTCAGCCAACGCTCCAGTTTGGTGGGACGATGCCAGAAACCGGAAAATTCGACACGACGATTGAAGCCGGGAAGGTAGAGATCATCGACCGGGATGACATCGGGCAAAGCAACGGTGCGAGACTTGATTTCCTTCCACAGGGCAATACGACAGGGTAGATCACCGACATCAACGAAGCCGTTGATGAAGCGGTAGTTCACCCGATCTTCCGCAAGGGCGACCTCGCCCGGATAGTAGGTGGCGCGAATGGATGACATGGCCCAGGCGGTTATTGCGCCACCCTGCCCGACGGTGAATCCGATTTGCGGCGTTTGATGTTTGCGGGTCGAGTTGATGTTCATGCTCATGTCTCCGCCTGACTTTGCTGGAAAGAAAGGCTGTCTATGCCGTGTTTCGAAAGTTCAGAAATGAGGTGTTTGACGCGCGTTGGCACCCACGCCTCCAGTGCAGGCCACGGTACGAGCCTGTAGTCACCAATGTCATCACTGGTGCGCGTAAAGCTCCAGCTCGGCGCGAACCGCCAGTTCTGAAGTTGTGTGCGCGCGAGCTGGTCTTGCTCTTCCGTCGCGTGAAAAAGACCCGCATCTGAAAAGCGATTGGACAAATGAATTCCGCGCTGACCCGCCAGAGCCCCGCACATCTCGTCTATGCGCTCGCCAGCCTCCAAACGCATGGTCTCACCATCTGCCCAATGCGCATGCTTACCAGGTTCGAGGAAGAGAACCGGCCTGCCCGCTTCAACCGGCAGGACTCCATCAGGTCGTTGCATGACGAGCCGCGAACCATGGCGCGACGCCTCTACCTGCACGACTTGGCCGTATGCATCGAGATGCAGCCAGACATGCTCCAGATCGTAGAGGTGCTGGATATCCCAGTCATACCAGATTGCATATTCGATGACGCAGTCTGCAACCGGCTCGATCTGGAATTTGGACGAAACGGATTGAGCGGTCTCGCGATAAATCGCAAACCCGGCCGCTAAGGGCGGAAAGGGCTCGGCATCATCCAGGCGCAACAGCGGACGATGCGCATGGGCGAGTTCCGTCTCCGCACCTTCAGCACGGAGACTTCCCAGATCACCCAATGTGGCAACGCGCCCGTTCACTGTGCAGCAACCCCCGTCAGATCGAGGCTTTCGGCATAGTGACAACGAACCTGTCTTCCTCCGGCAACCGACCGCAGGGCCGGAACCTCTGCCTTGCATTTGGCATCCGCATAGGGACAACGCGGGTGGAAGGGGCAGCCCGTTGGAATGTTCATCGCATCGGCAATTTCGCCTTTCAATGCCACACGCTTGCGCTCGCGATTGCCGCGCGGGTCCGGCTGCGGCACTGCGGCCAAAAGCGCCTCGGTATAGGGATGCAGGGGTTTGGAGAACATCTCTTCCGTCGGGCCAACCTCCATCAGCCGACCGAGATACATCACGCCGATGCGGTCGGAGATGTGCTCCACCATGCCGAGATCATGGGTGATGAACAGATAGGTGAGCCCAAGCTGCTCCTGCAGATCCTGCAGGAGATTGATGTTTTGCGCCGCCACGGAAACGTCTAGAGCAGAAACCGCCTCGTCTGCCGCGATGAAGCTGGGATTGAGCGCCAAGGCGCGGGCAATGCCGATGCGCTGACGCTGGCCGCCGGAGAAGGCATGCGGATAGCGGGATACATATTCCGGGCGAAGACCGACAAGCCGCAGCAGTTCCGCCACCCGGTCCTCAATCTCCGAGGGACTTCCGACTCCATGAATCGTCAACGGTTCGCCCACGAGATCGAGAATCGTCATGCGCGGATTGAGGGACGAATACGGATCCTGGAAGATCATCTGCATTTCGCGGCGGATCTCGCGCATCTCGCGGTCACCAAGCGAGGTGATATCCACGATCGACCCGTTCGAGCGACGAAACAGGATTTCGCCCTCGGTGAGATCGTAGGCCCGCAGGATCAGGCGCGCGATGGAGGACTTCCCGGAGCCGGACTCACCGACGAGGCCGAAGGTTTCGCCCTTCTTGATGTCGAAGGTGATGTCGTCGACGGCACGCACTTCCCCGACTTTCTTTCGTAGCCAGCCGCCATGAACGGGGAAGTATTTCTTCGCCCCACGAATGGAGATGAGGGTATCGTCCTGCATGGCCTCGGCCTTTTCACTGGTAACAGTCATTCTGCGGCCTCCGAACGAAACTCTTCGGCGAAATGACAGCGCGACATCTGGCCATTCGGAAACCGGACTTCCGGCGGGGTGGTAACATTGCAGATTCCGCCGACGGCCCGCATGCAGCGGGGATGGAAGGAACAGCCCGGCGGCACATTGAACGGATCAGGCACGGTGCCCGAAATTGTCTTCAGGCGTCGGGCCTTCTGTCCGCCGAGCTTCGGAATGGAGCGGAGCAAGGCCTGCGTGTAGGGATGTTTGGGCTCATAGAAAATTTCGTCGACGGTGCCCGTCTCGACCACACGCCCGAGATACATCACCGCCACGCGATCCGCGATGTCCGCCACCACGCCGAAATTATGCGTGATGAAGACGATGGCCATGCCCAGTTCCTGCTGCAACGACTTGAGAAGATGCAGGATCTGCGCCTCGGTCGTCACATCCAGCGCCGTTGTCGGCTCATCGGCAATCAGGAGCGTGGGGTCACAGGCAAGCGCCAGTGCAATCATCGCACGCTGGCGCATGCCGCCAGAGAGATGATGCGGATAACGATCGACGATATCGTTCGGGCGGGGCATCTGCACCTTGGTCAGAAGCTCGATGGCGCGCGCTCTTGCGTCTGCCTTTGAAACATTCCGGTGCAACATGACGGTGCGCATGATCTGCGTGCCGATGGTGTGAACCGGAGACAGTGCCGTCATCGGCTCCTGGAAGATCATGCCGATTTCGTTGCCGCGCAGGTCACGCATGGTGCGGCTCTGGCGGTCTTCGGAAGAGATCAGAACCTCTTCGCCGCTTTTGCGACGAAACAGAATTGAGCCGCCGGCATCGAGCGCCTGTTTCGGCTGCAGCCGCATGATGGAACGGGCCGTGACGGATTTGCCTGAACCGCTTTCGCCGACGATACCGAGAACCTCACCGCGATTGATGTGGTAGGACACGCCGTTGACGGCTTTCACAAGGCCTTCGCGCATGGGGAAGTGAACATTCACGTCATCCAGTTGCAGAAGGCGTTCCGGCGGGAAAGGATTGTTGGTCTGTGTCATAATTTTCTCCTGCCTCAGCGACCATAAGGATCGGCCGCATCGCGCAGGCCATCACCGAGGAAGTTGAAGGCCAGAACCACGAAGATGATGGCGATGCCGGGTGATAGCAGCCAGGGCGCCAGACTGATGGAGCGCAAGTTCTGCGCGTCCTGCAGCAGCACACCCCAGCTGACGACGGGTGGACGCAGGCCGAGACCGAGGAAGCTGAGCGCCGTTTCACCGAGGATCATTTCCGGGATCGCGAGGGTCACGGCGGCAATGATATAGCTGGTCATGGCAGGCAGCATATGGCGCGTGATGATGCGGTATTCCGATGCACCGGCCAGCCGTGCGGCGAGAATGTAATCCTCATTGCGCAGGGCAAAGAAACGGCCACGCACGACACGCGCCAGATGGGTCCAGCCGATCAGGGCCAGAATGAATGTGATCAACACATAGACGAACAGCGGATCCCAGGCGATTGGCAGCGCAGCCGCCAATCCCATCCAGAGCGGAATTGTCGGGACAGAACGGATGAACTCCATCAGACGCTGAATGAGAGCATCAACGAGGCCGCCATAATAGCCGGCGATCGCGCCGATGAAGAGGCCGATGACGAAGGAGAATGCCACGCCGATCAGACCAGCGGACAGGGTAACGCGAGCGCCATAGAGCAGACGCGTGAACAGGTCACGTCCAAGGGAATCCGTGCCCAGAAGGTTCACCTTCTGGCGTTTGTCGGCAGCACCGAAGAGATGGATCTTGGTGGGAACCAAGCCAAGCAGATCGTATTCCGGTCCTTCGACAAAGAAGCTGATCGGTACGATTTTCGTCGTATCTCGCTCATAGATCACGCGCGCCGTTTCCGGGTCGCGGGAGCGTTTCAGCGCATAGATGAACGGGCCCTGGAACTTGCCATCGTGGAACAGGTGGATGTTTGCCGGAGGCACGAACGTGTTCAACTTGTCGATGTCAGCCGGGCGATAAGGCGAAATGAAATCGGCAAACAGTGCCGAGAAGAAACAGAAGATCAGAAAGAACAGCGAAGCCATGGCAAGCTTGTGCTTGCGGAAGCGCCACCAGATGAGCGTCCATGGCTTTGCCGTATAGCTGCGGCCTTCCTTCGTGGTCTGCTCACCGGCAAGAGGCGGCACTTCGCGTTCTTCGGAAGCCATGACGGCATCGTAAATCGGATCGGACATGGTGTTGGAAATCTGGGTCATGAATCTAGTCTCCTTACGCCATGCGAATGCGCGGATCGGAAACCGCAAGCAGGATGTCGGATAGCACCGTGCCGATGACGGTGAAGACGCTAAGGATGAGGATAAAACTTCCGGCCAGATACATGTCCTGCATCTGCAAGGCTTTCAGAAGCAGCGGGCCTGTTGTCGGCAGGTTGAGGACCACGGCGGCAATGATATCGCCGGAGAACAGAGCGGGAAGCGCCCAGCCCACCGTCGAGATGAATGGATTGAGAGCAATGCGGACAGGATAGCGCCAGACAACCGTTCGCTCGGTGAAGCCCTGTGCATAGGCTGTCTCGACATAGGGTTTGCCCAACTCGTCCAGCATGTTGGCACGCATGACGCGGATGAGACCCGCCGTGCTGCCAAACGCCAAAACAACGATCGGTACCCAGAGATGTTCGAGCAGATCGACGAACTTGCCCCACGACCAAGGTGCCGTCTCGTATTGTCTTGAGAACAGCCCACCGACATCCATGTTGAAATAGGCGTAACCCAGCCACATCAGGATGAGCGCCAGCATGAATTCCGGAATGCCTTTGCCGATGAAGCCGAAGACAGTGAAGATGTAGTCAAAGAACGAATACTGGCGCGTCGCGGAATACACGCCGATCGGGATCGCAATGATCCAGGTGAAGATCATCGAAAGGGTGGAGATCGCCAGCGTCAGGCCAAGCCGGTCCCAGATCATGTCCTTGACGTCCATGTTCCATTCAAGCGACCTGCCGAAGTCACCATGCATGACGATGGCACTGATCCACCGCCAGTACTGCACCAACAACGGATCGTTGAGGCCGAACTCTTGCCGCATCGCCGCTTCCTGCAATTCGGTGATGTATTCGCCCGAATGCCGCAGCTGCGCCACGTAGGCGGTGACATAGTCGCCCGGCGGAAGCTGGATGATGACGAAGGAAATGAAGGACACGAAGATCAGAGTGGGAATGGCCCACAGGATCCGGTTGACGATGAGGCTGAGCATGGCTTCCCTTTCCGGGCACCGGGCGCATGGTCACGGGGCCTGTTGCCACGAAAGGGGGCAACAGGCTCGCCGAAACAGCTTTGGTCCGGTTCAGTTCAATGGAAAATGACGCCCACGATCACCAAGTGCCGCGGGCGTCTCTTCATCATTTTGCGAAGAAGAACTGCGCCGGGAAGGCCAATCCTTCGCCGCGCGTCACGTCGTCGTTGATCAGACCGTCGCGGACATTCTTCACGGTATTCTTGGCAATGACCAGCGCCGGGGTTTCACCCACGAGACCAATGACATAACCTTGTTCGACAAAGGTGCGGATCATCTCGTTGACGGCCTTGTCCGCCTCTTCCTGCGTGCCCGCAACGGAAGCCTTTTCCCACGCAGCCCAGAGCTTGCGGATCGGATGATCCTTTGGCGGCTCAATGCCCGATACGCCCTTGGTTTCGTGCCACTTGTAGTATTCCTGACCGTATCCATCGTCACCAAGGATGAGGCGCGGATCGGAAGGCACGATGGAAAGGCGGTCGAAGGAGGTGTACTGCATCTCGAAGCTGTTGTTGTCGCGGTTTGCATCGAACGCCGTACGGTCGATAATACGCGCCTGAAGCTCGATACCGATGTCCTTCCAGCTGTTGCGAACCAGTTCCAGCGTGTTCGCAAACGCATCCTGGTTGGCTTCAACAACGATGGTCACGCGCTTCCCATCCGGACCCAGGCGGAAACCGTCGGCATCCTTCTTGTTCAGACCGATCTGGTCGAGCAGCTTGTTTGCCTTTTCGGGATCGAATTCAGCCCAGTGCTTCTCGAGGTCTTCCTGATAGTAAGGTGAACCGGAGACCGGCGAGGCAGAACGCGCTTCTCCGAGACCGGACTGGGCGAGCTCGTTGATCGTATCACGATCGACACCTATGCTCAGCGCCTGACGGAACTCGGCCTTTGCATACAGCTCCTGCAATTGCTTGTTCTTGGTTGTGAGGTTGGGCACGAGCGACCAGACTTCGGAGTTGGTCCACTTCAGAACCTTGTAATTCCCCTTCTTCTCGTTCTCCTTGTAGAAGGTGAAGTCACCATTGTTCGTGAAGCGCTGTTGCATATCCAGCTGGCCCTGCACGACCATCAGGTTGAAGCTTTCCTGTGCGTCGAAGAGCTTGTGCTCGACGCGATCGATATAGGGCAGCTGGTTACCCGCCTTGTCGACCACGTAGTAATAAGGATTGCGCTCCATCACCATGACATCGGCCGGTGGAGGTGTCACGATCTTCCAGGGCGTAATGACCGGCAGAGCGGGGTTCTGGTTCCAGGCCGTGATCGGGCCCTTGGAGCCCCACAGATCCTGCCACTTCTTGACGCCCTTTTCCGCAACGGCCTTGTCGAGAGCGGCCTTGTCCACATACTTGGGATGGAAGTTCTTCAGGTAATGCTTCGGCTGAATGAAGGTTGGGCGGTCAAGGCTTGGCTCTCCAATCGAGTCCTTCGCCATGATCGTCAGGAAGTAGACGTAAGGTGTTTCGAACGACACCTTGAAGGTGCGCGCATCGACGATATCGACCTTCATCGGCTTGCCGCCAGGCGCATAAAGCGTATCAATCACCGGCACGATGTCACGGTTCATGAACACGTCTTCATACCAGAACTTGACGTCTTCCGTCGTGACCGGCTGGCCGTCGGACCACTTGAGGCCTTCAAGAAGCGTGAAGGTGAATTCCTTCGCATCCGGGCTCATCTTGTAGCTTTCGATGAAGGTTGGCATCAGCTCAAGCTTGCCATCCTCGCCCATGACGAATTTCACCGCGCGTTCTTCAAGCAGCTTGGTCGGACCCCAGCGATCACCAGGTCCCTTATAGGCGCGATGCCACGTGCCACCAAATGTACCTGCCTCACCGAGATCCAGCACACGGGGCTTTGCAGGAAGACGCTTTTCAACCGGCGGAAGCTTCCCGGCCTTCACCTGTTCGGCCAGCATCGGCGACTCCTGAAACGCAAGCGCCGTCGTGGCGGCACAGCTCGTCAGAAGAGCAACTATTGATGCAATGAAAATTTTTCTATTATTGCGCATGCCCGTCCTCCCAGATGGAAAAATTTCGGCGATAACCACTATATTTCCCATTAAATCGCCCTGAAACGGACGATCTTTCATCGGAGTGTGAAAATCAAGGACAAAAATATTTTCATTTTTCGCATCAGCGAAGGAGGTTGGATGCCGCGCTATCCCGCTCGATGAGACGGCAACCCAATTCAATGCGTTGGGTCGGGTGATCGTGTCCGCTGATTGAAAGCCTCTGCTCCAACGCCTTCAGTGTGGCCACAGCGAGCGAGTCGAGCGGAACCCGGACTGTGGTCAGAGACGGAACGGTCAGGTCGCCTGGGGCGACGCCGTCAAATCCGACGACCGCGATGTCACCGGGAATCTGGAAACCTTGCGCCTGCAACTCGCTCAACGCCCCGATCGCAAGGTTATCTGCGGCACAAAAGACTGCCGTGTGGCCATCCAGGCCGCCGTGGCGAGAGATGAACGACCTCAACGCCTCCCGCGCATGATCCGGTTCATAGCCATCCGCATAAATCGTGCGACCAAGATCCAGAGGAAGATTCTGTTCCATATAGGCATCATGGAAACCGTCGAGGCGCCGCATGATGGTACTGCGTCCGCGCCATGTCAGATGAAGAATGCGCCGGTGGCCGCGCGAAAGAAGCCACTGCGTAGCAAGCCGTGCTGCATAGCGGTTCGCGGGCGCAACCGTATCTACCGACATGGTCGGGTCTTCGCCATTGAGTAAGACAATGGCGTAGTTCGAAGCCGCGAGCGGCCGTAGAAGTTTCGGATTATCATCGTAGACGAGGATGATCCCTTCTGCGTTGACCGCCTTGGCGCCCGCAAGAATCTCTGCCGCGTTCAACTCAGGTGAACCGTTGTGCGCCACGATCTTGATACCGCGCCGCTCGCATTCGCGGGAGAGTGCAGTCAGCAGCGTCCACGAAACCAGGTTGATGTCGTTATGCGGCAGATTGCCGGGCGGCACGGCAAGGTAGATCGTGCTGAGGGAGGCGATTGCGCCTTTCTGCTGCCGCTTGGCGAGATAACCCAGCCGCCGAGCCGCCTCCAGAACCTTGATCCGAACCTCGGCGGAAATCGGCGCCGTTCCATTCAGCACGTGCGACACCGTGCTGAGCGCAACGCCCGCCTCCTTGGATACATCCTTGATGCCGATCTTGCGCTCTGTGCGACGGTCCAAATTCTATCCCCTATTCGGCGTAAAATGGATTGGTGAACAGCTTGGGTTCCTTGCCATGCCACACTTCGAAGCGAACGAACTGTCCCTCGAAGCGGTGGTCCAGCACAAAGCTTGCGGCATCGGCGTGTTGTACACCAATCTGCCCCTTCTCGGTAATCACCCGAACCTCGTCTCCTACACTCAGGCCACTGAATTCGACCGGAACACTTGTGCCAACAGACACCTGCGAACCAAAATCGGGAGTAGTTTCGCCAAATGGCTTTGCCATCGCTTCGTCCGGCGAATGACATACGACATTGCGACCCGCCCGAACCGCCTCGAGGATCGCCGCAATAGAATGGCCTTTCGACAGAAGCCGGTTTGCGGGCCGTCCATGACGACGACGGTTCTTGAGATGGAAATCGCTGCCACCCGTCGCCGGGATCCGACGGCCCTGCACCAGCAATTCCTGCCAGAATGCGAGCCCCTGCTCGTTCATCACGGACCAGTTGCCGTTCCAGATTTCGTAGGCATCGAAGCACACATCGAAACCTGATTGCCAACGCCCACCATCGGAATTCTGAAATGGGTGGTTGATGACAATCGTTGCCCCGTTTGCCTTCGCCTCCAGCATCTTGTCGGCAACATCTTTCGGCGAGCGGCAGCGCCAGTCCTCGACGGGTTTTGCCACGCCATGAAAGTTCGTGTGGCCATAGAAGGAGGTCAGTTCTATCGCGGGGATGACCAAAATGTCGGGATCGTCCGGGCGAATGAAATTCTGCGAAATGGTGTTGTGGTCGGTAATGGATACGAAATTCAGACGCGCGGCGCGTGCGCGGTAGATTGCATCCAGAACCGTGACACCGCCATCCGAGTGTTCCGAATGACTGTGCAGTTCGCCGACCAGCCACTGCTTCTGTTTGTTGATCAAGCGGATCTGGACATCAACCTTGCAGTTCGGCCCGATTTTCACGATCCCGAGCACCACATGCCACGAGCCAGGCAGCGGCCCTGCATCATAGCCCGGGGTCGCGCGATCTTCTTCAACCGTGATGTGGCCGCGTTCTGAGCCGGTCCATCCACGCATGCGGCCGTTTCGCGCAACGCCGAGATCGATCACGCTGCCACCGCCGCCGAAGGGATAGTGATAGCTGACTTCAATGCGGTCTACATCGGGACCAACCGAGAAGGGAATTTCGACAAAGGATTTTTCGCCTTCCGGAAATGTGTCGATCGTTACATCGATCTGATGATAGGGCGCGTTCATGACTTGCCAGTTCCTGTCAATTTCAGTGTCACGATTTCAAATGGTTTCAGAGTCAGCGCCACATGACCATCCGGGGAGATCTGCAATGGCTGCGGGTCGCGTTCGAGGAGATCCACGGTCTCGATTGTTGCGATGGCGCTATGAAGCCGAAGCGCAATTGTTCTCTGTCGTGCTCCCGTCTCCCACAGGCGAACGATGAGGGCATCATCGCCTTCCGCCCGTTTGACCGCTTCGACTGCGACGCCTTCTCCTTCAACCTCGAAGGGCAGCGCAGCCGCAAAGTGACCGGATACGATGCGGAGTGGATTGTTGAATTCCTCGGCTGCTTCATGGACTGCGACGAGATTGCCATCATGCAACATCAATGCATAGCGGAAGCGATGTTGGCCCTGATCTGCCTGCTCCCATGGATAGGTCGGCGAACGCAGCAACGTCAGTCTCAGCATATTGCCCTTGGCGTCGTAGCCATATTTGCTGTCATTCAGCAAAGCCGCACCAAAGCCCGGTTCCTGCATGGATACCCAGCGCTGCATGGAACATTCGAACCGTGCTCGATCCCATGAGGTGTTGCGATGGCTTGCGCGGCTGACATGGCCAAACTGGATCTCAGCCTCGACCGATGCAGAGTTGAGCGCCAGCGGGAAGCCAGTCTTCAGCAGCGTATTGTGCTCATGCCAGTCGATATAGGTATCGAACTCCACTTGCCGCGAGTCCGCTTCAAGAGAAACGATCTGTACAATACGCGAGTTTTCATAAGCCCACTCGAAACGGAGGGCCGAGCGCAGAGGCCCCTGCTCCACAATCCGGTAATCAACCGGAGCGCCCAGCTCATAGGGCTGATCCTCGAAATCGGCATCGATATCCCAGGCATCGAACTGCACGGGCATGTCACGGAAGATCTGGAGCTGGTTCGCAATCGCTCCTGACGGTAGCAATTCCCGATCTGCGAGACGGTCGAAAATCGAGGTAATACCGCCCGTGTCATTGAAGCGCACGACAAGGTTCGGGTTTTCGAGCGAAGACAGCGTCACAACGGGCGCCGGGCCCTGTTCCGGCGATGCTTGAACAGAACTGAAGCCGAGCGCCGCCGCGTTGCTGACTGGAATGGCGAACTCTGCTGCGCCATCCGCGCGATGTATGACCTGCCGAGAGGCAGAGCCAATGTCCTGCGTGGTAAAGGCAAGACCACTGCGCGTGCGAGGCAGCGTGTTCAACACGGAGAGCCCCTCACGTGCCCGCAAGACATCGAGCAGTTCGGCAGTCAGCCGTGCAGCCGTTTCAAAAAACTCTGCATAGTCGCGGTCACTGTCATCATAGACCGGGCCGATGGAGGAACCCGGCAGGATATCGTGAAACTGGTTCAGCATCACAATATCCCAAAGCGCGCGAATTTGCCTCGAGGGGTAGGCATGACCCGCTTGCCGCTGTGCGAGAACAGCCAGCATTTCGATCTCGCGCAAGGCGATTTCCGCCAGACGGTTGTTGCGCTTGTTCTTGGCAACCGATGTCAGCGTTCCACGATGGAACTCCGCATAAAGCTCGCCGACCCATACTGGATAATTCTCGGGGTTTGCCTTCATCCGCTCGATCAACCGCTCGAAGAAGGGTCGCATCGGGGCGTGTTCAACTTTCGGGCAGCCAGGAATGCCGCGTTCCATGCGCCGAATGTTCTGCAGCATTTCCCGCGTTGGGCCACCACCGCCGTCACCGTGGCCATAGACCAGGAAAAGTTCTGTGTTCAACTCTTGCTGGCCGTGCCTGCGCCAGGTGCCCATGACGTGGCTGGGTTTCAGATCCGGGCAGTAGGTCGTGCCGATGCTTCTTGAGTCGTAAGGCTGCGTTGTCAGGAAATAGGCGGGCACTTTCGTGCCATCGATACCCTGCCAGAACAGGGTCTCATCCGGCATCCGGTTGGTATCGTTCCAGGACAACTTGTGTGTGACGAAACTGTCGAGGCCCGACTTCTCCATCAATTGAGGCAGGGAAGCGGAATAGCCGAACGTATCTGGCAACCAAACCATGCGTGGGCGGATGCCAAAGGTCTTTTCATGATACTCGACACCATACAGGATATGGCGAACCAGGGCTTCGCCACCGGCAATGTTGACATCGGGCTCCAGCCACAGCGCGCCTTCGATCTCAAAACGGCCCGTCTTTACTTCAGCCTCGATCCGCTGGAACAGTTCAGGATAGTCCTGTGACAGATAGTCCAGAAGCACGCATTGGTTATACATGAAGCGGTAGTCTGGAAAGTCCTGCATCAGCGCCAGCGCCGTCGCCATGGAGCGAGCCATCTTCTGGCGCGTTTCCCGTACCCGCCAGAGCCACGCAACATCGATATGGGTATGTCCGGTGACGGTGATGGTCGGCTTCGCCTCGAAATCCAGCGTCTCATAAATGGGTTGGGCAGCAAGTCGTGCCGCAGCAACAGAACGGAGAAAGCGCGCGTTATCGCCTGGGCGGAGATCGACCAGATCCAGGGCTTTCTCCACATGGTTCATGATGAAATGACGGCGCGGATCGTCTTCGGCCAGAAGGCGTGCAACATCGAGGGGTGCGCGCAGATCATAGTAGAGATCATCGACTTCAAGATCATGCGTATAGAGCGCGCAGGCGAACCCTAGCTGCCTGCGGTCTTCGATCGTTCCAGCTTCAATGAGGATATCGAAGGCCTCGCCTCTTTTGCCCTCAGCGGTCAGCAGAAACTCGCGGTGATTTCCGTCCACTCCTTGGCGTATGGCGCCATTGACCCGCACGAGACATTGCGGATCGCTTCTGCCCATCACGCTGCCAAACGCCGCCTCTACGCTGACAACGATGCGTTTTCCTTCGGCTTCGGGCGGAAGCATGATCTTGCCACCGAACCAGTAATAGCCATCCGGTTCACCCCAGATGAGATCCCGGGACACGGCCGTCCATCCAGCACGATCGCTCGCCACCATGGCAGGGCGATTGGCCGCGGAACCGGGCGCGTAAGCCAGCGGGACATTGATGCCCAAAGGAGTAAAGATGCGCTCACGCAGGCGCGCCAGCAGGTTATCAAGCTTCTTCAGGCGTTTCATGAGGTCATTCCAGTGTGAGGTCAGGAGCGCAGATATGTCTGTGTCGTAAGCGCTAGCGGTAGCTTTCACGACCACACTGCAGCTTCGCGCTCGCGCACGACGATAGCCTCTGCGCCCCAACCAGACGGAAGCGGCGATGGGCGCCGGAATTCGACGTCGGAAAGCTGAAGCCCGACCACGTTCGATGCGAAGAAAGCAGGCATGCCTCCGGGATAAGGCACAAGACCGATCACCTGCCCGTTCTCGTCCTTGACGAAGGCATTGGCGCGACCTGCAGCATCTGGCGAAGGGGCCAGATCGAAATGCGTCGGGCGCATGTCATACCGTTGCCCACGGAAGCGGCCATCCCGCTGGTCAATCGCCAGTTTCCGGAAGGACACGTTGCGAATGCCGGACGCGCTGTCAGCAACAATGTTGATCGCGCCCTCCATCGTGCCGGTGATGTTTTCGAAGATGATATCCTCGACAGAGCCTGCGGGCGTGCCCGGCCGCCGGTCCACGACATTGATGGTGATCGCTTCGCCCGACCCCCAGAAACCGTCCGGCGTCTCGCTGGCCTCAAGGCGAATATTGCGATGAACGATATTGCGCACTCGGCCACCGTCTCGCGAAAAGATGCCGAGCGCGCGATTTGAGCGAACGATCTCGCAATCCTCGAACAGGATGTTTTCGAAATCGCCGTAGCTTTCGGTGCCGATTTTCAAGGCACAGCTTCGGCTTTCGATCCTGCTATCGCGAACCGTGATATCCCGGCAGGCACCGACGGCTTTGCCATCCGATCCCCTGCTCGTCTTCAGGACGACGCCGTCGTCGGCAGTCGCGATATCGCAGTCACGGATGGAAACGCGTTCGCAGGAGTCGATCACCATGCCGTCCGTATTTGGCATCTCTCTGTCATTATCCACTTTGACGCCGCTGATCGTCACATCATGGGTCGAGATCAGGTGGATCGTCCACATCGGAGAGCTTCGGACCGAGAAGTCGGAGAGAGACACATTCCGGCAACGATCGAAGACGAGGACCCTTGGCCGGTGCGCCGCCGGAATATGCGTGCCCATGTCGTCCAGCCGACCGACAACGTAATCCGGTCCAGGCGCCTTGATGACGCCCTTGCCCGAAATGCGCACATCGGCGGCATCCTGCGCGAGAATCATCGCTGTGTTGGAGTCTTCGGCAATGACATCAATCGTGTTGTCGGCATAAGCCGCATAATCGGACAGAAACTGGAGCACTGCACCTTCGGACAGGTGCAGATCGAGACCGCTTCGTAGCCGCAGCCCCCCTGATATGTAGAGACCGGGCGCAAGTACCAGCCTCACTCTATCTCGCGCGGCCTTATCGATCGCTTCCTGTAACGCAACGGTTTGACAGCCTTCTAAAGCAATAAAAACATTTTCATTGCGTGACATGGCTTAATCCTCCCCAGGCATGCAAATGAAGCAATGGCGTAGAGTTTTAGCCGGATTATCAAGCCTTACAAGTGAAAATAGGCGATCAAGCGCAAGTAAATTCGCTGGTATCACGCTCTCAATAATGAAATTATTTTTATTCCGCCGCTTTCAAGCGACTTTCAACCAGGAGACCACTTTCATCTAGGATGGGATGCGCCACGGAAACGATGTGCGCATTGATGCGCTTGAGGTCGCGTAGCAGATCAAGGTGCAGCGAGCTGGTCTGGAGGCTCTCGGTATTGCCTTCCTGCAATCGCTTCAAATGCTGCTCGGCGGACTGCTTTTCCATCCGGCGAACTTCGACCTTGATTTCCATCATCCGCTTGGCAAGCGCAAAATCTCGGGTAACGAAAATGGTCTGCGCAACGCGCAGGTTGTCCAAGGTAAGGTTCATGAGCTTGGTCAGCTCGGCATAACCATCCTCCGAAAACTTCAAACCAAGCGAGATCTTCTTGCTGATCTGCGGAACGAGCCCCTTTTCGATGATGTCGCCGATATGCTCGAGATTGATGGCATAGTCGATGATGTGGATCGAGCGTCGGCTGTTTTCCTCATCCAGTCCAACGCGGCCCAGTTTGGAGAGATAGACCTTCACTTCCTGCTGAAGATTATCGACGCGCTTTTCCAGTGGCCCCACGTCTGCGAGTTGCGAGAAGTCGCCGCGAGTGAATGCGTCGGATGTCTTGATCAGCATCCGTTCGATCAGGTCGCCAACCCCAAGCACTTCACGCGTGGCACTTGCCAGCGCGACAACGGGTGTCGATAGCTCTGCCTTGTCGAGGAAACGGGGTTGCGTGTCGTTCTCGACCTCCTGCGGAATGAACTTCGCCATAGCGTTAGACAGCAGCGAGGAAAACGGCCAGGCGAGCGCTGCCAGCACAAGATTGAAGGCGAGATGCGCATCAACCGCCAGCATTGAATGGGGCGTTGGGAGTGTTTCCAACAGAGAACCGCCGTAGCCTGCAAGTGGAAGTGCAACCGCGCATCCAACACCGCGGACCACCAGATTGCCGAGCGTGACGCGTCGCGCGGGTGCTGCTCCTCCAAGCGAAGCGATAAACGGTGGAATGGCGCCGCCAAAATTCGAACCCAGTACCATGACGACAACCAGTCCGGTTGGTACTGTTCCAGACGCTGCCATCGACAGGATCAGGATGACAGCCGCCAGACTGGAGGACGATACGAAGGCGATAAAGGCGGCGAGAGCAAACGCCACGATCCAGGCATTATCCAGAAGGCCGATGAATGCCACCAGCGCCTCCGAATGCCGCAGCGGTTCGGTTGCAGCGCTCATCAGATGCAGAGACAACAGCATCAAGCCGATACCGATAAGGGCGCTGCCAAGCCCTTGGCGGCTGGTCGAGCGCCCGCGATAGACGACGATCCCGATAAAGATCAGGAGGGGGGAAAGCCAGCCGATGCCAAACCCTACAATCCAGGCGGTGATCGCGGTCCCGACATTTGCGCCGAGAAGGACGATTTGCGCCATGCGTGGCTTGATCAGATCCTTTTCGACAAAGGAGGCTGTCATCAGCGCCGTCGCGGTAGAACTTTGCAGGGCAATAGTGGCAAAGAAGCCGGAAAAAAAGGATCGAAAACCGTTTTTTGTGCCGGATGCGAGGCCGGTCCGCAGTTTTCCGCCGAAGGCTCTGGAGACGCCATCCTTCACCTGTGCGAGACCGAAGAGCAGCAATGCAACTGCTCCAAACAGGTTTATCATGACGGCTGTCGAGCCCATTTCTCGTCTCTTTCTCTGACTCGCAAATCGGAATCGAGCGAACAGTATCTCAGGATTCAGCCAAAACTCTGAATGTTACGTTAGCGCCGGGCGCACTTTGGTCCTGACGATTCGCACGATGAACAGACTATCACCATCTGCGCGGAAAGATGCTGCTCGCGCGACCTCAGGAGACCACGCGAGCGACGGCTGGTACATTTCAGTCTATGCGAACACCATTTGCGTCGAAGTAGTGGAGATCTGCCGCAGACGCTGCGACCGACAGCTTATCACCCGTTTCGATCCGCGAACGGCCAGAAACACGGAATGTGATATCCGCACCGGACGGCAGGGTGCCGTAGACATAGCTTTCTGCTCCAACCAGCTCCACTGCACCGACGGTCACATCGGCGCTGAAGGCGGCATTGGCAACAGAGCCATCCTGCAGTTTCAGATCCTCGGGACGAACGCCAATCGTCGCGGCCTTCCCGGCACTGATTTGGCCCAGCGCAAAACCGCCGCGAGCAACATCAATGAGGTTCATGGAAGGAGAGCCGATGAAGGTTGCCACAAAGGTGGTAGCTGGTCGCTCATAGAGTTCGATCGGGGTTCCGACCTGCTCGATCTTGCCACCGTTAAGAACAACCAGCCGGTCGGCCAGGGTCATGGCCTCCATCTGGTCGTGCGTGACATAGACGCTCGTCGTTCCCAGTGCGCGCTGAAGACGCTTGATCTCGACACGCATCTGAACGCGCAGTTTGGCATCGAGGTTCGACAACGGCTCATCGAACAGAAACGCTGATGGTTCGCGAACGATCGCGCGACCCATGGCGACACGCTGACGCTGACCACCGGAGAGCTGGCGTGGCTTGCGCTCCAGATACTGCTCGATTTCCAGCGTCGCAGCAGCCTTCTTGATCCGCTGATCGATGACATCTGCTGGAGTGTTGCGGTTCTTCAGGCCGTAGGCCAGATTCTGGCGCACCGTCATGTGCGGATAGAGCGCATAGTTCTGGAAAACCATGGCGATATCGCGCTCCGACGGCTCCAGGTCGTTGACCACGCGGTTCCCGATGGTGATCTCGCCCGACGAGATACCTTCCAGACCGGCAATCATGCGCAGAAGCGTGGACTTGCCGCAGCCGGAGGGGCCGACCAGCACGAGCAATTCGCCATCTGCAATGTCGAGCGACACGCCCTTGATGGTTTCTACCGCGCCCGCATAGGTCTTGCGTACGTTATTCAGGGTAATCTTGGCCATTACTTTTCAGTCTCCACAAGGCCCTTGACGAACCAGCGCTGCATCAGAACCACCACCAGAATGGGCGGGATGATAGCAAGGATCGCCGTGACCATGACATAGTTCCACGGGGTTGCTGCGTCTGCGAAATCCACCATCTTGCGCAGACCAATGACGATGGTCGACATGCGTGCATCATTGGTTACGAGAAGCGGCCACAGATATTGTGTCCAGCCGTAGATGAAGAGGATAACGAAGAGCGCCGCGATGTTGGTACGCGACAGGGGCAGCAGGATATCCTTCATGAAGCGGAAGGGGCCTGCATTGTCGATACGAGCGGCTTCGACCAGTTCGCCAGGAATCGTCAGGAAGAACTGGCGGAACAGGAAAGTGGCGGTGGCCGATGCCATCAAGGGAAGCGTCAGCCCCATGTAAGTATCGATCAGCCCCAGATCGACAATGACCTTGTAGGTCGGCAGGATGCGAACCTCGACGGGCAGCATCAGCGTCACGAAGATCATCCAGAAGAAGACCATGCGGAACGGGAACTTGAAGAACACGATCGCATAGGCCGAAATGAACGAGATGATGATCTTGCCGATGGCAATGGCGAGAGCCACCACAAGCGTGTTGAACAGCATGCGCTCGAGGCTGACGCCAGCAACACGCTCAACACCGCCTGTCATGGCGCTGGTGTAATTTTCCACAAGGTGGTCGCCGGGCAGAAGCGAAATCGGCGGCCTGAGGATCTCTGCCGACGTCATCGACGAGGCAACGAAGGTGTAATAGATCGGGAAGGCCACGATAATGATGCCGATGATCAGCATCAGATGGCCGAAGAGGTTTGCGATAGGTCGTCTTTCGATCATCTCGGCCTCACGAATAATGCACGCGCTTCTCGACGAAGCGGAACTGGAATGCAGTCAGGGCAATGACGATGATCATCAGGATGACCGACTGGGCTGCGGAGGAGCCGAGGTCGAGGTTTACGAACCCGTCATTATAGACCTTGTAAACCAGGGTCTCCGTGGCCTTTGCCGGGCCACCATGCGTGACAGCATGAATGATGCCGAACGTATCGAAGAAGGCATAAACGGTATTCACCACCAGCAGGAAGAACGTCGTCGGCGCCAGCAACGGGAACACGATGGTCCAGAAGCGCCGCGATCCGCGCGCACCATCAATGGCTGCAGCCTCGATAAGAGACTTCGGAATAGCCTGCAGGCCCGCAACAAAGAACAGGAAGTTGTAACTGATCTGCTTCCAGGCCGCCGCGACGACCACCAGAACCATTGCCTGATCGCCATTCAAAAGCGGATCCCATGCAATGCCGTTACGGCGCAGGATATAGGCGAATGTACCCATGGCGGGGTTGAACATGAACAACCACAACATGCCGGCAATGGCGGGCGCTACGGCATAAGGCCAGATCAGAAGCGTGCGATAGAAGCCCTGGCCTTTCGTGACGCGATCGGCTGCTGTTGCCAGCGCAAGCGCGACCACCATAGCAAGAATTGCCGTGGCGGCGCTGAACACAACGGTTACCTGCAGAGAATGAATATAATTCTCATCCGACAGGACGTACCGGAAATTGTCCAGTCCAACAAAGCCGCTTGCAAGACCAAAGGGATCTTCCCTTTGCATCGATTGATAAAGCGCCTGACTGGCAGGCCAGAAAAAGAAGATCACTGTCAATATGATCTGCGGTGCGACCAGCAGATATGGCAGCACCTTGTTGGGAAAAACGACGCGTTGCACGGCGGCTGTCCTGTGAATGCGCGAGCCCGGAAGCAGATGTGCCTTCGGGTCAATCCACGCGATTTGAAATCAGGGAACGACAGGCATATCGAGGCCCGCCTGTCCCGGCAAAGGCAGCCCGCGACAAATCCATGTCGCGGGCGCCTTTTGGAGAAGTTAGCGACGAGCCTGCTTGATGGCAGCGTTGCCGCGTTCAACGATCTTGTCCATCGTTGCCTTCGCGTCCTGCTTGCCTGCGAGCAGAGCTTCATATTCTTCGTTCATGATGTCACGCACCTGCGGGAGGTTTACGAGACGCACGCCCTTGGAGTTTTCCGTCGGAGCCTTGCCCATCATCTGAAGGATCGGCGTTTCGCGGGCCGGGTTCTTCTCGTAGAAGCCAGACTTCTTGGTGTCCTCATAAGCAGCCATCGTTACCGGCAGATAACCGGACACCTGGTGCAGACGAGACTGGATCGGGGTCTGGGACAGGAAGTTGAAGAACTGGGCAATGCCCTTGTATTCGGCATCGCTCTTGCCGCCGAAGACCCAGAGGCTGGCGCCGCCTGGGATCGTGTTCTGCGGACGGCCTTCGCCCGGATAGTAGGGCAACTGACCGATGCCGTAGTTCATGCCGGACTTGATGATGTCGCCCAGACCGCCGGAAGACTCGGTCATGATGCCGCATTCACCAGAGGTGAAAAGCTGCTTGGCTTCGGATGTACGACCGCCGTAACGGAAGGTGCCGTCCTTTGCGAGTTCAGCCAGCTTGCCGAAATGCTCCACGAAAAGCGGGGAGTTGACCTTAAGCTGCACATCCGTGCCACCGAGGCCGTTCTCATTCGTTCCGTAGGAGACGTTGTTCCAGGCCGCCAGGTTTTCGGTCTGGATCCAGGTCAACCAGGTGGATGTCATGCCGCAAGGGCTAGCGCCGCTGGACTTGATCTTCTTGGCGGCTTCAAAAATTTCTGGCCAGGTCTTCGGCGCAGCATCCGGGTTCAAGCCCGCCTTCTTGAAGGTGTCCTTGTTGTAGTAAAGGATCGGCGACGAAGAGTTGTAGGGGAAGGACAGCATGGTGCCGTCCGGCTTCGAATAGTAGGCTACGATACCAGAAAGATACTTCGACTTGTCGAACGTGAAGCCGCCCTTCTTGAGGACATCGGCAACCGGCATGACGGCACCTTCGGCACCCATCATGACGCCGCTGCCTGCATCAAAGACCTGAAGGATTGCGGGAGCCTGCTTGGCGCGGAATGCGGCGATGCCGGCATTCAATGCTTCCGGATAGGTGCCCTTGAATACTGGTACGATCTTGTACTCGGTCTGGCTTTCATTGAATTCCTTGGCGAGTTGCTCCACAACTTCGTTGTTGGCGCCCGACATGGCGTGCCACCACTGCAATTCGGTGGCTGCAAAGCTTTGCGTCGCTGCCAAAATTGCACCTGCTGCGACGGCGCCTGCATAGAACGTGCGATAGGACATTCATTCCTCCCTGACATTTTTCATGGCGTGGCATTCAAATCTTGATGGGCCACATTCGTTGGTGGCGGACCTCCCCAGCCTCCAAGATTACTGTTTTAGAATGTCAGAGCCAGAAGGAGAAGTGAAAGATTGCAAAGCTGTGCAATTTTTGTTGAAAACGTCGCGAGCCACGGAAATCAACAATCCTGTCAGGGTCTTAAAGCGGCTATTTCAACTTTTGGGCGCGAAGTTCCGCTGTGAGCGGAGAGCATATTCAACGTTTGGCGCGGATCATGGGGCGGAATGCTTGCTGCTCGCGCTTGTTTTCATACATCAAGGCATCTGCACGCCGCACCACGGACTCGATCTTTTCGCCTTCGTCACTCGTGGCAACGCCAATCGATATGCTGAGAGGCGTGTTCGAATAGAACTGATTGTTGATCTTCAGAAGCTCATTCACGGTGTCTGCCATGGCCGCCGCCGCGACCTTGTCTGCACCGGGCATGAGGATCGCAAACTCATCCCCACCGATACGGGCGGCGTGATTGGGGCGGGAGACGGCGCCGGTCACCACCTCACCGAGACGGCGCAGCAGAGCGTCCCCGGCGTCGTGGCCCATCGTGTCATTCGTTTCCTTGAGGCCATTCAGGTCCAGAATGAGCACAGAGACCGGGCGCAACGGCTTGCGTTCCAATCTGTTCAGTTCGTCGATGTAGAAAGCCCGATTGTGAAGCTTGGTCAGGACATCATGCTTGCCGAGATATTCGAGATAGGCTTCGGCCTTTTTGCGCGCCGTGATATCGGTCAGCGCCACCTGCACCTGAGCCCAATCGTCCTCGTGACCGGGAAGCACGGAGAATTGCAGCAGAACGTGCTTTTCAGCCCCATCCAGCGCGTAGTTGACCACCTCGCGCTGATGGAAGAGATTGCCGTTCCATAGCTCGATCAACTGCTCCTTGAAGTGCTTCTCCATTTCATCGCGAAAGATTTCACCCTGACGATGCAGAAGTGTGTTGCGGTCAGGCGCACAGAAGAGATCAAGCGTCGCCTGGTTGACGTCGATCACACGGATCTCACTCATGCACTGGCGAATGAATTCCGGGTGCACATCCGTAAAGACACGGAAATCGCTGATGCCGCGATCGCGCAGATCCTCCAGCATATGTTTGATGCGGCTGAAATCTTCCACCCAGAGCGATACCGGCGAATGCTGGAAGATACCTTCCGCATATTGACGGTTTTCTGCCTCCCTGCGGCGTGCCGTTTCTCTTTCGGTCACATCTTCCGTTGTCAGCAGGATCCGCTCCAGCGTATTCTCGTATCCAGGCATCACGATACCACGCAATTGGATATCGAGCCTCTGGCCAGAAATCGTATAGTTCACCGCCGACCCTGCGAACTCCGTTTGCCCCTCGAAAAGGGCTGAGAGCTCATTGATATGGCTCTCCAGCATTTCGCCGCGAAATATCTGCCCAAGACTCTCAACCAGATGGGCCTGGTCGGTCGCGCCGAAGAGCTCCAGCGTCTTGCGATTGACGGCCATGACCCGGATCAGACTGGCGCAGGCCGCAACGCGTGAGAGGTCAGCCCTCAAGTAGGAACGAATATCGTTGATGCCAGCCGCTCTCCACGCCTGCAACTGACGCTGTACGTCGCTAAAATCTTCCATCCACATTGCAATGGGAGCAAGATTGAAAAGATCAGACTGATCGTTCGGTGTCATGGGAGAAAGCTTTCAAAACGACAGCGGCAGATTTCGATTCGGTAGACCGCGTCTCCAGTCTGATGTTTAGCCATCAAGAAGCAAGGCATCAGGACAAATTTATGATCCTGTGTTGTCTTAAGGCTGCGACGAACGGCAGCTCAGATTTTCAATTTTTCCATAATTCTGGATGCCGTGTTCGCTGCACCATCCAGTGATAGTGCGGGCTTCATTCGCTGCGGCGAGCAATCTGCGGCTGAGATAGCCGCCGCGAGGGTCGCGCCATTCAACCTTGCCTCTGACACGACAGTCGCAAAACCGAGCGCTTCCAGCTTCTCGGCCCGAACGCTTTGTTCCGTCTCTCCACCTGACGCAAAGGGGATCAGCACGTTATCGCAGCTCGCCCGCAACAGGTCACAAACGGTATTGTACCCTGCTTGCGAAATGGACAACTGAGCATTCATCAGCAGGTTCGGAAAATCCTTGCGGAAGCGAAACAGGCTCACGCTTGCAGGCGTCTCGCGCTCAATCCGTTCGAAATCCGCCTGCGGCATATTCGGGCCCGTTATGATGCACCACCGACGTGTGTCGGAGAGCTCGACGCGAGCTGCAATCGCGGCTTCGATCAATTGCGCACCGACCGCGCCGCCACCCGCCGAGACGACGACATCAAAACGATCTTCGCTGGGCTGCGGCGGTTCCGGCGCGACCAGCCCCGTATAGAACACCTTGTCTGCTACGCGCCTTGCGAGGGGAAATGTGTCTTCCAGACGAACAAAATTCTCGTCGCCATGGACCAGGACCCCGTCGAAATGCTCTTCAATCAGGCTCGCGGTTTCTTCATCGCGGCCGGGCTTTCGATTTTCCTGCAGGATATCCCGCACCGAGCTAAATAGCAGCGGCTTGCGCGGATGCGACCGGATGGCCTCCACCAGGGGCAGAAGTTCGAAACGCATCTGGCGACGCCCGAATGGAAATGCCTCGATGATGACGGCGTCAGGATCTGCTTGGCGAAAGGCAGCGAGAAGCATCTCAACGCGCAAACGCATAAACGGCTCATCCACCGGATTGCCACTCGCGTCAGACAGACCCGAAAAGCTGCTGTTCGACGACAGGATGACCGGCAACTGAACGTGACGGACGCCCTCCCCCGGAAACCCCTCTATGATACTGCCGCCAGTGACGACGGTGACATCCAGGCCCGCCTGCGCCATCGCCTTCGCGATACGGCTTGCACGCACAAGGTGCCCGATGCCCAGAAGATGCTGCACATAAAAGAAAACGCGCTTTCGGCTATCGGAGGCTTGCACAGCGGATGTCATGGGATCTTGGACCAGCTCTTCGTGAACAGTCTATCGAGATCGCGAATGCTGTTGTGATAATCGAATTCGCTTCGTACTTTGGCTTCGGCAGTCGTCGACAGCCGGTCTCTGAGCGCCGGATCGCGAATCATCCGATCCAGTGCGCCAGCCAGTTGGTCTATATCTTCGGATTCCACGAGAAGACTGTTCGTCTCGTTCTCGAACAACTCGACGATGCCCGACACTGTTGTGGATACTACGGGCAGACCCTGGCTGGCTGCCTCAACCATTACGTTCGGCAGGCCGTCACGGTCACCATCCGACGTGACACGGCAGGCAAGCGCAAATAGATCACTGGTCCGGTAATGCTCCAGCACATCCCGTTGATCCAGCGCACCTTTCCACGTCAACCGCTTCTGGAGACCCAGTTCATCCGCAAGCGCTTTCAATTTCGAAAGCTCGTCACCACCGCCGATATGGGTGAAATGCCAGTGCAGATCAGGCGGCAATTTGGCAAGCGCCTTCAGCAGAACGTCATAACCCTTTTTCTTGACAGCACGCCCGACGCTGAGGATCTGCACAGGATCGAACGCATCCGCACCGGTTCGTGAAGGCCTTGACCCCAGAAAATGCGGGAATCGATCAAGATCCAGCCCATGATAGCTCAGATGGACATTGTTTCGTCCCCTCGAAAGAAGGGTCAGCTGTTCGAAACCAACCTTCGTGCACGTTACCGCCCAGTCGGCATGCGCCAGTTTTTCCTGAAGCTCCCAATCTTGCGATGTCCAGATGTCCTTGGCATGGGCCGACACTGTCCACGGCGTACCGCTGATCATGCTGGCATAGCGCGCGACCGAGGCTGGTGTGTGAATGAAATGCACGTGCAGCCACGCTGCATCGCGCGGCCATTCTGCCACAAGCACCGCAGCTTGACCGAAACGCCGGAAACGGTTGCGCGAAAAATCCCGCTTCACATCCGCCCAAAAGGCTTTCAGTGCGCTGGCAAAGCCCTTGGCACGGCAAACTCGCACCAGCGCCTTCAGAACACGAAGCGGTTCTTCGTGCAGATATTCCGGGAGATACCAGACCTTGGCGTTGATCTCGTCGTGAACCGGATGGCGCTTCTTGTCGGTCGGCCTGCGCATGGCCACCAGTTCCAGCGGATAGCCCGCACGCTCCAGACCGAGCAGTTCCTGCGCGATAAAGGTTTCCGAGAGACGCGGATAACCCTTCAGCAGCACGACAATTTTCTTCTTTTCGGTCACGGCTTTCAACCCTGAACGATCTGCAGGTGGTTTTCGTCCTTACGCTTGAACCACTCCGCAACAATGCGCGAAATATTGGGCAAGCCTTCAAGCTGCATGCCAGGGGCGCTGACGGATGGCGGATCGCGCTTTAAAAGCTCCTTGATGGCAGAGGCGAATTTCAAGCTATCGGCCGACTCTTCGGCGGAAAGCATGCTGACCAGTCCGAGCTCGGAAGCACGCGTCGCACGTATCAGCTGCTCTTCACGCGGCTGCGTCCTTGGCACGATCAGGGCGGGCTTATCAAAGGACAAGATCTCGCAATAGGTATTGTACCCGCCCATGGCGAGAACGGCCTTTGCACCGGCAATACGATCTTCCATCCGGTTGTCGAACTCGATGATCTCGAGAAGCGGATGCGCGTCACACGCCTCCTTGAACCTGCTTCGCAGGTCTGCCGACATGTAGGGACCCAGCACGATGACTGCCTTATGCGTCAGTGTCGGATCGGCCTCATAGGCAGCGATCACATCGCGAACAAGGTCCGCCCCGTCACCGCCGCCACCTGTCGTCACCAGCAGGTAATCGCCTTTTTCCGGATTGGGCAGGGCTGCATCCTTGGAAGCGTTACGCTGCAGAAAACCTACGAAATTCATCTTGGACCGCACACTCTGCGGCACATCGATACCGGTCAGCGGATCATAGAAATCCGGTGGCCCGTAAATCCAGACATCGTCGTAGAGAGCACCGATCTTGCGCAGAACATCGTTTCGCTTCCACTCTGCCTCCAGCAGGTGCGGCGCGTCCATCACGTCCCGAAGTCCGAGAATAAGCGTCGTGCCCTTGGTCTTGAGGTAGACCAGCGTATCCTCCACCTCGCTGCGCAGACCAAGAGGCTCCTTGTCGATGATGAAAATGTCGGGCTCGAATGTTTCGGCTGTGTGCCGGATGATGGATTGCCGCATCTTCATGGTCTCATGAAGATCGATATGCTGGTCCATGGACGTATATTCGCCGTTGCGCAGTTTGATGACGCTCGGAATCTTCACGAAATCAACGCGCGCTCGATAATCGAACGCGCCCGCGATTGTCGCACCGGAAATAATGAGCACGTTCAGCCCGCGATAATCCTCGACCAGCGAGTGGGCAATTGTACGACAGCGCCGCAGGTGTCCAAGCCCGAAGGTATCGTGGCTGTACATAAGGATGCGAGCGTTTCCAAGACGTTTCGACATGGATCTTGGTCTTCTCCTAGAACATTCGATTGGCTGGAAAACGCGACCCGCGCAATCCGGTCAAACTCATTTATACGGGTCGGCTGCATCTCTAAGACCGTCGCCCAGGAAATTGAAGGCGAGGATGACAAATATTACCGGAATGACTGGTAACAAGAGCCATGGGTAAAGCGCAAGAACACTCACGGAGCGGGCTTCCGTCAGAAGCACGCCCCAGCTGGTGATCGGAGGCCGAAGCCCAAGACCTAGGAAGCTGAGGGTGGTTTCGCCAAGGATCATGCTCGGAATTGTGAGCGTGGCACTGGCGATGAGGTGGGACATGAAACCGGGCACAAGATGCCGCCCGATGATACGCGGGCTTTTTGCTCCCATGAGCTGAGCGGCAAGGACATAGTCCTCTTCGCGAAGCGCAAGCAGCTTGGAACGTACGGCACGGGCAAGACCGGTCCAGTCTAACAGCCCGAGAATAAAGGTAATTCCGAGATAGACGAGGAGCGGACTCCAATCCACAGGCATGATTGCAGCCAGCGCGAGCCATAGCGGAATGGTCGGGATCGATTGCAGCATCTCGATGATGCGCTGGACCACGAGATCAAACCAGCCGCCCCAATAACCAGCCAGTCCGCCGATCACGATGCCGAGAACGAAGCTCGTGGCAACGCCCAGAAGACCAATGGTCAACGAGATGCGCGCGCCGTAGAGAATACGCGAAAAGATATCCCGGCCCAGCCTGTCCGTCCCGAGCAGGAAGAAGTGTCCGTTTTCGGCCGGGCAGACCAGATGCAGGTTCGCATCGACCAGCCCCCAGAAACGATAAGGCTCGCCACGGCAGAAGAAGCGCAGCTTCTGCACGTCGCCCGTATCGTCGGAATAGACCCGCCGGAGGGTCGTCATGTCGAGCGTCATCTTCTGCCCGTAGACGAAGGGGCCGACAAACTTGCCATCATGGAACAAGTGCACGCCCTGGGGCGGTGCAAAGATATGATCCATATTTCGAGTATGCACCTTGTAGGGCGCGAGGAATTCCACGATCACGATCATGAAATACATGATCAGCAGAGCGATGCCTGAAAACAATGCGAGCTTGTGACGCCGAAAGCGCCACCACATCAGTTTCAGCTGAGACGCTTCATCCAGCGTAGAACTGCCCGATGCGGCATCATCCGCGTAAGGATCGAAAGGTGCTTCGCGCACGTAATGCGGCAGAACGTCCCCGTCTGCGCCAGGCTTCGTCATCACTTCGTGCTCCCTCCCCGCAAGCGGATACGCGGATCAAGGATGGCCAGTGCGATATCCGAAACCAGCACGCCAACGACTGTCAAGAAGGCCAGGAACATCAGGAACGAACCGGCGAGATACATATCCTGTGCCTGAAGTGCCCGGATGAGCATCGGTCCCGTTGTTTCCAGAGAAAGAACCACCGCCGTTATTTCAGCGCCGGAAATGACGGCAGGCAGGATCGACCCGATGTCGGAAATGAAGAAATTGAGCGACATGCGGAAGGGGTACTTCATCAGCACCTTGAAGGGATGAAGCCCTTTGGCGCGCGCCGTCATCACATACTGCTTGTGAAGCTCATCCAGAAGATTCGCGCGTACCCGGCGAACCATGCCCGCCGTTCCAGCCGTTCCGATGATGATCACCGGGATCCAGATATGCTCGAGGATGGATTTGAACTTCTCCCAACTCATGGGCTGGGAGAGATATTTCTGATCCATCAAGTGACCGATGGACGTGCCGAACCAGATATTGGCCAGATACATCAGAATGAGCGCGAGCACGAAATTCGGAACAGCGAGACCGATCAGCCCGAAGAGGGTCAGTCCGTAATCGCCCCAGCTGTACTGGTGCGTGGCCGAATAGATGCCGATGGGAAAGGCCAGCAGCCAGGTGAGGATGATGGTGACGGTGGACACGAGGATCGTCAGCCACAAGCGGTCGCCCACCACATCCGACACCGGCATTCGGTACTCGAAGGAGTAGCCGAAATCGCCATGAAGCATGCCGCCGACCCAGTTCAGATAGCGGATCGGCATTGGTTGATCGAAGCCATAGCGCGCCTTCAGATCCTCGATTTCCTGCATATCGGCCTTCTCGCCGATCGCCTTCAACTCTTCCACATAGCTTTCGAAAAAGTCACCCGGAGGCAGCTCAATGATCGTGAAGATCAGCATCGAGATAAGCAAAAGGGTGGGTATCATCACCATGAAGCGCCAGGCGATGTATCGGATCATCTCACGCATGGTCGTACCAGAAAGTGTCAGGCATGTAGACGCCCAGATAGGACATGGGATCGAATCCGTAGAGTCCATCCTTGGGAACGTTTCTCATGCGGCTGGAATGAACGACAGGCTGAAGCGTTGCATTGACGGTTCCGATGGTGAAAACCTGATCCGTATAGATGCTCAGCATTTCGTGCCAGATATGCTCACGCTCCTCGTGGCTTGACGCACTGCGCCAGGCGGCAAAGAGCTTCGACAAGGCGATCGCCTCCGGCAGATCGGAAGGTTTGCCATCGCTGCCGCCAGAGAGATGATAGAGGCCCCAAAGCGGCCAGTGCATCTGGTCGTCGGTCGTTGGCGCCAGTTCCTTCGGCGACATGTCCGCCGTCGGGACCCCGTTGTCGAGCCCTTGAGCGACCGTCATGATCGTGTCGCCACCCTTGACGCGACGTCGCAGCAGTTCGCGCTGCGAGACACGAACGAAGATCTTGATCCCGATCTCCGACCAGTGGTCGCGAACGAGTTCCAGGACATCACCTTCAACCGTGTTCTCGCCCGCTGTTTCAATGATGATCCGGGCTGAGCGACCGTCCGGCAATAACCGCTCACCCTCATCGCCACGCCTGTTAAGACCCGCGTCGTCGAGCAGTTTATTGGCAAGCGAGGGATCGAATGCCGACCAGGCTTCGCGATATTCCGGCTTGAATAGCGGACTTTCGGGAAGGATCGTATTGGAACTCTCGCGCGCGAGGCCGAAGAACGCAGCCTTGTTGATCTCACGCCGGTTGATTGCCAGGGAAAGAGCGCGTCGCACACGCACATCCCGCCACAGGTTCCGCCAGACTTCATCCTTGCAATTGAGGTTTGGGAAGAAAACTACGCGCGACCCTTGAATCCGCTTCCAAAGGTCGACGTTCAGAGGATAGCGCTCCTCTGCATTCTTCAGGAAGGTGTAATCGGCGAAGTCCAGGTTTGTGACCTGCAGATCACTTTCGCCGGTTCCGGTCTTGGCAGCGACGAGGTCGCCTGCGCTCACATCCATGAATATCCGGTCGATATAAGGGAGCTGAAGCCCGTTCTCGTCGACGCGGTGATAATAGGGATTTCGCTCAAACACAAAGCGCCCCGCTGGCGGCGCCGTTCGCGGTCGCCATGCATCAAGGGTCGGCAGATCAGGATTTTCGGGCCGCACGGTGCGCGACATTTTCTGGTGCAAGGCTACCCAGTCCTCGACACCCTGCTGCTTGATCAGTTCCTCGAGCTTTTCCTTTGTCTGATAGCTCACATGGAACTGCTTGAGGTAGTTTGCCGGATGCATCAAGCGAAGCGGGGATGGCGAGGCGATATCCGCCATAAAGTCCGGATTCGCCTCATCCCAGCTGTAGCGGACAGTCAATCTGTCCAGCGCCTCGAACTTGGGCGGCTTGCCACCGATCTTGAGGCTGGCGGGTACGCCGCCCTTGTAGAGCTTCTTGTTGTGGAACATGTCGTCCCACACGTAGCGGAAATCGTCGGACGTAAAGTCACTACCATCCGACCACTTGTGCCCCTCGCGCAGGCGGAAGGTGAAAATCCGGTCTTCCTTGATCTCGAAGCTTTCAAGGATGTCCGGCTTCAGTTCGAGATGCTCGTCATAGCCTGCAAGCCGCGAATAGGAAAAAATCGGCGCATAGCGAATGTCGCGCTGGCTGCCGATCATCATGCGAACGGTGCCACCATGCCGCCCGGGCAGTTTGCCGGATTCCGCAAGCTTCACGACGCGCGGAGATTTGGGCAAGCGTTCCGCCACCGGCGGCAAGGATGTGCCGTTTGCGCCAGATCTCAGGAACTCAGAATCCTGGAAGGCTGCAAAGACACGACTTGGGACAAGTGTTGATGCAAGAAGAGCAAGTGTATGCCGACGGCTGATCATGGGCGCAACTCCCGCACATCAACATTGCGGCGCGCGAGCACCAGATGCCCTTCACCGAGATCAGCATGCGCGAGATCGCCCGGCGCATCTTCCTGAAACTGGCGTGCCCATTGCTTCCTGGCCTCGGCGCTTGGTTGACCGATTGCAGCAAAGTCGAGAGGCCTGTCCAGATTCGGCGTCGGAACTGCAGCGAGAAGCTTCTTGGTATAGGGATGAACGGGATTGCGCATGATTACGTCACAAGGCGCAATTTCCACGATGCGTCCGGCATACATGACAGCGACCCTGTCTGCCATGTAGTTCACCACGGCAAGGTTATGCGAAATGAACAGGTAGGTCAGCCCGAGATCCTTCTTCAAATCCTTCATCAGGTTGAGGATCTGGGCCTGAATGGAAACGTCGAGCGCAGAAACTGGCTCGTCACAGATCAGCAGGTCCGGCCCAAGTGCCAGGGCGCGTGCGATACCTATTCTCTGGCGCTGTCCACCGGAGAAGCTGTGCGGGTAGCGACCCATGGCGTTTTCCGGCAGACCAATCGCCCTGATCAGACGCTTCACGGCGTCGAGACGCGCCTTGGCATCACCACGTTGATGGATTTCCAGTGGCTCGCTGACGATATTGCGGACCGTCATACGCGGGGAAAGCGAAGAGATCGGATCCTGAAAGACCATCTGAATTCGCTGGCGCAACAGGTTGAGATCTTCGCCACGTGCGTTCAGAACGTCGATGGGGCCGCGCTCGCTTTGAAACAGCACTTCGCCTGCATCAGCTGTGACGCCTCGCATCAGGATCTTGCTGAGCGTCGTCTTGCCGCAACCGCTCTCGCCTACAAGGCCTAGGGTTTCACCGCGCCGGATATCGAAACTTACGTCATTGACAGCGAGCGTCGAGGGCGAAGCGCCCAGACCGAAGCCGCCGCCGCGCTTCGTGACGAATGATTTGGAGACGTTCCGAACACTCAAAACCACATCGCTATGGGCCTCGGCGTGTTTTTTCCGATCTACGAGACCCACTGCATCGACTTCGATTTCGCGCAAGGGCTTCAGTCTCGCGCTTCGCGGCATTTCGAAGTCTGGCACCGCGGCCATCAAGCCTTTCGTGTAGGGATGGCGCGCATTGCGGAAGATTGCGTCGACGGGGCCCGCCTCCATGACCTCGCCCCGATAGACGACAACCACTTCGTCGGCCATGCTTGCCACAACACCCAGATCATGCGTGATCAGCAGCATGGCCATGCCGAGGCGCGACTGAAGATCACGCAGCAGTTTGAGGATCTGCGCCTGGATCGTCACGTCCAGAGCGGTGGTCGGTTCGTCGGCAATCAACAGGGAAGGTCCGCACACAAGCGCCATGGCAATCATGGCACGCTGGCGCATGCCGCCGGAAAGCTCGAACGGATACATGTTGAAGGCGCGGGCAGGATTGGAAAATCCGACCAGCGACAGCATTTCTTCGCACCGTTCCTGTCGCTCCTTCGGCGACAGCACTGTATGAATCTTCAGGACCTCTTCGATCTGATTGCCGACCGTATGCATCGGCGAGAACGAGGTCATCGGTTCCTGAAAGATCATTCCGATGCGATTGCCCCGGATGTTCCGCATCTTGCGGCCCTCATTGGGCAGTGCCAGCAGGTCGATGCGCTCTTTAGTATCAGGATCGTTGAAAAAGATATGGCCACTCGTTTGCGCCGCGGGGGTCTCGATGCCCATCACGGCACGACCAAGCACGGATTTTCCAGAGCCGGACTCACCAACTAGCGCCGTTACCTTGCCGGGCCGGATACGCATGCTGATATTTTTGACCGCATGGATGCTGCCGCCCCATAGCGGGAAGGACACCGATAGTCCTTCGATGCGGAGCAAGTCGGTCTGCTCATTCATTCACGTATTTCCCGGCAGCCCTGTGCGGTCTATCGATCAGGGCGGGTTCCCTTTGTTTTTTAGGACCGTATCGCAGCATATTGCCTATGTCTATGTTCCAAGCCTACAACAACGCGGACCTGAAGCGCCATTTGCACCGGAAAGATTTCGGCAGGATGACGGCGACCTCAGATTGTTTGGCGAGCCTTGCGATTTTGCCACCCGTAACGTCAGCCGCCTTTGCGATGGATCAAATGTCACCATGACCAAGCCTGAACTGCAGAAGAAGGAAGCGCGCGAAAGGCTGGAAGAGGCGCGAAAACTCATTTCGGCCGGGGAGTGGAAGGCTGCGGAAACAATCCTTGCCTCGATTGCAGTTCGTTCGATGGCGGATCCCGCCTTGCGGCTGGGAAGCGAAACCGTCCTTGGCATGCCGCGCAAGGTCCAGTCCGCGCTTCTGAAAATCGCTAAACTCCGTTCGGACAGCGTTGCCAAAGCTGGCCTCCAGTATCTGCTCGTCCCTCCACCATCGCTTCTCTTGCCGCTCACGGACTTCAGTCTGGAGGAGCGTCGGGACATGAACGAACTCAACCGCCAGCCTGTCCCGCGTATGCTCCACCAGATCTGGCTTGGGCAATTGCCTGTTCCGCCCTCGGCGGCGAAGTGGAAACGCCATGCCGAGCAGAACGGCTTTCGCTACCGGCTGTGGCGAGAGGCGGACCTGGAAGCCTTGAATGTTCCTCGGCATCCCGCCTTCGTCGAAATGATGGAGGCGGGTGACCTGCCGGGTGCGGTGGATGTCGCGCGCTATTTCATCTTGCATGCGCAGGGTGGGATTTACCTGGATTGCGACTGGTATCCGGCACGCGATGACCTGACCTTTTCGGATGTCCTGCCCCTCATCGGATTGTCAGCTCTGTTGGAGGATACGCCGCGTGACACGGGACTGGGAGGCGCCTTGCTGACGAATTCCTTCATCGCAACACCTGCGCGTCACCCGGTTTTTGCACGCCTTCTCGACATCATTCCGGAAGCTACACGCAGGTTGCCGGATGGTCCGGCCTGGTGGTCCACCGGACCGCTGATCATGACGCTCCTGTTTCGGCGAACGACATTCACCGTTCCCGATGCCGCTTTCGTTGCTGCCAATCTTCAGCGCCGTGCACCGATTGAGGAGGTTGAAGCAGCGCAGTCAGAAGCGCAGGCCTCGGGAAATGGTCTACTGATTGGTTGGAAATCCTGGTAGATCAACTGGCCATGAGTTGAGACGCACGGCGCCATTGGCACGCCTTGTGCTGAGCGGTCATGCGCAGGAAATTCTCCAGAAAGTTCCACGCGGCCTCGTCATGAACGAGATGATGAGTAAGCAGGCCCAAGGCAGGAACGGGCTGATCGAGATAGGAAACTAACTCCTCATATACTGTTTCGGCATCTTTCCCGCCCCGTACGCCACGCCAGTTCATGATGTCTACATGCGTATTGAGGAGCGGCAGCGGGGATGATGTCTCGCGCCCAAAAACAGACAGAGACCTGTAGCCGAGCTTTGGCAATTGCTCGGCGATCTCGGAGGAAATCCGGTTCCACGGCGGCACCATCATGGGAACAAAACGTTGGCCATGCAGAGCCTGCAGTTTGCCAAGGCCAGCCTGAATCTCGTTCAAGATCACCGGAAGCGGGCGGTCGTTGCCGAGTTCCTGCTTCTTTGCGGGCGGCTTCGAGTAGCTCTGGTGAGACCACCCATGCACAGCAACTTCAACAGTCGGGAAGCGCGCCAGATATTCAACCAGCGGAAACCCGGTCTTTTCCGGTATCACCGCCAACGTTGGCGGAACGGAATGGCGTTCACATAACGTCAGCAGCCGGTCGAGAGCAGGCGTAACATCCACAGCATCGTCATCACGCAGCCACAGCGTCAGCGTGCGACCTTCGGCAGCCAGTTGATCCAGACGATCGCGCCATAAAGTATCGAACATGCTTACCTCAAATTGGAACGAAGGATGGAACCCAGTCGGCCCGCAGCCGCCTCAAGGGAATGGACACGCTCGGCGCGGTGCCGCGCGTTTCCGGCCAGTTTCGAACGCAGATCGTCATCCCTCAAGAGCAGTCGAATGGTATTTGCATAATCTTCAGGATCCGAAGATTTGGTCAACAGCCCGGTCTCTCCGTGAGATACGACTTCAGGCACGCCAGCGGTTTCTTCTGCGATGACTGGCACACCCGCAGCCTGCGCCTCGAGATAGGCTAAGCCGTAAGCCTCTCCATGCCCCGGCCAGACGTAGATGGAAGCGCGCGCCAGGTGATCCGCAATCTGCTGCGGCTGCAATTGACCGAGAAACGATATCCGGGCTGACGGAAAATCTGAAAAGCAGCCTTCAACCTCCGCTCTTGCTGGTCCGTCACCAATGATCGACAGCCGCCAGTCTTCGTCCTTTATGAGCAGCAGCGCCGCGGCGAGCGCCCGATAGCTGCTGAGCTTGTCGCCCTCGCGCATCATTGCGACTGTAATCACTTGCCTCTGTTCGGGTTGAGGGGTCAGGTCGCGGAATGGAGTCACATCGATGAAGGGCGACAGCCGTTCGCATCGTGCCTCGGGAGCGGCATCCAGAATGCCCCGTCGATCTCGTTCGGTCAGGCAGATGTTGACGGCTGCGAACTTCAATCCGTCAAGAACCCGCTGCTGCGAAAGCGCCCAATTGCCGATATTGCGCCGCGGCGAGTAGGATGATTCTGCAGTCACGTAAGGGATAGTATGGGCGCGGCATAGCTCCAGTCCGAGGAGATCGGGTGACTTGTAGTACGGATGATAGCAAAACCAGAGGTCTGGCTTCCCCTGCTCGGCCCATAGGGTATCTATACGCTCGATTTCCCTACCCGCATCCATGGCAAGCTGTTCCGCAATATCCGGCGTCGCTGAATAACTGCGCAGTTCTGAAACGACGTCCACCTCATGACCGGCTATGGTCAAGGCCCTTATCAACTGCCGCGCCATCAGGCGGTCCCCCGAAGGAACAGGATGGTATGGCGATTTCAGTGGAGCATAGAAAGCGATTTTCATAGTGCTGAGATAGGAACGAGGATGCCACTCTTTGCAAGTCTGCCGATCAGAATTAATTGATGCGCTTCTGCCCGTGCTTGCCTATCTAACCTTTACCGCACCCTTGACACAGGTGGTATGGAACCTCAACTGAGCGCGACGGAAAAGCGCTTCGTGCACCATCGCACGCCACATCGCAGCATCACGGAGAAAACCTCTTGAGTCAGGCAGAGATCGCGAACCATCCTCTTGTCACCGCGATCCGCTCCAAGACGATCAAGGCCGGCGTTATCGGTCTGGGCTATGTTGGCCTGCCACTGGCCATGAGCATTTCACGCGCCGGCTTCCAGACGCTTGGTTTCGATATCGATGCCGAAAAAATGGTACGGATCGACGCGGGCAACAGCTACATCGAGGCGGTGCCGAGCGACGTTCTTGCTGCGGAGCGAACCGCGGGCCGCTTTTCCGCGACAGATGATTTTGGGCGTCTTGCCGAATGCGACGTGATTGCGATCTGCGTCCCGACACCCTTGACGCGTTATCGTGATCCAGACTTGAGTTTCGTCGAAAACACCTGTCGGCAGATCGCGAAAGTGCTGCGCACCGGCCAGTTGATCGCTCTGGAGTCAACGACCTATCCGGGAACGACCGACGAGATCATGCGTCCCATTCTGGAGGCCTCCGGCTTGAAGGCGGGTGAAGATTTCTTTCTCGGCTATTCGCCTGAACGGGAAGACCCGGGCAATCGCGACTTCAATACCTCCACCATACCCAAGGTCGTTGCAGGCGATGGCGAGCTTGCCAGTGAGATGATGAAAGCCTTCTACGGCGCCGTGGTCGATACGATCGTGCCCGTTACTTCCGTGCGAACAGCCGAGGCGGTGAAGTTGACGGAAAACATTTTCCGCGCCGTCAACATCGCCCTCGTCAACGAGTTGAAGCTCGTCTACGACGCAATGGGTATCGATGTCTGGGATGTAATCGAGGCCGCCAAAACCAAACCGTTCGGCTATATGCCTTTCTATCCGGGTCCGGGTCTTGGCGGTCACTGCATTCCGATCGATCCGTTCTACCTCACATGGAAATCACGCGAGTTCGAACAACCAACCCGCTTTATCGAGCTCGCGGGCGAGATCAACACCTCCATGCCACGCTACGTGGTGGAGAAGCTTGCCGAAGGGCTGGACCGTCGCCTTGGCAAGGCGCTCAGCCGCTCCCGCGTTTTGATTATGGGATTGGCCTACAAAAAGAACGTGCCGGACATTCGCGAGAGCCCTTCCCTTCGCCTTATGGAGTTGATCCTCGAGCGCGGTGCGCAGGTGGAATATCACGATCCGTACCTCGAAGAGATTCCCAGAACACGCGAATACGGCCACCTGAAGGGTCGCAAATCGGCGAGCCTCGATCAAACGACGGTTGATGCTTTCGATGCGGTTGTGATCGCGACCGACCATGATTCCGTCGACTATGCGAGCCTTGAACAATGGGCGCCGCTTATCATCGATACTCGCAACGTCTACGCGCGGCGAGGAATTTCCTCGGACAAGGTCATCAAGGCCTGATCGACTGGAGAAAATCTTGAGCAGACTCGATAGTTTCATCAACCGCATGAGCGCCCAGCGGGACCTGTTGAACCATGTGCGTGATAACCTTGTCTTGCCGGAAGCCGGCGAGGTCTTCGAAATCGGCCTCGGCAATGGCAGAACCTACAGCCATTTGCGGGAGAATTTTCCCGGGCGGCGTGTCATCGCCTTTGACCGGAAGCTCGCTTCACATGCCTCTGCGACACCCGCAGCGAACGATTTTGTGGAGGGCGAAATCCGGGAAACGGGACAGGCTTATCTTGGCCGACAGGCTGCGCTGGTGCATGCCGATATCGGCACGGGCTATGATGACAAGGATGCGATCACCCTGACATGGCTTCCGCAAATGGTGTCCGGCATGCTTGCAAATGGCGGAGTGGCGGTCAGCGGCCTGCCCCTCGATCATCCAGACCTGGAACTGCTTCCTCGCCTTCCCAGCATCGCGGAAGGTCGCTATTTCCATTACAGGCGGCGTTAAAGAATTGCCTCTTGGGAAAATCTCTTTCCCAAGCCGCCAATCCGATCGCGAAGAGTTTCAGCGAGAACGCGACTAATTTCGAAACTCATTCTCGGATTGTCGGAAACGAGCCGCAGCAGGCAGTCCCGACCGATCTTGAGCGCTTCGACATTCGTCAAGGCAGTTGCGGTCATGGCTCTTGGCTGATCGGAGAGAAGGCACATCTCGCCCAGCATGGAGTTTGGCTCCGCCTGCGTCGTTTCACACCGACCGCATGGACTGGACGCGGTCAACCTGACATTGCCGCTCAGGAGCACGAAGGTTGCTTCCGGAACATCGCCTTGCGCAAAGATCATATCGCCGGGCTCGTAGGATATGCGATGAGAGGCGAATGCCAGCAGTTTCAGCTTACATGGATCCACCCGGTTGAAGTACGGAATGTTCCGCAGTAGCTCAACTTCTTCCCTCAGCAACATAGCGCCGCATGCCCCCTTCACGCGTCGGCTGCCTCCACCTCAGGCAACCAACGATCTGAATATTCCACTGTCTCGATCCAGCGCCTCGAACGTCCCGTCCTCAGCGACCGTGCCGCGGTCGAATACAATCACTCGATGAAACAATCGTGACAGGGAAGTGTTAGAAAGAACCCAAATGACTGTCGGATCATTGTCCTGTTCCTTCAGGAAATCAATAACAGCCTTAACGATTTCCTCCTGAACGCGCCTGTCCAACCCCGGCAGAGCGCGGTTGAAGATGTAGAAATCGGAACGTCTCACCAACGCGCGGGCCAGGCTCAGCTTGTGGCGCTGCGTAAGGGTCAATCGGCGCCCTCCCGTTCCAACCTCGAAGTTCAACCCAAGAGCGATGAAGCTCTCGAACAATCCCTTCTCGCGCATGATTTCGCCAGCGATTTTCCTGATCTTCGCCGGAGCATCTGCAACACGATGAGACAACTTTCCGAAAAGCACATTCTCTCGAAGTGTCGCCGCGGCCATGTAGCGGTGTGGATCATATCTCTCGATCCGGTCCCGCAGGTTCGCGGGCAGATTGGCGTAGAATTTGTCGCGCGCTGCCACCACCGCATCCATGATATCCTGCGTCAACACACCGAAGCGATAGCGCGGCTCGACATAGTGCAGACTGAGGCGGACGATGGAACGTGCCTCCTCTTCCGTTATGCCTGCTCCGGTGCGGGACTGCATACGTTGCAAAAGCTGCTGATACTTGGCGATGTCCTCGGCACTGACGCGGTCGAGTTGCTGGAAGAACGGATGTTCCGGCGGCAGATCTGCGAAGATTTCGACCAGATCGTCTGCGATCTTCAGACCCATCTCATAGAGCATGTCATAAAGACCGCTGACTTCGAGCACCTCGAACAGATACTCGCTTTCCGTCACATCGCCGTCGGCGCTGGACGAAATGCGCGTCGCAGCAAACAGAAGGTTTTCCGCAACAGTCGCTTCGGCGTTATAGGCCGCCGGATCAAAATGGGCGACAATGTTCGAGAGCCCTTCAGCCTGAAGCGTTTCTCTCAAGGAATGACGCATCTCGACGATCCGCCCCGCCAGCGCCGGGTTTTCCTCCGGATCCAGATAGGAGTGCAGAGCAAGCTCCATGACATCCGGCGTCAGTTGAACGGCATCGAGCGCGCGCATGAGTGACTGTTTGAGATCGTCGTCAAAACCGCGCAAGACCGATGTCGACCGGCGATCTATCCAGTCTGCATTGAGGTCGAACGCACAATTCCCGGCTAGTTCCGCCTCCCGGATCTCCCAGTTGCGATGAGTGGCTTCCTCGCCGCTATAAGAGACGGTCGTCGTCGGCGCGTGCTTCAATCCATAAAGCAGATTGTCTTTCAGGCTGCCATGAAAGAAATAGCTGTCTGCCGAAGCATAGGTGACCTTGCGGCCCGACACAGCCTCCGGCAGTTCCAGCAAATCGGCATCGCCAAGACTAACGCGCCCGGAGGCAGGCCAGACAATACGGGCAAAGGATTCCGCCAGGCTTTCGCCCCCGTTGCCTGCATTGTCGATGATGGCAACGGTTTCGCCACGCTCGATCTTGAGCGTCACATTGTCGAGGGTCTTTGCGCCACTTCCGTCAATGACCGTCAGATTGTGGGCCGCGAGAACCGTACCCGCATAGGCAGGCGTGACGGGCTTCACCTCATGCAGGGACGGATCGACGAGTTGTCCTGGCTCAAATTGTTCCAGAACCTGCTCATACTTGACCTGAACGTCCTGGCGTGACTGATCCCAATCGATCAGTTCCTTCAGAGGGCCTGGCAGATCTTTGTAGGCGTTGATGACAGCAACCAGCTGGCCAACATCGAGCGATCCCTTGAGGGCGAAATAACCGCCGATGGAATAGAAAAGGAAGGGGGTCAGCTGGGAGAGGAAGTTATTGACGAATTTGACGAGAAACTTCCACTGATAGAGTTCATACCGGATCTTGTAGATATGGCCGAGCCGATGCGCGATATCCGCGCGCTCGTAATTGCTCGTGTCATATGTGTGGATCGTATCGATGCCGTCGACGATTTCTCCAACCTTGCCGGCAAGATGACGCGCCGTGATCTGCCGCTGACGTCCAAGATCAATCAACCGACGCCGCATTTTCGGAATGATGCCCACCTGAATGGCAACCATGACGAAGGCAATCATCCCGAGCGCGAGATTCTGGAGAAAAATAAAGAAGAGCGCCGCAGCAGCCTGCCCGCCAAGCATGACCGGTTGGACGAAAGCATCTCCGGTAAAGCCACCAAATGGCTCCACCTCGTCTTTGACCATCGTCGAGACTTCAGCCCCATGGGCCTGTTTCAAGGCACTGGGCGGAAAGCGTAGAACCCGATCCACCAGTTCGAACCGGATTCGTCTCAGCAGCCTTTCACCCAGCCGACCCTTGTAGGTGTTGATGTAGAATTTGAAGAGGCCGTTGACGATGACAAGAAACAGAAAGACGCCGCTCAAGGCCATGAGCATGGACATACGATCCAGCTCGAAGCCCTCGAAACTCCAGCTCAGATCGGTGAAGGGCACCGCGAGGGTGAACTCCATGAACAGCGCCGTGGAGTCCGCCGTTTCGAAACCGCTTCCCTGAATGGGGCCGTTGATGATCTGCTTCGGCAAATCGAACGCGGCGAAATAAGGCACCATCGAAAGCAGCACGATGGCCAGGATGAACACCTGCTGCCGCCGGGTATGCTTCCAGATATAGCGTAGTAGGTTGCGTTCCATGGGCGGCGTTTCATCGATCTCATCACAAACCGATTTACGGCCGAAGCACGAGACGGTTCAAAGAATGGACCTATACAAAGTCTTGTGCGTGCAGCCAATCGGATTGAAATGCCCCTACGAGGCCATCATGCCGAAAGTTTGGTCGGGTGTGTCCGTTTCGCTGCATGAGACGGAGGCAGGGTTCACCCCGTCTTTGAAGATCCCGAATTTGCACAAAATTTAGTCCTGCAAATATTATAAACAAAGCATTGACACGAACCGAATCCAGCGTTCTATTTGTATAGTCAAAAGAGACCGGAAACATCGGTCCGAGGGGAACAGCGCTGCGGGCAACCAAGCTCGAAAACGGGAGCAACCATCATGCTGAAAAGACATTTCCTCAAGGCGGCCGCCTGCGCCGCATTCTTCCTGGGCGCATCACTGAGTGCCCACGCCGAAGATATCCTTGCAAAGGCAAAAGCAGCCGGGACCCTCAAGGTCGGTACCGAGACGGCTTTCGCGCCATTCGATTTCATTGATGCCGGTACGCATTCGGGCCTCAATGTCGATCTGTTCGCCGAAATCGGCAAAGAGCTTGGCGTGAAGATCGAATGGGTAACGCTGCCATGGGAAGGCGTGTTGCCCGGCCTTGAAGCTGGGAAGTTCGACGTTGTTGCGGGACCAGCTACGATCACCAAGGCACGCATGGAGCGTTATCGCTTCACATCGCCGATCGCCGAGGCGACTGTGGCAATTCTCAAAAAGGCCGGCGCGCCCATCAGCAAGCCGGAGGATATTGCAGGCAAGGCCGTCGGCGTCGGCAAGGCGACGGCGCAGCTGGCTCAATTGACCGAATTTTCCGCAACATTGCCGACCAAGGTCGATATCCGCGAATATCCGGCCTTCAACGATGCCTATGCCGATATGGCGGCTGGTCGTATCGTTGCGGTCGCAAACTCGCTCCCGAACATCGCATTCGTCGCCAAACAACGGGCCGGCATGTTTGAAGTCGTGCAGCCACCTTTCGGAAAGAAGACCTATTTCGGGTATGTTGGCCGCAAGGATGCAGACTACGCTCCGCTAATGGACGCCATCGATGCTGCTCTCATCAAGATGAAGGGTGACGGTCGCATGGCAAAGCTTCAGGAGAAGTGGTTCGGTACGAAGTTCGATACGCCGGACACAGTCAAGGAACCCGCGATCTGACAACGGGATCGATGAGGAACGGCTTCGATGGATCCTGAGCCGTTCCATTACTCAGCTGCGCCTTCCCTGGCGCGACTGCTCCGGGTGAGCCTATGACGTTCAAGCTCTTCAACCTGCTGGTACAGGCTTCGGTCTGGACGATCGGCATCAGTGCCATTTCAATCGCGATCGGCTTCATCCTGGCGCTTGGTTTGTCTGCAGCGCTCTTGTCGGCACGAAAACTTTACCGGCGTCCGGCGGAGTTCTTCATCAGCTTTTTCCGAGGCGTGCCTCTCCTTGTGCAATTGCTGCTGATTTATAATCTGCTGCCCTTCATCGGCTTGAATGTCCCGAGCGTTGTCGCCGCCATCGTCGGGATGTCACTTTGTACCGCAGCCTATCAGGCGGAGAACCTACGTGGCGGTTTCGAGAGCGTACCGAAGGGCTTCATCGAGGCTGCCGACATGGCAGGTCTGTCCCCCCGGCAGATTTTCATGCGCATCAAAGCGCCTATTGCGCTCAGGTTGACGTTCCCGGCCCTTGTAAATGAGGCCATCATGATCCTCAAATCTTCTTCGCTGGTCTCGGTCGTAGGCATCGTGGAGATCACACGCATGGCTCAGGATCTCGCATCCTCAACCTACATGCCAATCGAGATCTTTTCGTCTGCCGCCATCATCTACCTGGCGATTTGCTCGATCGTTGCGATGACAGGCAAGTATGTCGAACGCTCTCTTCCGGGAGCTACAAAATGATGTTCGATCCAAACGTCATCCTGCGTCATATGCCAGAAATCATGAGTGGTACGGCGGTCACGCTGGCGCTCTGGATTGCAGGGATGTTGCTGGGCGTCATTCTGGGTTTCATTATCGCCACCCTGCGGCGCTACGGAAGCCCCCTGCTCGACGTGCCGCTGGGTCTGATTGTCGAAGTGTTGCGCGGAACGCCGTTCCTGATCCAGATTTTCCTCGTCTACTACGGCGGTCCGTTCATTGGCATATCGCTGGATCCGATACCCTGCGGACTGCTGGGCCTGAGCATTTATGCGGCCGCCTATTATTCCGAGATATTCAGGGCAGGATATGGGGCAGTGCCGCATGGTCATGTCGAAGCAGCAGAATGTCTCGGTCTGTCACGGTTGCAAATCATCCGCCGCATTCTGCTGCCTGAGATGGCGCTGATCGTGCTGCCGCCCTCGGTCAATCTTGCCGTGATCCTCTTGAAGGAGTCGGCAGTCCTGTCGATCATCACCGTGCCGGAGCTCACGACGACTGTCAGCGCGATTGGCTCGCAGGAATATGCCTTCCTCGAGGCCATCTTCCTTCTCGCCCTGATTTACTGGTTCATCGTGGAAGCCGCTGCCCGCCTGGGACGAGCGGCCGAAGCTCGACTTTCGACCTACAGGTTTGCCGCACCATGACGCTACCCGCCATTTCCGTTCAAAATCTCGTCAAGCGTTTCGGCACATCGACCGTTCTCGAAGGGATCAACCTGACGATTCCGGCGGGACAGGTCTCCTGCCTCATTGGTCCGTCCGGCTCGGGTAAAAGCACGCTGTTGCGCTGCCTCGCATTTCTTGAGGAAGCGAGCGAAGGCATGATCACCGTGAATGGAGAAGCTCTCGGCTTCTTCGAGAACAGTCGCGGCGAACGCGAAAGACTGCCGCTTGCGCAGATCCGGCGTGTTCGCTCGCAGATCGGCATGGTCTTCCAGCAGTTCAATCTCTGGCCACACATGACGGCGCTTGGAAATGTTGCTGAAGCTTTGAAGACCGTGCACAAGGTGCCGAAGGCCGAGGCTGAAGAGCGCGCATTGGCGCAGTTGACAAAAGTAGGCCTTGCGAACCGCGCGGGCCATTACCCGTCCCAGCTTTCGGGCGGACAACAACAGCGCGTTGCAATTGCCCGCGCACTTGCACTGCAGCCCAAGATCATGCTGTTCGACGAGCCGACTTCCGCACTGGACCCCGAACTCACTGGCGAAGTTCTCAACGTCATGCGCGACCTTGCCACCGAGGGGATGACCATGGTCGTCGTAAGCCATGAGATCGGCTTTGCCGCGACTGTAGCGCAGCAGATCAGCTTCCTCGATCAGGGCCGGATCCTGTTTACGGGTGCGCCAGGGGACGTTTTTGCCAAGCCGCGCCACCCGCGCCTTGAGCAGTTTCTGGATACTTATCTCGATCGCGGCGCATCCATGCTGGTATGACATCAATGGATACGATCCCGGATCCTGCTCGAAGAGATACAAGCGGCAATCGCGACTCGCTGCATCAGCGGATCATGCGCGACATAGAGCAACGCATTCTCTCTGCGGAATGGATGCCCGGAGACCGGATCCCCTCCGAACAAGCCCTCACAGAACAATATGGCTGTTCCCGGATGACCGTGAACAAGGCTCTGACACAACTGGCTCAGTCTGGCCTCATCCTGCGGCGACGCAAGACCGGAAGCGTCGTCAAGCGACAGGATACGCGAACCGCAATCCTCGCCATTTACGATGTGGCCGATGAGGTGAAGTCGCACGGTCTGACCTATCGTTACACCATCTGCGAGCGTCTCCAGCGTCACCCAACGATGCAGGAAACGACCTGTCCCGGCTTTCGGGAAAAAGAGGCCCTCCTCGCGCTCACCGTGCTACATCTGGCCGACGACGAGCCTTTTTGTCTCGAAGAACGGGTCATCAGTCTTTCCGCTGCCCCAGACGCCGCAGAGGAAAGTTTTGCGGACCTTGCACCCGGCGCGTGGTTGCTCAATCACGTCGCCTGGACCTCCGGCGAGCACAGAATCTCTGCCGAAAGCTCCAACGCACGTGTGTCCAAGCTGCTCAAGGTCACCAAGGGCTCGGCGCTCCTCGTGGTTCAACGCCTGACCTGGCGGCAAGGTGAGCCTGTCACCCGTGTTCGGCTAAACTATCCGGGCCATCAACACAGACTGACCGCTGACTTTACACCCATCCAGGGCTTGCGCCCGAACTCCTGAACACCTTTGGAGCACAGACCATGGCACGTCCAGACAAACTGAAACTTGGTACATTTGTCTATACATTCGGTTTTAATCCGGCCGCGTGGCGCCACCCGGCGGCAGATGTGCATGGCGCGAACCGGATCGACCATCTCCTGAACGTGGCCAAAATCTCGGAAGCGGCGAAGTTCGACTTCATGTTCCTGGCTGACTCCCCGGCGGCAGCCATTGGAGATGCCGAGGCGCTTTCCCGTTCTCCGACGAAGATGAACCGCTTCGAACCTCTGTCACTGATATCGGCGCTGTCTGTTCTGACCGAGCGACTGGGTTTTGTCGCGACGGCATCCACGAGTTTCTACGAGCCATTCAATCTGGCACGCATTTTTGCCTCTATCGACCACCTGAGCGGCGGACGCGCCTGCTGGAATGTGGTGACTTCCGACCACGATGAAACCGGCTATAACTACAATTTCGACGGACTTCCGCCACACAGCTGGCGTTATGTGCGCGGTGAGGAATTCGTCGATGTCGTGTTTGGCCTCTGGGACAGCTTCGAGCCGGACGCGCTCGTGCTCGATAAGGCCTCCGGGCTCTATTATGACAAGAACAAGCTGCATGTGCTGAACCACAAGGGCAAGCACTTTCAGGTGCGGGGTCCGCTCAACATCGCAGCATCTCCGCAAGGTCGCCCCGTCATCGCCCAGGCGGGTGGCTCGGAGCCCGGCATGGAACTGGCCGCCAAGACCGCCGAAATCGTTTTCAGTCTTGCCTCAAACCTGCAGCGCAACAAGGCGTTTGCGGAAAACGTCAAGGGGCGCATGGCGAAATACGGTCGTAGCACCAGTGACCTGAAGATGATGCCGGGCGTCGTCATCAATGTCGGCGCAACGAAAGCGGAAGCGCAGGCGAAGGTGGATTTTCTCATCGACAATCTGCATCCGGATGTTGGCCGCTGGATGCTGGGCGAGTTCCTGGAAACGGACCTATCCGGCGCACCGCTCGACCAGCCGTTTCCGATGGAACGCTTGCCCGCCGAGCCCAAGGGTTCGAAGGCGCTGTTCGAGGAACTGACGGATTACATCCAGCAAGGACATACGCTGGGAGAACTCATCCGCCATTATGCCGAGAAAAGCACAGGCAACGGGATCACCGGCACGCCCACGGAAATCGCGGATTTCATGGAAGAATGGTTCGAGGCGGGTGCAGCCGATGGCTTCATTCTGATGTGCCCTACACTACCGGCAAGCCTGACCGATTTCGTGGAACTGGTCCTGCCGGAACTGCGCAGGCGCGGGCTCTTTCGCGAAGAGTATGAAGGAAAGACATTGAGGGAAAATCTGGGCCTCTCCATGCCGCAGAACCGCTATACGGCGGCCGGCAACGCGTGAGAACAGGGGTGGCGCAAGGCCACCCCGTCCAATTCAACCCTCGTCAGAACCGGGCGTGCGCCCGGAAATGATCTCGCGCTTGCCGACATGGTTTGCAGGACCGACCAGGCCCTCTTGCTCCATCCTTTCGACCAGTGAGGCTGCACGGTTGTAACCAATGGACAGGCGGCGCTGGATGTAGGAAGTCGAGCACTTGCGGTCTTTCATGACGACCTTGATCGCCTTCTCATAAAGATCGTCGCCTTCTTCCGCACCCATGTTGGTCCGGTCGAACACTGCGCCTTCTTCCTCGGCCTCTGCTTCGATCTCGCTCTCATCTTCGGTGACGGTGCCGAGATAGTCAGGACGTCCCTGCGCCTTCAGATGCGTCACGACATGTTCGACTTCCGCATCGGAGACGAATGGTCCGTGCACGCGCATGATGCGTCCGCCCCCTGCCATGTGCAGCATATCGCCCTGCCCCAACAGATGCTCGGCACCCTGTTCGCCCAGAATGGTGCGGCTGTCGATCTTGGAGGTGACCTGGAAGGAAATGCGCGTCGGGAAGTTTGCCTTGATCGTGCCGGTGATGACATCGACCGACGGACGCTGTGTCGCCATGATCAAATGGATGCCTGCCGCACGCGCCATCTGCGCCAGACGCTGGATGGCGCCTTCGATTTCCTTGCCGGCCACCATCATCAGATCAGCCATTTCGTCGACGATGACGACGATATACGGCATCGGCGAGAGATCGAGTTCCTGATCTTCGTAGACGATCTCGCCAGAATGTCTGTCGAAGCCTGTCTGAACGCTGACGGTGATCGTCTCGCCCTTCTCCCGTGCCTGTGCTGCCCGCTGATTGTAGCCATCGATATTGCGAACACCGAGGCGCGACATCTTGCGATAGCGGTCTTCCATCTCGCGAACCGCCCATTTCAGCGCCAGAACGGCCTTCTTGGGATCGGTCACGACCGGGGTCAGCAGGTGCGGAATGCCATCATAGACAGAGAGTTCCAGCATCTTGGGGTCGATCATGATCATGCGGCACTCTTCCGGACGAAGCCGGTACAGCAGCGACAGGATCATGGTGTTGATGGCAACCGACTTGCCAGAGCCGGTGGTACCAGCGACCAGAAGGTGCGGCATCTTCGCCAGTTCAGCGATGACAGGCTCGCCACCGATCGTCTTGCCCAGGCACAGCGGCAGGCGATGCTTGGTCTCCCAATAGTCCTCGCACTCGATGAGTTCGCGGAAGAAGACCATTTCGCGCACAGCGTTTGGCAGTTCGATGCCAATGACGTTACGTCCGGGGACCACGGCAACGCGCGCCGAAAGTGCTGACATCGAACGGGCGATGTCGTCGGCCAGACCGATGACGCGGGATGACTTGACGCCCGGTGCCGGTTCGAATTCGTAAAGCGTTACCACAGGACCGGGGCGAACATCGATGATTTCACCCTTGACGCCGAAATCCTCCAGAATGCTTTCCAGAAGGCCCGCGCTCTGCTGAAGCGCATCAGGCTGCAGCGCCTCGGTCTGCTGTCCATAGGGCTGCTGCAAAAGAGAGATCGGCGGGAACTCGTAATTCTCGTCGCTCGGACGCACGGTGCGATGATCGTCAAGGCCCGGAAGCGTGATGGTTGGACGCGATGAAATCGGTACGATGGTTCTGTGCGGCTGAGCCACCTGTGCAACAGGCGGTTCAAACACCACTTCCGGAACAGGCGCGGCAATTTGGGATTCCGCGGCAATTTCCATCGCCTGAGATGTCGCTTCAGCAATCAGCGGAAGATCATCAAGCGAATGAGCGCCCTGCCAGACCGTGGTCCAGTTGAAGGAAACGGTATTCGAAATCGTCAATTGATTGGCAACAGCGACATAGGGTGCAACCGGTTCAGCAGCCGAAACCTGCGGAGCCGGGATCGGCTCGCTTGCGGCAACTGTTTTCTGCGGCTCTGCACGCCGAACCTCGCGATAAAGGGAAACGATCGAATTTTGCAATGCCGGGCGTGGCTGGCGAATGACTTCGGCAGGCCGACGCGGCAGGAATGGTGTCGCGACAGGAGCAGAGGTCACAGCGACGTCGGCCACCGCAAAATCCCCCTCGAAGAACGCAAAATCGGAAAGCCAAGGCAGACTGGTTTCCGGCTTTGCAGTCATCGGCGGTGCCAATTCCGGCTGAACGGAAACCTCAGGGCTCTGCGGCGCTGATGGCTGCACCGCTTCGGCAACAGGTGCCGGGGCCTCGACTGGTGCTACATCCGCCTTCAGTTCGGCCTCTTCCGGCTGATAGTTCGGGCGCGCACGCTTCACGATCAGGGCTCGTGGTGATGGCTGCGGCCGGACCTTGGGCTGAACCGGTTGCTGGTTGGCAACAGGCTGCTGCATGGCATGCGCCGCGCCCTGCAGCGCATTGACCAGGAGTTCCGGTGCAAGTGTTTCCGCCGCCGCTTGGGGCTTGGCCATATCCAGCGGTTCAACCAGACGGCTTTCCGCCGCGGGCTTGCGTTCTTCCGGCGCCAGCGGTGAAAGCTCGTTGCGGGTGCGCTTCGGAATTGCGCTCTCCGGTGTGCGCGTAAAGCGAACATTCGGCGCCAGCTTGAATGCGGCCTGCCACGGCGCCTGATCCAGCGGCACCTCCGGCGGGCGCTGAGCGGTCGTCATCCGGTTATCCCGAACGGGCTGACCCTGCGGATCCGGCTCCACAGAGGGTTCGTTCTGGAGGGAATTGGGGAAGTTGTTTCGATTGAATTGCATGATACCGACCGCGTACAAAATGGCATCACTATGAGTAAAAAATAAAGGTTAATGGCTCCTTTAGATCGAAGTCGAGGCGAGCTTGCAGGGCGGCGAAATTTGCCCATCAAAATCAAGGCGGCGGAGCACCATATACCTGAATATAAACAATAATTTTTCGACGCTTTTTCGGTCGGCCGCGTTCACTTTTTCTCTTTGCGTCTACCCGAAGGATTGCTCTGAGAGCAGGTCTTCCGCCTCATCGCGATCCATGGCGAATACCTTGGCTCCAACCTCGAACGAAAAACCCTGGCGGGCAAAGGCCGACAGCTCTTTCGCCTTCTGCTTGTCATCCAGCTCCGTACGTCTGAAGGGTCCAAAGGCACGGCGGCGGGCATAGATGACGGCTGCCACGAGGTCGTTTGCTTCGCTCACCGCCTCGTCGGCAATTTCGCGGGCCACACCCTTCTGCACCAGCGTCTGGCGGATTGCCTTCTTCGATTTGCCGGCGCGTTGCGACGAACGCGTCCGGATATCGGCATAGGCGTTGTCGTCCAGCGCCTTCACGTTGTAACCAAATGCGACAGCTTCCGCTGCCAGAGCAGTTATTTGCTCCGCAGTAATACCTTCGAATTTTTCGCGCGCCTTGCGTGCAATAGCATCGGCCAACTGTCGCTCGGTCATCATCCGCTTCGAAAGACGGTAGGCCGCAGAATTCTTGGCCCAGGCCAGCATGCGTGGCGTGGGCTTTGTATCCTGCTCTTCACTTTGACTCGTTTCCATCATCCCGTTCTATCGGATTGGAAGCTGATCTGTGAAGCAATGAACACGGAGATTCAGGCCGAGGCTATGGCCTCAATCTTTTGCATGCCGCCAACGATGGCACTGAATTCATTCCAGACGGATCTGGCGCCGTTTCTCCAGGCATCCAGGTTTTCCGGCTGGATTACCTTTCCACCCTTTGCAGCAGCCTGTTCCATGGACCGAGCCTCATCCTCGACAATCAGCCGATTGAAGTACTCCGCACCGTCCTGCGCAGCCTTGGTCAGAACTGCCTGCTCTTCCGGGGACAGCCCGCCCCAGAAACTCGCCGCAAAATAGACCACGCCCGAAGCGCGGATGTGGGCGGTCTCCGTCAGGTACGGCACGACCTCATAGAGCTTGAACCCGGCATAGGCCGACTTCGTCAGATCCATGGCATCCGCCACGCCGGTCGAAAGCGCGTTATAGGTTTCAGTGATCGGAATACCGATGGGAGAAGCGCCATAGGCACTCCAGAGTTTGGTATGCAGCGGGCTCTGAATGACCCGGATCCGCTTGCCGCGGAGGGCATCCGGCGACGTGATCGGCTCCTTCGTGAGCAGATGACGGGCGCCGTAGTCTATGAACGCAGATGCTATGAAATTCTGTGTCGCGAGTTTCGCTTGCAGCTCCGATCCGGTCTTTCCTGTGACGACCCGGCGAAGATGTGCCGGATCCTTGAACAGGAATGGTAGATCAAGGATCTGAAGTTCCGGTACCCAACCGGAAAGAGCCGAAACGGTAGAGAGGCTTGCCTGTACGGAACCGAGGCGGCTCGCCTCTGCCACTTCCTTCTCCCCTCCCAGCGCGCCGTTCGGCACGATATTGAAGCGGAAGCGCCCGGGCAGTTTCGTTTCAACCTCCTGTGCGATAAAGCGCCAGATCTTCGTCTCAGGCTTGTCCACGCCAAGGAGAGAGGCAACCGTGATCGTCGTCGTTTTGGCGGCTGCCGATCGCGCCAGAAACGGTGCCGCCAGCGCAGCGGTCATGGTGCTCTTCACAAAAATACGGCGCGAAATGGAAGACATGTTCTGAGACCTTTCAGAAAAGCAACGTGCCGAGGCACAGTAAAAACACGGATACAAGCAGCGCAGCCAGATAAGGCAGGACGGCGCGAAACAGTTGTGACGCGGGAACGGACGTTACGCCCGAGACGACATAGATGAGCATGCCGAGTGGCGGGGTCAGGCCATGGATCATCAGGTTGACGACCAGAATGACACCGAAATGGATCGGATCGAGACCGGCTGCGGCAGCCGCCGGAACAAGGATAGGACCAAGCAGCAGGATCGCTGCGCCAATATCAAGCACCAGACCGGCGACCAGCAGAACAAGATTCGCCATCAACAGAACGAGCACCGGCGAACTGCCGAGCGAATGAACGATGTCCGTCAGCGAAGCTGCCACGCCATCGACGGCAAGCAGAAAGGCAAACGGTGCGGCAGAGCCGATCAACAGACCGATGGCTCCCGCCTCCAGAGCCGACTGACGGAAACAGGACCAGATACGGCTTGAAGCCGAACGCGCGGCGAACGACAGCAGAAGCGTGAAGCCTGCAGCGAGCGCTGCGGCCTCCGTCGGCGTCACAATGCCAAAGCGGATTCCGGCAACGACGATAATACCCAATCCAAATGCGGGAATTGCGCTTCTGGCCGCACTCCACCTTTGCCGAGTGCTCGCCTTCTGCATGGGTGGACCGGCCTTCACGGACAGGCTTATCGCAATCGCCAGACAGAGCGCCATCAGACCTCCCGCGAAAAATCCTCCGGTCAGCAGCGAACCGACCGAGAGATTTGTCGCCGCGGCCAGCAGCAGGAATGCAATAGAGGGCGGGATGACATTGTCGAGCACGGAAGAGGCAGCGATGATCGCTCCCGCCTGCGCAGGCGGATAGCCATTTTTCACCAGTTGCGGCTGAAACGTGGAAGCTCCAAAGGCGGCATTCGCGACGGATGAGCCTGACGCGCCCGAAAAAATGACACTGGTCAAAAGGACAGTCTGCGCCAGTCCTCCCTTTCGATGACCGACAAGGGAAGCAGCGAAGGTAACCAGTCGCTCCGCGGTGCCGGAAACCGTGAGCAAGGCACCGGCCAGCAGAAAGAAGGGAATCGACAGGAGCAGGAAGCGCGACATTCCATTGATGGCAGAAGACACGAGTGCCGGTTCCGGCAATACACCTCCGAATAACGGAGCGAAACAGGCGGCTGCGAGGAAGGCATGTGCCAGTGGTGCCGAAACCAGGAGCCCGACCCCGGCGATCAACGCCATAAAAAGGCTGGGCGGCCAATCACTATCAACCGTCGCGATCTTCGATGACCCATAAAGCAGTCCGGCAATCACCAGCGAAACGAACAGCCCTCCTATCCTACCGGTAAGCACGCGATCGCAGCAAAGCATGGCGAGCAATAACACACCACCGGTGACGAAGAAGGAAAACCGGATCCATTCCGGCAGCCCAAGCGTGGGCGATACCCCACCAATCGCTGAAATGCTGGACAACGCCCCATTGACCAAAGCCAGCCCGGCTGTAACCGAGACTGCGTCGGCAGCGACATCGAAGGTCGTTGCGAACGAGGCTGGCAGCCATCGCCGCAAGACATCGAAACGCATCGAAAGGGGTCCGCGATAGGCAAGCGGGATCGCCAAGGCAATCAGCGCAAGATGCAGCCAGATCGCCAATTCTTCCTGCCCGAGAAAGCCGGTCCGGAACAGGTAGCGGGCGGCAACATTGGCCAGCACCAGCACGAGCAGGACTGCCATGAGGCCTGCAAGCGCATTCCCCAGCGACCGCTCCAGCCTATCCCGAAAGCCCGCAATCAAGCGGGCCACCAGCCATGGAAGTGATGCACCGGCCCCCGACCTGAACCAACCTGCAACGCCACGCCCGCCTTCAAGGCAGCATGAAGATAAGATTTCGCGGATTTGGCGGCATCTTCGAGGGAGGCTCCCTTTGCCAGTTCCGCGGCCAGCGCGGCAGCCAGCGTACAGCCGGTTCCGTGATCATTGGTGGTTTCGATCCGCTCTGCTGTCAAAACCACTGTCTGGTCAGCGGTGATCAGGAAATCCGTACTTTCAGCCGAACTGCCATGCCCGCCTTTGATGAGAACGGCCTTTGCGCCAAGGGACAAGATCGCCCTCGCCTGCACCTGCATCTCATCTGCGTTTTTGGCAACCGGCTTGCCTGTCAGCAAGGCTGCTTCGGGCAGATTGGGGGTCACGACTGCAGCGAGCGGTATAAGCCGTGTTCTCAACGTTTCGATCGCGTCTTCCCGCAGCAGTCTATCGCCAGAGGTGGCAACCATGACTGGGTCGACAACGACCGGACCCGCAAAGGCGGCGAGTTCGTCGGCGATGGTTGCGATAGTTTCACTGCGCGAAACCATGCCGACCTTCAGGGCGTTGACCGGAAGATCCGAAAAGACGGCTCGCATCTGTGCTGCGATCGTGGCGGGTGATATGTCTTCAACGGCTGTCACACCGCGGGTGTTCTGCGCCGTGATCGCTGTCACAACACTGGCGCCATAAACTCCGAGTGCGGAAAAGGTCTTCAGATCAGCCTGAATACCTGCGCCGCCCCCGCTGTCGGATCCGGCTATGGTCAGGGCAATGGCAGTCATCGTGCTTTATCCTTCAAACTTGCATCCACAGCCTTGCGAAAGGATGCGGTCGCTTCGGCAATATTCGGCGCCCTGAACAGGGCGGAAATGGCCGCAACACCATCTGCCCCCTGCGCGATGACCGAGCCGATACGCTCCATCGAAATTCCCGCAATCGCTCCGACCGGCAGAGACGGGTTCAACTGACGGATCTGGTCACGCAAGGCGCGCAGACCTTCTAGGCCGACTGGTGGATCGGGGTTGACCTTCGAAAGCGTTTCGAACACGCCGCCGATGCAGGCGTAATTGACAGGCGCGCTTCCCGCATAGGCGGCATCGACAGGTTTCTTGACCGTCACGCCTATGAGCGCATCCGGCCCCAGCAAGCGACGGGCCATTTCGGCATCCATGTCCTCTGCGCCCAGATGGACACCATCGACACCAGAGGCGATCGCGACATCCACCCGATCGTTGATGACGAGTGGAACCCCTGTTCCGGCAATCGCCTGCCGGATGGCCGAAGCCCGCTCGATCATCAGCCGAGTTGACGCGGATTTGTCGCGATACTGCAGAATAGTGGCGCCGCTCTTCGCAGCAATCGCTGCCAGTTCCGGCAGGTGACCGACATCGCTTAAGGATGCGTCGACAATGGCGTTCAATCGATAGTCTACCTGCCTCATGCTTCGATCCTTGCCCGTTGATTAAGTTCATGCTCGTCCAGCGAGGCTAGTGCATCGAGGAAGGCAGGTTCGAATGTTCCGGGTCCCCGTGCATGGGTGGCAGCGATCTCGGCGGCACTGCCGGTGACGGACAGCGCGCAGGCCGCAGCAGTCAAGGCATCGGGCTCAACTGCCATGAAGGCGGCAATGATGCCACCCGAGAGGCATCCGGTACCGGTAACCTGCGCCATCCAGGGATGACCGTTGCGGATCGAAACACGCCGTTCGCCATCAGCCAGTTCATCAACCGGCCCAGTCTGGATGCGAAGGCTGGCGCGCGTATCGCATATCACGCTCATCTCTGCCCGATTGCCGCGCACGATAGTGGGACCGAGCGAAATGAGTTCGCGAGCGAACTCCAGCCTGCCCGGTGAATAATCGCAATGGACCGGATCCATGATCCACGGCTTGCCGCTGGCATTCGCGATATCGACTGCGATACGAATCACGGCCCGACGCTCAGCATCTAATGTGCCGAGATTGATGGTCAGCGCATCGGCCTTCGCCACGAAATCGGCGATTTCATCGCGGGACGAAGTCATTGAAGGTATGCCGCCCACGACAGTGATACCATCAGCAGTAAACTTCTGGACCACGGTATTCATCAGGCAGTGAACCCGCGGCCGCTGGGCGCGAACACGGGCCAGAATCGCGCCGGCATCTACAGCAGTCGGCTGCCGCTTGACGTCACTCATTTCAGCTCCACGGCAATATCGTCCACAGCAGGCGCCTTGGGGATCAAGCCACTCTCGGCCATGAAGGTGCCAAAGCGCTGATAGCGGGTACGGTCCAGCGCCGCAGGCCGTTTGGCAAGACGTGGCAGCGTGTCGACGAAAACCTTCCGGTTCAGCTCATTGTCCAGATCCGGATAGGCTTTGAGGAAGAGGCCAAGAGCCTCATCCGGATGATTGGTCAGATAAACGGCGGCCTTTTCCACGGCCTGGAGAAAGCGCGGGAGACGGGGATCGGCAACAAGCTGTTTGCGGGTCACGAAAACGAGCTCGTCGTACACCGGCACGCCGTGCTCCTCGGGAAAGAATGCCTTGCCCTCATGTCCTTCGATCCGCATCTGGGTCAGCTCGAAGTTTCGAAAACCGCCAATCGTGGCGTCCACTTTCCCGGCGATCAGGCTTGGCGAGAGCGAGAAGTTGACATTCACGAGTTCGACGTCAGAGAGTTGAACACCCTCCCCGGCCAGCATGCGCTTCAACATTGCATCCTCGAAACCGGAAACGGAAAAACCGATCTTCTTGCCTCTGAGATCCTTGAGCGACTTGATCGGGCCGTTGGCCAGCACCGTCACCGTGTTCAGCGGGGTCTCGACCAGCGTACCGAAGCGCACCAGAGGCAAGCCGGCGGCAGTATCGAGATAGAGGTTGGGTTGATAGTGGATGCCGATATCTGCCTCGCCGGTCGATACCAGACGCGGAACGGCCGAAGGATCCGCCGGCGGAATGAGCTTCACCTCAAGCCCTGCATCCGCAAAATAGCCCTTCTGCTGTGCCACAACCAGCGGCGCATGATCCGGGTTCACGAACCATTCCAGCAAAACATTCAGCTTGTCTGCGGCATAGGCAGACGCAGGCACGGCAAGGGCAGCCAGCGCGACGAGCGCTGCGAGAAAGCGTTTCATGAAGAAGGTCCCGGTTTGAATTTAGGGTAAGAAGGAGTTGGGTGATTGACCTCGCGCGCCCAGGGAGCAAGGCCCGCCGTCACGCGGTCCACCCCGAGCCGAAGCGCCAGCGTGTAAAGCGCCAGCACACCCATGGCGGCAAACATCACATCGGTCTGAAGACGCGCATTGGCCTGCATCATGACAAAGCCAAGCCCGCCCGCCGCACCGACCCATTCGCCAACAACCGCGCCCAGCGGGGCCAGGGGGGCGGCGATCCGCAGACCGGAAATCAAGGATGGAAGCGCCAGCGGAAGGCGTAGATATCGCAGTGTTTGCCAGTGGCTCGCCTGCGTCAGCGCCGCGGCATCCAGCATGGCGCCATCAGTTCTGCGCAAGCCATCGTAGAACGCAGATGCCACCGGAAAGAAGATGATGATGACGGTCATCGCCACTTTCGAGGCTATCCCGAACCCGAACCAGATGACCAGCAATGGCGCGAGCACAAAGACCGGAAAGGCCTGGAGGACCAGCACAAGCGGCCACACGATCTGCCCAGTCCTTGGAAAGGCTGCAACAGCGAGCGCCGTGCCAGCACCGAGCAGCGCACCCAGAACCAATCCAACAAGAATCTCGCTAGCCGTCAGCAGGCTGTGACGGAGGAGAAAGCCTGTCTGCTTCAGATAGACATCCGCCACTGCCATGGGCGCTGGCAGGAGATAGCGCGGCGGCTCCAGAAGAACGATGACACCCTGCCACACCAGCAGGAGAAGAATGACAGCAAGCAGCGTTCGTTGAACCGTCATGCGCGCCACTCACGGCGTCGCGACGTCCAGCAGTCAAACATGTCGGCAGGGCAATATGCCACGGCCCGCTCCCCGATCATCACATTCGATCAGGATCAGCGGATGAAGCGAAACAGCGCTTTGCGAGCGATTTTCCGTTCCTACGCCGGCATGACCCGGATCAGGTTCAAGGGTCCGGCTCACCGCCATCTCAGCACCGTACAGGTGCTCCCCTCGGAATTTGCGCTGAATATGGTGAGAAACCAGCCGTTGTCAACGAAAAGTAGGATGGATGGAAATCGTTGACCCATACCGATTCATGGTTGTGTGCAAAGATCGATAGGCGTTGAATGCTGATACTATTCCGGCTAGACCGGAGCATGGCTTTCAGGTTCGTACATACAGCCGACATCCACCTCGATTCTCCGCTGCGTAGCCTTTCACTGCGCAATCCGGAGCTGGCAGAACTCATTGGCGATGCCACACGGCAAGCGCTTGTGCGTATCGTCGATCTCTGCCTTGAAGAGAGGGTCGATGCGCTGATCATCGCCGGAGATCTTTACGACGGCGACCAGACCTCGATGAAGACTGCGCGATTCCTGGCGACGCAGATGCAGCGGCTGCATGAGGCGAATATCAACGTCTTCAAGATCCGCGGTAATCACGATGCTCTATCCCGCATCACCCAGGAACTGGTACTACCGCCTTCGGTCAAAGTATTTTCCGGGCGCGCCGAAAGTGTTGAATTGAACGCCGGGAACCACACGGTCGTCATCCATGGCCTCAGCTTTGCCAAGCCACAGGCTCCCGAAAGCCTTCTGCCGAAATACAAACAGGCAGTTTCCGGCGCAATCAACATCGGCATCATGCATACGAGCCTCGCTGGCGCGCCAGGCCATGATCTCTATGCACCCTGCTCCGTCGGCGAACTGCATGCCTCCGGCTTTCACTACTGGGCTCTTGGCCATATTCACCAGCGGACGCATCACGCCGGAGAACGGACGGTCATCATGCCCGGCATGCCACAGGGGCGTGATATCAACGAGGCAGGGGAAAAAAGCGTCACGCTGGTGACTGTTCAGGACGACGGTAGTCTGACGATCGAAGAACGCCTCACGAGCATTGCACAGTTCTCTCGCATCGACGTCGATGTGTCAGGCCTGACGGAATGGACCGATCTCGCCGAACACATCAGCTCCACTCTGGAGCGTGAAAGAACGCGTACTCTCTCCAGTCATCTCGTTGCGCGTCTGCGTCTGATTGGCGAAACGCCTCTGGCCTGGACGATGCGCCGTGACATGGATCTGCTTCTGGCTGAAGCCGAACAGCGCGCAGAAAGGACCGGACGGGTCTGGATCGAAAAGCTTGAGCTGGATGTGCGTCTACCGTCGGCGCCTGTCGGCGCGTCAGGCGCAGATCCAGTGGTTGAGCTCAAGGAGATTATTCACAGTCAGGTCATCCCCTCGGCGGGTTACAGGGAACAGGTGCGCGAGCTCGTCACCCAGCTTCTTGATGATCTTCCCGCAGAAGCAAGGCAGTTTGCGGGAAAGGATACCGAAAGTTTCGACAGCCTCGTCGATCAGCTGATCACACAAGGTAGCGAAGACATCCTTTCCCGACTGGCCGCCGTTGATCGGGAGAAGAACTGATGCGTCTTTCCCGGCTCGATCTCACGCGCTACGGCAAGTTTACCGATCGTGTGCTCGACTTTGGAGCACGTCGCGAAGGTTTGCCTGATCTGCATATCGTCTACGGTCTCAACGAGGCGGGAAAGTCAACGGCATTCTCCGCCTATCTCGACCTGCTGTTCGGTATTCCTGACAAGAGCTCCTACGATTTTCTGCATGCCTATAGCGCCATGCAAATTGGCGGGCGGTTGGAGATCGACGGTCGCGGACAGGATTTCATTCGCATCAAGAAGCGGACAAACGCCCTCCTCGATCACTCTGGTCAACCACTGCCGGAAGCCGTTATTGCATCTGCACTGGGCGGGCTGACGCGCGACTCCTACAGAGCCATGTTTTCTCTGGATGAGCATTCGCTGCAGGATGGCGGACGTGCGATTGTTGAAAGCAAGGGTGATCTGGGGGAGCTTCTGTTTTCCGCAAGCGCGGGCCTTGCCGAACTGAGCCGCGTTTTGAACGCAACCGAAGAAGAGGCTTTCGCCTTCCACAAGAAGCGAGCCCGCACCACGCAACTGGCCGATTTGAAGCAACGACTGGCTGGGTTGAAGGCGGAGCGGGACGAGATCGACACCTATGCCCCGGCCTTCGCCGGCCTTGTTTCGACCCGCGATCAAGTCCAGAAGAATTACAGCGCAGTCCTTCAAGAACTTTCAGGTGCGCAGGTCGGGGCGCTGAAATTGCAGGCGGAGTTGCGCGCGCTGCCTTTGCTGCGCGAACTGCGGCGCACGGAAGAAGCTCTGGCGCCCCTTGCAGATCTTCCGCGTCCGCCCAGAGAATGGGCCGCCCTTCTTGCCGAAGCTATGCGCGATGAAACGCAGCTGGAAACAGAGAGGGCAGGTCTTGCGGCATCTATCGAGCGCCTTGAAAATGAGATTGCGGCAATTGCGATCGACACGAAGATCCGCGATGCAGCAGATGCAATCTCTGCGCTGACGGTGGAAAAGGCGCGCCATATCACCGGTGTGAAGGATCTTGAGAAACGGCAGTTTGAGCTGGCCGAAAGTCAGGCACTTCTGCAGCAGGCTCTGCGGGCTCTCGGCAAAGAAGGTGAAAATCAGCCTGAGACGCTTATCCTTTCACCGGCCCTCACGGGCAAGCTTCGCGATTTGATCGAAACCCGATCTGGCATCAGTGCGACGTTGAAGACCGTTCAGCGCGAAGTTGAACGCATTGAAGCCGCCATTGAACTTGCCGCCGTAAAACTGGCGGACCATTCCTCGTCCGATCGTGATGAGAGAAAGGACCGGCAGGTGACCGCGGTCCTCGAGCGGCTTCGCAAAAGCGACACTCGTTCCCTTATCACGTTGGAGAAACGGGGATTGGAGCGACTACGGCGGCAGGTAGAACAGACCGCGACCGCTCTTCTGCCCTGGGAGGGGACCGCCGACGAGCTTAGGTCTCTGAGAGTGCCCGAACCTCGGCAGATGGAGGCTTGGCGTCAGCAGTCTGCGGAGTTGGACCGGCAGACGGCCCGCATGAAGGAAAGCCTGCGCGAAACCCGCACGCGGCTTGCGGAGACGGAGGCGCGTCTTGCTGCATCGCGTAGCGAGGCGGAAAATTTTGATGACGCATCCGCCGCCGCGCTACGCCAGCGTCGAAACGAGGCATGGCAGCAGCATCTAAGGAGTTTAACTCCGGAGACCGCGCAGGCCTTCGACGCCTTGATGCAAGAGTACGACAAGGTCAACGACAGCCGTCTTTCCCACTCCGGGGAGTTGGTTGAGTGGCGGCGGCTGCGGCAAGAGCGGCAGGCGCTCGCGGTGAAACTACGGGAGACCGAAGAGGCTCTCGCCGAGATCAGCCAGGAACGAACGGATCTGTTGCATCGTCTGATGGAGGTACTGCCTTTCGAGCGTGGAAAGGAAGCTGACATCCCGGCTGTGATCTCATGGATCGAAGGTTTCTCCAGAGCGCGGGCAGACTACCTTTCCGCTTACGACAGCTGGGCCGAAGCCAACGATAAAGTGGAGGAGTTACAGGAAACGGAACGGCAGCAGCTAGAAGAACTGAACCTGCTGCTTTCGGATATTCCAGACATTCAAACTTCACCAGCTGATTTCGAGGGCAAACTCGACACCATCAGCCACTGGCTGGCTGCAGGTCAGGAACAGGCCCGGGAGCGGCACCAGCAAGCGAACAGACTTGGCGAGCTGAAGCGTGATTTGAGTGAGCGCCAGCAGGATCTGGCGAACGCGCGCCAGGCGCAAGATGAATGGCACGCAGAGTGGACCAATGCGCTGAACAGGACGTGGTTCGCGGAAGAGACGGACCCCGCCGCGGTGCGCGGCATTCTCGATCGACTGGCGGATCTGCCCCGTCTCATTGGACAGCGCGATCAGCTGGCCCATCGCACGGAACTGATGGCACGGGACATTGCGCGGTTCACAGAACAGGTTCGAGAGCTTGGCGCATCCGTTGGCTGGGCTGAGACAGATGGGGATGTGATCGCCCTTGCCGGCCGACTGGAACGTGGCAGACAAGAAGTGGAACAGCTGCAATTGCACCGGCAGTCCCGGATGGCCGATCTTGGAAGGCAGAAGGAAGCGCTGGAAGCTGTCGATCTAAGGCTTGCGGCCCACGCATCGCGCAAGGCAGAATTCACGTCATTCTTTGGGGTCGAAAGTCTTGAGGCCGTCAGCCAACATCTGGAGCGGGCCGCAGAGCGCGACAGGTTGGACGTACGCGCGGCCGAACTTCGCCATCAACTGCTGGACATGCTGCCTGTGAATAGCCTGGATGATGCTGTTCGCATGCTGACTGACCTGGATGCAGAACGCGCGGCGTCGGATGTTCAACAGTTGACGCAAACGATTGAGAACCTGTCTCAGCGATCGCGCGAACTTTACGCAGAACTGACGCGTGCGCAGGACAAGATCGACGCGGTTGGCGGCGATGATGCCGTGGCTCGCCTTGAAGCACGACGCGCGACCATCATTCTCGATACTCAGGATCAGGCCCAGCGTTATCTTCGGTTGCGCGCTGGCACCATGGCTGCTGAGACTGCATTGAGCCTTTATCGTGAGAAACACCGCAGTTCGATGATGACCAAGGCCTCTGCTGCGTTCCGGCAGATGACCCGAAATGAATATTCAGGCCTCAGCACCCAGCCCGATGGCGGCAAGGAAATTCTGATCGGCGTAACGAGGGATGGAGGCTCCAAGCTATCGGATGCCATGTCGACCGGTACGCGCTACCAGCTCTATCTGGCACTGAGACTTGCGGGCTACGAAGAATTCGCGGCCGTTCGCCCGTCCATTCCCTTCGTCGCTGACGACATCATGGAAACATTCGACGAACCGCGTTCCGAGGAGGTTTTCCGGCTGTTCGGACAGATGGCGACCATGGGTCAGGTGATCTATCTGACCCACCACCGGCATTTATGCGATATTGCAAGATCCGTGGTTCCCGATGTTCAGATCCACGAATTATAGGCAAACGGCTATGCAGTTATCCTGTCCTGCCCTGCCATGGCATCGCCCGCGCTGACGAATTCCGAATAGGCCATCATAAGCGGTGCAACGCCCTTGATGTCGTCATCGTGCAAAACCTCGGTCAGATAGTACTCAGGCGTACCGTCCCGGTAATTGCCATCGAAACCACCAAGCCCGGCCACGCAGCAGATGTTGCCGAGAACGGTTCGGCCATCTGCGTTCTTGATCATGGCGTTGGTCATCAACCCATCCAGAGCTTTCTGACCGGTATCTGCCAAAGCGGGTGAAAGTCCGGGCAGGCGCGCAGCCTTCATGTACGCATAGGCCAGCATCGCCGTTGCGGAACTCTCTGCATAGTTGCCGGCGAGTTCCGGCTGGTCGATGACCTGCAGCCAGCGACCATCGGGAAGTTGCAGTTCCTGTAGCCGCAGCAGCAGGGACAGCAACCTGGCAGAAAGCTGATTGGTGGAAGCTCCCGGTGGCAAGGCATCGATCAGATCGACAAGCGCCATGGCCAACCAGCCAAGGGAGCGTCCCCAATGTGCGGGTGAAAGACCTGTCGCCGGATCTGCCCATTTCTGTTGCCGCGATTCGTCGTAGCCGTGGCGATAGAGATTGGCATCCTTGTCTTCAGTCAGGCGAAGAGCCGACAACATTTCGCCAAGTGCCTGCTCGGCAAGCCTGGACTGCCGGGCGGCAGCCGCATATTCCGCCTTGAATGGCAAAGCCATGTAAAGGCCGTCCAGCCAGACCTGATGCGGGTAGCGCAGCTTGTGCCAATGTGGTCCGGCCTCAATCCTGGGATGCGTTTCCAGCTGTTTCGCCAGCAGATCCGCCGCCTTGCGATAGCGATCGTCGCCGGTGCGCCCCGCAAGGTAGAGAAACGCACGACCGGGAAGCACGTTGTCGATGTTGTATTCGTCAACTGTGTAGCCAGCCAGTTCCCCGTTTGGGCGGACCTGAGCGTCTGCGAGCCGCTTCAGATGACGGAACCAACGCTCCTCGCCCGTTGCCTCGTGCAGCATGATGAGACCGCGATAAAGACAGCCGTCTTCGTAGCAGGAGGCTCCTCCCTTGTAGAGGCTGTAGTCTCGGGCATAGGCGTCGAAATAGTCAGGCAGGTTGATGTTCATGCGGAAACACTCTGCAAAGAAGGAGTCAGGACGATCCCATCACGGCGATCGAATTCGGCATTTTCGGCAATGATCCCGCCATGACGAAGGGGGATGAAGCCGCAGGCCATGTCCGGCACATCCGGTTTGGCATTCGGATCGAATGTGACCCGATAGTTCTCGATTGAAATTCCTGTCACGGGCGCTTCTGGCAGGCCATAAAATGCGGCTGCGGCAGTGCCCACGTTGTCCGCCACGACATTTCGAAGATGAATCCCGGATATCTTCGGCGTAGCATCGGTAACAGGAAGCGGCGAGCGGGATTGAACGTAATCGGATTTTCCGTCCGCGTCACAGAAGTAAAATGCGTTGATCACGAGCGGCGTTGCAACCCGGTCCATGTAGCAATCATCCAGTGAGATATTGCTCACCTGACCACCGCGTCCGCGCCGGGTCTTGATGCGTAGGCCGCGGTCGGTTTCCCGCAGAGAACATCTACGAATGATAACGTCGCGCACCGTGCCGCTCATTTCGCTTCCGATCACGACGCCGCCATGCCCGCGCTGCATATGGCAATTCTCGATGAGGATGCCTTCACAGGGTTGGTCCAGTCCACCTTTCGGATCCCTCTTGCCCGCCTTGATGGCGATACAGTCATCGCCGACGGAGAAATGAATGCCCGCCAATCTGACATCCCGGCTGCATTCCGGGTTCAAACCGTCGGTGTTGGGCGAATGGGGATCGTTGGATATGCGCAGATCCGCAGCCAGAAAGTCCCGGCAGAAGACTGGATGAACTGTCCAGGAGGGTGAATTGCATATCGTCAGACCGGTCACTTGCACATGGTCGGAATGCGAAACGAACAGCGTGCGGGGACGCCGGGCGCCATCGCGGGTTTCCTTCGGCCACGTCCACCAATCGGCCGCATCGGCGCCACCGTTGATCAGCCCGGCCCCGGTGATGTTCAGATTCTGGCAGTCGATGGCAGTAATGAGACTGGCAAAGCAGGCTTCCGCCACCCCTTCCCAGGTTCCAAGAACCCTACCATCGGCATGGCGCGCAGGCAGGATAGGATAGTGCTTCCGGTTTTCATGGCCCAGCAGAACAGCACCTTCCTCCAGAAGCAAAGTCATATTGCTCTTCAGAAACAGAGGCCCTGAGCGGAACGTACCAGCGGGAATGACAAGTGTGGCATCATTCGGAAGCGTATTGATCGCCGCCTGTATGCGTGGCGCATTATCGTCCAGTTCCGGTGATGCGCCCTCGTCGACGATGTTGACGAGCCTGCTCTCCCTACTGGTATTGATGTCGAGCTCGTCTTTGTCGCACACAAGTCGATATCGTGTCGAAGGTTGCAGGTCGTAGATCGTGAATACGGCCTGATCGGCAACTCCGGTGGCAACGGTCTCATTCTCATCGTTGATGAGACGCCAGTTCACCAATGCGGGCAGGAAAAAGTGGCTCTGTTCGGCATCAATGCTGACAGTCGCCGTGCGGGTGCTCACAGCAATCAGCGCTAGTCGCGACATGGACATGTCCTCGGAAAGCGGGAGGTTGGCCCCGCGCGGCATTCGCGCGCGAGGCCCTTGGGAGGATCAGAATTTCTTCAGAACGCCGTTCACGCCATCAATGATGGTTTCTGCGGCTTCCTTGGAATCAATCTGTCCGTAAGCATATTCTTCGAGCGCATCGAGGAAGACGGAGCGGATTTCCGGATGCTCGTTCAGCGGCGAAACGGTGGGGCCGCTGGCCTTGACGATGATGTCATGCGCCTTCAGAAGTTCCGCCTCGATCTTACCGCCATCCGTCAAGGTCTTGGCTGCAATCTTGCTGGCGGGAAGACCGCGGGATGTACCGAGGATCTTGATGGCTTCCGGCTCGTTCAGCAGGCAGTTGACGATCTGGGCAGCAGCCTTCGGATCCTTCGAACGCTTCGAGATCGAGAAGACCATGGAAGGTTTGCGGTAGACACCATCGGTCTTGGCATCACTTGCCTTCAGGATGGCGACAGGCTCCAGCTTCTGGCCCTTCAGTGGATCAGCATATTTGGAGAAGGTCGAATCCCATTCATAGGAACCGGAAATGCGCCCGTCTGCCCACTTCGGGCTTTCGAACAGGTTGAGGTTGCCTTCTGCCGCGACAGACTTCTGCGACATCACGACACCGTCCTTGACCATCTTGCCGTAGAAATCGATGGCCTTGGCCAGCTCTTCAGGCTTCCACGCAACCTTCTTCGTTGCAGGATCGACCAGATCCTTGCCCGTCGACTGTGTCGCATTCAGCGAAATCAGAAGAACCGCCGTCTCCTTGACCGCGTTCATCGGATAGGCATCAGGGCCGATCTTTTCCTTCACTGCCTTGACGGCCTTGAAGAGTTCGTCCCAAGTGGTCGGGATCGCAACGCCTGCCTTGTCGAGCGCGGTCTTGTTGAACATGAACACGCGACCCGTCGTCGATACAGACAGGCCGTTCAGCTTGCCGTTCATCGTGCCGGCAGCGAGATCATCGGCGGACCACTGGCTGAGATCGATCACATCCTTGAACTGGTTGAGATCCGCAAATCCATCACCCTTGATGGAAAAGAGTGGCAGCCATGGCCAGTTGATCTGCATGATATCGGCTTCCGTGCCGCCTGCGATCTGGGTCGTCACCTTTTCCAGATGACCATCGAAGCCGGTAAACTCGGCCGCGATCTTGTGGCCATATTTGTCGCCGCACACCTTCAGGGCTTCCTGTGTTACCTTATGTCGGCTGTCGCCACCCCACCAGGACATGCGCAGATCGGCAGCTTGGCTGACCTGCCCAAGGCTGGTGGCTGCGAAGGCCGTAGCAAGCAGAAGTTTTGTCAGTTTCATGGTCGTTCCTCCCCGAACGCGTTTAATCAAGCTTGGCTAGTGAGATGTTTTCGCCGCTCACGCGGTCGAACAAATGGATGTTTTCCGACTGCGGTGCGAGATACACCGTATCGCCGCTGATCTTGCTGCGATCGTACTGGGCAGACGGCACCACGGCGATGACCTGGGAACCCTCGACCTTCACGTAGAGATAGACCTCGTGGCCCATGAACTCGACGTGGGAAACCTTGCCCGCAAGCGTGCCGGCCTCATCTGATCCTGCCACTCGGAAGTGCTGCGGACGAACGCCAAGCGTCAGGCGCTTCGCTGCCGTCTGGCTCAGACGCGCCATGACGTCCGATCCGAGCGGAAGGCGCTGGCTGCCAATGGAAAGGGTGGAGTCAGCCAGATCGGCTTCCAGCAAGTTCATTTCAGGGCTGCCGATAAAGCCTGCGACAAAGGCATTGGCCGGGCGATTGTATAGCGTGACGGGGTCGGCCACCTGCATGATGCGGCCTTCCTTCATCACGCAAATGCGGTCGCCCATGGTCATGGCTTCCGTCTGGTCGTGGGTCACATAGACGACGGTGGATTGCAGACCGTCTGCTTTCAGCTGCTTGTGAAGATCGGTGATGCGAACGCGCATCGAGGCGCGAAGTTTCGCATCAAGGTTGGATAGCGGTTCGTCGAACAGGAAGACCTGCGGCTTCTTGATGAGCGCACGCCCCACTGCCACGCGCTGCGCCTGCCCGCCGGAAAGCTGCTTCGGCAGGCGTTCCAAATAATCCCCGATTTCGAGAATGTTGGACACGTCGCGGGTCGCCTGCTCGATCTCATCCTTCGGACGACGTTTCAGGCGCAGACCGAAGGAAAGGTTTTTCCGGACCTTCATATGCGGATAGAGCGCATAATTCTGGAACACCATGGCAATGCCACGCTCGCCGGGAGCCTTGTCGTTGACGAGGTTGTCGCCGATACGGATTTCTCCGCCCGTGACCCGCTCGAGACCTGCGATCATGCGCAAGGTCGTGGACTTGGCGCAACCAGATGGCCCGACCAGAACCATGAACTCGCCGTCATTCACATCGAGGTTGATCCCATGCACGGCTTTGAAGCCGCCATAGTCCTTTTCCAGATTTCTAAGCTGCAAGCGAGCCATCGTCTTATCCTTTCACGCCACCGGCGGAGATGCCTTCGATGAAGTATTTCTGGGCCACGAAGAACACGATCAGCGCAGGCATGATGGTGAGCACGGACATGGCCAGGATGCGGTTCCACTCGAAGGCTTCGGTGGTATCGATCGAGAGTTTGAGCGCCAGCGAGACAGGAAATTTGTCGACCGACGAGATGTAGATGAGCGGGCCGAGGAAATCGTTCATCGTCCACATGAACTGGAACAGGCAGACCGAGATCAGGGCGGGCGTCAAAAGCGGCACCACGATGAACAGCAGAACCTGCCAGGTGGAGGCGCCATCAACACGGGCGGCCTCTTCCATGTCGCGCGGAATGGCGCGCAGGAACTGCACCAGCATGAAGACGAAGAATGCATCCCCCGCAAACGCAGACGGAACCCAGAGCGGCAGGAAGCTGTCGAGCCAACCCAGATCCCGGAACAGGAGATACTGCGGAATGCGGGTCACGACGTTTGGCAAGAGCAGCGTCGCGATCAGGGACGCGAACAGGATCTTCTTCCCCGGAAAATCAAAGCGGGCGAAACCGTAGGCCACGGCGGTGCAGGAGATGGCCGTGCCGATGATCTTCGGAATGACGATCAGGAACGTGTTCCAGAAAAAGCGACCGAACGTGTAGGGCGTCGAGGTTTGCCAACCGTTGACGTAACCGGCGACCGTACCCTCGTGCGGAATGAAGCCTGCGCCCGCAAAGATTTCCGAGTTGGGTTTGAACGACGCCCCGATCAGCCAGATCAGCGGATAGAGCATGACCAGACCAACGGAAAACAGCACACCATAGCGAAGAGTGGCGCTGATGATCCGGCGGCGACGCTGCGCCTTCAAGATCTGCTCCGCTTCGCGATCAACGGAGAGTGGAGTGGAAAGTGCGTGATCTGTCACGGGATCAGCTCCTCTTGTCGCCGGCGTAGTAGACCCAATGGCGCGAAGACCAGAAGGCGATGACGGTCAGGACCATGATGATGGCAAAGAGAACCCAAGCAATTGCGGAGGCATAGCCCATATCGAACCGCTTGAAGGCCTCCTCATAAATGTACAGAGGCAGGAGGTAGGTGGACTTCAGCGGACCGCCCTGCGTGATGATGTAAGGCCCGTTGAACTCCTGGAAGGCCTGAACCATCTGCATGATCAGGTTGAAGAAGATGACCGGCGTGATCAGCGGCATGGTGATGTGCCAGAAGGTGGCGAATTTGCCCGCGCCGTCAATGGAGGCTGCCTCGTAGAGAGACTTGTCGATGCTCTGCAAAGCCGCGAGGAAGATCACCATGGCCGAGCCAAACTGCCAAAGCCGCAAAAGCGTGATGGTGAACAGCGCATTGGTTGGATCGCCGAACCAGTTCACCGGCTCGAAGCCGATGGCAGCCAGGCCCATGTTCACGATGCCGACATCCGCAAACAGATAGCGCCACATGACCGCAATGGCGATCGATCCACCGAGAATGGAAGGTACGTAGAAGGCGGTCCGGAAGAAGTTGATGAACTTCAGCTTGTAATTCAGGATGACCGCAATGAAGAGCGCGAAAGCCAGCTTCAGCGGAACCGTCGTGAACACATAGACCAGCGTAACCCACAGCGACTTACGGAATGTGCGATCGCTGGTAAACAGCTTCACGTAGTTCTCGATACCGGTAAAGACCGGAGCGCTCATCAGGTTGTAATCGGTGAAGCTGAGATAGAACGACGCTGCAAATGGCAGTGCCGTAAACACCATCAACCCGATGATGTAGGGCGCCAGGTAGACCAACCCCAGGAAACGGCTATCCCCGCTCATGCCCAACCTCCGCATTTCCTGCGGCCGAAGAACATGTCATACAGGTATAGGTAGCCGGCATTCGGCATTTGCTGCACCGGACCAGCATCAGAAATGGGTCTGAAGGCGCTTACGCAGTTAGCCGGACGATGAATAATCTTATAGTCTGAAATCTGCATCTAAAGTCGTCGGTAAAATCCTATCCCCTCAGCGAAAATTCCCCTGATTGGTACGATCTTGACCCGCTCCTCCCATTGAACAGGCGATAGAGCTATGCAACTCCATCAGTTGGGCGTAATATCCTTGTCATACGAGTTGAAGAGAATAGAGGCTTCAGGACAAAAAGATGGATAAAAACGAACATGGGCCTTTGGGCGCAATTCCGGTTCATGCCCTGACTCTGAAGCTAACCCGTTCTACGATCAAGATGTTGCACTCACCCAGCTGGATGATCGACAAATCGAATAGCGTTCACGATCTTATCATATGTCTTACAGGATCAGCGACCTATGCTATTGGAGATGAGGTTATCGAAATACGGCCGGGAATGGCTCTGCTGATCGATGCCAACACCCGTTTTATCGGCCGGTCCACATCGTCCGAACTTTATACGGGTGCTGCACAGCACTTCACGCTGGATGTATTCGGTCGGATGGACATGATTCAGCAGATGGAACTGCGGCGCGCGGTGCATCTGCCCCGCTGGGACATGCTGGAACCACTCGTCAGGCATTATCGAGAGACCGCACCCTTGTCATCCACAACGCTTGCACAGCATCACATGTTCATGGTGTTCCTGATTGCCTATATCGAGGCGGCGTTCCTGGGGTGGCGTCAGCAGGTAGAAGCGACCGTCGACAATCCCGATGCTCTGTCACTTGCGGTCATGGTCGCTGCCAGCCGCATCGCTGCCGAACCGCTCAACAACGAGATCGTGGACCTCGTCCTGGCGTCCATCCCCTATAATGTGGATTACTTCCGCCGCATTTTCAGACGACAGGTGGGTCTGACGCCGACAAAATATCAGGAATTCAAAAGGATGGAGCGCGCGATGGGCCTGCTGGCAGCAGGCCGTTCGGTGAAGCAGACGGCGGAAATGGTGGGCTATCTCGATAGCTATTACTTCTCCCGCATGTTCAAGCACTATATTGGCGTTTCCCCTGCGGGCTACAAGGAGGCCGAAAAGCGACACCGGGATGGACACTTTCCCCGCGGGGAAGAGGACGGTCAGGTTGTTTATCCGATTATCCGCCGCATCGAAGAAGACGGAAAAGAAGCCGTCGCGCTATGAGATCCACCGGCCAATTTCACAGTTGCCGCTATTCGGTGAAGCATCTATTCCATTGAACTGATTTAGTTTCCTTCAGTACTCGCATCCAGCGAGGGAGTTCCCCGATGACCAGCACGTCCCACCGCCACTCCTTGGACATCAACCCGAGTTCAGCGGCAGAGGTGGCCATCCGTCAGGAGTTGACGCTCGTTGCACTGGGCAAGCAACCCGCAGATACCGCCTTGCGGGTGGGTCGTCTTTTGGATGTGGCGACGCGCACCTGGAGCATGGATCAGGAGATTGTCATCAAAGGGCGCCGCATCGCCTATGTCGGTCCGGCAGGAAGCTATACGGGCCAGATCGAAAGGCGCGTCCATGAACCGGATCTGGCAGCAATCCCTGGTCTGGGCGAGGTCCACAAGCATATCGAAAGCTCGCATCTGACACCGGAATACGAGGCAGCACTTGTGCTCCCCCGTGGCAACACCTGGACTTGCGAGGCGAGCCACGAGTTTTCCAATGTGAATGGCGCGAAGACGCTGGAATTCTGGCTGAAGGCACGCGAGGCCGGATCGCCGCTCAAAATCTTCCCACTGCCCGGCTCTGCCGTACCGCCGACAGGCTACGAGCATGGTGGCGGCTTTCTTGGTTATGACGAGCAGAAGGCCTTTCTCAAGGAGAGCCTCATGGTTGCCGGTCTTGACGAGGTCATGGACTGGCCCGCCGTCTGGAATCGCGACAACCCCTCCTATGACCGACTTTGGGGGATGATCCGCGCCACATTCGAGCAGCGCGGCGTCGTGGAAGGACATGCCGCAGGCATTCGCGATCTTCCGACCATCAATGCCTTTGCCGCCGCAGGGCTTTCGTCAGATCATGAAGCGTGGACGTTCGAAGAGTTCTGGGACAAACTCACCCATGGACTGTTCATGGAATTGCGTCCTCACAGCCTGCCGGATGTCATCAAGGGTCTCCTGCAAAAGGGCCTTCAGGACTGGTCGCAGATCGCCTTCACCACGGACGATCGCAGCGCATCCGACACACTGAAAATGGGCGCGACCGACTATAACGTCCGTCTCGCCATCGAGTCGGGACTTGCACCAGAGATCGCCATCCAATGCGCCACCATCAATCCTGCCCGTCATATGCGCCTCACACCCTGGGTCGGATCGATCGCGCCGGGACGTTACGCTGATATCGTCCTCTTGTCTGATGTACAGCGGCTGGAGATCGCAAAAGTCTGGGCAGATGGGCAGCACGTATCCGAGGGCAAGAGCTATCTGCTCGATGTTCCCAGGATTGACTGGCCGGAATGGGCAACGAAGACAATCAATATTGGACGCGACCTCACCGCTGCGGATTTCGCCATCCAGGCTGAGCCGGGTCGAGAAACCATGAAGGCCGCGGTCCTTCGCCCGTTTCATTGGGATGACGATTTTCTGACATTCGAGCTGCCGGTCGTGGATGGGCAGGTCCAGCGGGATGAAGCGCGCAACATTACCAAGTTTTCGGTCATCGATCGCTTTTCGGGTAAGGGCGCCGTCTCAAAAATGTTCTGGATCGGTTGCGGACCGCGCACGCCGAATACGGCTCTTGCCTGCTCCATGGCACATGACAAGCACAATATCTGGTGCGTCGGCTCTTCCGATGAAGCCATGGCGAAGGCCGTGAACGCCATTGCCGCCAACGACGGTGGTTGGGCGCTTGTCAGAGGCGGAGACGTGGTCGCGACTGTTCGCTACGAAGTAGCGGGACTGATGACGTGCCGCCCGCCAGAAGAATTGCATGAGGAGATGCAGACGCTTTATGCGGAAGGCGAAAAAATCGACTGGATGTATGAGCCGACCTTCAGCCCGCGCTGGTTTCCCGGCTTTCCGGAGCGACTCGCCTTTGCGACACTGACTTGTGCACCTTGGCGCTGGGTACTCGTTGCGCCAAGCAATTACGCTCCGCAGGGGCTCGTCAACGTTCAGACAGGACAGGTGCAGCCGGTCGTCTTCTGACCGGCTGATTGAAGGTCACACGTCAGCGGGTAGAATGCAGCACTGCTCCGGCACTGGAGAGAGAACGGCGCGATCCCCCGTCCCCAGCGGTTCGCTGAGAGAGCCATTACCGAGATAGCTCTGCCCCTCGGCTGTGCACTGGTACTGATAGGCGCGGCCAAGATAGGTGCGGATTCCGAGAGTTACCGGAATCCCGTTCCCGTCTCGTGCAACGGCCAGCCCATCCGGTCGCGCAGCCAGAATGAAGCGATCCGGTATTGCACCGAGACGTTCCTGCGAAAGCTGAAGGAGTGCGCCGTCCTTGGTACGGGCCGTGACTGTTTCGCCGAGACGCTCAACGACGGTCATGTCGATCAAATTTTCAAACCCGACGAACCGCGCGACGAAACTATTGGCAGGCCGCTGGTATAGCACTTCCGGCGTATCAAGCTGCATGATGCGACCAGCATTCATGATCGCAACACGGTCGGAAATCGAAAAGGCCTCTTCCTGATCATGCGTGACATAAAGCGAGGTCGTGCCGTTTGCCCGTTGCAGGCGGCGGATCTCGACCCGCATGTCGACGCGCAACTTGGCGTCCAGGTTGGAGAGTGGCTCATCGAACATCAGCAGAGGCGGCTCGATGACGAGAGCACGAGCCAGCGCGACGCGCTGCTTCTGACCGCCAGACAAGGCAGCGGGCATGCGGTCTGCGAAGCTTGAAAGACCGACGCGCTCTAGCATGCGGTCTGCGCGCTTTTTCCGCTCCGCCGCGTCAACTCCCCGCTGCTTCAAGCCGAAGGCAACGTTATCGCGCACAGAAAGATGCGGGAACAGGGCGTAATTTTGAAACACCAGACCGATATCGCGCTGATGCGCGGGAAGGCGTGTGAGATCCCGGTCGCCGAGGCGAATCGTCCCACTACTTGGCTGGAGAAACCCAGCCACAAGCCGCAATGTCGTGGTCTTGCCGCATCCGCTGGCGCCCAGAAGAGACACGAGTTCACCTGCAGCCACAGCAAGCGTGAGATCCTTCAGCACCTGCGTGGAGCCGTAGTGGGCGGAAACATTTTCGAGCGTCAGAGATACGGTCACAGCGGTTCACTTTGTCAGGAAGGTAAGGCCAAGGGTGGCTTCTACAATGGCCATGACGCCAACAGTCAGCAGCATCAGCAGAACCGAAACCGAGGCGATGGTGGGGTCGAAGAACTGTTCCATATGCGCAAGAATCTGGATCGGCAGCGTGGAGACACCTGGACCGGTGAGAAACAGCGAAATCGAAACATCGTTGATCGAGGTGATGAAGGCGAGAATAAACGCGGCGACCACCCCGGCACTGATGTTGGGTAGCACAACAGTGAGGAAGGTTTTCAGCGGCGGGCACCCCAAGCTGATCGCAGCCTCCTCAATGGAGAAATCAAAAGACGCGAGGCTCGCGCCCACCACACGGACCGCATAGGGCAGCACCAGAAGCGTATGCCCCAGCAGCAGCGTGGTATAGACCGGCAATTGCAGACCGATCGTGATGTTCTTCATCAGAGAGAAGCCAAGCACAATCTCCGGGACAAGAATTGGCAGGACGAAGACGTTGGAAAGCCAGGATGGCAGGCGGATCTTGAACCTGTTCAATGCATAGGCCGCAGGAATACCGATGAGCAGCGCCAGAAATGTTCCGAGAAACGCGATCTGGAGGCTGGTGATGGCGGTGGTGCGGAACGCCTCGATCTGGAAGATATTGCTGAACCACTTCAGCGTGAAACCCTGCGGGGGAAAGGTCAGGAAAGGCGTATCGCTGACAGCGGCGCCCAGGATGATGAACAAGGGCGCGATCAAAATCAGGAAGATGAGAGACGCAATCGCGATCAGCGCGGGATGAAGCTTTGTCTGCATGATCATGCTGCCATGGGGTTCATGCGGCGCGCAAGCCGCGTCATCAGGACAACGATGGCAATCGTCACGACAACCATGATGGCGGCAACCGTTGAGGCACCAGTCCAGTCAAACGTCACCATTGCCCGCTGATAGAGGAAGGTACCCATCATCATTTGTCGCTCGCCGCCCAGAAGTTGCGGAGTGGCATAGGAGGTAAAGCTTCCTGTGAAAACGAGCACGGCGCCGATGATGAGGCCCGGCATGGCAAGCGGCAGGATGACTTGGCGGAACACCGCAAACGGCTTGGCGCCAAGCGAAGACGCGGCCTCAACCACATCCCTGGGGATACCTTCCAGGACGCCCGCAAGGGTCAGGATCATCAACGGTACGAACAGATAGACCATGGCCGCAATGACAGCGCCCTTGGTGTAGAGCATGGAAAATGGCTCTGCGATCAGGCCCAGCGAAAGAAGCGCAGAATTCAAGATTCCGTTCTTTCCGAGCAGGATCAACCACGCGAATGAACGGACAACAACGCCCGTCAACAGCGGGAAGACGGCGGCGATGATCATGATGCTCTTCAGGCGCCCCGGCATATGCGCGACCACATAGGCGGCGATAAAACCTAGAACGACGGAGATAACCGTCGTAATCAGCGAAATCTCGATCGTCCGCATCAGGACCGTGCGTCGCAGGCTGCTGTTGAAGAACGCCATGTAGGGGGCAAGCCAACCCTTGGCATCCGTCAATGTTGCAAAAAGCGTAGAACCGACAGGAAAGATCAGGAAGATCAGGACCAGCAATGTCGCGGGACCCGCCAAAAGCCAGGGGCTTAAACGTTTAACCATCTTGTTTCGAAGCCACCTGTCCGCAAGCATTCATCGGAAGCGATTTCCAGATTTCAATGGAGAATTTTCGCGGCACATACCGCATCTAGAGCGCAAGAATGCCCAAATGTTGCAATGCAATCAAGTGCGTCGGCCCGGCAAAATACCGGGCCGACGCAAATATCATCAAATATCCGCACTTACTTGCTGAAGATTTCGTTCCAGCGATCAATCCAGTCGGTTTTCGCCTGATTCAGCTTCACATAGTCCAAACGGTTCAGCTTGGAGATCATGTCTGCGCCATAGGTCCAGATCTTGGCCTGTTCCGGCGTCAGTTGCACCTTGGTAGACACCGGCGCGTCAACGCCCTGCTCTGCCTCGATCTGCTGGATTTCCTTGGAGAGAATGAAGTTGATGAACTGATAGGCCAGTTCGACATTCTCCGAGCCCTTCGGAATGTTGACGGTGTTCAGCGTCGCGATATCACCGTCCGAGAGCTGCGCCCAGGTCATGGTCGGGACCGCAGCCTTCAGCGAGGCCAGCGTGAAGTCCTGCGTCACCGCAACCTTGGCTTCACCCGTGGAAACGAGGTTCACCATTTCGGACCCGGTATTGTAGTTCTTCGCAACGTTGGCCTTCAGCTTGCCGATGGATTCGAAAGCCTTGTCCGCATCGCTGAAAGCATCAACCTTGGCATTTTTGCCAGCCTGCAGAACCACCATCGGACCAGCCGTCGTCGTGATGCCCGGAAGCGTAACGGCACCCTTCAGATCGGCGCGCCACAGATCGTTCCAAGAGGTAATCGGAGGATTGACCTTGGCACTATCGTAGACGATGCCAACACGACCAATGGTATAGGCTGGGCCGTAACCGCCTTGCGGGTTCTTGGCGATGTCATAGAGATCGGCCAGGTTCGGCAGCTTCGCCGGATCAACCTTCTGGAAGAGGCCTTCGGCGATCCCAATCTGCGAGAAACTGTCGGTCAGGTAAATGACATCAACGCCCTTTCCATCGCGAAGCTTCAGCTTGTTGAGGCGATCAGCGTTATTGCCCGTCTCGAAGACGATGTCGCAGCCGCAGATCTTCTTGAACGGCTCGATGATGTTGGCGTTCAGCTTGTCGCCGTTATAGCCCCACCATGAAATGGTCAGGGTCTTGGCCTGTGCGGCCGCACCAAAAGTGCCGGCCATGACAATACCAAGCGCCATCGCAGAAGCGCGCAGGCGGTTCGAATAGGTCATCTTGTTGTTCCTTCTCTGGGGAGGTCGGGTGAACCAAGCGTGCTCAAGGCCCACCGCTCGCTAAAGCATACCGACAGATTCCGGAACATTTCAAGCCAGAGAATCAAAGACCTTATAGTTCAACCTGGAAGGGTATCATGCAAGAATCTCCCAGAAGCCACGATAAAGCATGTAAAGAGCAACGGCGAAAATCAATCCGGCAAAGAGGGTATTCAGAGTTCCCTTTTTTGTAGACAGATGATCGGCAACGACCCCACCCGCTAGCCCGCCCGCGATGCCGCCCGCAATGAAAATTCCTGCAAGCGCCCAATCCACATAACCCGAAATCGCATAATTCAGCGCGGTCGTGAGTCCGAAGGCCGTGACAGCCACAAGGGAAGAACCAATTGCGAACAGAATAGGCATGCCCGTGGAAGCAATAAGCCCCGGGACAATCAAAAAGCCTCCGCCGATGCCGAAGAAACCGGAGAAAATTCCCGTCATTCCGCCAAAACCGGCGACTTTGGAAACGTTCTCTCTCGAACATTGGGCACCCGGGTTCCCTTCCGATCCCCGTTTCCGGAACATGAGAACACCCACGAAAATCATCAGGAAAGCGAATAGCATCAGCAGCTTTTGACCATCGACCAGCTTGCCGATACTAGAGCCGATCAAGGCTCCCAGAATACCGGCCACGCTGTACACACCGGCGCAACGCCATTTCACATGACCGGCGCGTGCGTGGCCCAACAAGTTTGTGAACGCATTCGCAGAGACGGCAAAGGCGCTGGTACCGATTGCCATGTGCGCATTTGGGACCCCAACCAGATAAACCATAAGTGGAACCGCAAGGATCGACCCCCCGCCCCCGAAGAGACCAAGGGTAAAGCCAACCAGTACGCCTGAGAGCCCGCCGAGCCCGTATTGCATCGGATCAAGAACCATGGTGAAAGCTCCCTGACCTAAGCAAAACGGTTCTGGAACAGGCGATGGATCGCCATACCACCGATCATCGCGGCGACGAACAGAACGATTTCCCATCTGCCAAGAGCAAGACCGGCGAAAGCCGGCCCTGGGCACAAGCCCACGAGACCCCAGCCCAGTCCGAAAAGGGCAGAGCCCGCGATCAACTTACGGTCCGGATTTCGATTCTCAGGAACATGAAATGAAGTATCGAACACGGGGATTTGGCGGCGAGCCTTGATGCGATACGCGATCGCCGACGGAATCAAGGCACCTCCCATGACGAAAGCGAGAGACGGATCCCAATCACCGGCAACATCGAGAAAGGCAAGGACACGCGCCGGATTGATCATATCCGAGATAACCAGGCCGATTCCGAAAAGGATACCCGCAACGACTGCGACGATAACCCGAGCATTCATGAGCTTACCCCGGAAAGTGACGCATGATCAGGACGGTGACAGCGGCAACCGACATGAAAACCACCGTCGCGACGATGGAGCGCGGAGACAGGCGCGCCAGACCACACACACCGTGACCGCTGGTACAACCGGAGCCGAGCCGTGTGCCGAAGCCAACGATGAGACCGCCCGCGACCAGAAGAAGCGGCGACGAAGACACTTCGATGATTGGGAACCGAAGGAATGAGGCCGCAAATGCAGCCCCTGCCAGGATGCCGCCCAGAAAGCCGACGCCGAGCCAACTGATGCCTGAGCCCGTCAATCCAAAGGCGGACGCGGCAAGACCGGAAATCCCGGCGATGCGGCCATTTAGCAGCAGATAAATCGCCGCCGACAAACCGATCAGCAGACCGCCGGCCAAGGGCAAGAGGAATGAACTATAAGACATGGCTTGCTGCCGCCCTCAAAGCGTATTGATCGGGATTTTCAGGTACTGCACGCCATTGTCTTCCGCCGCAGGCAACTTGCCCGCCCGCATGTTGACTTGCACCGACGGCAGGATGAGCTTCGGCATCGCAAGTGTAGCGTCCCGCTCCGTCCGCATTTTTACAAATTCGTCTTCGGTGACCCCGTCATGGACATGAATATTACCTTGACGTTGCTCCGCGACCGTAGTTTCCCACGCATAGTTGTCTCGACCCGGCGCCTTGTAGTCATGGCATAGGAACATGCGCGCAAAACCGGGCAACTGCATCAACCGCGTGATAGAGCGATACAGGGTGCGGGCATCTCCGCCGGGGAAATCACAACGGGCCGTGCCATAGTCCGGCATGAACAAGGTATCGCCGGGAAAGACGGCATCGCCGATCACATAGGCAAGACATGCGGGCGTATGTCCTGGAACATGAAGCACAGTCGCATCGAGTGAGCCGATCTTGAATCGATCGCCATCCTGAAACAGTTGGTCGAACTGACTGCCGTCGCGCTGAAACTCCGTACCCGCATTGAAGATCTTGCCGAAGACTTCCTGGACACGAATGATTTCGCGCCCGATAGCAAGCTGCCCACCGAGCTCCTTCTGCAAAAGCGGGGCAGCAGACAGGTGGTCGGCATGTGCATGCGTTTCAAGAAGCCATTGAACCTCGAGACTTTCGGATTTTACGTAATCAATCACTTCTCGTGCAGAGGCATTCATCGTCCGACCTGAGGCAGGATCGTAATCGAGAACGCTATCAATGATGGCACACGCGCTTGAGCGAGGGTCGCGCACGACATGCGTAACCGTATATGTTGCAGGGTCAAAGAACGATCTCACTAGCGGTCTAGAGGAAGGCTCTTCCAGAGCTGAAGCAACGATCTTCGAGGCAAATTCCAGCGGCGCATCCAACATGGCGACAATCTCCGTTTGCACCAATAATACATATTTACGGTAACTATGCAACTATGTATGTTTGGTTTTGGGTTTGGCGCCTGCCGCGATATGTTTTCTCGGCAAAACAGGAGATTCGCTTGTCAGAAGATTGCACCGTGGAACGAGCAGTTGCTCTGCGCATCCATGATCCCGCTCCAGAATTCACAGCGCGCTCAACCCGCGGCCTCGTGAAGCTGTCAGATTACCGAGGGCGCTGGCTGCTTCTCTTCTCGCATCCAGCCGATTTTACGTCGGTCTGCACAAGCGAGTTCATAGCCTTCGCAAAGGCGGCCCCCGAATTCGAACGCTTGAAATGCGCCCTTCTGGGGCTCTCGGTCGACAGCCTCTATGCTCATCTCGCCTGGCTGCAGGATATAGAGACGCGCTTCGGCGTCAGAGTTGATTTCCCGCTGATCGAAGATTCCGGCATGGCCATTGCACGCGCCTACGGCATGCTGGACCGGCATTCCTCCGGAAGCGCCACTGTCCGCGCAACCTACGTTATTGATGCATCCGGCATAATCCGCGCCATTGTATGGTATCCGATGACGGTGGGGCGCTCTGTTGCGGAGCTTCTGCGCTTAATTGAGGCCTTGCAGACATCAGACCGGGAACAGGCGCTCACCCCTGAAGGCTGGAAAGTTGGCGACAAGCTCATGGAACCTGCCGCTGCTTCGCTTGACGACGCATCTGCTGTCCCACACGGAGATATCTGGTACTTCAGGGAGCGCTCAAAATGAGGAAAACGACTCTCCCACTCGAGCAAATGATAGAAGCATCGGGCGAAGCGGCTGAATTCATTCGCCTGTTTTCAACCTCAAGCAGACTGATGCTGCTCTGCTTCCTGTCGGGACGCGAAGCCTCAGTCGGCGAAATACAGGAAGGGCTTGGTTTCAAGCAGCCAGGCCTCTCCCAGCAACTGGCAGAGTTGCGCCAAGCTGGCGTGGTCCAGACGCGACGCGAATCACGTCAGATCTACTATTCAATCGCGGATGCACGCGTGGCGCGAATACTGGATGTTCTGGTCAGCATGTTTTGCAAGGGCGAGGAACCGCCACCGGCGCATGCATCTATTGAAGGGTCATCCTCTTGCGCACCGACACTTGGCGAGATGGCACAATGGGCCGTCATCACATCGGACACAGGTTTGAAGTAGTGCAGGAAAAGAAAAGGGCCGCGATTGATGCGGCCCGAGTGGATGCTTCAAATTATCTTTGCTTCTCTGAACGGTTACGTCAGTGAATACATGCATCGGCAGGATGTACGAACGTTAAATTCTTCACTTTGCTTCGAACAGTGGTTGCGACTATACTGCGCAGCAGCATATCCCACAATTACCAATATTCAGGTATATATCAGATAAATCCAATATTAACTTCGTGGCGCATGGGGATGACGCTATTCAGCCTCCGTTGCGCGGCTGATGTCCATTTTGTGTGGAACCTGCTGATCGCCTTCCGCTCTATCGCGGTGAAGCGCAGCCCTTGCCAAAAGCATGAAAGTTATCGGCGTTGTTACCGTGACAAAAATTCCGATCAGAATTTCGTGGATGACAAACCGCTCCGCACCCACGGTGAAAAAGATCATGGAAGCAACCATCGTACCGCCGACGCCCCAACTCGTCCCGAGGGTCGGCGCATGTAGCCTCTCGTAAAAACTCGGCAAACGAAGAAGTCCGATCGTACCGATGAGTGTGAGTGCCGCACCCAACAAGAGGAAAAAAGCAACCGCGATTGCGGCCCACACCGGGAAATCGGAAATTGGCTGTATCATTCAATGACCTCCCCTCTCATCAGAAACTTGGCAAGAGCAACCGTTGCAACAAAGCCCAGCATGCCGATCACGAGGGCTGCCTCAAAATAGACCGTTCTTCCAGTACCAATCCCGAATGTGACAAGCAGCAGCATTGCGTTGATGTATAGCGTGTCCAGAGCGATAATCCGATCCTGAGCACGCGGTCCGCGCAACATCCGAACGGAGGCGATGACCATCGCGAGTGCGAATATGAATTGAGCCAAAGAAACGGCTGTCAGCAGAATGATTGCACTCATTCGAAAATCTCCAGCAACAGCACTTCGTACCGGTTTTTGATCATCGCAACCCACTCGTCTCGATCAATGAGATCAAGCACATGCAAAAGCACTGTCTTGTTGCGCGAGTCATATTCCAGCCAGGCAGATCCGGGCGTGGATGTCAGAATTACAGCAAGAACTGCGAGCGCAAAGGGATTCTCCGTTTGGACGGGCAAAAGGATAAACCCGGAGGAATCGGGCCTTTTCTGTCCCATGACAATCAATCGCGCCACGGAGAAATTGGAGCGGATGATATCTACAATCACGATCGCGGCCAGTTTCGGCAAAAGATACCATTTTTTGAGACGAGGCTTCTCCGGACGCAAGGATGCGAGCGCCCAGCCAGCAACGAATCCGACCAAAGAGCCGAGGATTAGGTGACCAAGCGTGAAGCCGTTGAGTAGCATCCACATGATCATCAAACAGAAGGTCAAGATCGGGAACGGAAGCATCAGGGGTCTCCCACCTTTGTCGGTGCGCCTTGATATCCCGGAACCCGATACGCCTTCTGGACGGCCTCAATGTAGTTGGCAGGGTTGCCCAGTGTGCGGATGGTCGTATCCATGTACTGCATCGCAGGCCCCGCCCATACGGTCAGCAGCAATGTCAGCGCCAGCAGGAACATGACAGGTGTCAATTCTATGACCAGGACCCGTGGCACCGTTCCTTCAAGCGAGCCCCAGAACGTCCGGATACCGACGCGTGTCATGGCGATCAGCGATGCAACGCCGGACAGGATAACGAGAACGATCAGGGTCCATACCGCAGCGGTAGGCGGCACCCCAATTGCACCGGCACCAAGCATGGCTGAGAGCATTGCGAATTTTGCGATGAACCCCGAGAGGGGCGGCAGTCCGGCAAGCAATATGCCACAGGCGGCAAAGCAAAGACCGAGGATAGCCATGGTTCCGGGCATAGTCACGCCTTCGGCTTCGTCGATCCCGTCCTCGTCACCCTCGCCATAGGCTTCCATCGTGACGGCGAGAACGTTTGCGCCCGCATCCTGCCCTCGTTCCACAAGCTCGATCAGCATGAAAAACGCACTGATGGTGAATGTCGAACTGACCAGATACAACAAAGCACCGGATGAAACGACGCCATCATTGATGCCGAGAACCATCAAGAGCGTACCGGACGACACGAGTACCGAGTACCCGGCCAGACGACCAAGAGCCTGGGAGGCGAGCACCCCGATAATGCCGTAGATCAAGGTGACCATGCCACCCAGCAAAAGCGCGTTGGCGCCAAATCCATCCAGCGGCCCATCGCCAAACAGCAGCATGGTGAGCCGAAGAATGACATAAATGCCGAGCTTGCTGAGAATGGCGAAGATTCCGGCAACGGGCGCCGAGGCGGCACTGTAGGCCGTTGGCAGCCAGAAGCAGAGCGGCCACATACCCGCCTTGATCAGGAACGCCACGCCAAGTACGCCCGCCCCTGCCTGCAACAGCATGAGCCGATCTGGCTCGATCTGAGGAAGGCGGGCGGCCAGATCCGCCATGTTCAGTGTTCCAGCCGTTCCGTAGATCAGGCTGACACCAATGAGGAAGAACAGCGCGGCGACCAGATTGACCGCAATGTAGTGCATGCCTGCCTTGACGCGAAGCGGACCGGATCCGTGGAGCATGAGCCCGTAGGACGCAGCCAGCATGACTTCGAAGAAGACGAAGAGATTGAACAGGTCACCGGTTAGAAAGGCGCCGTTCAGGCCCGCAAGCAAGAGCTGGAACATGCTGTGAAAATGCGCGCCTTTGGCATGCCAGCGTGCAAGCGAGAAGACCAGCGCCGCAATTCCGAGTAGAGCCGCCAGCAAAAGCATGAGTGCGGAAAGCCCATCCAGCACCAGGACGATGCCAAATGGCGCAGCCCAGTTCCCGAGCAAATAAACGCCGCCAAAGTCGTTCGGTCCGCTTTCGATCTTCAACAGGATGAAAGCAATGAGGACCAGAAGCAGCGTCGAGATGACGCTGATCATTGCCTTGGCAACGCGTTGACGCTCGTCCAGAAAGAGCAGCAGTGCGCTTGCGAGGAGAGGCACTAGAATGGGTGCGATGATCAGATGATGCGACCACTGGATCATCGCTGTTCCTCGCGTCCATCGACATGGTCGTTACCGGTCAGCCCGCGCGATGCGAGAAGGACAACGAGAAACAAAGCTGTCGTTGCGAAACCGATGACGATAGCCGTCAGCACCAATGCCTGCGGAACCGGATCGGAAAGGGTGGCAGGCAGAACATCGTCCGACAGAATCGGAGGCATGTTGCTCTTCACTCCGCCGACGCCGAAAATAAATAGATTCACAGCATAGGACAGAAGCGAAAGCCCGACGATCACCTGATATGTGCGTGGACGCAGGATCAGCCAGACGCCGCATCCCGTCATCACACCGATGGCAAGAGATAGAATCAGTTCCATCAGGTTTCCTCCGCCTTGGCCGCTTCCATGGCCCGCAAGCGATTGATGCGGATCGACTGGTGCGCAAGTGCCACGAGTATCAGCACGGTCGAGCCGACAACGAGCATGAAGACGCCGAGATCGAACAAGAGCGCGGTCGCTGCCGGTACTTTGCCAACAAGAGGCAGGTCGAGATACTGGAAATGCGAGGTGAGGAAGGGATAGCCAAGTAGCCAGGCTCCCATTCCTGTTGCCATCGCAGTCAGGAGACCAACTCCCATCCAGCGAAGCGGTAGAATACGGATGCGATCTTCCGCCCAGCGCGTGCCGCCCGCGAGATACTGAAGAAGGAAGGCGATCGACATTGTTAACCCCGCCGAGAATCCACCGCCCGGCATGTCATGTCCGCGCATGAAAAGATAAACCGCGAATGTGATGATGACGGGGAACATCCATTGCATGATTACGGATGGTACGAGCAGGTAGTCGCGTACGGTGTCACCCGGAGCACGTTCCGGCTGCTCCTCGTCGAACCGAGCCTGAATACGTTGTTGCTCGGGCACGGCAAAGCTGTCGGCGGCGGGGCGGAAACGTCGCAGAAGCGCATAGACTGTCAACGCGACGACACCAAGCACCGCAATTTCGCCCATCGTGTCGAAGCCGCGAAAGTCGACCAGAATGACATTGACGACGTTACGCCCGCCCCCTTCAGAATAGGCATTCTCAAGGAAATAGTTGGCAATCGCATCGGGCACCGGCATCGTCATGACCGCAAACGCGATGAAGGACATGCCGATGCCGCAGGAAACAGCGAGCACCAGATCCCGGAAACGCCGCGCCCGTGCGCGAATCGTCATCTGATCGACCAATAGTGCATTTCGTTTCGGCAACCAGCGCAGACCCAACAGGATCAGGACCGTCGTCACGACTTCTACCAGCAATTGGGTGATCGCCAGGTCCGGTGCAGAGAGCCACACGAAGGTTACGCAAACGACCAGACCGACGCCGCCCAGCAGGACAAGTGCCGCCAGCCGGTGGTATTTGGCGAGATAGGCTGCGGCCAGCGACATTCCAGCACCCAGCGCCCACAGCACGGCGAATGCCGGGTCGACGCCGGTGAAGACGAAGGGGCGCGCTTCGAAACCCGCCAACCATAGCGGTAACAACCCGGCAAGGAACCCGATGAAAACGATCCAGCGCAATTGCGGCTGAAGATTGCGCGTGCCAATCCTGCTCTCGGCCCAGCGCGCCCAGCGCCAGGAAACGGCGACAAGAACGCGCTCGAATATTCGTTGCCCGCGTAGACGGCGAATGAAGGGCGGTCCATCCTCACACGTTGCCAGGTAGCGACGAATAGCAACATAAATCAGAACACCACCGATGAGAGCGATGGCGCTCATCAGAAGAGGGATGTTGAAGCCGTGCCAGATCGCAAGGCTGTATTCAGGCGTTTTTGCGCCGAGTACGCTCATGACCGCCGTCGCCAAAAAGGGTGCGATCGAAATCGAAGGAACGATCCCGACGATCAGGCAGACGATAACGAGGAACTCGATCGGAAACCGCATCCAGTGCGGCGGCTCGTGCGGCTCCGACTTCGGCAAGCCCTCAGGCTTCGGTCCGAAAAACACCGTATGAATAAAGCGAAGCGAATAGGTGACGCTGAACGCGCCAGCAAGCGTGGCAACGTAGGGAAGAATCCGGTCAAGCCAGGAATCGGCATGTGTTTCGACGGCTTCTGCGAAAAACATCTCCTTCGAGAGAAACCCGTTCAGCAGCGGCACCCCGGCCATGGCTGCGCTGGCGACCATGGCAAGCGTTGCCGTAATGGGCAGGTAGCGTAAAAGGCCGCTGAGACGCCGCATGTCACGTGTTCCGGTTTCATGGTCGATGATCCCCGCCGCCATGAAAAGCGACGCCTTGAAGGTCGCATGGTTCAGCATATGGAAAATCGCGGCTACGGTCGCGAGCGGACTGCCAAGGCTGAGCAGAGTGGTGATCAGCCCCAGATGGCTGATCGTCGAATAGGCCAGGAGCCCCTTCAAGTCCTGTTGGAAAATGGCGAAATAGGCGCCTAGTAACAGCGTAAGCATTCCGGCAAGGCCGACCAGGAAAAACCATTCATAGGTACCGGAAAGCGCGGGCCATAGACGCACCAGCAAAAACACACCAGCCTTTACCATGGTTGCCGAATGGAGGAAGGCCGAAACCGGGGTCGGTGCCGCCATCGCATTGGGCAGCCAGAAATGAAAGGGAAACTGCGCGCTTTTCGTCAAGGCGCCGAGAAGAATGAAAATCAGCGTCGGAAGATAGAGTGGATGTTCGCGGATCACGTCGCCGGAGGCAAGGATCTTGTCGAGATCATAGGTGCCGGTGATATTACCCAGCAGAAGCATTCCGACCAGCAGGCAAAAGCCACCGATCCCGGTGATGGTGAGCGCCATTCGCGCACCATCGCGTGCCGCAGCATTGTGGTGCCAGTAGCTGATCAGCAGGAACGAGAATATGCTTGTGAGCTCCCAGAAGACGGAGAGCAGGATTACGTTGCCGGATACGACAATCCCGAGCATGGCGCCCATGAACGCCAAGAGAAACGAGAAGAAACGAGGGATCGGATCGTCTTCCGACATGTAATAACGGGCGTAGAGAACAACCAGCAAACCGATGGCGGTGATCAGCGTGGAGAAAATCCAGGCGAAACCATCCATGCGCAGCGTGAAGTTAAGGCCGAACTGCGGAAGCCACTCCGCCTCGAAGCGCAGAACGTTTCCGTCAACGACGTTCGGATAAGCCAGTATGCAAAGGGCGAGACAGCACGCGGTTACCGTTGCGGCAACCGCCACGGGTAGATCCCGAGAGGTTGTATTGAGAATGAACGCCGACGCCAGGCTGCCAAGAAATGGCAACAGAACAATAAGTACAAGAATGTAGGGCCCGAGCGTTATCCCAAGGACTTAAACCTTTCTGGTTGAGAACGCACCATCCAGACTTGCAAAGCAGAGCCTCTGGAAATCGGCGCAGAAACGATCTATATGATCACTGTCGACCAATATGGGCAGGTTGTTGAGATGGGTCAACCCGGTAGCAGCAGAATATTGACGCCTGCGCTCTGTCGCGCGGCCCGTGGCTTTCTGGATTGGACGCAGACGGATCTGGCGGATCGGTCAGGTGTATCCCGAAGCACGATCCGGGATTACGAAGGCAGCCGTCACGATGTTCATCGCGCGACCGAGGCACAACTTCGGCAAGCATTTGAAGCGGGTGGCGTGCGGTTTATTTCAGCTCCAGGAAATTCAATCGGTATTGGCGGAGCTTCCCCTTGAGCAAGGCGGGCGACTAGAGCATTTCCGGCAAACTCGGGATCACTCTGACACATCGATTGTGTGACGGGATCAAGCCGAGACATGAAGGGCATATCCCTTGAGACCTTCGAGTGTATCGGCGTGGATATCGGTGCAAACGCGCAGTGGAGTTTGCCGGGAATGCTCGGCTTTTCAGGTCGGACCGATGCTTATGCCCTGCCAACCATCAACGCATATCCAATACCGCGTACAGTCAGAATGGGTGCGTCTTTGCCATCCAGCTGCATCTTCTTTCGCAAACGGGCGATGAGGTTGTCGACGGTATGTCCGCTAATCGAGGTCGGATCGCGATTGGCAATAACGTCCAGTAGAAAGTCTCGCGAAAGCGGCTCACCCGGCCTTGAGGCAAGGGCGACCAGTATATTCATCTCACCGGCGGTCAATTCCAGCAATTGTCCATTCGGGCGAAAGAGTTCGCGGCGAACGACATCGAGGATCCACCCGTCGAACGTGATCACCGGCTCGCGTGAGCGTCGGAGCACACTTCGAATCCGCGCATGAAGCGTTTTCAGATTGATCGGCTTCGTAACATAATCATCGCCGCCAGCGTCCAGGCCTGCCAGAATATCGTCATCGGAATCGCGCGCAGTGACGAAAATCAGCCCGTAAAGAGAACCGAGCCTGAGCTTGCGAGCAGCTTCAATGCCGTCACCATCTGGCAGGTTCACGTCGAGAAGAATGATGTCAGGCTGATGGCTCTGCAGACGTTGACGCATCTCCGCCAGGGAGCGGGCTGCGAAAGTTGTCATGCCGTTCTGTTTGAGAAATGAGCAGATCAGCTCCAGGCTCTCAGGCGCATCTTCAACCACAAGAACCGTTGTACTCATGACGTTACTCGATACTCCGCCGCTGACTTGCGGCACTGACTGCGTTTATTCGGGATATGCTGAAATAAACGGCGTCCCGCAATTTCGAGCACGTTTCTATGTGATGCTGCGGTTCTGCTGTCAACGCCTGCGCTGCTGCTTCGGCAAGTATCTGATCTCCCATGTTCGCAGCACTTCCTTTCAAACGATGGGCAATCTCCCTTAATCCGACGTCAGTCATGTCGGCATTCTGAAGAAGGTCGTGCTCATCTGCCAGGTGCTTCAGGAACAGGTCGTTCACGTTGGAGTATATTTGTTCACCGGGCAGGATAATGGAATCGTCGTCGCTTGATGCACGCAGCAGACGCGCGGCGAGCTCTTCGTCAGACATCGTCAAGCTGAGCGAAATTGCCGGACTTTGCTGAGGATCTTTGCCATGTGACACGGGCATTTCGTTCCTGAACATGACGAGGGAGGCTGATGCGGGCAGAAGCGGCTTGAGATCTCGCAAATCATCTGCCCCGTCGAGTGCAATCACGCCTGGGAAGGGCCGGGCTTTCAACATGGATCGTGCAGCCGAAAAATCCCGCGCAGGGAACAAGCGCAAATCCAGTCTGCGCAGCCGTAACTGCAGCGTCTTGGGAACTTCCCCGACGAGCAATACATCATCGCCTCTTTGCAGAAGACCAGTCGACTTTTTTCTCTCCGGCAGAGAAGCCAGAAGATGTAAGAGAGCGTCGATGTCAATTGGCTTGGCAAGATGCCCGTCCATCCCTGCGGCGAGTGACCGCTCGATATCTTCGCGCATCGCATTGGCCGTCAATGCGATGATGGGGAGGCCTGTGCACCGGCCGCCAAGCGCCCGAATACGTCGGGTGGCTTCGAAACCATCCATTCCCGGCATCTGTAGATCCATAAGCACGACATCGAACGAGCGTTGCTGGATACGTTCGAGAGCCGACAGACCGCCGTCGACAACCTCGCAGCGATGCCCCGCTGCCGTCAAAAGACCAGAGGCAACAGCCTGGTTCACCGGATTGTCCTCGACGATGAGGATATTCAGCCTTTGCCTCCCAACCACATCTTCCGTGCCAGCAGCATTGGCGACGGTGAGTTCCGGCGCCACTGGCAAGAGTGGCAGGCTCACGAGGAAAGCGCTCCCCTCTCCGGGCGCGCTCTGAACCGCAATCGTTCCCTTCATGGTCTCTACTAGACGCCGCACGATAGCCAAGCCAAGGCCCGAACCGCCGAAGCGCCGCTTGATGGTTGCATCAACCTGCACGAATGGCTGGAAGAGACTAGGAATTTCGTCTGAGGGAATGCCGATACCGCTATCCTTGACTTCAATCGTGACCTGGTCCCTTACCGGATCCCGCTGTATATCGATAACGACATAGCCCTTTTCGGTGAACTTGACCGCATTGCCTACCAGATTGAAGAGGATCTGCCGTAGACGCGCTGCATCACCTAGCACCCAGCCAATGGAGGCTGTCTCCTGCACAAGCCTCAGTTCAATCGCCTTTTCCCTTGCGCGCGGCATCATGAGGTCCACAACATCCTGGGTCAGGCGTCCAAGATCGACCGGTTCATGCAGAACGACATCCACGCCGCGCTCCAGACTGGAGAGATCCAGCACGTCATCCAGAATGGCACGCAAAGCCTCCGCGGAGCGACGGACAACGCTCAATCGCTTGCGCACCGAAGCGCTGAGTTTCTCGCCCAGCAAGAGCTGAATCATGCCAAGGATGCCATTCATCGGCGTGCGGATTTCATGGCTCATGACCGCGAGAAACTCGCTCTTGATCCTTTCTCCAGCCTCGGCCCGATCCTTCGCAGCGATCAGTTCGCGGTTGATGCGTCGCATCTCTTCCATGTGCAAGAACTCGACGCGTCGCATGCGGTTCAACTGGATACGGGCCATATTGCCTGCGACATAGGCGACGGTCGCCACCAGAAAAATAGACGAGAGATCCAGCAGGCTTTCAGGATCTGGCCGCAACACGCCCCAAAACATAAGGCTGATAATCCAGGCATAGGCGCTGGCCAGAGCAACCGGAAAAGCGCGGCCAGGCAGATACATTGGCAGCGCAATCGCGATCAGCGGGATGAGAGTCCCGCCATGCCGTGTCAGAGCAGGGTGATTGAAGATCAGCGCATTGAAAAAGAAGAAGATGATGGTTTGCGCATAACTCGCGAACACGATCTCCCGCTGAGAGTTGGCTTTCGCCAGGGCAAGCAGCGTCGCCACGCACAAAATCGCAAGACCGAACCGAATGCCGAGGAACTCATAGAGTATCGGCGGTTCGATCATCATCAGGTCCATCGGGGCAAACGATACGCTCGCCACTGTCGTCGCAATGACGCAAAGGCGGGCAATGTTGAGTGTTTCGGCTCGCGCAGTTTCTGCATAGCGGGCCTCGACATCACGGTCGCGAAATTCGCCGGTCCATATGATCGCATGACGCTGATCAACCGGTTGTTGTTGCATTGAGGTCATGGAGACAAACGCTACTGAGGAAACTACGCCTGTTATGGCACAGTTCCCTCAGATGACGAAAGGCTGCCGGTTCTCACATAGCTTGAGACGTCAGTACTTTCTCCAGCGCAATCTTGACCTGTTCCTGATGGTAAGGCTTGCGCAAAAGAGTGGATCGCTCCGGCGCGCCAGGAGGCGCATGTGTTTCGCCCGTTGCGAAAACGACATGCAGTGCCGGATTATGTTCCACCGCACGTTTCGCAAGGCTTCCGCCATCAATGTCGGGGAGGCCAACATCGGTCACAAGCACGTCGATCGGTTCGGAAGAAAGAGCCGCCAGAGCTTCCGCTCCATTGGCTGCCTCGATGACCTGATAGCCGAAATCAGCAAGCATTTCCGCTGTGCTCGACCGGATCAGCATATCGTCTTCCACCAGCAGAACAACTGTTTCGCTTGCCAAGGCTTGTGGCACGACCGCTGTGCGATCACGCAGAACAGTTTCGGCAACCTCAGCCTGCTTCTGGTTGGCAATCACATGACGAATGCGTCGCGCAAGCGCCTCCCGCGAATAAGGCTTCGACAAAAGCTCGACGCCTGCATCCAGAATTCCGCCATGAACGATAGAGTTCTCCGTGTATCCGGACGTGAAGAGAACGGCGAGGTTCGGTAGGCGTTCCTTCGCACGTCGCGCCATCTCGCGGCTTTTCATGGGACCGGGCATGACGACGTCCGTGAAGATGACGTCGATGGGCAGGCCGCTCTCGACGACATTCAGACCCGCCTGCGCGTCCTTTGCCGTGAGAACTCTGTAGCCGAGATCTGCAAGAGTTTCGACGACAGTGTTGCGAACCTCTTCGTCGTCCTCAACGACAAGGACCGTCTCCGTACCGCCAACGATGGGACCGGTCTGGATCGTGACCTCGCGATCTTCGTCAGCGATGGAGCGTGGAAGGTAGATCTTGACGGTCGTCCCCTGACCTATCTCGCTGTAGATCTTGATATGTCCACCGGACTGCTTGACGAAGCCGTAGACCATGGACAGCCCGAGACCTGTTCCCTTGCCTTCAGGCTTGGTGGAGAAAAATGGCTCGAAGACCTTTTCGAGGATTTCGGCAGGCATGCCCGATCCGGTATCTGTGACGGCCAACATGACATACTGACCGGGCGAGACTTCCGCATGGGTGCGCGCATAGTCCTGGTCGAGGCTTGCATTGCCAACTTCGATTGTCAGCTTGCCCGAGCCATCCATGGCGTCGCGCGCATTGATGGCCAAATTCAGAAGCGCGTTCTCCACCTGCGCCGGATCAGCATAGGTATTCCATAGACCGCCAGATGTTATGACTTCGATCTCGATTGCTTCACCCAACGAGCGTCTAAGCAGATCATCCATGCCGGCAATGAAACGGCTGATGTTGATGACCCTCGGTTCGAGTGCCTGACGCCGCCCGAAGGCCAGTAGCTGGCTGGCAAGCTTTGCACCGCGGCTGACACCTGCCAGCGCATTGCTGACACGCCGTTCAGCCCGACCGTTACCGGCAACATCCTTCAGCAAAAGCTGGAGGTTGCCTTGGACGACTTGCAGCAGGTTGTTGAAGTCGTGCGCGACGCCGCCGGTCAACTGGCCAATGGCTTCCATCTTCTGCGCCTGCTGCAGCGCCCGCTCCGCCTGACGACGTTCAGCCATCTCTGTTTCAATACGCGCCTCAAGGCTTTCGTTGAGCTGCCGCAGCTGCTCTTCGGCACGCTGTCGGTGGCGGATCTGCCTCTCCAGACTGCTTGCATGCTCCTGAAGGCTGAGTTCCGCCTGGCGCTGCTCGGTAATGTCGGTATGGACACCAACCCATTCCTCGATCTCGCCTTGCGCGTCCAGAATGGGCACGGCCCGGATGATGAAGGTCCGATAGACCCCATCGTGACGGCGCACCCGATGCTCCCAGATGTACGTCGTCTTTTCAGCGACAGCCTCCCGCCAGCTGGCGATCGATCCCGCCCGGTCATCCGGATGAACGGCATTGGACCAACCATATCCCTGGTATTCTTCAAAGGTCTGACCCGTCAACGCCGACCAGCCAGGCTGCGCACCCACCATTCGTCCGTCAGCCGTGTTGGTCCAGAGAACACCATGAACGGCGCTCACCGCGGCCTTGAACCTGTCATTGCTGCGACGAAGTGCAATTTCGCTCTGCTTGCGGCTTTCGATGTCGATAATCAGGATGTAGAGACCGTCGACCACGCCCTCAGACGTCGAGCGCGGAATGTAGCGAACCTCTGCGGTGCGGCTTTCGCCGTCTGGACGCCGGATCACAGTGTCCGTGATCACAACCTCACCCGCCAAGGCACGGTCCAGAAGCGGCTTTCTGGCCTCGTAATAAGCTTGCCCAATCACCTCTGAGGCGTGTTTGCCTACCACCTCGTCTGCGTTCAGCCCGAACCACTCGATGTAGCCCTGATTTGCAAAGCGATAGACGTGGTTGCGATCGAGAAAGCCGACGAGGATCGGCATTGCATCGGTCAGCCGGCGCAACTCCTCACGGCTCTCTGCCAAAGCGCGAACTGCGATGACTTTCTCGGTGTTTTCAAGAACCGTGCAAAGGACGCCGTCCACACGGCCGTCTTCGCAATAAATCGGCGTGTAGAAGAGATCGAAGATCACATCTTCTGCTTCACCATGGCGGTACAGCGTCATGACCTGATCGCGGAAAGACTGCACCTCGCCACGGAAACCGGCTTCCAGGATCTTGCGGTTCCAATCCCAGATCTCCGGCCAGATATCCTGCACCCGCGCACCCAGAGCGCTTGGGTGATAACTTCCGGCAATTTCGACATAGGCATCGTTGTAGATCATCACATGATCCGCACCCCACATCAGAACCTGCGGGATGGGAGAATTGACGATGGAATTGACCTTGATCCGCAAATGTTGCGGCCATTCGGAAATGGGGCCCAACGAAGTCTGCGACCAGTCGAACTGCCGAATGAGTTCACCGGTCTCACCGCCGCCGAGAGGCCAGTGCGCGGACACGAACTGAAGGTTCATCAGAAACCCCAAATATAAGGAAAATCGCTGCGGCGTGATATGGTGCGCAATCGGTTTTGTCCAAGGGATTCTGAGTGCCAATCCGATATTTTTTCAGGTTCGGAAACGGCAGCAAAGAAACTTTCGGCAAGCGTGGCCGTTTGACCACGCCTTTCAGGTCAACAATTGCTGGAAATCGCGATCGTCATGATCTTCCGCCAGCGGGAGCTGGACGATGGTTTTTCCGCGCGCTGAAGTGTAGATGGCCGTCATCAACTCCGCTGAATGATAGCCTTCGGCGATGGTCGGGAGGTATGTATCCGGCTGTCCCGTTAGTGCACGATGGATATCGGCGAAGAAGCCAGGGAAGCGCGGTGGCACCTCTTCCGTGCCTGCCACGATGGCATCCACCTCAGCCTGAAGCGATGGGTCACGCGCTATAAATGTCCATGGCGCCGAGCAGACGTTGTAAGGCTCATCGCTTGACGTGATCGTCACCTGTTCGAAGCAGGCCCTGAAGCGCGAAATGTTCCCGGCAGATCCGAGCGTAATCGACGAGGTGACCATCGCGCCTTCGGTGGTGCGCATGGAAATGGCGGCGCAATCCTCTGTTTCGATGGGGTTGACCCGCGTATCCAGGAAAGCGGCGACTTCGCACACATTGCCCGCCAGATGCGTTGCGAGATTATGCAGATGGCACGCGTGGCTGACGATGACGCCGCCCAGCTCTCCCGCCCATGTTCCTCGCCAGCGCTCTGCGTAATAGTCCGCGCCGCGCTGCCAATGGGTTTCCAGTGAAATCACATAGGGACGCCCCAGCAGTCCTGCCTGTTTCAGCCGATGCGTTGCGAGATAGCTCCGGCCATAGCGGTATTGGAACACCGGGAACAGCCGACCGGTGCTATTTCCGGCTGCTAACATGAGCTTTCGCATGTCTGCAAGCGATCCGGCCAAGGGCTTTTCGCAGACCACATGCTTGCCCGCCTCAAGCGCCTTGATCGACATGGACACATGCAACCCTGGGGGCAGGCAAATGTCGACAATATCGATCGACGGATCAGCAAGCACCGCATCAAAACTGGTGACGGCCTGCGCCCTGGGCGCAAGGCTGGCTGCGTCCTCGGCGCGGGCAAGGTTGAGATCGCAAACGCAAGCGACCTCGAACGCCTCTGGCAGTTGCAGATATCCGACCACATGGGCCTTGCCGATACCGGCTCCGATGACTGCCACGCGAAATCGACTGCTCATTCTACTGCTGACTTTCTGCCTTTGCCTGCGCCTGAAGCGCGAGTTGCGTCGCAAGAAACGCATGCGCCTGCGTCATCGCAACCTCGGTTCGCTCGATGATATCGGTATAGAATTTGCCGAAGAATGGCAGTCCCGCGCCGGTCGCTTCGAAATGCTCGACACCCTTCTGATCCGCCAGAAACACATGATCCTTGCCGGGTCGTCCCGCGATATCAATGTATTTACGAAGCTCGATCGTGCCATGCGTACCGAGGATGGTCATCCGGCCATCTCCCCACGTCGGCAGGCCATCCGGGGTAAGCCAGTCAACGCGCGCGTAACCTCTACCGCCATTGCCTTCCAGCAAGACTTCGCCGAAATCCTGAAAGTCCGGGCGGTCGGGATTAGCCACATTCCCAATATGCGCAGTGACGACGCTAGCTTGCGTCGATCCGGTGAAGTGCAGGAACTGATCGAACTGATGGGCACAGATGTCGGTCAGAATTCCACCATAGCGCAACCTTTGCCAGAACCAGTTAGCGCGGAGTGATGGATTATGGCGGTGCGGTCCCAATCCGACCGTTTGCACCACTTTGCCAATGCGCCCTTCCCTGATCAGTTGATCGGCCAACGTGACGCTTTCAACCTGCAAACGCTCCGAGAAGCATACAACCCACTTTCGGCCCGTGGCGTTGACGCACTCGCGGATTGCCTCAAGTTCGGAAAGCGTCGTACAGCCGGGCTTGTCTACGAAAGCGTCCTTGCCCGCCTGCATGGCGGCAATGGCAATGCCTGCCCGCTGGTCGTTAATCGCGGCCGATACGATCAGTTGCACGGAAGCATCGTCAAGCAAGGCATCCGGCTCTACCATCGGCACATCAGGATAGGATTCGCCAAATCTCTGGCATTGAGAAAGCGGGGTTTCAGCGCTGGTGGCCCAACCGGTGAATTCCGCCCCCTCGCCTATGAGACCATTGATCATGCCGTAGATGTGGTTGTGATCAATGCCGATGACGGCAAATTTCAGGGGCGGCCTCATCGCTATCGCTCCAGTTGAATGCCGCGTGCGCGCAGCATGGCTTGGATTTCGACGACCGAACCCGTTTCGATCGACGCATTTGCCGCTATGCCGGTCAGGATGGACCAGGCACCTGCAACATGATCGGATGCACGATTGAAACGGTCCGGCTCCATGCCTTCAGGATCGAAGATATAGCCGAGCATCACCGGATCAGCTCCGCCGTGATGCCCCTTGGCCTTTGGCACCTCCAGCATCCGGGGCTGCTCACCCGCCAGATGAAGCTCCGTGGTGATCGCATCCTCGTCAGCATGCGCGCGCTCACCCCCGAAGACTCCATGTACTTCGACGTGGCGATGAGTGATGTCGCCCTTGGTGCCTTGGAACTTGATCTCCAGACCTTCCCACGGCGAATAGGCGGTCAGCGTGTAATTCGCCGTAACACCGGATGCGTAGCGGATATGCGCCTGCATCGTATCCTCGATACCGATTTCCTTGTCGAACACACAGAGGTCGCGGTAGTAGCCATCGGCAGCTTCCGCATCCAAATAGAGGCTTTTGAGTGCTGGGTCTTCCGCCATATTCAGCTCAAAATCGCACTTGTGCGCGACAGGACAGTCGGCACAGCGACGACCGCGATCCTCAAGACCAAATTCGATAGCTGTCTCCGGACGATAAAAGACGCGCTTTCCTGAAGCGAACACTTGGGTCGGAACAGTGCCCAGCCACCAGTTCAACAGATCGAAATGGTGCGTGGACTTGTGAACCAGAAGCCCGCCTGAGTTCTCCTTCTGGCGGTGCCAGCGTCTGAAATAATCCGCACCATGGACGCGATCCAGATGCCAGCGGAAGTCTACGGCCGTCACGGTGCCAATCGCGCCGGAAGCGATCAACTCGCGGATCTGCGTACGGGCTGGAGAGTAACGATAATTGAAGGTGACCTTGACCTGACGACCGGTGCGTTTCTGCGCATCGATGATCATCTTCAGGCGTGAGAGATCGATGGTGAGCGGCTTCTCGCAGATGACATCGCAACCAGCTTCGAAGGCCCGAACGATGTAATCCGAATGCAGGAAATCAGGCGTTGCGACCACGACCGTGTCCGGCCTCTGCTCGGCAATCAGACGGTTGAAATCATCAGCCAGATAGGTTGCCACACCGTTGGTGCCGGGAACCGATGCGGCTTGGGCTGCTTCGCTCAGCCGATGCGGATTGCTATCGCACAAAGCCACGATTTCATGTTTATCGGAGTAGTCCTCGATCACGGAATCCCGGAACATCTTGTGCCGAGATCCGCATCCTACGATAGCGATTTTCACTGGATTCTGCCTTCATTCTCTGTGGGTTCGACGCGTTGCCCCGCCGCATCGAAGTAATGCAGGTCGAATGGGTCAAAGCCAATCGTGACAGGGTCTCCGGTACGATAGCCGACCTTGCCATTGTCGCTGACCAGCAATACCTGACCCGAAGAGAGCGTTACGTGCATGAGCGTTTCGTTGCCGAGATATTCCACCAGCTTCACAGTTCCCTCGGCGGTGACTTTGCCTGATCCGATGCGGACACTTCCCGGGCGCACACACAGCGTCAGTTCCTGATCGGTCGTGCCAAGGGCTGGCAGCGCAAAGGCGGGAAGGCCATCCACGACAGCCTGATTATCGGAAACCTTGGCCTTCAGCATGTTAATCTTCGGGGAGCCAATGAAGCCCGCGACGAAAAGGTTCTGCGGCTTTTCGTAAAGCTCCTGCGGCGTGCCTACCTGCTCTATCTTGCCGCCGCGCAGCACCACGATACGGCTGGCCATGGTCATGGCTTCCACCTGATCGTGCGTCACATAGATCATCGTTGTGCCGAGACGCGTGTAGAGAGAGGCAAGCTCGGCGCGCATTTGAACGCGCAGCTCCGCATCGAGATTTGACAGCGGCTCATCGAACAGGAACAACTTCGGTTCGCGCACGATAGCGCGGCCGATTGCAACGCGCTGCTTCTGACCACCGGAAAGCTGGCGCGGCTTGCGATCCATGAGCTTTTCGATCTGCAGAATACGTGCGGCTTCGGCAACACGCCGATCCACCTCAGCCTTCGGCATCTTGAAGTTCTGCAGGCCGAAAGCGAGGTTCTTGGCCACGCTCATGTGCGGATAGAGTGCGTATGACTGGAATACCATCGAAAGCTCGCGCTTGGACGCAGGCAGATCGTTCACGATCTTGTTGCCGATCGCGACCGTGCCCTCGCTGATGTCCTCCAGCCCGGCAATCATGCGAAGAAGTGTCGACTTTCCGCAGCCGGATGGCCCAACCAGCACCAGAAACTCGCCATCATGAATATCCAGGTTCAGGCCCTGGATGATCGACAACGCACCGTAGCGCTTGCCGACATTACGAAGTGTCAATCCAGCCATTTCAAGCCATTCCTTACTTCATTCCGGAGGTGGCGATGCCACGAACAATCAGCTTCTGGAACATGATGAAGGCAATCACCACCGGAACCAGGGAGAGAACAGACATTGCAAACATCTGCCCGTAGGATGACTGGCCTTCCTGATCGAGGAAGAGGCGCAGCGCCAAAGGCACGGTGTAGCTCTTGATGTCGTTGAGATAGATGAGCGGAGCCAGGAAATCCTCCCAGGTCCATATCAGCGAGAAGATGGCCGCCGTGCCCAGTGCCGGAAGGGAAAGCGGCAGAATGATCGCCCAGTAGATCTTGAAGGGAGAGCAGCCATCGATCATCGCCGCCTCATCCAGTTCCCGCGGCAACTGGCGAAAAAACTGCACCATCAGGAAGATGAAGAACGCATCCGAGGCCAGAAACCGCGGCACGACGAGCGGCAGATAGGTATCAACCCAACCCAGACGGAGGAACTGCACATACTGCGGAATGAGAACGACGTGATAGGGGATCATCAGCGTCATCATCATGAGGCCGAACAGAAACGTGCGTCCCGTGAACTGCAAGCGCGCAAAGGCGTAGGCCGCAAAGGAGCAGGAAATCAGATTTCCGATGACGGACAGGACCGTCACGATCGTTGAGTTGATGTAGAAGGTCGTAAAGCTTACCGGAAGGCCGTGCCAGCCATCGACATAGTTGTGCCACTGGAATTCGGTCGGCCACAGCGTAAGGCTGCCGAAGATATCATTCTCGGGCTTGAGCGACGAGGCGAGCAGCCAGAGCAGCGGATAGAGCATCACAATCGAGACGCTGATCAGGAAGAGATGCTTGAGCAGACGCCCCATGCGGGCGCGCTGATCGCGCTTCACGCGCAACTCATGCGCCACGTGCGCGGCTTCCTCCATCTCGTGCGCGAGGGTCATGTCAGTCGCGCTCGTTTTCATAATGCACCCAGTATTTCGAGGTCAGGAAGGAAATGGCCGTGAAGATCGCGATGATGATCAACAGAACCCAGGCCAGCGCCGAGGCATAGCCCATGCGGAAGAACTTGAAGGCTTCATTGAACAGGTAGACCGTATAGAACAGCAGACTGTCTGCCGGAGCGCCCGTACCGTTCGAAATAATGAAGGCGCTCGAAAAGGTCTTGAAGGCCTCGATTGTCTGCAGAACGAGATTGAAGAAAATGACAGGTGCCAGAAGCGGCAGCGTGATGCGGGTGAACTGCCGCCATTTGGGCGTTCCATCGATCTCTGCGGCCTCATACAAATCTTTCGGAATGCCGCGCAAACCGGCGAGGAAGATCAGCATCGGCGAGCCGAACTGCCACATGGCCAACACCACGAGCGTATAGAGCGACGTATCGGGATTGGTGATCCATGCAGCGCCCTGAATGCCGAAATAGCCAAGAACAGCATTCACCACGCCGTCGGCGGCAAACAGCTGGCGCCAGAGAATGGCAATCGCGATCGAGGCACCCAGAAGCGACGGCAGATAGAAGATGGCGCGGTAGAGCCCGATTGTGCGCAACCCCTTATCCAGCAGCATGGCGACACCAAGCGCCATGATGAGACGGGCCGGAACAGCGAGCGCCACATAGGTAAAGGTTACGTTCAACGCCTTCCAGAAGCGCCGGTCACGCGTGAACATGTATTCATAGTTGGCGAGACCAACCCATCTGGGCGCGTTCACCATATCATAGCGCGTGAACGAAAGATAAAGCGATGCCAGGATAGGGCCGAGCGCCAGCAGGAAGAAGCCGAGCAGCCAAGGCGTCAAAAAGGCATAGGCAGGCGCGTTTCGCGCAATGAAACGTCTCATGAAACTTGCTTTCAGTGGGGAGGTTGAGCCCCGCGACACCTGTTGCGGGGCTCTTGCAGGTCAAACCCTTTACTGGGCGCGTTCCACGATATCGGACGCATCGGCGATAAACTGTTCCGCCGCATCCTTCACCTTGGCACGATCAAGCACGACACTGGTGCCAATGCGCATGAAGGCATCACGCACTTCGCCCGCACCCTTTGGCGCCGGGAGTGGAAGCGCGCCGACCTTGCTCTGGATCGCATCGAAATAGGCGACCGACAGCTTTTCGGTTTCGTTCAAGCCCGGTGCCAGAGCATCACGCACCGCCTTGGAGGCTGGAATGCCGCGCTCGAGACCGAGGATCTTGGTGATGGCCGGATCCGTGACCCAGGCATTCATGTACTTGATCGCGCTTTCCGGATCCTTGGTGTCGCGAGAAAGCGACATGAACATGGAAGGCTTGATAAACTGGCCGGGCTTGCCACCCTTCTTGTGCGGAACCATGGCCGCACCGATCTTGTCCTTGGCAACGGCCTGAATGCCGACGAGCTGGTTCGACCAGTAATGCGACATGGCGGTGTCGCCAACGGCCACGCCGGATTCCGCGATCGGCGGGTCCAGGATGACAGTCTTGTCCTTGGAGCGCACGACATCCTTCTTGCGCAGGTCCGCCCACATCTGCCAGTAGCTGGCAACATCGTCCACAGTGGCTGCAACCTTGCCATCAGCCCCGTAGAACTCGCGGCCGTTCTGACGAACCCAGGATTCAAACGCCTCGATCATCAGCGAAAGGTCGTCTGAACCTTTCACCTTGCCGCCGCTCTTCGCAGTGATCTGTTCGCAAGCCTTGGCAAAATCATCCCAGGTCCAATTGATCAGATCCACATCCACGCCAGCTTCCTTGAAGACGCGCGTATTGTGCACGATGACCTGGCTGTTGGAGCCGATATTCAGGGCATAGAGCTTGCCGTCTACCATGCCGCCGGCGATTGGCCCCTGATCGAAATCCTTGATCATCAGGCTCTTGCCGACATATTCATCCAGCGGCTTCAGCGCGCCGCGGCGCACATATTCGAACAGATAGCGGTAGTCCATCTGAACGAGGTCCGCCATGTTGCGGCCCGCGGTCTGCGTTGCCATCTTGGTCCAGTAGTCGCCCCAACCAATGGTTTCGCCGGACACCTCGATACCGGCATTCGCCTTCTGGAAGGTTTCGATGACAGCGAACGTGCGCTTGTCACGCTCCGGGTTACCCCACCAGTAGTGGCGAATACGGGTTGCGGCCTTGGCAGGCACGGCCGAAAGCGCACTTGCCGCAACGCCTGCCCCGACAGCCCCCAAAAGCCGCCGACGTGTTAATTCCATCATGTCATCCTCCTCCAGATTTCGGATTTATCGATCCGGCGGCTTCTGCCGCTTGTTCACCTTGCTTACCAGTTCGCACCCTTCTCCCGGGGATGCGCTGTATTCTCTCACGTCAGATGTGGCTTCTCAGAAGTTCCGTCAGGCAAAGCATGGCCATCGCCTGTCCATAGGGCATCGAAGTCAGCTTGATCTCGCGGTAAAAATCGAGGTCATTGCCCATGGCGGTTCCAAAAGATACCTGCGTCAACTCACCTTCCGGATTGATTTTCTCCACAACGCCGCGCATCGCCCGTTCCGCCGTTTCGAGATAATCGCGACTCAGGTAGCGCTTGCGAACGCCCTTCATCAGGCCATAGGCGAAACCTGCCGTCGCGGAAGCCTCCAGATAGCTGCCCGGATCGTCGATCAGGGTATGCCAGAGACCCGAAGCGTGCTGATGTGCCTTGAGCGCTGCAGCCTGCCGATCGAGAACCGAAAGCAGATGCCTGCGCAGGAAATCGCCTTCCGGCAGATCCAGCATCTCGATGAATTCCGGAATTGCGATCGTGATCCAGCTATTGCCGCGCGCCCAGCGAGCACGGGCAAAATTGTGATTGCCGTCAAACGTCCATCCGTGGAACCACAGGCCTGTCTGCGTATCCATGAGATACTGCGTATGGATCAGAAACTGATACTTCGCCTCTTCTACGAATTCCGGGCGGTCGAGAACGAGACCGATCTTGGCGAGCGGCAGAACGCTCATCATCAGCGTGTCGTCCCACATCTGCTGATCATTCACGTTGTTGTAGACGATGTGCTGCAAACCGCCTTCACGAGTGCGCGGCATTTCGTACATCACCCACTCCGCCCAGGTTTCCAGGTAGGGCTTCCAGTGAGGGTTCGGCGAAAGTTCCATCAGGTGAGCGAGCGTCAGGAATGGCGCTACAGTGTTGATGTTTTTGGTTGGCGTCCCTTCTGCCAGCCGCGCATCAAACCAACCGGTGATGGTATCCATCGCCTGCTTGCTGCCGGTAAGCTGCCAGTACTTCAACAGCCCGTAGAGACCGATGCCGTGCGTCCATTCCCAGCCTGCCCAACCCTTCGTGTCGATCACGCGGCCATCTTCAAGGCGCAGCAGGAACTCGCCCGTCCTGTCTTCGATGTTGACGAGATTATGCGTCAAACGCTCGATGAGAGCGCATACTTCCGCTCGCTGAATGAAATGCTGTTTCTGCCTCAGCAGCGGGTGCATGCAACAATTCCTCGCATAAAAAAATTTTCGGAACATCATTCCGGAAAATAAGAAATCACATCCCTTAACGCTTTTCAATCCTGTTTTTTCGGTTAGGCTTGTGAAAGAAGGCTCTGCTAGACACCCTGCTCGTCAGCCGGTTGACAGACTGAGCTTTAAATTTCAGAATGCAATTCCAAATTTTGTGAAACGCGCCTCATGTCCGATCTTCAAGTCAAAACCGAAAATGTTGCCGCCGTGCTGAAGGTCTTTGCGGTGATGGAGGCGCTCGTCGAAGACAAGCGAGCGAGCCTTGCCGATCTGGCGCAAAAAGCGATGACGTCCAAGACCACGGCCCATCGCCTGCTGCAGACAATGGTGGAGCTCGGCTATGTCGAACAGGATCCGGAAACGGAGAAATACGGCCTGACACTCAAGCTGTTCAGCCTTGGCGCGCGCTCCTTGAACGAGCATGCGGATATGCTGAAAGTGGCCGATACCGCCATGGGGAGGTTGTCACGCGCCACAGGCGAGGCAGTCAACCTGGGCATCCTGGATGATCGCGATCAGCGCGTGGTCTACATTCACAAATATGATTCCGTCTTCAATCTTTCGATGAAATCGACGCTTGGTCTGCGCAACCCGCTCCATAGCACATCACTTGGCAAAGCGCTTCTTGCATGGCGCAATGACGAAGAGATCAGCGACCGCCTTGCCAAGATGGAGTTCACGCCTCTCGCACCGAATACGATCACCGAGCGCGGTCGCTTCTCAGAAGAATTGAAGAAGACACGTGAACGTGGCTTTGCCGAAGAGATAGAGGAAAGCGAAGCAGGCGTGCGATGCATGGCCGTTCCGATCTTCAATCATCTTGGAAAACCAATCGCGGCCATGTCGATCTCGTTTCCTCTCTTCCGTTTCCAGGAAGATCGAAAGCCGGAATATATTGCGCTTCTGAAGGATGCCAGTTCCGAGGCCTCCCGCTCGCTCGGGTTCGAAGCATAAGCCTGGCTTCAAACGTCCCATGTCGGGTTGTCATGCGTTTGGAAAACGGCCACAACCAGGCGAGTTCGACAGGGGAAACACATGCGTCTCGGAGGCCTTGATCTGAACCTCGTGGTTGCGCTTGAAGCCATACTGCGGCTGAGATCCGTCTCGGCAGCAGCACGCGAGACGCATCTCACACAGCCTGCCTTGTCCCGCGCACTGGCCCGACTTCGGGATCACTTCGGTGATCCTATCGTCGTTCAGGTGGGCCGCCGATTTGTACCGACGGCTTTCGGCGAAACACTTTACCTGAAGGTTCAGGGACTGATCCAGGAGGCACGAAGCTTCAGCCAGATGCGTGCTGATTTCGACCCTTCAAGGGAGGTGCGAGAGTTTTCGATCCTGTGCTCTGACTACGTCACCGTCGTATTCCTCACGCGTCTCATCCAACGACTGTGTCTACTGGCCCCCGGTATCACCATTCGCTCGATCTCCATCGACAATCACAGCGAGGAACTGTTCCTGAAGGGCGATATCGACTTTCGAATCTTGCCGGACGACTTTATCGATCCGACATTTCCCGGCAGCCCACTGTTCGAGGATCATTTCGTCAGCATCGCCTGGGACGCGAACCCGGACATCGGCGAGACGCTGGACGAGAAGACCTTCCTGACCTCCCGGCATGTTGCAACAGCCTTTGGTTCGCACCGATTTGACAGCCATCTCGAAAGTTATCTCAAAGTCGCAGGGATTGATCTCAAGGTCGCAATGTTCGTGCCGAGCTTCGTCCTTCTGCCCAGTTGCGTCATAGGTACGCCGCTTCTGGCGACGATCCACGCCCGTCTGGCAGCCCAGCTTCCCACCAACCTGCCCTTGCGGCGAATGAAACCTCCCATCGACATTCCGCCGATTCAGCAGACATTACAATGGCATCCCAAGCGGGCTGATGACCTGGCCTTCAGATGGGTGCGCACCGTCATGAAGGATGTACTCCAGGAGATGCAGGGAGAGCCCGCACCTATAGCATGATCAGAAATCATGCATTGAATGATTTCAAGTCATTCGACACATATGTCGCAATCGCCTACCAGTGTTGTCCGGGACGCTGGGAGGCAAGGAATGAAACAGGACGCAGTTCGCCTGACCGGTGAGGCCGAATCCAAGGCGCAGCGACGCGTAGCCTTGCAGTTGCAGCAGGCGACGGTGCGCTTCGGTGCAATCGAGATACTGAAAAATATCGATTTCAGCCTTCATGAGCGAGAGTTTGTCTGTGTCATCGGCCCGTCGGGCAGCGGCAAGACGACTTTGCTGCGCGTGCTGGCCGGGCTGCAGAGGCCAAGCGAGGGCCTCGTGCTTTACCGCGACAGGCCGCATATGCAACCGTCCCCGGAAATTGCGATTGTTTTTCAAGATTATGCCAACGCACTTCTGCCGTGGCGAGATGTAGCGGGCAACGTCGCCTTAGCGCTCGAAGCAATAGGCACACCCAAGGAAGAGCGTCGCGAACGAATTGCTGATCTTCTGGAGACTGTTGGTCTGCATGGGCATGCGCATCATTACCCGTCGGAACTTTCCGGTGGCATGCAACAGCGGCTACAGATTGCCCGGTGTCTGGCACAGAACCCCAGCGTTCTGCTGATGGATGAACCCTTCGGGGCCCTCGATGCAATGACCCGCCAGCGTCTTCAGGACGAACTGCTGCGGATCGTCAGCGATAGGGGTATCACCGCGTTTTTCGTAACGCATGATCTTGAAGAGGCAATCTATCTCGGTGACCGGGTTATCGCACTTGAGCCAAGACCCGGCCGCATTGCCGAAGATTTTCCTGTCTGCCTCTCTCATCCGCGAGATCAACTGGAAACCAGGGAGAACCAGGCCTTCGTTACCCTGCGTCGACAATTGTTCGACTTTGTCTGGCGGTACGAGAAATGAGGAGCTTACGTGGCCTTTATGTCCCTGTTTGTCTCATCGTCCTCTGGCAGGGCCTGGCTCTGATCTACGGCATCAGGAGTGACAGTCTTGCCGCACCGGTCGAGATCGCCTCTGCTCTTGTGGCTGCCATTGTGAGCCCATCTCTCTGGTTGGACGTGCGGGACACCGTCGCTGCCGCGACCTTGGGCCTGCTCGTCGGGGGAATGCTCGGATTTGCAACAGGCATCAGCCTCGGGTTGCTGCCTCCGGCCTCGCGGTTGCTACGTCTCACAATCGAAGTGCTTCGACCGGTTCCGGCAATCGCGCTCGCACCGATCGCCATTCTGGTCTTCGGCTTCGGCTACACGATGGAAATTGCGATTGTGGCCTTCGCGACCTTCTTTCCGATGCTGATACTGACGGAAAGCGCGGTCGGACAAATTGCGCCGAGACTTTCGGAAGTAGCCCGCGCATTGAACCTCTCGACTTATGGCTACATCAACAAGATCGTCATTCCTTCAGTCATTCCACGTGTCTTCATTGCGCTTCGCCTGGCGGCCGGCTTGGCGCTGATCGTCGCCATCACCGTGGAAATCGCTGCCAATCCGATCGGTCTGGGCAACCGGCTGATCAAGGCAGGTCAGTCACTGCGACCGGCGGACATGTTTGCAACTCTTTTCCTGGTGTGCCTCCTGGGCTGGCTTGTGAATTGGCTTTTTCTGCAGATCGAGAAGTTTCTGTTTCCAAAGCGAGGGAGCGAAGCACAATGACCAAGGTCGAAAAGTTTGCGTGGTCGCTCGGCTCCTGTCTGGTCTTCGCAGGCCTGATTTTGGCATGGCAGATGGTTGCAGATGCGCAGCTTCTCCCCAAGGCCTTCTTTCCCGGTCCGGACAGAACATGGGCCGCTCTGCAAAAGGGGTTCTCGAACGGATCTCTGTGGGCGGATACTCTTCTCACGCTTCGCCGCATGGCGCTCGGCTGGGCTCTGGCCTCTTTGACCGGCATCGCACTTGGCGTTGTGATCGGCCTTTCGGAGCGAGCGCGGATCTTCATCCTGCCGATGTTCGAGGCGATACGTCCTCTTCCCGCCTCTGCCATTGCGCCATTGGCAATCCTGCTCTTTGGCCTATCCGATACGATGATCCTGATTCTCGTGGCATTCGGTGCCTTGTGGCCGGCTCTATTGACCACGGCTCATGGCATTTCCGTCGTGCATATCCGCAGGCGCGAGGTGGCCCGCTCGCTTGGAATGACACGTCTCAGTTTTGCCTGGAAGATCGCTCTGCCTGCCTCGATGCCGGATATTCTCAGCGGATTGCGTCTGGCACTGACCGTTGCGCTCATCCTTACGGTCGTTGGAGAGATGATCACCGTACAGGGCGGGCTTGGTGCTCTCATCATCAACGGTGCGCGACGCTTCAATTCCCCGAACATATTTGCAGGCATCGTCCTCCTCGGTCTGATCGGCCTGCTGACGAACGCGGGATTGTCCATCCTTCAAAATCATCTCTTACGCTGGCAACGCAGATAATTCACAATTTCAAGAGGGGGGAGACCATGATGAAGTTTCTGAGGGGCATAGCCGCGTCGATGCTACTGGCATTCGCTACAACGGTTCACGCCGATGAGGCAAAGACGGATGTGAAGCTTCTGTATACTGCGGCTTCGCCCTTTGTGGCCGTATACGTGGCGAAAGAACAGGGGTTCTTTGACAAGAACGGTGTTCGGGTTGAACTGCAACTGGCGCAGAACGGTTCGGTTCTTCTGGCGGGGATCCTGTCCAACTCCGCGCAAGTCGGCTTGCCGACCCCAACCGTCATTCTGCAGGCCATCAACAACGGTATGGATTTACGCGTTTTTGCTGCCACAAACATTTTCCCGGATTCCACCGCTGCCAGCCTGATTGTCGGCACCGACAGCGGAATCCGAAAAGCGGCAGACCTGAGCGGCAAGAAAGTAGGCGTACCGGGCATCGGAGGGCTTCTGGATGTCGTCATGCGGAAATGGGTCGACGAAAACGGCGGCGATAGCGGCAAAATGAATATTGTCGAAGTCATTCTGCCTCAAACGGGTGACGCACTCAGGTCGAAGCAGGTCGATGCGGTCACCTCGGTGGATCCGTTCGCAAGCCGCGCCGTTGAGAGCGGAGCAGGCACCATCCTCGGCAGCTATATGAGCGTCATCGAACCAGGCTCGCCAGCTGCACTTTTGACAACGACAGGTGAATGGGCCTCGTCCCATCCGGAGGCGATTGCCGGCATGCAGCGCGCGCTTGAAGAAGCGGCGGCATTCATCGCAACGCATCCTGGCGAAGCACGTGCTGCCATTGCGAAATACACGTCGCTGCCTTTGCCCGTGCTGGCAAACATCCCCATGCCGAACCTGACAAATCTTCGCCTCGACCCGAACAAAAGCCTCGGCTTCTGGCAGAAGATTGCGCTGGAACAGGGCCTCATCACAGAACCGGTAGACCTCACCAAGGTTGTCATTCCGTTCCGCCCCTGAGGAGGCATCGCGGGCATTCATCTCTATCTCCAAGCCTTTTCAATCAAGGAAACACATTCGCATGGCCAAACGCATCATTGACCTATCCGTACCGCTTATGAGCGGCATAGCATCGGACCCGCCCGGACTTGGTCCAAAAATCGAATACATGGCACACGATCAGGGTGCGCGCGAGTTTGAGCAGATTTTCGGCATCCCAGTCAGCTCACAGCTGGAAGGCAAGGGTGCCGCGGCTGAAAAATGCATTATCACAACGCATAACGGCACGCATATGGATGCACCGTGGCACTATCACCCGACCATGGATAACGGCAGGCGGGCCCTCACCATAGATGAGGTACCGCTGGAATGGTGCATGGGCCGAGGCGTGAAGCTGGATTTCCGCCATCTGCCCGACGGCCATGTTGTGACTGCTGCAGAGGTGAAGCAGGAACTGGCACGCATCGACCATGATCTGAGGCCCGGTGATATCGTCCTTGTCAACACGCGCGCAGGCGAACGCTATGGCCAAGATGATTATGTCTCCGCCGGGTGCGGAATGGGCAGGGAGGCAACTCTATGGCTGACCGGGCGCGGCATGAAGGTCTGCGGCACCGACGGATGGAGTTGGGATGCGCCGATAGCCTCCCAGATGGAGCGGATTCGCGAAACGGGAGACTACTCCCTTTTCTGGGAGGGCCATAAGGCCGGAGCCGAGTGCGTCTTTTGCCATATCGAAAAACTCGGCAATCTGGAGACGCTTCCGTCGACCGGCTTCGATGTCATCTGCTTTCCAGTCAACGTGAAGGCCGCGTCAGCCGGCTGGTGTCGTCCCGTCGCAATTCTCGACGAATCCCATTGATCGAACTTCAAAAGGAAATCCAATGCGTTTCGCCACTTTGCCTGATGGCAGCCCCGATGGCCGCCTTCATCTCATTTCCCGTGACAATGCCTTTGCCGTGGCCGCCGAGGCGTGCACAACTCTTCAGTCATTGCTCGAAAACTGGGACGCCTTGATCCCTCATCTGGAAGCACAATCCAGCGCCTTGAACAGCGGGCAGGCCAAGACTGCGTTTTCATTTGAGCCGACGTCAGCGCTGGCGCCACTGCCCCGCGCCTGGCAATGGCTGGATGGATCGGCCTTTGATAGCCATGGCGATCTGCTGGCGTCGGTCTTTGGCTTCGATGCAAAGCAGGGCAATCCAGACACCATTCTCATGTATCAGGGGATTTCCGACCGCTTTCTGGCTCCCACCGAAACAGCAGTCTTCCCGAGAGAGGACGACCAAATCGACTTCGAAGGTGAATTCGGCGTGATCGTGGACAAGGTTCCGATGGGTGTGAGCCCTGAACAGGCGGGTCGCCACATCCGTCTGCTCGTGCAGATCAATGACTGGAGCCTGAGAGCGATCGGTCCGCATGAGATGAAGACGGGCTTCGGTGTGTTGCGTTGCAAACCTCGTTGCTCAATGGCGCCTGTCGCCGTGACGCCAGACGAACTCGGTGCATCCTGGCGTGACTACCAGCTGGATATCGATCTGGCAGTCGATTTTCGGGGAGAGAGGTTCGGGGCGGCAAACGGTTACGCAATGTCCGCCGGTTTCGATCGTCTCGTCGCACATGCGGCATATTCTCGCGATCTCGTCGCCGGGACGGTTATTGGCTCCGGCACAGTGTCCAACGCAACTTACCGCGAAGTCGGCTCTTCGTGCATAGCGGAGCGGCGGGGCATCGAGATCCTGGATCATGGTCAAGCTTCGACTCCGTTCATGCGTAACGGAGAATATGTCCGCATGGAGGCCAGACTACCCGGCGGCCAGCCGCTTTTCGGCGCGATCGACCAGACTGTCAGCGTGCTCTGAATTGCCCGCTATTTGGTGGCATCCCGCATCATATCATGGATGACTTATCTAAACGGCAGACTTAGAGTGACAGGCGGCGCGCCGCCAGTGTAGCGCGCGCCGCCAGTTCCGGCTCCGTAAGGCGCTGCCGTCAGTTACGCATCTTCAGCAGGGATGAATTCGAAATGTATGTTGGTACACAGGTCACGGCCCGGGACGACGATGATTTTCGCGTCTGGGCGCAGTTGGGACTGAAACACATCTGCGCCGATCCGCCAGGAGACCCGGCCAGCTGGACGCTAAACGATATCGAGCGGCACAGAGACAAGGTCGAGAGCTTTGACCTGATCCTGGATATGATCCAGCTGCCACTGCCTTCGCAGCCGATCGAAAAGGCATCCTATCCGGATATTCTTCTGGCCGGACCAGATCGCGACCGTCAGATAGATGCCGTATGCCGCATGATCGAAAACATTGCGAAAGCGGGCATTCCCGCAGCGAAATACAATCTCAACCTCATTGGCATTCCCCGCACAGAGATGGAGCGAGGCCGCGGCGGCTCACTGAACGAGGCGTGGCGCTGGGAAAAAGCGAACCCGAACGCTGCGCCGGGCCTTGCAGGCGTCTTGTCCGAAGACGAGAACTGGGAGCGGATAGACTACTTCCTGGAACGCGTCGTGCCCGTAGCCGAAAGCAATCGCGTTCGTCTGGCCTGCCATCCGCATGATCCTTACACGCCGCCCGGCTACAAAGGGGTAACCCGCGTTCTGGGCACCGTGGAAGGTCTGAAGAAGTTTGTGCTCATGCGCGAGAACCCCTACCACGGCCTCAACTTCTGCCAAGGGTCGATCGGGGAAATGCTGGACAATCCGCATGACGAAATCGACGATATCATTCGCTGGTTCGGCAGCCGCGACAAGATCTTCAACGTCCACTACCGCAACATACGCGGCGGCAAGCTGTCCTTTATGGAAACCTTCCCGGACGAGGGCGACATGGACATGGTTCGCTCGCTCAAGGTCTACAAGGAAGTCGGCTATAAGTACATGATCATGCCCGATCATGTTCCAACGATATCGGGACGCGATCCCGTCGGCGTCGCCTTTAGCTTCTGCTATGGCTATATTGCCGCCCTGCTGGAGGCACTGGATCGCGGCCACCTCTGAACAGGCGGCGGCCTGCCTAAAAATAGATTACCGCGCGGGCCTCTCCTGGGAAGAGCCCGCGCGGCATGGATGCCAACTTACTCCGCTGGAGAGAAACCCGGAGAAGCTGGCACCTCACCATGCTGCCGCAGTGGGCGGCTGCCGGTTAGCAAACGGGCGAGCATGTAGAAGACAGGCGTCATGAAGATCCCGAAGAAGGTGACGCCGATCATGCCTGAAAAGACGGCGATGCCCATGGCAACGCGCATTTCCGCACCGGCACCCGTTGAAAGCACGAGCGGAACGACGCCCATGATGAAGGCCATTGAGGTCATGAGAATTGGACGCAGTCTCAACCGGCTGGCTTCCACCGCTGCCTGGAAGGGCGTTCGTCCATCGAACTCAAGCTCTCTCGCGAACTCTACGATAAGGATCGCATTTTTCGCAGAAAGCCCGACGAGCACCACCAGCCCGATCTGTGTGAAGATGTTGTTGTCGCCACCGGTCAACCAGACGCCTGTCAATGCAGCGAGTACACCCATCGGCACGATCATGATGATGGCGAGCGGCAGGGTCAGGCTTTCATATTGCGCAGCCAGAACGAGGAAGACGAGCAGCAACGCGAGCGGGAACACGACGATACTGGAATTTCCGGCCAGGATCTGCTGATAGGTCAGATCTGTCCACTCGAACTCGATACCGGCGGGAAGTGTCTCATTCAGGATCTTGGTGATCGCCGCCTCTGCCTGACCGGAGGAAAAACCGGGTGCCGGACCACCATTGATGTCTGCGGCCAGGAAGCCGTTGTAACGGGTCGTGCGTTCCGGACCGGTCTGGGCATCCACCTTCAGAAGAGCCGAAAGCGGTATCATCTGCCCCGACTGAGAACGAACCTTGAGCTGGCCGATATCCTCCGGCTTGGCGCGAAATTTCGCATCTGCCTGAATTCTGACGCTGTAGGTGCGCCCGAACGCGTTGAAGTCGTTCACATAGAGCGAGCCCAGATAGATCTGCAGCGTCTCGAATACATCGGTTACGGATACGCCCAGTTGCTCGGCCTTTGCACGATCAAGATCGGCGTAGAGCTGAGGTACATTGATCTGGAAGCTCGAGAATATTCCGGCCAGTTCCGGTGTCTGATAGGCTTTTGCGAGAACTGCCTTGGCAGCTTCATTCAAAGCCTGCTTTCCAAGCCCGGCACGATCTTCGATCTGGAGCTTGAAGCCGCCCGTGGTACCCAGCCCATTGACGGGCGGCGGCGGGAACATGGCGATGTAGGCATCCTGGATTCCGGCAAACTTCTGGTTCAGCGCCATGGCAATTGCACCACCTGAAAGCTCAGGCGACTTGCGCTCCTCGAAGTCATCCAGCACAGCGAAGACGATGCCCGCATTCGAGCCGATTGTGAAACCATTGATCGACAGGCCGGGGAAAGCGATGGCATGGGCAACGCCAGGCTGTTCCAGTGCAATATCGCTCATTCGTTTGATCACGGTTTCAGTGCGGTCGAGGGTTGCTCCATCGGGCAATTGTGCGAAGCCAATGAGATATTGCTTGTCCTGAGCCGGGACGAAGCCACTCGGCACCGCGCTGAACATGCTGTAGGTCGCGCCCACGAGTGCCAGATAAAGGATCATGACCAGGCTTTTGCGCGACAGAAGCCCGCCGACCGTTCGCCCATATCCATTGGACGCAGCGCCGAACGCACGGTTAAAGCCGCGGAAGAACCATCCGAAGATCGCATCCATGAACCTCGTCAGCCAATCCTTTTTGGCGTGGTGGTCCTTGAGCAGAAGAGCTGCAAGCGCAGGGGACAACGTCAGGGAATTGATGGCCGAAATGACGGTCGAAATAGCGATCGTCAGTGCGAACTGGCGGTAGAACTGACCGGACAGGCCGCTGATGAAGGCGAGAGGCACGAACACGGCAACAAGCACAAGTGCAATCGCGATAATCGGGCCGGAAACCTCCTTCATGGCCTTATAGGTTGCATCGCGCGGACTGAGGCCGCTCTCGATGTTTCGTTCGACGTTTTCCACTACAACGATGGCATCATCGACGACAATCCCGATCGCCAGAACGAGGCCGAACAGCGTCAACGCGTTGATGGAAAAGCCGAAGGCATACATCACGGCGAAGGTACCGATGATCGACACGGGAACGGCGATCAACGGAATGATGGAGGCACGCCATGTCTGGAGGAAGACGATGACGACGAGGACAACAAGGGCAATCGCCTCGAGCAGGGTATCAACGACCTTTTCGATTGAGGCACGTACGAACTTGGTTGTATCGTAGACGATCTCGTATTTGACGCCCTGCGGCATTGCGAGCTGAAGCTGATCCATCGTCGCCTTGACGTTATCGGCGATCTCGATGGCATTGGAGCCCGGTGCCTGAAGCACGGCGACAGCAACAGCCGGGCGACCGTCAAGCAGCGAGCGCAACGAGTAGTCGGCGGCACCGAGTTCGATCCGCGCGACGTCTCGCAGACGCGTGATTTCTCCGTTGGCACCGCTTTTGACGATGATGTTTCCGAACTCTTCCGGCGAACGCAGACGACCCTGAGCGTTGACGTTGAGCTGCAGGTTGACCCCCGGCTGGCTTGGCGATGCGCCAATCGTGCCTGCGGCGGCCTGTACGTTCTGGCTCCGGATGGCATTAGAGACGTCGCTTGCCGCCAGACCATGTTCGGCAGCCTTCTGGGGATCGATCCAGACACGCATCGAGTAATCGCCAGCGCCGAAAACCTGCACCTGGCCGACGCCCTGGATGCGGTTCAGCCGGTCCTTGACGTTCAGTGTCGCATAGTTGCGAAGATAGGTGATATCGTAGCGCTCGACATCCGAAACCAGATTGACCACCATGATGAAATCCGGTGAGCTCTTGACCGTGGTCAGTCCCAAGGCACGCACTTCGGCGGGCAGGCGTGGCTCTGCCTGCGATACCCGGTTTTGCACGAGCTGCTGGGCCTTGTCAGGGTCGGTCCCCAGCTTGAACGTGACGGTGACGTTCAGAACGCCGTCAGATGTCGCCTGGCTGGACATGTAGAGCATGTCTTCAACGCCGTTGATCTGCTCTTCGAGCGGGGTGGCAACCGTTTCGGCAATGACCGTCGGGTTGGCGCCAGGATACGTGGCCCTCACGACAATCGAAGGCGGAACGACATTCGGGTATTCCGAAATCGGCAAAGATCGCAGACCGATCAATCCGGCGATCACGATAAGGATCGACAAGACGGCCGCGAAAACAGGCCGGTCGATAAAAAAGCGGGAAATATTCATCTCGAAACCCTCTCTCCAGAGGTAAGCAGAAAGCTAAGCGACCCTGCCCCACGGCCAGAGGGCCGCAGGCGAACAGGAGGATCGGTGGATTGTGTCAGGACAGACGTGCGTTTGCGCGCGCGGCGATTTACTTGTTGGCGACCTGAGCTTCGTCCTGCGGCGCGACGACGACACCGGGGCGAACGCGCTGCAGACCATTGACGACGATACGGTCGCCCGGATTGAGGCCCTTTTCGACGATTCTCAAACCATCGACTGCAGAACCAAGCTCTACCTGCCGATAGTCGACTTTGTTTTCACCGTTGACCACGAAGACGAATTTTTTGTCCTGGTCGATCCCGACAGCCTTTTCGCTGACCATCAAATGATCCTGCGCTTTCGGCTGCCCCATACGCACGCGCACGAACTGGCCGGGAATGAGCTTCGAACCGGGATTGTCGAAGACTGCCCGAACCCGGATCGTACCGCTTGCGGCATTCACTTCATTGTCGATCAATTGTAGCTTGCCGCGAACCGGCGCATCGGCTGCGAGGGTTACAACTTCCACCGGAACCTGATCGATTGTCGGAACGCCGTTTGCGACCGGAAGATCGGCAAGGATGCGTGCCACCAGTTCTTCACTGGCATCGAAGCTGGCATAGATCGGATCGCTGGAGACCAATGTGACCAAAGGCGCGGAAGCAGAACCTGCCGCCACCAGATTGCCGACAGTAATCTCGAGCTTGCCCGCACGACCGGCAATCGGCGCCCGGATTTGCGTATAATCCAGGTTCAGTTGCGCGGTCTTGAGAGTAGCCTTTGCCGATTGCAGATTGGCAAGAGCTTCGCTCTGTACGCTTTGACGTTGGGTCAGATCACTCTGGGAAATCGTGTTCCTGGCCGCGAGACTCTTTCCACGCTCGAGTTCGGAGCTTGCAAACTCAAGCTTTGCCTCAGCCGAAGCCACCTGCCCCTGGGCCTGCGCTACCTCGGCACGATAGGGTTCGGGATCGATCGTCACCAGAAGGTCGCCAGCTTTGACGAGACCACCTTCCCGGAAATGAACCGATTGTATGGCACCCGCGACGCGCGGGCGGACCTGAACGCGATCAACGGCTTCAAGGCGCCCCGAGAATTCTTGCCACGTCGTGACGTTTCGCGGATTGACGACTGCTACGGTTACCGGAACGGCTGGTGGCGGCGCGGCAGCTGCCGTCGCTTGTGCTGCGACTGCTGACTGCGACAGATCCAGATAGATCGATCCGCCTGCAAGCAGGACGGCCGCAACCGCTCCGGTGCCCCACAGGGCCCAGCTTTTGGACTTCGATATCATTGTTACTCTCCTTGCGACCCTGGGAGTCGGTCGCCTTCATTCCTCAATGCAATTCGTTTTATTCACTCAACACGTGGACGAAGTTCGCGAATTCATCGCGCAAGACGTCCATCCACCTGCCACTCTCGCCTCGATAAACATCGGGCCATTCAAGAGCAGGCGGGAAAATCTTTTTGGTAACCGAGACACCTGAGGCTGCCAGCCGATCCGCATATCCATCCACCTCATCATGCAAGGGGTCGTCGTCTGATGTCACAACAAGTGCAGGCGCGACACCCGAAAGCCGCGAACAGATACAAGGCGCCGCATAGGGATGCTGGGAACCGCAAGCATTCCCCAAATAGTGGCTCCATCCTTCAGCCCATCGACGGGCCATCCCGATTTCGTCCGCCCTCCGAAAGGATTCGGACGTCATCATCGGATCAATCATCGGCGACAGGAGAAGCTGCCCGGAAAGATCCCCCGGCAACACGTCCCTCGCCTTCAAGGCAACGCCAGCGGCAATATTGCCCCCGGCTTCCTCCCCGGCAACAAAGAGCAGGGATTTGTTCATGCCACTATAAAGCTTGCGTTTGGTGCTAAGGTAGGCCAAGGCCATGAACGCGTGCTCCATGGCCTGCGGAAACCGGTTGTCAGAGCCGCGCGCATAATCGGCTTCAATGACAGTCGCACCCGCCGCAACCAGCGCTGTCCCAACCGGACGCTCAGCTTGAGACATGCTGCGTCCTTGAAACGCATCACCGCGAAAATACAGAACGATTGGCGCACCCTTGGTTTTCGACACCTCTCCGTAGAGCCGCATTGGGATAGGCGGCGTCAGAGGGCCATTCACTCCAATGTTTTCCCAACGATCGGTCATAGGCATCCTATCGGTCGGCATGAGACCGCGCTTGCTAAAGTGTACCGTTGCATATTATTGTTCGGCGAAATTTGCACAAGTCATCCTCTTGGGCATCACTATTCGCAAAATCCGAACAATGAGGCACGCCCATGGATCAGCTTTCGGCAATGCGCGTTTTTGTGCGCGTCGTGGAAACTGGCAATTTTACGCGCGCTGCCGCCGCGCTCGACATGCCCAAGACCACAGTGACGAACATGGTACAGGGCCTTGAGCAGCATCTGCGCACGACGCTTCTCAACCGCACGACCCGGCGCGTGATGGTCACCACCGACGGCGCCCTCTACTATGAGCGCGCGCAGCAAATCCTGTCCGAGATCGATGAGCTAGATGGGAGCATGTCGAATTCGCAAGCCCAACCTTCCGGCCGCTTGCGCGTGGAGATGGCAGGTGCCTTCGCGGATTTGCTCGTCTTGCCCAATCTATGCGATTTTCATAACCGCTTTCCGCAGATCCGGCTCGACATCGGGGTTGGTGATCGCCTTGTTGACTATATTGCGGAGAACGTTGACTGCGCACTTCGGGCAGGCACTCCAACCGATCAGTCGCTGATTGCACGCAAGGTCGGGGAACTTGCCATGAACGCCTATGCGGCACCCAACTATATCCAGAAATTCGGTGAACCGCAGCATCCGCGAGATCTGGAGCAGGATCATTTCTCCGTCGGTTATCTCAACGCAACTTCTGGCAGGGTCATGTCGGCAGAATTTCAGAACAGTCAGGAAAAGATCGAGATCAGTCCGCGCTATCTAGTCTCGGTCAACGATGCGCGCTCCTATGTCAATGCGGCGATCGCGGGACTGGGCGTCGTGCAGTCACCGCGTTTCATGGTGCGAGACGCTGTGGCGCGAGGAGAACTTGTCGAGGTATTGCGGGATTGGCATTGCGAGAGCCTGGCGCTCTATATCGTCTATCCGCAGACCCGTCACCTGTCGAACAAGGTCAGGGTATTCGTGGACTGGCTTGCCAGGCTGGTTCACAATCTGCGCGTCAGCGATCAGCACTGAAGGGTGAGCAAAGGCACAAGCTTGCTTTTCCGCGCCTACCGAGCAATTCGCGTTGAAAGTATGATTGAAGACAGCGTCCGCTCCACGCCGTCGATGGTCCCGATCTCGTCAATGGCTTGGTCCAGTTCGAGAATGGATGGCGCGGCGAGAAGCGCAATGAGATCAAAGCTGCCGCTGACGGAATGAAGAGTAGTCACCGGCTTCAACCTATCAAGCGCACGGACGACCTGTGACAGGGCCTTGGGCGCAATCGTAATCAGGATATGGGCGCGGATGAGCGAGGAGGCATACTGTTCTGACAGACGGATGCCGTAGCCCGCAATCACACCCTCACGTTCCAGCCGCTCTATCCTCGCCTGAACCGTAGTTCGCGACAAGCCGAGTTTCTTTGCCAAAGTCGCTACAGGGATACGGCTGTTTTCGCCGAGAAGTGCCAGAAGCTCGCGATCTTTTTCAGTCAGCATCGAAACATCATTATGATCAGATTGATCGGCGTTCTGCAGAATTTGATACCACATAATGCTCATAATCTAGCTATGAATCAACAGTCTCTCCTTGCACACTTCTAATGTTGAAATCTGAAGGGGACGCTCGGTGAAAAACATTATTGTTATTGGTGGCGGCAAGATCGGTGGGGCCATCGCGCTCATGCTGGCATCGACAGGAGACTATCAGGTCACGGTGGCCGATCGTAACGAACAGCAGCTGGCAAACCTGGACAAGCATCCTGCGATTGCCCCGATTAGGCTCGACATTTCGGACCGGGCGGAACTTATAGGAGCCCTTACCGGCAAGTTCGCTGTGCTCTCTGCCGCTCCTTTCAATCTCACGGGCTTGATCGCCGAGGCTGCCAAGGCGAGCGGCGTTCACTATCTCGACCTTACCGAAGACGTCGCCACGACAAAACGGGTGGAGCAACTGGCGCAAGACGCCGACGTCGCATTCATACCGCAATGCGGGCTCGCACCGGGTTTCATCTCCATCGTCGCAAATGACCTTGCGAAGAATTTCGACAGTCTGGAAAGCGTACGCATGCGCGTTGGCGCGCTGCCACAATATCCGTCGAATGCGCTCAACTACAATCTTACCTGGAGCACGGACGGGCTGATCAACGAATATATCGAGCCTTGCGAAGCGATCGTCGAGGGTAAATTCGTCATGGTTCCCGCCATGGAGGAGCGCGAAGAGTTTTCCCTGGATGGCGTGACTTACGAAGCCTTCAATACATCCGGAGGGCTCGGCACACTCGCCAAAAGCCTCGAGGGACGCGTACGTACCATGAACTACCGGACGATACGGTATCCGGGTCACCAGGCGATCATCAAGGCGCTGCTCAACGACCTCAACCTGAAAAATCGACGCGATGTTCTGAAGGATCTTTTCGAGAATGCGCTGCCTGCCACAATGCAGGATGTGGTGGTGATTTTCGTGACTGTGTGCGGCTGGAAGGACGGAAGATATCTGCAAGAGAGCTATGCCAACAAGGTGTATGCTGGCGTCGTGGCCGGAAAGAGAATGAGTGCAATCCAGATCACGACCGCCGCCGGCATCACGACCGTCCTGGATCTGCTGGCGAATGGCAGGCTTCCTCAGCGAGGCTTCGTGCGCCAGGAAGAAATTTCGCTCGAGGATGTGCTCAATAATCGCTTTGGCCGCGCCTACGAACCGAAGACCATGGATTTGAAAAAGGCGGTCTGAACAGTTGAGCGCAGGACTAGCGGAGGGGAACTGCCCCTCCGCTGGCTCGGTCAGGCCATGTAGGAACGCCTCTGCTTCAAAATAATCGCTTCGACAGAACATGAAGCAGGGCTGACTGCAATCCTAGTCAGGTCAGATCGTGGAGATCCTTGCCGAGCGGCGGGCCGACCCGGAACTCGGAAAAGCTCACGTCCAGCCCTTCCCGCTCCGGCGTGCACACATGGGGCCCACTGTGTATGAGCGAGCAAGGGGAAACGGGCACAGGCGCATCAACTGCCAGCGATGCCCATTATCCGACATCTGAAGCTTCAACACACCTGCATCAACGGTCACACGCAGATGTATGTCCGTGGCATCTCCGGCGTAGACCGCTGTCGACCAGTCCGACTGGTCGACAGTCAAGACGCTACCGATACACGCTGCTCCATCTGTCCATTCGATCCCGGCCTTGATCCAACGCGCTTCATCGATGCGGACCATGATTCCTGCCTGATCGTAGAGAGACTCGTAGCGAGCCTTCACGCGCAATGAGGCGGAAAAGCTGCCCTCGCATGTGGCCCCGAAAAAATGCCCACTGTCACGCGTGAAGCCATAGTGCGTCTGCCGCCAGAAATCACTTTTGCTGTCAGTCGTTACGTGAAGCGTTTCTCCGGTGAGAGACCACACTTTCGGCTCGTTGAGCCACGTGCATGTGGTAAACATCAAGTGAATCCTTTCCGACCATCGGGGCGAGTTTTGCAAGATGTATCAGCAGCGGCAAGCCCCTTGATCCTCCGAGAATTCATCTCAACCGACCAGCCGTCGCTGCGAATGGCTGTCAACCTGCACCGAATTCCAGATCCCATCTCTCTCATAGCGCCAGCCGAGTTGACCTTGGTCGTCAATCGCAAAGAGAGAAAGCCAACCATTGTCGAAAAGCGCACGAACCTGTGGATGGCGACGCAGGATGTCGGAAATCGCTTCCTTTGGCGCCTCGACGGCAACGGTCAGCCGCAGTGGTTCGTGCACAAAACCTTCGCCATCATGCACCGACTGCCAGGGAAGGCCAGCGCGCAGATTGCCGCCATTGCCCTCGACGACACCGATTCCGCCGACGACATTGTGCAACAGTTTGTTTCCGGCGCCAAACAGCGAGGGGGCGACCGACGAACCGAAATACTGGAGGCTGATCCAACTGGCCACGACGACCGGGGCCGTGAGGATAAGCTCAAGCACCTTGAAGCCTTCGTCCCTGCTCCAGACATAATCATGCAGGAAAGCCTGCCCCTCCAGCGACCGCCCAGCTGTACGCGCCCGGGGAGCGGCAATGAAGGCGCGGCACCCGGCCAGCCCGAGTTCAGGCCGAACTTCGGACCAGTCCTTTGCGCGTGCCATGACGTTTTCGGCTGTTGCCCGTGGAAGACGCCGCGCCCGCTCTGCCCGGGTCAGTTGGCCCGCTTGCCGCAGCCACTGCCGGATCCGTACCAGATCCTCGGCCCGGATATCGTGAGCCAGATCCTCCTCGAACAGCGTGATACTATCGGTCGTCGTATCGTGCAGTCCGCCGATGAAAACAGTGTCTGCCGGAACAGTGATACCCTTCTCGACAAGCTTCCGGCGAACCTCGGCGTCATTCAGGAGATCGGCAAGGAGGCGCGCATTGACATCCCCCGCATAGCCGCCGCAGGCGCCGCAATGCAGCGCGCTGGCATAGGGATTGTTGACCACATTGGCGCCGTGGCCCGAGATCAGAACATAACGCGCGAAACCCTCGGTCAGAGACATGGCCTTCAGCACCGTTTCGGCAAACACCGCCCGTGTATCAAGATCCAGACCCGCAGCAAAACGAGGCTTTGCCTTATCTGGCCCACGGCCTTTGCCAAAGCCCAGACCGTCGCGCAGGAGCTTGCCGGCATAGACAGGCCCCATGGCTTCGACAAAGGCGAAGGATGAGACGGCGGCAAGCTTGAACCGGCCCCATGCACGCACGGCGCGGGCACCAAACCGGGCTTGCCGATCGGCCTCCTCATCGTGATCGACCGCGCTGCAGGTGAAGACGGACGGCTTCAGCAGGACCGGCAAGCGGTGCTCGGACACATCAGACGCAAAACCCTTGTGACTTGCGCCAAGCCCGAAGAAGCCAGCAAAGCCCAGCGTGCGGATTGCGGGATCAATGCTCTCAAGCGAACGGCGGAAGACCTCCGAACGCACATCGATGCAGAAGGCCGCCTGAAGCATGGGCCGCAGCTCCACAACCTTAGCAGCAGACGGTGCGGCCAGCGTGGCAGAAAGCCGCCTTTGAGCGGCACGCTCCGCAGCAAGCTGCAGAATGCCATCGATCACGGTGTCCCGTTCGATCGAAATCGGCTCGGCATGAATGCGGCGGATCCGCTGCCATTGTCCTTCGATGGCCGCCTTGTGACGGGCATAAAGTGCCTCTTCAAAAACGAGCCGGATCGCCAGCAGTTCGAGCGCCGTCGTATCCGTGCGACCTTCCACCTCTGCCTTGAAGTGGATATGACGGGCGTATTGCGCCCAGCCGCCGAGGGTTAGCAATAATTGATGGAAATAGGTTCCCGGCTCAGCCCCAAGGCCGAGAGAGACGGCTGCCCGCTCGATCGCACCCTGCGGCGTTTCCGGCGTTTCATCGACATGGATGCTGAAGCCTTTCAAGCCAAGGATCTCCGGTGTCAGGTCATGGGTCGCAAAGGCGCGCCATGCGGCATAGAGACCATTGCGCCGCGACGCGGCCCAGAGCGCCTGTCCCTGATCGAAGAAACCGGCAGCAAAGGCGCCGATCCGCTCGCTCACCAAACCCGGCCAATCTTTCCCCGTTGCCTGTGCGGCAAGCTCGGCAATGGTGGGCAGCGATACAGCAGGTTGCGGCTCCGTTGTCAGCGCCAACTTGAGCGCCGACAGATCGAGCCCCTTGGCGGCAGCACTCGATTGCAGAGCCGCCATGAGATCTTCGTCCGTGATCTCTCCCTTGTTTATCTTTTCGGCATAATGGGCACGCGGCAGCGCAAGGCGCACGCCGCAAATGCGCGCCAGCCGCGCGGAGGTCTGCTCGAAGGTCTCACTGATCTGGCCGAGGAATGGATTGACGGCAACAGTCGCCGTCAGAGGCCAGGCCGGGGGGATGGCGCGGACAGCCTGATCTGCCGCCTTTGCAAGCGCTTCACCGTGGAGCGTATCAATTGTCGTCTCGGTCATCGGTTTATTCCTTGCTGGCAGCAGGCGTTGCGGAAACAGGGCGAGTAAGGGTCCAGCCGCCGAGCAGGCGATCGAAAATGGCATTCACATAGAGGCCGTTGGCAAGGTGGACACGCAGGCCCGCCGCTGCCGGATGATAGGCCCAGAGCGGAAACAGAGACTGGGCCACGGCCACAATGCCGAAGGTGACGACAGCGAGCAGCATCAGGGTCCACTCAAGCGGGCCGGGTTGGGGCGTTGCAGGCAGCGTGCCATGCATCATCTGGTCGGAGATGCGCTGTAGAGCGAAGTAGGCCGTGGCCGCTGACATGGAATACAGCGAGGTGCGCCAGGTGAGCGCCCAGGGGGCGGCATCCGCCAGCCCCTGTGCGATGAGATAGGCGACGCCGAAGATGAGGATTGCGCCGAGCGCCAGTGCCTGCGGTGGCTTGTCCGCAAAGCCGAAGAGCACGCCAATCACCGCATAGATGGCAAGCGCCAGCAGGAAGGCCCGGCCCACGGCCTTCGCACTCGGGATCGCGACCGGCCCCGGCCGACGGATGGAAGCAACCGTTTCCACCGCCGAGCCGGACCCCAGGAAAGCATGGGCCTTGTAAAGCGAATGGGCGACAATGTGCAGGAGGGCGATGGGGAAGAGTGCCAGACCACATTGCAGGATCATGAAGCCCATCTGTGCCACCGTCGACCAGGCGAGCGATGTCTTGACCGCCGACTGGGTGAGCATGACCAGACTGCCGAAGAGCGCGGTGAAGCCGCCGACCATGACCAGAACTGCCAGCACGATTGGCGCCTGCAGCATGACATCCGCAAACCGGATCAGCAGGAAGCCACCGGCGTTGACGACGCCCGCATGCAGGAGAGCGGAGACGGGCGTGGGCGTTTCCATCACTTCCGTCAGCCAGCCATGCGTGGGGAATTGGGCGGACTTCAACAGTGCCGCCACGGCAAGGAGTGCAGCGCCAGCTACGGTCAGTGGCAGGCCAGCGCCTTCCCGCGCGGCAGCAAGGATGGTAGCTATGTCACCTGTCCCGAAGGAAATGGCGAGCAGGATGACCGCGCCGACCAAAGCGACATCGCCGATGCGGGAAATGATGAACTTCTTGCGCGCGGCACGACGGGCCGCAATGCGGTCCGGATAGAATAGGAGAAGCTGGTGCAGCAGCAGGCTGGTTCCGACCCAGCCGAGCACCAGTTGCAAAAGCGTGCCGGACTGGACAAGCAGCAGGACTACTGCAAGCGTTGCCGTCATCCAACCGGTAAAGGGCCCTTGCCTTTCCTCGCCATCGAGAAAGGTGCCAGCATAGCGCAACACCACCCAGCCGATGAAGGAGACAAGCAGCAGCATGACGAGGCTGACGAGATCGAGCCTGCTTGCCAGCGCAACATAGCCGTAACCGATCGCCGGACTGGTGCCGGGACCATAAGCGTAAAGCGCGACGCCAGACAGGATCGCAACCAGGATGGCGGCGAGAGCGGCAAGCTCGGCCAAACGAATGGCGCGGCGTGGACGAAGGCCGGGCGACCGGAAGGCATACCAGGAGGCACCGGCCAGAAAGAGCGGTGCGAGAAGCGGCAGAGCATGGATCATGGCATTTCTCCGATCGTTGCCCCCTGTTTGGGAGGTCACAGGGGCGGCTCACAGAGGAGTTATCAGGCACGTGATCGCAATAAAAATACATTGTTTCTTCAAAAACGTTCTATAAAATAGAATGATGTCTGACCTGAACTATCATCACCTTCGCTATTTTCGTGCTGTCGCCCATGACGGCAACCTGACGCGCACAGCCGAGCGGCTGAACCTTTCCCAGTCGGCATTGTCAATTCAAATCAAGCAGTTGGAGGAAAGGCTCGGGCATGCGCTGTTCGAGCGGCGGGGGCGACAACTCTATCTCACAGAGGCAGGGCGCATCGCGCTTGACCGTGCCGACACCATTTTCGCGGCTGGCGAAGAACTGGTCGAGACGCTGAAAGAAACCGGCAGAAATCGCCGGGCCATCCGCATTGGCGCGTTGGCGACGCTCTCTCGCAACTTCCAGATCGAATTCCTTCGCCCGATTCTTGGACGTGCGGATGTCGATATGATCCTGCGTTCGGGAAGCACCGCAGAACTCTTGCGCGCACTGGAGACGCTGAACCTCGACATCGTACTTCTGAACCAGCCACCGATGGCCGATTCCGTCACGCCATTTATCGCGCAACACGTCTACCAGCAACGTATCGGCCTGATTGGCAAACCCTCCTACGGGCAACCGGGTGCAGGCCTGGCGGATCTGCTGGAAACACATCCCGTCATCCTGCCGACGCTGGAAAGCGGCGTCCGCGCACAGTTCGAAGCGCTTGTTGCGCGGCTTGGTATCACGCCGCAAATCGCCGCCGAAGTGGACGACATGGCAATGATGCGACTTCTGGCACGCGAGGGAGCAGGCCTTGCCGTACTGCCACCGATTGTCGTCAAGGGCGAGTTGGAGGCAGGCACGCTGGTGGAGTTCGATGCCTTGCCCGGAATGGTCGAATCCTTTTATGCCGTGACCATCAAGCGACGCTTCCCCAATCCACTGATCCAGCCTTTGCTCAGCATACCGATTTAAGCCTTGTCCGATCCGTTGTTTCTCGCACGGTGACAAGATCGAACATTAGAGCGGCGGGCGACGCCCACCGCTCCTTGCCTGGTTAGAGAAACACCTACAGAACTATGCCCCTGCCAATCGCAACCGGACGGTCAGGCGACAGCCTTTTCAGAGCCGACACGATCCTTGAGGACAACGAACAGGATGCCGCTGAGAACAAGGACAGCGGCGTAGACCGCAAGGCCTGGACCATAACTCTGGAACTGCGTGCGGCTCAGCGGCAGGAGTGTGGCACCCAGAGCGGCGCCAAGCTGGAATACCGCGAAGATGGTGCCGTAGACGCGCCCGAAGGAGGCAAGACCAAAACTACGCTTGATGATGTAGCTTAACACATCGAACTCGGCACCATAAACCATGCCAATCAGGATGGCGCAGAGATAGACGATCGCACCCGCGGGACCCATGGCGTAAAGCAGGCAGGCGGCCGCGCCACCAATGCAGACCACGCTCATTAGGCGTTTGGCGGAAACATAATCCAGAAGAACGCCAGTCAGGAAGCGGCCGATCAACACGGCAAGTCCGAAGACGGCCTGGACGAAGGCGGCCTGTTGGGGAGTTGCACCACCATCGATCAGCAGCGAGATCTGATTGGTGACAAGACCGGTGTTGACAAAACCGAGGAAGAAGAAGGCAAGTGTCAGAACAATAAAGGTTTGAGTTTTGATCAGGCTCTTGAAGTCCTCGTTGGAAGCGCTCGCAACGCCGCGCGCCGGACGGGTTTCAGGAGATTCGTATAGCAGCAGGGCATTGATCGGCAACACGACCAGCAAAACGATCACACCCAGGCTGACATAGGCCCATTGCACCGAGCCGTTCAGGATAATGTAAGTGAGAATGGGCGGCAGCATGGCGGCGCCAAGGCCGATACCGCCATTGGCAATCCCGATTGCGAGCCCCAGCCTCTTCTCGAACCATGTGGAGACGACGCGAAGATAGGATACAGGCCACAGCCCGATGGCCAACAGCGGCAGAAGGCCATACATGATGTAGAAGCTGCTGATATTGCTGCTCAGGAAATACATACCGCCCAGGCCCAACGCGAAGGCGAGGCAGGAGGATAGAACGATGGGTCGCGCCCCAAAGCGATCGATGAGATAACCCTGCAGGGGAGATACGACCATGATCATCAGTGAGACTATGGTCGCCGCAAAGAGAATGGAAGGCTTGGACCATCCAAAGGTCTTTGACAAAGGCTCGACAAACACCCCGAAGACGAAAAGCAGGAATGTGCTGGGCCCGAAGACAAGGCCCACGGTAGCAGCAAAGGTTGCACCAATCGCAGGACGGTTTGATGCGTCCAGAACACTAGGCGGCTTTTGGCCCGCCGCGGCAGCGACGATATTGTCGGTCATTTGTTTCCCTCCCGATGACCATGCATTCATCAATGTGCGGACCGGACAAGACGCCAGTCCGCGGTGAAAGTCTGCGGCTCAGCCTCCCTCGACCGAACCCCGCAAGATCGCATTCACTGCATCTGCCCGCTCAAAAAGGGGGATATGCGCAGCACCCTCGATGATCTCAAAACGCGCACCGACAATGGCGTCGGCCAAGGCTCGTGCAGCTTGCGGCGGCGTCGCCTCGTCAAGGTCTCCGACCGCGACGGTGACCGGCATGATGAGGCTTGCGGCGCAGGCACGACAATCGGCCAGCGCCAGTGCGTCACAACCGGCGGCATAGCCTTCGGATGGGGTTCGAGCGAGCATCATGGCGAGGCCTCGTCCCTCCTCGCTGCGCCTGCCCTGCGGCGTGGTCCAGCGTGAGAGAACCGCCTCCTCGATGGCGGCAAGTCCCTCGGCTCGAACCTTGGCAGCGCGATCTTTCCACATTTGGGGAGCGAGGCTGACAATGTTGGAATCCAGCAAAGTCAGGGTCCGCACCTCTTCCCGCAATGTTGCTGCCACTCGTTGCGCCACGAGCCCGCCGATCGATATTCCCGCCAGATCGAACCGGTTGACGCCGATCGCGGCAAGAATGGCAACCACGTCCTCCGCCAGAGCCTCGACAGTCACAGGTGTCCGTGAAACCTCGCTCAGCCCGTGCCCCCTGAAATCGGGACAAATAACGAAATGCGACTTGCTGAAGGCCCTGATCTGGCGCTCCCAGACCGCGTGACAGGTTCCAAGCGAATGCAGGAGCACCAGCGCTGGATGGTTTTCTGAACCATAGAGGGCAACGTGCTGGCAATGACCATCAATATCGAGGAACATGGCTCAGAACTCCTCGCTAAGCGCGGCGAGCGCCTTTTCCACAATGGCGGTCTGTGCCTGCGGTGCTGCCCGCTCTCGCTCCAGCCGGCTGATTTCAAGAGAGGAGTCCACCACCAGCTTGCAGCGGTCGTAGCGTCGACGCATGAAGTTCTCTAGCGCTGTCGGCACATGGTCGTGCCGTGCGATTTCCTCCCCGAGGACAAGCCCATCTTCGATGCCCATGCCGGCACCGGATGCCAGCTGCGGTGTGGTGGCATGGGCCGCATCACCGATGAGTACGGCGTTGCCGAAAACCCAGCTTTCACCGGCCAACACTGTTTCCAGCGGACGGCAGATAATGTTGGAGGTCCGCGTCAACCCCTCCGCAATCTCCTGCAGCACACCGCCATAGTCTTGCATAAGTTCACGCAGAACCTCATGCAGGTTCTCCTCTTCGCGCCAGACCGGCTGCGCCTGGGCTTCCAGGTAGAACATGTACATCTGGTCCGGTGCGACCGGATTGAGCCCAACCTTCGCGGGGCCACCGAGAAAAAACGTCCGGCGCTTGATATCGGGATGGCGCGGCATCATGAGACGCCAACACATCTGGCCCGCGTAACGGGGAACCGGTGCGTCTTGGAACATCTGCTGCCGGGTACGCGAATAGATGCCATCGGCTCCGACGACGAGATCGTATGTCGCAGAGGCACCATTGCTGAAGCGCACAGTAGCAAGGTCGCCATGCCATTCTATCGCGTCCACGGTGACCCCCAGCATGACCGTGGGGGTCAGAGCCAGCAGGCGTTCCGACATGATCTTATGCAGGACCGGGCGCAGGATCCCACCGGCACTCGGTATCGCGCCAAGCGCCTTGCTACGGGTATCCAGTTGGAACAGAAGCCTGCCCTCTGCCGAACAGATGTCTATCCCGTCTGCCGCATAGCCCTGCTCGAGCACGGCGTTCAGGATGCCAAGCCGTCCCATCGCCCGCAGAGTAGGACCGGTAATCGTGATGCCCGCTCCGTAGACCCGCCAGTGCGGATCCTGATCGCAGAGGTGAACCTCCAGGCCGGCTTCGCGCAGGGCGATTGCAGCCGACATGCCCGCGATGCCGCCGCCGATGATGAGAGCCTTGCGACGATCAGCCATGACCGCCCGCCGATGCTGCCAGTTCGCTTTGGCCGAAATGACCGATACCGATACCCGTGTACCAATCATTGACCGCACGGTAGTAAGCGCGGCGGAATGGCAAGCCATTCGCGGCTCCCATTGCCGCCATCCACATACGGATTTCTTCAGCGCCATTTCCGGCCGTATGCACCTGCTCGGTAGCAAAGTTCACCACCGCATCCGGATCGCCTGCTTCCAGGAGCAGTAGCAGGTTTTCATCAAACTCCCGATTGACCATCCCCATACGAGGCGTTGCGATATCGTGGCTGATGCCGCCGGTGGCGAGGATTGCAACGCGCTCCACCCCGTCGTAACGGCGGATGGCATCGCCCAAGAACTTGCCGAACTGGTAGCAACGTCTCATGGTCGGCATCGGGGGCTGCACGCAGTTGAACAAGATTGGCACGATGGGCAAATCCGGATCGAGCCCTGCAAGCTCCAGCGGAGTCAGGGAACCGTGATCGAGCACCATTTCCATGGAAAAGCTCGGATCGAAATCAGCCTTGAGAGCTTCCTGGAGCAGATAGGCGCCGAAGGCCTGATTGCCGGCAAAGACGCGACGCTTCGCCTTCAGCCAATGCTCGATCGGGCTTTCATAGCTTTCGCCAACCCCGATGCAGAGGGCCGGGAAATTATCGAGAAAGAAGTTATGCAGGTGGTCGTTGGATAGCACCACCAGGGCATCCGGCTTTCCCGCCTCGAAATCGCGACCCATGGCCTCATAGGCACCGAATATTTCCGTCCGCAACTCGGCTGGAATCCGGTCCGGAAAGTTCAGCATCACAGGAGTATGACTTGCGGTGTAAATGCCCGTCAGTTCAGCCATTTGTCGTCTCCTTCTTTCATCAGGCTGCGAAGTGCCGCAAGCGATACGTCTTCGGGAATGCGCACGCCGATGCAGTGCGCGCGCAGCAGATATGGATTGACGCCTGCCTCATAGAGGCCAGCAACGTCGTTGCCGCTGATCTTCGCGGCCATGTCAGGGCTGAGGTTGAAGCGCGCCAGATAGGCAGCCTTGTCCTGATTGTAGGCCGCGAGATCATCAGGCTTGTGATGAAGTTCGTAGAGAACCTTATCGAGCAGATAGGCCTCGGTCGTCGGCATCATCAGCCGCCAGTTGCTCATGGGGTGTTCCTCCTCCTCAGGTCAGATGGTTGCGAACCCACGAAACGATCGTGGGGACGGTATGCGGGCCAAAGCCCATGTGTCCGCCGGGGAAAAGCCGGACGGACTTCGGGCTGCCGTGTTCGAGAAGCAAGTGGATATCGGCAATGGGGCACTGCTTGTCTTCCTTGCCATTGACCAGCAAAAGCGGCGCACAAGGCTTCGACAGCAGCTCTTGGTCGAGAAGCGACAGAGCCCGAAAACCCTCGACGTATTCGGCGTCGTTCTTCGCGCCCAGCATACGGCTGCGGGTTTCCACCAGTTCCATCAGATAGCTGTCTGGATAGCGGGAGGCCTCCACCCATTCCGGCTGAAACATGTAATGGACGCCACCGCCCCAGTTGACGGCGCAGCGCAACTGCTCCGGAATAAGATGGGCCAGCTTCGTTGCCCAATGCCCCCCGAAAGAGCGACCGATAAGGCCGATACGGTTGCCATCGAGGTCAGCGCTCGCTCGCACCCATTCGATGACCGGCAAGAACTGGATTTCGCCGTTCCGCCGAGCTTTCAACGGCGATTGACCGGTGCCGACATTGTCCATGGCGATCGTCGCGATGCGTTGGGCGACCAGTGCGTTGGAGAGTTCCGTCATCTCCTCCTTCCAGGCATCGACGCCGCCCCACATGATCAGGACCGGCGGCTTTTCCACACCCTCAGGTTTGCGAAGATAGAAGCGGATCTCGTTGGAAAGCGCGTTTTCCGCCTCGAACGGCACTACGACCGGCACGATTGGCGGCTCGGCAAGCGCGCCGAACTTCTCATAGGCCGCGAGTTCCAGGCGATAGGCCTCTTCCTTGGCGGGATGGTTCGGACAAGGAAAACGGCCCAGGAAAAAGAAACCGTAGGCCTGATAATAAGCGTCACGGGCCGCGGCCGTGTTTCCTTCCGCCATCTGCGTTTCGGCCTTCTCGAGAAAGCGATTGGCAGTACCGATCCAGGCGCTTGCCCAGCTGTCGCCGTCCAGACCACGCAGCGACTCAATGGTGTCGAGAGTCGCCTGCGGATCGGTCAATCCCAAGGGATGGATACGTTTGGCGAGACGATCGCGCATCCACTCCTTGGCGTTTTCCAATGATCGTGGTCCGGCAAGTTCTCCACCGGCCTGCACTGTGATCGGCATCGACAATTCTCCATTCGTTTCGGTTTTCGCCACCATCACCAGATCGCTTCCAAGGCGGCGCGCTGGCTTTCGGCCGTTTCGAGAGTGCGTCCAAGATGTTGCAACGCTCCCGCAACCGGGCGAAGCAAGTCCGCATTTTCAGCTGCGACCGTGCCATCTGGCAGGTGAAAGTTGTTCTCGAAGCCGACGCGGACGTGACCGCCCAGCAGCGCCGCCGCAACTGCGCAGGCCGCCTCGTCGCGACCGAAAGCGCAGACTGTCCAGTGCGCAAAGGGAGACTGCCGCGCCACTGCCATGAATTGGCGCAGATCTCCGGGTGCAGATTGCTGACCGGCCGTATAACGTCCGAGCACGAAGAGGACCGGGATATCAGACGCTGGAATAAGTCCCCTCTGGCGCATCCCCTGCAATCGAACCACATCGGTTGCATCGTACAAAATGATCTGCGGAAACACGCGCTCGCGTCGCATCCATTCCAGAAGCGATGCAAATCCGATCTCATGCGCCGCATCCGGGGCGATCTCCCGCAGAGCAATCGAACACGCCTCCGGCCGGAGGGTACGAATGAGATCGATCTGGTCGACCGGCTGATACAAACCGAGGGATTCCGTCGTGATCTGGGTGATGAGCCGATCGCCTACCCGCGTCCGTACCGCATCCAGCGCAGCCCTGTAGCGTTGCACGTCAAGACAATGCCGGCCCGCCTCGTTGCGCACATGAAGGTGGATCATGCTGGCTCCCGCGAGCAGGCAGGCCTGGGCACAGTCTGCAAGCTCCATCGGCGTGATGGGGAGCGCAGCATGATCTACTTTCATGTGCCGGCCACCGTTTGGCGCCACGGCGAGCGCAACGCCTCGCCGGCCATTGGCCGTCGTTAAAGTCTCGGTCATCGAATAGTCCTCCCGATGTCCGCGCAATGGAATTCACGGACGAAACCGGCCTCACATCCGGTTGCTCAGAAACTGACCTCCATCAGCAAATTGAGCATGATCAAAAATTACATAGAGTCTGCCTCCTGTCAATTTGATCATGCTCAATTTTTTGCGTGCTGTCTTAAATTCCGTCTGCAGGGAAATGCAGGCGATGGGCAGCAGCAAATTAGTGCTCTTGTGGCAGACTGCCGCCTAAGGCGTCGCATCAGGAGACTGCCCGGACAGGTAACGTCCGGCAGAGCCTTTTCTGGTAGTGGCTAATATGCAGGCAGGCGCGGAGCGTCAGCACGCTTGGGGGAGACGCGCAGGTGTGACGATGCGGAAGATTCAGCCCTGGATCACACCGGACCGAGCGCATCCGCGTTGATCACCAAGGCAATGGGTGCAGGAGAGAGCCCGTTCAGGACGACCTCGATCTGACGCCTCAACCTGTCCCCTCCACTATCGAGGTCCAGTTCCGCCTCAGAAAGCCAGATACGGAGGTCCACCTGGTAAATGGCGAAAATGACCTGGGCGATGATGTCCGCCGGCTCGGATGATGAAATGACTTTCGCTCTAAGGGCATCTTCTATCAGTTCGAACAGCAGATGACGCAGACTTTGCCTCGTCCTGTTGAACCGTTCTGCCTGCTTGCCGGATTGATAGAAGTACATCTCACGCAACGCCGCTCGCGACAATACCGGGTTCTCGGCGAAATAGTGATAGTGCCGCCTCAAGATTATCAGGAGATTGGTCAGCAGAGAGTTGTCAACGCTGATCCGGGCGCGAGAATCTTCGATGCATCGCTCGAGTCCATCGTTGACGATGAGAAACAGCAAGTCTCTCTTGGTCTCGGCATAGACGAATACGGTGCCCATGCCGACGCCAGCACGTGCCGCAATCTCGCGCGTTGTGGTATCGTCGAAGCCTTTGGACAGGAAGAGGTCGAAAGCGGCATTCTTGATGCGCAGCAGCTTGTCTTCCTTGTTTTTCTCCCGCAAGCTTTGACGCTTCATTGTCACTCTCGATTCCAGTCTCTGGCGGGGTTACCGCCTGACCAGTATGCGATCGTGCGCCGGATGATCAAGAGGGCGGGCAAAAAAGCGAGGGAGACACAGCCCGCCATCCCCAGCAGCTGAATCTTGAAAATTGCCAAGCTGGTTCGTCCCAGCGCAGGATGCGAGGACCATACGGTTGTCTTGAGATCAGCTCAAGACGGATGCAGGCCCGGACAACGTCAACCGGGCCTGTCAAGAAAATCAGAACTTGGTCGCGAAGTTCAGCCAGATCGTATCACCCTGCGATCTGTTCTCCGCCACGATGTCATGCTGCCAGGATGCACTGATCTGCATTGCAGGATTGAACGTGTAGGTAATGGACGGGCCGATGGCAAAGCCCTTGCCTCTGTGACCGTCAGCGGCCGCACGAGGCCCCTTGTCGTCCGTCAACTGCTGCAGGTAGTAGCCGACAGCGCCAACCCGCCACTTATCGAAGTTCCAGCCAATCGCATAGTCCCAGACAAATTCGGTACCCGTCCGGTAATCCGTGCTTTCATTCTCAGTATTGAAAATGAGGCGAGCCGTCGTTCCAATTTCAAGACCCTGAGGATCGAGATAGTGATAGCCGATCGTTGGTTGGAACGACCAGTGGTTCAAACCGACGTTCGCGAGGTTCGAAGAGCTGTAGGGGCCTGTCGGCATGGCAACGTCGAGACCGACCAGGAAAGTATTGGCACGATCGAGATGCCAGGCAACACCGACCGTCGCGGTCATATCCGCAAGCGTGAAGGTCTTGTCACGACCGAACGGCAGCGTCAGATCGAGGCGAACCAGCGGAACGACCAACTGCCCCCAGACGTCACCACCGGCAATCTTGAGATCGCTGATGTAGAGAAAACGCATCGTCTCAGCGAGCGAATTGACCTTGAACTTGATCGGCACCTCGTTTCCATTGGAATCGTTTGTCCGGTCGGATGCGTAGTAACTGGTCTGGGACAGGAAATAGAGCCCCGGGAAGGGAGGAATACCACCGGCGTAAAACTGGGGCGAACCCGGTGCATACTGCGTATTACCATTCTCCGCCGCCTTCACCGCGCCGACCGCCGAACTCGACATCAGGGCAGCAAGGGCGAGGCATTTGAAGATATGTCTTTTGCTCATTCCATTCCTCCTCAACAAAACAATGGATGATCACGCCACGTAACTGCGTCGACAGTGGTAGACGCACTGACCATTCCGGCCACGAAAACGAAAAAGCGCATGATTGAACGCCGCAGCGCATAGCATTGCGCGCACGGCTCCAAGTCCTGTCATGACTTGCAAATCATGTTACCTTCACAGTTGCCACAAGCAACGATTCCGGCATCACTAAATTACGTCCCCGATACACATACAATTGAGAATCAGTACGTGCTCATCCCTCTACCTTGCCTATTTAATTTGGTATAAATTGTAAAATCCACATTTGTAATGCTTGGTATTTTTTGGATGAATACATTAATACTCTAATTTTCACCCTGTTCCATTTGCTCTTGCAGTCATGGCCTGTACTGCGGAATGCAGTTGTTCCCGCAACCAGACAAGAGCGGGATCGCGGGTTCGGTAACTGTGCCACTGCAAGGACTGTTGCAGTTTTGGGAGAGCGACAGGCGACGGCACGATCCTCACATCACCCATTGATGCGAACGCCTCACCCAGACGCCGTTGCACGATCGCAAATCGGCTGGAGCCAGCAACAAGCAGTGGAATCGACGCAAAGGAATAGGTGGATACCTCGACCCGGATCTTGATGCCGGCCTGCGTGCAGACGCGCTGCGCAAAGCTCTCGCCTCCGTTCGGCGGCTGCATCACCACCTGCCCCTGGCTCTGAAAAATCTCTTCCGTCAGATCAGCGGTGGCAAATGGACCATTGGTTGCGACCAGACACACAAGATCATCCTCGAGCAAAACCTCCGACGGATGGTTGGTCGAACAGAAAAGCGTCGGAGCGATCAGCAGGTCAGCCTCCCCCCGTTCGAGCAGCACATGAGGATAATTCTGCTGCGGCTTGAACTGAAACTGCATGAACGGCGCTGATCGGGATGCCAGTCTCAGGAATTCCGGCATGATGGTGCTGAGAGAATAATCCGAAACGATCAGGCTCATGATGCGCGTAGATTCACCCGCGACAAAGGATGGGGTGGAGACGACTGCAGCCTCTATCCTGACGATGATATCCCGCAACGGTTCCGCAAGCGACGTCGCCAATGGCGACAGTTCCATCGTGCGACCGACCTGTATCAACAACGGATCATCGAAGTAATCCCGAAGTCGTCCGAGAGCATTGCTCATGGCTGATTGGGTGATGAACATCTCTTCGGCAGCCCGGCTCACATTCCGGACCTGTATCAGCGTATCGAGTGCAACAAGCAGGTTTAGATCGAGATTCTTGAATCGCATGACGCCCTCCCAGACATTCACAACGTAAATACAAATCATTCAGAGAAGCAATTTTGTAAACAGTTTATTTTTCGCTACATCTCGGGCCGGGAGGATAAGTGGTCGCTGCGCTGCCGTGTGCATCGCGGCTCGACTGCCCTCCTGCAGATGGGTGCGCCGCACTTCGCGCTTTCGAGGAGATGATATGTTCAAGTACTTTCCGACCAATTACGTGTGGAACCTTTCGGTCAATCTTTCGATCGAGATGGGTGCCCGTATGGGAGAGATCGAAGAAATGTGCGCGCCGCTGCAGGAAGCAGCAAAGGCGCCTGATGCAGCCGGCACACAGGCCTTTCGCGAGACCTGGATCAAGATGGCCGACAAGCTCGTTTCCCTTGCGGAGGAGGACGAGGCACGCGGGCGATTGATCTCGGCCGGTGACAAGCTCATCCGCGCATCCAACTACATGCTGACCGCCGAACGACTTCTTGCCCATGGGACGGAGGGCCGTCTCGCCCTTTACCAGCGTTTCCTTGCCGCTTTCGAGAAGGGGCTCAAGCTGTCCGGGTCCACCTGTCGGCGCGTGGAAATTCCCTACGAAGGCAAGCATCTTTCAGCCCTCTATGTGCCTGCTGAAGGTGTGGAGGGGCCGCAGCCGCTGCTTGTCCAGGTCAACGGCCTCGACAGTACAAAGGAGATGAAACTCCTTGTGGGTCTTCCGGCCTGGCTGGCCAAGCGTGGCATTGCCTCTCTGATCGTGGATCAGCCGGGCACGGGCGAGGCCCTGCGTCTGCATGACATGACAGCGCGTTTCGACAGCGAACACTGGGCAAGCCGCGTGGTAGACTGGTTGGAGACCCGACCGGAAGTGGATGCCAAACGTATCGGCATGGAAGGCGTTTCCCTTGGCGGTTACTACTGCCCGCGCGCCGTGGCTTTCGAGCCCCGCTTCGCCTGTGGCGTCGTCTGGGGTGCCAACCACGACTGGCGAGATGTCCAGAAGAAGCGCCTTGCTCGCGAAGGCAATTTTCCTGTTCCGCATTACTGGAGCCACGTGATGTGGGTCTGGGGCGCAAAGGACATCGATGATTTCATGGCGATTGCCGAAAACGTGCACCTGCACGGGATTCTCGACCGGATCCGGGTGCCTTTCCTCGTCACCCATGGCGAAAAGGACAGCCAGATCCCGCTTCAGTGGGCGCACGCAACCTATGATCAGCTGGTCAACAGCCCAAAGCGCGAGTTGAAGATCTTCGATGAGCGGACCGGTGGCGTCCAGCATTCCAGCTTCGATAACTCAGCCAATGCCGGGGCCTACATCGCCGACTGGGTCGCGGAAGTCCTTGGCGGTTCCACGACCGCCGGCTGAGCATCTGCAACATCTACAGGGCGGACTTCAGGTCCGCCAACGGGGAGTGAGAAGAATGAATATTGTGGGTCCTGATTATCTGGTCTTTGGAGTCGACGACGTTGCAGCTGCCACCGAATTTCTGACGGCATGGGGATTGAAGCCGGTCGATGTGACCGAAAAGGGCGGGCTTTTTGAAACACTTGATGGCACCGGCGTCATTGTTCGGCATAAGTCCGACCCGTCATTGCCACCACCACTTCCGACGTCCAACATGCTGCGCCAGCAGGTCTATGGCGTAAAGTCTACCGAAGATCTCGACGCCATCGAGGCAGAGCTTGGGAAGGATCGGCGCGTTACCCGACTGTCGAATGGATCTATCGAAGTAAAGGATGATCACGGCTTCGAGCTCAAGTTTCAGGTTACGGTCCGCCGCGAACTAGACATGCCTGCAGAGAAGATCAACGCACCCGGTGCGCCTGCGCAGCGCGGACCGAATGAACTGGGCGTCTGGGAAGAAATGCCGGCTCTCCCACGCACGCTAAGCCACGTCGTGTTGTTTGTACCGGATATTGAAATCGCTGAGAAATTCTACTGCGAGCGCCTGGGTTTCGTCGTGACGGACATTCTCACCGGCGCTGGCCCCTTCCTTCGACCAAAGGCAAATGATGACCATCACACACTCTTCTTCATCCGGACACCGGACTATATGAAGGGTTGCGAGCATCTCGCCTTCCACATGGGCGGTCCCACCGAGCTCATGGTGGCCGGTACGCGCTTCATGAAGAAGGGTTTCCAAAGCTTCTGGGGTCCGGGGCGTCACAAGTTCGGATCGAACTGGTTCTGGTACTTCAACAGTCCGCTGGGCTGTCATTTCGAATACGACGCCGACATGGACAAGCACGACGATACCTGGGTTGCGCGCGAAGCCCAGAACGGAGCGGAGGCATCGCAGATCGTCCTGTTCGAATATCGTGAGAAATGGGCACCGGGCGGTGGCCCTCCTCCCGGTGCCAAGCTCTGAGCGGCACGAGAGGACAACGCGGGTATTTCCATGCCGATTGCCACGATCCAATCACAGGACACGCCCGAAGGCCTGCATCTTTGCAATTCAGCAGAGGTGCAGGAGGGGGAGGCAAAGGGCTTTGGTCCTTTGACGGGCTTCAGACGCAAGATCATCGTCGTGAGACGAAACGGAACCCTGCATGCCTGGCTCGACGCTTGCCCGCATTATTCCACCGGGACACCGATGGCCTGGAAAATCGACGCATACCTGAATGGCGAGCGCACCCATCTCACCTGCCATTCCCACAACGCATTGTTCGAGATGGACACGGGAGAATGCATTCTGGGCCCATGTCTGGGACAGAGGCTGACACGCATTGAAATCGCGGTGGACCAGGCCGGTGACGTTTTCGTCATCCCGCCACGCGAAGGAGGAGAAACATGAATTCCGGAATCAAGAAGATACTGGTCATCGGCGGCGGTTTCGCCGGAATGACAGCCGCGCTGCAGCTGTCCCGTCACGGCTTTGAGGTCGATCTGGCCGAGATTGACGCTGGATGGCGTTCCTACGGCGCAGGCATCAGCCTTCACGGCTCCACCCTGCGTGTCCTTAAGGATCTTGGCCTGATCGAACGCTTCCTGGAGGAAGGCTATGCCAGCGATGGCCTCGCCATTCGGGGAGCCGATGATAGCGTTATCATGCGCATTCCGACCCCTCGCGTGGCCGGTGCGGATATTCCAGGCAGTGGCGGCATCATGCGTCCTGCGCTTGCCGGTATCCTTTCCGCAGCGGTCCGTTCATCATCGGTCAATGTCAGGCTCGGGGTAACCTTCACCGAGTTCAACCAGGATGACGATGGCGTTCAGGTCACTTTCAACGATGGGTCTGTGGGTCGCTACGATCTGGTAATCGGAGCAGACGGTCTGTACTCGGCAGTCCGCGCGAGACTCTTTGAAAATGCCCCGAAGCCGCGCTTCATCGGTCAATCCGTATGGCGCGCCGTTCTGCCGAAGCCGCCTGAGATCGATACGGTAACCATGTGGATGGGCCCGAAACTCAAGGTCGGCCTTAACGGGGTCAACAGGGAGCAAGTCTATCTGTTCCTGACGGAAGACCGGGAAACAAACGATTTCGTGGCACCGGAGACCTTCGTGGAAACGCTGCGCGCGCTTCTGGAGCGGTTCCCATCGCCCCTCATTCGTAACATTGCAGCAGAACTTTCTTCGGAAAATCACATCATTTATCGGCCACTGGAGCAGATGCTGCTGCCGCGTCCATGGTCGAAAGGTCGCGTCGTGCTGATCGGTGACGCCGTTCACGCGACCACTCCGCACCTCGCAGCCGGCGCCTGTATCGGCATCGAGGACGCGATGGTGCTGGCGCAAGAATTGGGGCGCCACAACAATGCATTGTCTGCCCTGGAAGCCTTCGAAGCCCGCCGTTGGGAACGGTGTCGCATGGTAGTCGAAAATTCCGGCCGCCTCGCGGACATCGAGGTGAAGGGCGGCAGCCGTGAAGAGCATGCATCCATCATGCAAGTGTCGATGAAAACACTCGCAGAAGCAATTTGAGACAAATTTTACGCCGGTGCCGCGGCTGAGGAGACCGCGCGCCCAAGCCCCCCGGCGGATCATCATTGACTGGAGGAGTCATAATGTCAGGACAAAAATTCGGCGTTGCTGGAGCCACGGCACTCGTCATTGGCCACTGCGCAGGGATGCTTGATCTCGTTGCGCTGCCGGTTTGGGTCGGAGCGCTTGTCGAGCGCTTCGGTTTCAGCCCGCAGCAGTCAGGTACCCTCGCGACACTCTTCCTGCTGGGTGCCGTTGCTGCCAGCATGTTCACGGCAGCGCGCTTCAACGGTCTGAACCAGAAGGTGTTGACGGTGGGCGGATTTGCTGTAACGGCAGCCATCTTCCTCTATGCGTCCACCCAAACCTCATTCTCCACGCTGGCAATTGCGCACCTTGCAGCAGGCGTTTCCGTTGGGACCGCACTGTCCATGGTGCACGGCGTCATGGGACAGAGTGTTAATCCTCACCGCTTGTTTGCCATTGCCGGCATGGCACTTGGCCTGTTTGCAATCATCCTTCTCGCAGCAGTGCCGCAACTGCTCATCCTACGCGGCGGACCGGTGCTGTTTCAGGTCTTCAGTGGCATCATGGCGGTCGCGGCAGTGGTAGCGGCGCTGTTCTTCCGGAACCCCACGAGCATTACCGAGCACGAGAAGAAGCCGTTCAATCGCGTCATCTGGCTGACGATCCTCGGTATCAGTATCATGACGTTCAATCAGGCCATGGTGTTTTCCTTCGTGGAAGTCATCGGCAAATCTCGTGGCTTTGAGGCGGCACATGTCCTTGGCGTACTGATTGCGCTTGGGTTCGTGAACTTCCTGTTCCCCGCACCGCTGGCGACATTCCTGCAGAACCGTGTGTCGGCACCGTTGGTGACGCAGATCGGTCCCGCGGTACAGGCTGTACTGGCTATCCTCGTCACCTCGGCGACAGCATTCCAGATCTGGGCACCAGCCGCAGCCGTTTTCGTTGCCGTGCAGATTTTCACGCATACCTTCGTCTTCGGCCTTCTGTCTCAGTTGGACCCGACGGGACGCGCGGCGGCGGCAACGCCTGCGATGCTGATGATTGGTGCCGCACTCGGTCCGATCGTCGGAGGTGTTCTGGGTGAAAACCTTGGCTTCGGTGCCCTGGGTGTTGCTGCGGTGCTCGTGGCGGCAAGTTCCATCACCTGCTTCACGCTTGCCCGGTCAGCAGGCGCAGCATTGAAGGTAAAGACGGCATGAGTGCATTCCCTTCGATCACCAGGATCGTCACCGGACATGCACCGGACGGCCGCTCGGTCATCTGGGAACAGGGCTCCCTGCCGACCGTAGTCGAGATTGCAGCCATCCCCGGCACGCTGTTTCATGAAGTCTGGGCCACGTCAGGGGCGCCTGCCCCGGTCGACAATGGTCCGGATCCAAGCCTTGGACCGCTGTCACTGCCACCACCGCCTGGTGGAACCCGGATTCGCTTTGTCGATATTCCTCCGGATACGGAAGAGTTTCTGAGAAACGGGGCCTCCCGGATGGAAGACGCTTTCGACCAGATTGGCGACAAGGCAGCGTCCACCGTCAAGGGCGATTCACCGCATCCCCTGATGCACCGGACGGAATCGATCGACTACGGCATCGTTATCGAGGGTGAAATGACCCTTGTTCTCGATGAGGGTGAAGTGCTGCTGAAGCCGGGTTCAGTCGTTGTCCAGCGAGGCACCAATCATGCCTGGGCCAACCGTTCGGGCAAGCCTTGCCGCATGCTCTTCGTCCTTGTCGCTGGTTCATACGACCCGGAGCTGGCCGCGAAACTGGCAATTCGATGAAGCCGGTATGCCCGACTTGAAATCCTTCAAACCTTCAGCCGCTACAGCAGGATCTCGTTCGACATGAAGCTTGCGACATACCATGACGGAACACGCGACGGTCAACTTTGGGTCGTTTCGCGTGATCTCAATCGGGCCGTTCCGGCGACGGCCATCGCCGGTACCATGATTGATGCGATTGAAACGTGGGATGCTGTGCACCCAGCGCTACAGGCTTTGTCCGATCGCCTGAACGCGGGACAGGAACCGTTCGCAACGCCATTCGACGCCGGGCGTTGCCTTGCACCCTTGCCGCGTGCGCCGCAATGGCTCGATGCGTCAGCCTTCCTGAACCATGGGCGGTTGATGGACAAGGCCTTCGACAATCCTCACAATCCCGATTTTGAAAAAATTCCCCTGATCTACCAAGGCGCCAGCGACGATCTGCGCGGTCCGCTCGGACCCATGCATTTCCCGGATGACGGGCTGGGCATCGACATGGAAGGGGAGTTCGGCGTCATTCTGTCGGATGTACCCATGGGAACACAGGCAGATGCGGCGCTTCAACACGTGCGGCTCCTTGTACAGATCAACGACTGGTCGCTCAGAGCGCTTGGTCCGCGGGAAATGCGTGCTGGCTTTGGCTTCCTTCAGGCAAAACCATCCACAGCCTTCGCGCCAGTGGCGATCACGCCGGACGAACTGGGGGACTATTGGTCCGATGGACGAATTCACCTCAGACTGGATGTCGAAATAAACGAGCGGAACGTCGGACGAGCAATCGGAAGCGAGATGCACTTTTCATTCGGCCAACTGATTGCGCACTGCGCACGCACACGGCGGCTGTCTGCCGGTACCATTCTGGGTTCCGGCACGGTTTCGAACGCGGATCGCGAAGCGGGTTCCTCCTGTATTTCGGAAATCAGGGTGATAGAGCTCCTTGATGAAGGTGCGTCACGAACGCCCTTCCTGACCTGGGGTGACCGGATACGCATGGAAGCTCGCATGCCGGATGGCTCGGCACCCTTCGGCATAATTGACCAGACCGTGGCAAAAGGCTGATGCGTATTCTCGTGACAGGCGCCGACGGCTTTCTGGGGCGCGGACTGGTCAACGCGCTGGCGGCGAGAAACAATCGTGCGGACAAGATCACGCTGACTGACCTCGGGCGATCCGAAACCTGTCCAGATTTCATGGATTTCAAGCCTGGAGATCTCGGAGATCCATCGTTTCTGGATGAACTCACTCAATCCGGCTTCGATCTGGTTTTTCATCTCGCAAGCATTCCCGGAAGCCGGGCCGAGCAGGATCAGGCACTCGGCCATCGCGTCAATCTGATGGCGCCCCTGTCTTTGGCAGACAGGCTGGCGGCGGGGAACGCTGGCACCCGATTTGTGTTTGCGTCTTCCATCGCGGTCTATGGAGATCTTGCGTCCCGCACCGTCAATCCCGATACCCCATGTCATCCGCAGCTGACCTACGGCGCACACAAGCTGATGACAGAGATCATGCTGTCGGACATGACGAGACGCGGCGCACTGTCCACCATAAGCATCCGTTTTCCCGGGATTGTAGCCCGACCGCAGTCGGAGAGCGGGCATGGCTCTGCCTTCATGAGCCAGCTTTTCCACAGGATCCGGGCCAACGAGCCTTTCGAATGCCCGGTGCCAGCAGAGAGCACCTGCTGGTGGATGTCGAGAGACGCGGCAGTCGGTACTCTTCTGCACGCCGCAGGACTGGCGGCCACCGAGGGATGCATCATCCAGCCGCCTGCCCTCAGGGCGACTGTCGCAGAGGTTGTCGAGGCCGCAATGCGCGTCGCTGGCCGCCGGCCACTCGTTTCCTACGGCAGGAATGATGCTCTCCAGCGGATTTTCGGCAGTATGCCTCATCTTGATGCGAGCCAGGCATTCTCACGCGGCTTTCGCGCCGATGCCAACGTAGACACGCTGGCGCAGGCCGCATTTTCAGGAGTTTGATCAATGAAGATACTTGACCTGTCTGTAGCCATTGAAAATGATGTTCCGGCGGATCCGCCGGGCCTCGGCCCCCGGATCGACTATACCGGTCACGCACAAGGCAGCGCCGAAGTTCTTCGCTTCTTTCCAGGCCTCAATATTGCCGATGTACCCGGTGGCGAGGGTTGGGCGGTCGAGCAACTCAATCTGACCGCTCATGCAGGGACGCATCTCGACGCACCCTGGCATTTCGCATCGACCATGAACAACGGCGAGAAAGCCTGGACCATCGATGAAGTACCACTCGACTGGTGTATTCGCCCCGGCGTCAAGCTTGATCTGCGTGATCTGCCCGATGGCTATGTGGCGACCGCACAGGATATCGAGGCTGCCGTCAAGGCAAGCGGCCATGACCTGCAGCCCTTCGATATCGTTCTGATCAACACAGCGGCGGGCGCAGCCTATGGACGTCCGGATTTTCTGGGTCGTGGATGCGGCATCGGACGGGCTGCGACGCACTGGCTGATGGACAAGGGCATTCACATTGCGGGAACGGATGCATGGTCGTGGGATGCGCCCTTCCCCGTAACCGCGAAGCGCTTCGCTGAAACCGGGGATGCCGGACTGATATGGGAAGGCCACAAAGCGGCGCGGGAAGGCATTTTCATGCACATGGAAAAGCTGACACGGCTGGAGGAATTGCCGCCATCCGGCTTTACGGTCTCCTGTCTCCCCGTCAAGATCAAGGGCGGATCTGCTGGTTGGTGCCGTGCTGTCGCAATCCTGTCGTAGACCGCGATCGAAAGCGCAAACAGGTTTCCATTTTTCGAGTTTCAACACATCGAGTGAAGGGAGCTTTGAAAGTTTCCATCGACTACTGAAGTGCTTTCGAGTTTCATCTGGCAGGACATGATCCGGGGCCGCATTGGACGAAATCTATGCCGGAGACCACAAGTGGCTCCGGCATAAAACGATGCAAGAACTTCATATCTCAGAGGGTCTTAGCGACCGGTTCCGGTCCGATAGCGAGTTCCACCCGCCCCTTCGGATCCGTACCGCAGCTGCCCGGCAACCTGTTGCAACTGCTGGACGGAATGGCCAAGCTGGAAGCGAGAGAGAAGATCACTGAGTTTGAAGCTTTCCTGAGCGAGGCCTGCGCCGGCCGCATTCATCTCCTCCACCATCGCGGCATTCTGCTGGGTGGCCTGATCCATGTGATTGACCGCTGTATTGACTTCCGCCAGACCGGAAGACTGCTCTTGCGCGGCGGTTGCGATCGCTTCCATATGACTGTTGATCACCTGAACCAGCTGTTCGATGGCGCCAAGGCCCTCCCCGGTATCGGAGACAAGCTTGACGCCTTCCGATACGGCGGCGGTCGAATTGCTGATCAGGGTCTTGATCTCCTTCGCCGCATTGGCCGAACGCTGCGCCAGTTCCCGAACTTCCTGCGCGACAACGGCAAACCCCTTGCCCGCTTCGCCAGCACGTGCGGCCTCTACCCCGGCGTTCAGCGCAAGGAGATTGGTCTGGAAGGCGATCTCGTCGATGACCGAGATGATCTGGTTGATCTGATGCGAGGCCTGCTCGATCCGCTCCATTGCAGATACGGCATTGCGCACAACTGTACCGGACTGATCGGCTTGCGCACGCGCATCCCGGACGACATTGCGGGCTTCGGCAGCGCGCTTGGATGTAGAGATGACGTTGGCCGTGATCTCCTCGAGGGCTGCTGCGGTTTCCTCCAGTGATGCTGCCTGCTGCTCTGTACGCTTGGCGAGATTGTCGGAAGCGTCCGAGATTTCTCGCGATCCGTTCGTGACCATGGACGCGGAACCGTTGACACTCAGGAGTGCCGTCCGCAACTGCTCAACCGAGAGATTGAAATCGCTGCGCAAGGTTTCGAATTGCGGCGACAATGGTGACTGGATTTCGCAGAGCATATCACCGGACGCCAGACGGCGGATTGCCTCGGCAAAGGCAGCGGTAGCCTCGTTGAGATGGGCCTCCGCTTCGGCTTCGGCGCGCGCCTGCATTTCGGCCCGTTCAGCTTCAGCGCGCTGGCGGTTGACCACTGCATCCGCTTCGAGTTGCAGATTCCGGATGGCTGCCTGCCGGAAGATGTCAACCGAACGCGCCATTTCGCCGATCTCATCCTTGCGGTGCGTATACGGGATAGAACTGGTCGTGTCCCCCTCCGCCAAGCCGGTGGTCGAACGCGTGATCCGCCGAATGCTCGTCGACAGGGCGCGCGAGATGCCCGTACTCAAGGCAATGACCAGCAGGACGAACACAGAAAGACCGACCATGATCGCAATCATCGACGTGCGCGCTGTATCCAACCGGTCCTTGGCTCCACTCAAGAGAATCTGACCGTTTTCACGCAGCAGATCGGCGACATAATCCCGTCGGACAGCCATGGCCTTGACGAAGGCAGCCAGATCTTCGGGCTTTCCGGCGAAGTCCTGCAAGCTCTCCATCGCCTTGATCATGTCGACGATGGCTTTCCCTTCCGGCGTACTGAAAAAGGCATCATAACGGCTCACCAGGGCCGGAGAGACCAGTTCGCGGAAGGGCTGCTCATTCAGTCGAACCTGCGCAATGGCGGCATCGAAGCGAGCTTGCTCAGGTTTTCCGAGACTACCTTTCTGGCCAAAGACCTGGCCCATGCGGTTGAGCACCAGATAGCCTTCGTTCACCTTCATCCAGGCCTGATAGCCGCGAATATCACGGGCAAGCGCCACATCATCCGTCAGCGCGCTGGCGCGAGAAGACAAGTCAAGCGCAGCAGTCGCGATGGGCTGCACGTATCGCAGCGGCATCAGCGGATCCGTATTGCCAGCGTCCACCTGTTGGCGAAATTCGCCGATCTTCGCGTACGTTGCTTCGAACTTAGACCGAAGGGACTGGGTCAGAGGATCGTCATAGCCGAGCGTCTTCAACGTATCGAGTTGCCCAGTGATCTCCTTGTACAAACCGTCAGCCTTGGCCCGGATCTTTGGACGATCCGCTGGCGGCACTGCGCCTTCCATCGGCATCGTCATCATCATTTCGCCGCCCGCATGCGCAAGCTTCGCCATGAATTCCGCGCGGCTCAGACTATCGTACTGTTGATAGGTGTTGAAACAGACGACCGCGCCCAGGCCGACAACCGCCGCCAGTGGCACCAGGACCAGGGTTGAGATCGATTTTCGAAACGATAGGTTTTCAAGCGAAAGCAAATATACTTCCTCCCCAAAAGAATAAGCCCCCAGTCGAACGACTTTAGGATCCAACGTGAAGTTGATCCCGATTTATTGAGGAATCGTTTAATCTCTTTCATAGTAAAAAATAATAATCTTTATATATGATATATGGTCGCAAACAGGTCCTCGGCTACCGCGACGACGTGTTTTGAGCACCGACTGGCGCATCGCCTCAGGCGCCCCTTGGACTGAGTGAGAAAATTTCTCTGGAATAACAGATGCTTGGAAAATCAGCTGACGAGATCGAAGCGCTCGCCGGGTTTCAAGCGGGTTGATGACCCAGATAGTCACCCTTCCAACGCCCGGACTGTAGATTGGCAAATGTCAAGGTTTTGATCATGTCCACAAGACAGCGCGCCGCAAGCGTCCTCTCGGATGCGCCCAGCAAAGCGATGACCCATGTCACCTTGAGACCATCAATCGGCGCCCATTCAAACTGTGTCAGCGGAGAATCGACCATGCCGCAGAAGGGCATGATCGCATAACCCACGTTGCGTCGGATGAGATCATCCATGGGGGCATATTCGGTCTCAACCGCAACCTTGACCCTGCGGCCGATACGGGCGAACTCCGCCTCGATCAAGGTGCGCAGTCCATCCGGACGCGGTGTCAGGATAAGCTTGCGATCGGCGACGCCATCAAGGCTGATCGGCCGATCTGAACGCAAGCCACAGCCGACGGGTCCAACGAGGTAAAGTTGCTCTTCCAGCAGCGGTTCGATGAGGAGATCGGGTTCAGTCAAAGGAGCGGCAAGGATGCCGACATCGATATCTCGAAAGAAGATGGCTTCACGCAGTTGAAGCGAATGCGCGCCGCGTACCCGAAGACGCACATGGGGATAGTTCTCAAGAAAATCCGCCACCAGCTTGCCAGTCAGCATGCGGCCCATGAAGGGAGGCGCGCCAAAAGCCAGCCGCCCGGATGGCGTGTTGGCCGCATGCACAACCTCTTCAGGAACCCGAGCAATCTCTTCCAGGATCCCCTCGGCGCGGCTGCGAAAGACTTCACCCGCCGGAGTAAGCGTCAAACCACGGCCAGTTCGGTGAAACAGGGAGGCGCCCACTTCCTGCTCAAGTGCCGCAATCTGTCGGCTGAGTGCTGGCTGTGAGATATCCAGCTTCTCTGCGACGCGGGAAAGATTTCCCAGTTCTGCAGCCTTCAGGAAATACTCCCATTTGCGAAGGTTCATCCATATCCCTTGATGTCGCCTGATATGCATTTCAAGTTATATCTGAACTGCCGTTCTGTCTATTGATGAAAGTCAATGCGGCTGGAATAGTTGCGACAAGGGTTGAGGAGCCCGCACAGGAGGAGAAAAAAATGTTCAAGCGCGCATTCATGATCGCGGGTGCACTGGCCGTCGCAGCGGTTCCGGCTTTTGCCCAGACGAAGATTGCAATTGGCACACCGCCGATTGCCGAAGTCGAGGCCGCCTTCGTGGCCAAGGATGAAGGTCTCTTCGAGAAGAACGGCCTTCAAGTCGAGTTCCTGCCGACGGGATCAAACCAGACGCTCGTCGCTGCACTCGTAGCGGGCTCGCATCAGATCGTTGCCGTCTCGCCGACTGTGATGCTGCAGGCGGTAGAAAGCGGAATTGACCTTGTGGTCGTCGCCAATTGCGGCGTGACCTCGCCTCGCACGGCCAAGAACGTCGGCCTCGCCGTTCGCGAAGGTGTTGCCATCGACAAACCGGAAGATCTGCTTGGCAAGAAGATCGGCACTCCAAGCATCGGTGGAACGCTCGATATTCTGTTTCGCCAGTGGCTGAAGCAGAAGAAGGTTTCGGACAAAGGCATTACCTTCATAGAAGTCCCTATTCCGAATACTGCTGACGTCCTGAAGGGTGGAACCATCGACGCCATCATTGCGGGACAACCTTCCCTCGGACGCGCCGTCGCCCAGTCAAATGGCAAGATTGCCTTCCACTTCATGTCGGATCTTCCGGCAGATATTCCCTACACGACCTTCGTAACGACCCGGGAGTGGGCAAAGGCAAACGCGGCCACAATCGCTGCCTTCCGCACATCCTTCGGACAGGCTGCTGACTTCATTGGCAAGAATCAGGACAAGACGCGGGAGATCGTCTCCAAGTATACCCGCCTGCCGCTCGAAGTTCTAAGCAAGATCGAACTTCCGGAATGCAAGCCGGTGCCGACCGTCGCAGCCATCGACTACCTCGACAAGGCAATGCGCGAAGGCGGCATGCTGAAGAGCAAGATCGACACTGCCGGTTTGATTGCCCCATGAGGCTTGGCGCGGGCGCTGATCCAAGCGCCCGCTTTTCTACCCATTCACAGGTGACATCATGACCCAGATGACCGGCGCGGAAGCGCTGACCCGTTTGCTTGTTCCGGAATCCGTTCCGTTCGTCTTCGGTATTGCGGGAGGAAAGCTGAACCCCCTGCTGCATGCCATCTCGCGCGAGCCATCCATCCGATATCTCGGCGTGCGTCACGAAGCCTCGGGGCCTCTGATGGGGGCGGCCATTGCGGCGGCCAGCGGGAGAATCTGTGTCGCACTTGGCGAGATGGGACCGGGTTCGGCCAATCTGGTCGGCGGGCTTGGCACGGCATTCAACAATAATCTTCCCCTTCTACTGATCACGTCCAACAATCATCTGGCCGCGTCCTATCCGAACCGTGGCATGTTCATGGATCTGGATACGCACGCGCTTTTGAAGCCGCTGACCAAATGGAGCGCGGTGGTGCATGATGGGCGCCGGCTGCCGGATCTGGTGCGAGACGCGTTTCGCCATGCGTTGACAGGTCGAAGGGGACCCGTTCACCTGGATATACCGCAGGAAATTCTCAGCGGCCGTTTCGATTTTGACGAAGATGCGCTCGCAGTCCCACCACAGCAGTACCGAGCTATTGAGGGACCTCGCCCATCGGCGACCCAGATCAGTCAGGCAGCGGAGCTTCTGGCAAATGCAAGGCGACCACTGCTCGTGGCTGGCGGCGGTGTCGTATCGGCAGGGGCGGGCGAGCGCTTCCGGAATCTTATGGAACTGATGAAGGCCCCTGCTCTTGCAACGCAGATGGGGATCGGCACCGTTCCATCGACCTCGCCCTACTTCATCGGCCATGGCGGAATCATCGGCGGCGATGCTATTCCCGCCGCATTCCGGGAGGCGGATGTTGTTCTTGCTGTCGGGTGCCGTTTCTCATCCTGGCTTTGGAACGAAGGGGGCGCCCTGACCAAGGGCGACGCGCATCTCATCAACATTAACATCGACCCGATGAGCCTCGGCGCAAATACGCCACACGCAGTCGGCATTTGGGCCGATGCCGCAAGCGCACTCGATGACCTAACGGCGGCCTTGCGCGCGCGCAACCTCGCAGATTGTTCGGACTGGCTTCACCGGATGCGCTCCGTCTATGGCGGCTACAGGCAGAAGCTTGAACATTTGAAGACGGATGATGGCGCGGTTATGCATCCAGCGCGGCTTGGTTTCGCCCTTGGCAGCCTGCTGCCAGATGATGCGCTGATCGTCTATGATGGTGGACATACATCCTTCTGGAGCAATGATCTGACGCCAGCGCTTGCTGAAAGAACGCGGTTCCACGAACCGGGCATGTGCCAGCTGGGATTTGGGACGCCTTATGCGGTTGCGCTCAAATTGCTGCATCCCGATCGACCCGTCTTCAACATCTGCGGCGACGGTGCCTTCGGTTTCACGCTCTCGGAGCTCGATACCGCCCGTCGTGCCGGCTTGCCGATCATCAACATCATCCATAACAATGCGTCCTGGGGTGTCATCAAGATGGGTCAGCGAAGGAGCTTCGACTTTTCCTTCGGGACCGACCTGGATGGAACGGATTATGCCGAGATCGCTCGTGGTTTTGGCTGCCATGGCGAGGTTGTCAGCTCGGTGGAAGAAATAGAACCGGCGCTGCAGCGTGCGATCGCCTGCGGTCTTCCAGCGGTTCTGGATTGCCGTGTCCGCTTCGAAGCCCATCCCAGCATGCCGTATTTTGCAAAGATGAATGCCTATGGCTTTCAGAAAGGCACAGCCGCCGGACCCCATGCTGCGCTGGTGAAAGGAGCCTGACATGATTGCGATGCAAAGCCAGTCCACTGCTTCCAAGAAGACCGTGCCCGATTCCGAGATGAGCACGCTTGAGCCACGCATCAGGATTAGCGATGTGACGCTCTCCTATGGTGCCTTGCAGATCATCGGCGGGATCAGCGTGGACATCGCTCCGGGCGAAACGATTTCCGTCATTGGCCCGTCAGGGTGCGGCAAAACCACACTTCTTCGCATGCTGGCGGGCCTTGCTCGCCCGACATCCGGCAGTGTGGAGCTCGATGGGGCGGTCCTCGGCGGACCGGATCGCTCCATCGCCATCGTTTTTCAGGATTACGGCAAAGCGCTTCTGCCTTGGCGGACGGCAGCGGGCAACGTATCCCTTGCGCTCGAAGCGCGAGGCTGCCCTGCCAAGGAGCGGCCGGCCATCATTCAGGATCTTCTACAGAAGATAGGTCTTGGACGGCACGCCGACAAATATCCCTCTGAAATGTCCGGTGGCATGCAGCAGCGCCTGCAGATCGCCCGATGCCTTGCGCAGGAACCGAAGGTTCTTCTCATGGACGAGCCATTCGGTGCGCTGGATGCCATGACGCGACAAGCGTTGCAGGACGAGGTTCTGGGGCTTGTCGCAACCACCGGCGCAACGATGGTTTTCGTCACGCATGATCTGGAGGAAGCCATCTATCTCGGTGACCGGATCGTATGCCTCCAGCCAAACCCAGGGCGTATAGGGCGCATTGTCGATGTGCGCCTTGCCCGCCCGCGCGATCAGTTGCTGACCCGCGAGGATCCGGAATTCCTGCGTTTGCGGCGTGAACTCTACGACCTGATCAAGGACGACCACCAATGACTGCCGCTTTCGGGAAAAGTTGGCGGGCAGCCCTTCTGCCACTGGGCGTGATCGCCGTCGCGCAAATCACTGCGACGGCAACAAGACTGGAAAGCGATAGTCTCGCCAGTCCGGCCGCGATCGTGCTCGCCCTGTTCAGCGTAATTGCGGATGGTTCCCTCTTGCGCGCAACCTTCGATACTCTGACAGCCGCTTTCTTCGGCTGTATCATCGGGGTCGGGTTGGGATCGCTGATCGGCATCGTGCTGGGCCTTTTTCGTCTCGCAGACGATCTGCTCGACCTGACCATCGAATTGCTGCGTCCGGTCCCGGTCGTTGCGCTCATTCCTGTCGTGATGATGCTTCTGGGCTTTGGCGCCAGCATGGAAGTCGTCATCATCTCGCTCGGACTTCTCTGGCCTTCCGTCGTCCTTGCGCGTGCTGCCGTTAAAGAAGTTGAGCCGAGACTGATGGAGGTGTCGGCTGTACTCCAGCTCGGCTTTTCGGCAAGGCTGCGCAAGGTCGTGCTTCCCGCGATCCTGCCGCAGCTCTTCATGTCGTTGAAACTCGCGGCGGGCTACGCGCTCGTCGTGGCGGTCACGGTAGAGATCACCGCCAATCCGTTCGGCCTCGGCTATGGAATCATGATGGCACAGCAGGCCCTTCGTCCGGCGGAGATGTTTGCCTACCTCGTCTGGATCGGCACGATTGGATGGGTGATCAGCATGGGTCTCAATGCAGTACAACGCATCTTCTTTCCAGCCTATGCGAAGGGAGAACGCCAATGACGGGATTCTCATTCAGAAAATTCGGACTTGGTTTGTCGGGCCTCGCAGCATTCCTCCTGATCTGGAAACTTGTCACCGACGCGAAGATCGTTTCGCCGATCTTTCTGCCCGGACCGGAGCGCACATTCACCGCGCTCATGAATGGGCTGGCTGGCGGCCCTCTTCTGGGACAGACGGTTGAGACAGTAGAGCGCATGCTACTGGGCTGGCTGCTCGCTTCTCTTGTCGGCATTCTGCTAGGCGCGCTCATCGGCGTATCGCGACGCGCTCGAACATATATCGCACCGACCCTCGAATTGCTGCGCCCGTTGCCAGCCTCGGCCATGATCCCGATTGCCATCGCGTTTCTTGGCTTCTCGGACCAGATGGTTCTCGTGGTGATCGCCTTTGGCGCTCTATGGCCGATGCTTCTCGCAACGATCCATGGCTTTGCCGCTATGGAGCCTCGTCTTTATGAGGTAAGCGCAGTCCTCGGGCTCAACCGCCTTCAGGTCATCTGGAAGCTCGCTCTGCCCAGCGCCATGCCCATGGTTCTCGCCAGCCTTCGGCTCGGGCTCACCATCTCCCTTATTCTCGCCGTCGTCGGAGAGATGCTGGCGAGCCGGGAAGGATTGGGCCAAAGTATTCTGCTCGCCAGTCGAAGCTTCCGCTCGGCCGATCTTTTCGCCGGTATCGTCATTCTGGGCGCCATCGGCCTGATAGGCAGCCGCCTTCTATCGATGGCCGAACGCCGGTTGCTGCGCTGGCAGGCCTCTTCCCGCTAATCCAACCTAACTTATTGAAAGTGTCCCATGTTCAAACTCGCTGACGCAACGACTATCATCGATGCAGCTCTGACCGAAGCACGCGCCCGCTCTCTTGCGCCGCTCGCCGTCGCAGTCCTCGACGCAGGCGGGCATCTCATTGCCTACAAACGCGAAGACGGTGCCGGTATCGTCCGTTTCGACATCGCCTTTGGCAAGGCCTGGGGCTCTCTGGGCATGGGGTTCGGAACCCGAGAGTTGACCGAACGCGCCGCCAAGAACCCCACCTTCATCACCATCCTCGCCTCGGTGAGCGGTGGGCGCATGGTGCCCTCTCCGGGCGGTGTCCTGGTTGTCGATCAGGCGGGTGAAGTGATCGGAGCCGTCGGCATATCAGGCGATATCGGCGACAATGATGAGGTTTGCGCGATTGTCGGCATAGAGCGCGCCGGTTTCCGCGCCGCGCCAAAGGGCTTGACGGACTAAACCCGTCAACACCGCGGAGGATGGCCGGGATAAAAACCCGGTCGAAAGAGGAGAGAGGGAGGAAGTCATGCAGTCGATCCGTTTTCTGGCTGCGCTTGCGGCATGTCTGGTGCAAGCCTTGCCCGCGCAGGCGCAAATGTCTGCCAATCCGCCGGAGATCGGCGAAGGTGTGCGTGCCTTCGGCGACAAACTCGGGCCAGACGTCGTGAAGGGCGTCACAACACTATATCGACCCCTGCACGAGGCAGCGTCGAAGGAAGGAGTGAAGGTCGAGAAGGATCTCGCCTATGGTAACGGTGAGCGCCAGAAGCTCGACCTCTACATCCCGTCCACCCTTCCTGAAGGAGCAAAGCCGCCTGTCCTTGTCTTCGCCCATGGCGGCGGCTTTGTGCGTGGCGATAAAAAGGACGTGTCGCACTTCGGCTATTACTTTGCCCAGCACGGGATTGTGACAGCACTGATCAACTACGGCTTCGCGCCCCAGGCGCGTTTTCCGGCAGGTGGGGAAGATGTCGGCAAGGCCGTTGCCTGGCTGCGAACCAATTCGTCAGCCCATCCGGGCGATACCAGGTCGATTTTCGTTTCCGGGAATTCGGCGGGTGCAACCCATGCCGCGACGTTCGGCTTCGTCACCTCCGCCTCAAGCCAGGACGACGGTGTGCGAGGCCTCATCCTGATCTCGATTCCGACCGCCGATGCAGAGGATCTCGCGGCACAGGACAAGGTCTATTACGGTGAGGACGCAAGCCAGTATCCGCAAATGTCGATCATACGGCGTATTGCTGATCGCAAGCTGCCCGTGTTCCTCGCAGTTGCCGAGAACGACATGCCGTCCATCCAGCGCCAGAACAAGAAACTGGTGGATGCGCTGTTCAATCGCGACAGCCGTCTGCCCGTCTACAAGACAGCACTTGGCCACAATCATATCTCGATCATCGAACACTTCGGAACTGCGGACGAAAGCCTCGGCCCGGACATCCTAGAATTCATCCGTCAGAACCGGACGAAATAGATCGAAATCCTCATCAAGGCGAAGCTGGTGGCATCATGCTGCCAGCTTCGCCCGTTTCGAGATCTGCGCGAATAATGTCTGCCGTCTGCTCATAGTGCCGCTGCAGAAGCCGCACGGCCTCATCGCTGTTCTTGTCCAGCACGACCTGCAGGATCTCGCTGTGCTCCTGACTGACCTTGCGCACCCGATACGCCTTTCGAATGGACAATGCACGGTAGCGGTTCAACCGATCCGCAAGCTGCTCGCAGAAACCGATCAGCGGGCGTGAACCGCAGCCGTCGATCAATCGGTCGTGGAAGGCCCTGTGAAGCCGCTCCCATTCAGGGTTGCTCTCGAAACGTTCTGAATTGAGCGAACGCGGCGCGCGCTCCAGCCGGTGATGAGCGACCAAAAGTGCCTCTTCCCAGGCCGCAGTCGCGTTCGCAATGGATTCGCGCAAAGCAAGGCCCTCGACCCAGCAGCGTGTTTTTGTGAGTTCTCCAAGCTCTTCAAGGCTGATGGGCTTTACGAAGAAGCCTCGCTGCTCTTTGCCTATGACCAGATCCTCTGTCGTCAAACGGTTGAGCGCCTCCCGCAGGGGCGTCTGGCCCGCATCATAGGTTTCCATGAGAAACCGCAACTGAAGCTTGCGGCCGGGCTCCAGCGTTGCGGATAGGATATCAGCCTTCAAGCGCTCGTAGATGCTGCTGGTCAGCGTTGCGGGGCTCTCGCCCGCTTTCGACTGCATTTCGATATTCATGCCACCCCACCGCAATTTGTGTGATTTTATATACAATCGAGCGATCAAAGTAAAATATATAAATTTTTGCTTTACGGACTAAATTTTGTATATTACCACACTGGCAGCGGAGGAGCAGGGAATGAGCCAGATACAAGCAAGTCGCTTCAGAAGCGGGTGCACCTGCCGCGGCATTGACGTTCACTGCCATGTCGTACCGTCCAGCTTTCCGGGAGCGCCTGGAGACGAAACGCTTCCCGGCTGGCCGTCCATGACACCCGTTGAGAACTGCCACGCGACAGTCGTCATTAATGACAAGCCCTATCGAACCGTGAGTGATGCCTGCTGGCTTGCAGAGCGTCGGATCGAAGAAATGGATCGCGCAGGCATCGCGGTACAGGCGCTCTCTCCCATGCCGGAACTGTTCGGCTACTGGATTGACGCGGCAGCGGCAGCGATCCTCATCCGGCATGTCAATGATGTGATTGCAGGTATGGTCAGTGAGGGGGCGGGCCGGTTCGTCGGGTTGGGCGGACTACCGCTGCAGGATATCGATCTTGCCATTGCTGAACTGCATCGCGTGGTTTCCGAGCTCGGCTTCCGTGGCGTCGAAATTGGCAGCAACATAAATGGCGTACCGATCGGAGATCCCCGCTTTCATCCGTTCTTTGCGGAGGCAGAGCGTCTTGGAGCCGCGGTATTCGTACACGCCGTAAGGCCCGCCGGGATGGATCGTCTGGTTGGCCCCGCTCCCCTGCAGCAGGTTCTCGCTTACCCGACGGATGTGGGACTTGCTGCGGCTTCCGTCATCACCGGAGGTTTGCTGCAGAAGTTTCCGAGCCTGCGCATCGCCTTCAGCCATGGCGGCGGGACACTTGCATCCCTGCTTCCCCGTTTGCAGCAGGGGTACCAGACATTTCCGGCACTGAAAGACAGCCTGTCGGAACCGCCCGTCGAGCAGGCGCGCAAGCTCTATGTCGATTCCCTTGTATTCGACGCGGATATGCTCTCGCACATCGTATCCGTCTTTGGCGAAGACCGGGTGATGATCGGCACCGATTACCCATTCAATTTCCGCGAGAAAGAACCAGTCAGGCGCATCGAGCAGATTTCTGCCGATCCGACCCTGAGCGAACGCCTGACGTTCCGCAATGCGCTCGCCTTTCTCGGGATGGACGAGGAGACTTTATGACGATGAACAATTTCCCTGTGATCGGGCTTCGAAGCGTCGAGCTCGGGACGCCCGATCTTGCCACCTCCGTCGATTTCTACACGCGGGTCTGGGGGCTGCAGACTGTGGCCGAAGTGGGCGACAAGGTGTTTCTTGCTGCCACAGGTGACGATTTCCACGTCCTCGAGCTCAAACAGAGCAAGCAATCGGAACTGCGCAAGATCACCTTCCGCGTCCGCTCCGCCGAAGATCTTGCGGACCTTTTTGCGAAGGCAGTGGCGTTTGGCTGCACAGTCCTGCGCGAACCCGGAACGGCCGATGCACCGTCTGGTGGGCAGCGTTTCGTCATCCGGGAACCGCAAGGTTCAGTGCTCGAATTCGTTCACGACGATCATCGCAAGCCCGCGAATACGGTGGCGAACCGCGTGGAGCGGCTGGCGCATGTGAACATCAATACATCGGACATCGAAGCCCTGTCTGCGTTCTACCGCGATGTTCTCGGCTTTCGGCTGACCGACCGATCCAAGATGATGGCCTTCCTGTGCTGCAACAGCGACCACCACGCGGTGGTGCTGGCAGAAGCCCCCGTGAACGGTCTCAACCACATCGCCTTCCTGATGCCCGATCTGGAATCGGTTATGCGTGGCTCCGGCCTCGTCGTCGACAAGGGTGTGCCGATCGGCTGGGGCGTGGGGCGGCATGGCCCCGGCGACAATGTCTTTGCCTATTTCGTCGATCCCCTTGGCGTCGTCATCGAATACACGGCAGAGGTCCTGCAGGTCGACGAAACCTATCGGGTGAAAGGGCCTGACGAGTGGGTCTGGCCTCCTGGCCGCACAGACCATTGGGGCATTGCGCCACCCAAAAGCGATGCCTGCAAGAAGGCCCAGGTTTCCATCGGTTTTTCCGGCGCATAACGCCGCCCGTCTTCAGCTTATCAGAGGCTCATCCGTGACGAACGAGATTTCATTTTCAGATCATTACGACGTCCTGATTGTCGGATTTGGTCCCGCAGGTGCCGTCGCTGCCGGCATGTTGGGTGCGCGCGGTCACTCCACGCTTGTCGTCGACCGACTGACAGACATCTACGACAAGCCGCGCGCCATTGCCATTGACCACGAGATCCTGCGCCACTTTGACAATATGGGCATTGCTGAAGAGGTGATGCCCTACATCGAACCGTTCACAGCGTCCCAGCATTTCGGCGCCAAAGGCCAGCTCATCCGTCGGATCGACATGGTGCCGGAGCCCTACCCGCTCGGCTATACACCAAGCATGGTTTTCACGCAGCCACCCGTCGAGGCGGTTCTGCGCAAGCATGCCGCTGGTTTCGATTGCGTCACCGTTTCGCTGGGCGTCGAGATGATCGACCTCGACAATTGCGAAAACGAGGTCGTGGCAAAGCTGAAGGACGCCTCTGGCAAGGTGCACACGGTTACCGCACGTTATGTAATCGGATGCGACGGGGCCTCCAGCCGCGTACGCGATCTCGCTGGCATAAAACTGGAAGATCTGGTGTTCGATGAGCCATGGCTCGTGATCGATGTGCTCGCCAATGAGGCGGGACTGGCCAAGCTACCCCAGACATCGGCGCAGTTTTGCGATCCTGCCCGGCCTGCCAGCTTCATCATAGGGCCGCAGAACCACCGTCGGTGGGAAATCATGCTGCTTCCAGGGGAAGACCCCCAGCAGATGACGCAGCCGGATAATGTCTGGCGCCTGCTGTCTCCATGGCTTGACGAAGCTGATGGTGAACTTTGGCGCGCCGCCGCCTATCGCTTCCATGCGTTGGTGGCAGACGACTGGAAGAAGGGGCGCATCATGATTGCCGGCGATGCCGCGCATCAGCAGCCGCCCTTCATCGGCCAGGGCATGTGCCAGGGTTTGCGTGATGTCTCCAATCTTATCTGGCGTCTGGATCGTGTTCTGAAGGGTCAATCGGGCGAAACCCTGTTTGCCACCTACACACAGGAGCGCAAGCGCCATGTGCAGACGCTGACCGGCCGGATCAAGACGATTGGACAAGCCATCTGCGAACGGGATCCTCAGGCCGCGGAAGCGCGCGATGCCCGCATCCTCGCAGAAGGCGGCGGCCAGCCGCTTGTCATCACGCGCCAGGAGATCGTTCCCCCGATCGAAGAAGGACTGATCGCGAAAGAAGGCACGCCGGCACGCGGCCTGCTCTTCCCGCAACCGGCGATCATCAGCGATGGCGAAATCAGGCTGCTCGACCAGATCACGGGTCCAACCTGGCGTCTTGTCCTTGATGGTCGGCGCGTCGCGCAGACTGAGGGAGAATCTCTGGCCAAAGAACTCGATGGCCTCGACGTCGTCGCAATCGCTCCGGTCGTCGATGCATCGGCAGACGGTACAATGCTGTGCGAAAAGGACGGCGTACTTGCCAACTGGTTTGATCGCCACGGCGCTGTCGGCGCGATTGTCCGACCCGATCATTACGTCTTTGCAGCCGCCGCCGACCTTGACGGCCTTCGCCAACAGATACGGGACCTTGCCACGCGGCTCGCCTGAAAGCCCGATGTCCTACGTTCCATTTCCAAGGAGTTATCCCTATGAGACTTTCTACCGTGAAGATTGCCGGTCGCACCACCTGGGGCGTTGTTGAAGGCGAAACGTTTCGTGATGCGGGCGCCATCTTGGCAGACCGCTATGCGGATCTGAAAGCGGCAATCACGGCGGGCCTGGCCGGTGTTTCGGAAGCGGCGGCAAAGGCACCCTCGTTCGAATTGTCGCAACTTGAATGGCTGCCGGTCATCCCCAACCCCGACAAGATCCTCTGCGTCGGCCTGAACTACGAAATGCACCGGAAGGAAACCGGTCGCGCCGAAGTGGACAATCCAACCATATTCGGCCGGTTCGCCAACAGCCAGACGGGTCACCTGAAGCCGATCCTGCGTCCGAAGGTTTCGACGGAACTGGATTATGAAGGCGAACTCGCCGTCATCATCGGCAAGCCAGGCCGGTATATCACCCGTGAAGACGCGCTTGGACACATTGCGGGTTTTGCCTGCTACAACGACGGCAGCGTGCGCGACTATCAGCGCCATACGCATCAGTTCACGCCTGGCAAGAACTTCCCCGAGACTGGTGCTTTCGGCCCGTGGATGATGACGCCGGACGAACTCGGACCACTTGATGACCTTCGCATTCAGACCCGATTGAACGGTCAGGTGGTGCAGGACGCGACCTTCAGCCAGATGATCTTCGATATCGCCCGGCAGATCGAATATTGCTCCAGCTTCACGCGTCTTGAAGCCGGTGACGTTATCGCTTCCGGCACCCCTGGTGGCGTCGGTGCAAAGCGTAATCCGCCGCTCTGGATGAAGCCGGGCGACGTCGTCGAGGTTGAGATCGAGCGCCTCGGCATCCTGCGCAACCCGATCGTACAGGAAGCATAAATCTCAGCGCTGATCAGAACCAGGGACCGGCTCATGAAGACGATCGAGTATTCAAGCACCGACGGGCAGGCACTCAAGGCAGATCTGTTTATGCCTGATGAGTCTGGTCCCTTTCCGTTGATTGTTGCGGTACCGGGAGGTGGCTGGATCCGCGGCCATCGTTCGGCGCTGCGGTCCTGGGGCGAGTTATTCGCGAGAAACGGCTTTGCTTTCGCCAGCGTCGACTATCGCCGCGCAAGTGCAGGTGCGCCTGCGTTTCCTGGAAATCTTCAGGACGTCGAAGCGTCTCTGCACCACTTCGCGGCCATGGCATCAACCTATGGCATTGATGGCGAACGCATCGGCATTCTGGGAGCTTCTGCAGGTGGCCATCTGGCAGCACTCGCCAGTCTTTCGTCCATTGATTGCCCGGCGCCAAAGGCGCTTGCAGGGATCTATGGCGTCTATGATCTTATGGCGCACTGGCAGGCGGATCGCGCCATCAATAGCGTGACGGCGCCAGACAAGACCGAACTGCTGCTGGGCGCTTCACCCTTTTCCGAACCGCTGCTTTACCATCAGGCGTCGCCCCTGAGGCAGATCAGCCATCAACGCCGCATGCCGGTCTTCCTGTGCTGGGGCCATCTGGACCGGGAGGTTTCGCCCCAGCAATCGGCCCATTTCGCCGAAACACTTCGTCAGGCGGGATATCCGGTCACCGCACTCGAGCTGCCGGATGCCGCGCATCTCTGGTTCTCCGAAGAAGATCCCGAAATGGCCGGCACCCATTCGGCCCGGCTGGCGGCGCCGCTGCTTCGTTTCTTCGAACGCAGCCTGAAACAGTAGAATTTTGAGGAGAAAATTTATGTCGGGATCACTTCGTACCCTACCGGGAAAATCAGTTGCTTATGTCCTGCGCCAGGGAGAAGGCGACGCATTCAACGTTGCCGGTCAGATTATCACGGTCCTGGCAGGAACCGATGAGACTGCGGGTGGCTATGGAGCGGTCGTCTGCGAAGCAACGCTCGACCGGCAGCCTATCCCGCTTCATTACCATGAGCGAGAATATGACACTTGGTTCTGCACACGAGGCCGACTCCGCATCTGGGCGGAGAACAGCTCCCGTATCCTGACCGAGGGCGATTTCGCATTCGTACCGCCGAACGTGGTTCATGCCTATCAATCGGTTGCTCCGCGCACGCAGTTCTTTGGAATCGTAGCGCCCGGCGGCTGGGAAGGTTTCTTCGAAGGTGCCGGCAGCGTCTGGCTCGAACCGGGACTGCCAGCATCCAATCACCCGTTCGATTTCTCACGCATGGGTCCCGCAATGCAGCGTTTTGGCGTTATGCGTATGCCGGAAGCGGTCTACGCCGAGGTCACCGATGGCAATGAGACAGACCGCCAGTTGCCGCAGCAGCGTCAGTCTTTCGTCCTTCAGTCCGGATATGGACCGCGCCACCGTCTGGCTGGCCATCTTGCCACAACGGTGCTGCCAGCAAGCCTTTGCGATGACAGGATGGAGATCCGCACAATCGAGGCCGGTCTCGGTGCAAGCATGCCGCCAATCCGGCACGCCGAGACGCATGTCAATCTTTACCTTCTGTCAGGCGCATTGTCGCTTGTTCTCGATGGCGAAGCCTATGTGATGGGCGCTGGTGACTTTGCCAACATCCCGGCGGACACGGTTTATTCGACACAGGTCCTCAGCGGGTCGGCCCGCTGGCTTTTGTCATCCGCAAACGGCACCGGCCTCGCCTTCTGGGACAGCCAGGGCGTAGAGACACAGGAATTCACTTTCCAGGCTGCTCGCGATCAGGATTTGCGGCAGATCCTGAGCCCTACGTCAAATCTTGTCGATGTGACGTTGGCGGCCTGATGCGCAGGGCCGCCCGGAGGAGGGCGGCCCTGTACCCGATTTTGATTTGAACCTTGGGAGGTAAGAATGTTCAAAATTTCTAGACGCATGTTCATCGCTGGCGCAGCGGGCGCAGCCCTTGCTGCCCCGACCTTGGCAACGGCAGCGGACTGGCCGCAACGGCCTGTGACCGTCATCGTGCCGCAGGCAGCTGGCAACAGCCCCGACGTGCTGTGCCGCATAATCACCGACAAGCTCTCACGCGCCCTGGGCCAGCAGTTCATCGTTGAAAACCGTCCAGGCGCCGCCAATGTCGTCGGAATGCAGGCGGCAGCGCGCGCCACCAATGACGGATACACCTTCGTCTTCGCAACGTCGGCAGCGTTGGTAACGAACCCCTACACGATCAAGAATCTGTCCTACGATCCGTTGAAAGACTTCGTGCCGGTTGCCATGGTTGCGCGCAGCCATCACATCCTGCTTGTCAATCCGGACGTGAAAGCAAACAGTCTTGCAGAGCTCATCGCCCTCGAAAAGGCTGATCCCGGTTCTCTCAGCATCGCCGTGGATGGGCCGCGTAACATTTCCGGCTTGATCGCGCAGGCTATCAACAAGCAGGCCGGAACCAAGATGGCACTGGTTCCCTACAACACGATCTCGAACGCGGTGCAGGACAGCATCAGTGGTCGTACACCCGTGACCATTCAGTCTGCATCGGTCGTCGAGGCCTTCATCAAGGACGGATCGCTGCGTCCGATTGCAGTCGCCGGCAAGGAGCGGATCGCCACGCTTCCCAATGTGCCAGCCATTGCTGAAACGCTGAAAAACATGGAGCTACAGGGTTGGTTCATGATCATGGCTCCGGCTGGAACGCCGGATGCGATCGTCGAAACCATGAGCAAGGCCGTCGCCAAGGCAATTGCCGAACCAGACGTTCTGGAACGGGCTCCCACGCTCGGCTTCGAGATGGAAAAGGGTGAAAACGTGGCTCCGGCTGGCGCGAAGAAATTTCTAGCAGCCCAGCATGCCTATACCGGTCAGGTCCTGAAGGATCTGGGAATCGAACCGAACTGACATCTTTAGGGCATGACTGCAGGGAGGCTGCGAATGAATGAGATCGAACCCCGTCAGCGGGATGCCGGGCGGGCCATCAAGGCGCCTCAGAACTTTGCCGGCGGGCTGGCTCTGGCCGGTGTCGCCGGCCTGGCGCTGTGGTTGCTGAGTGACCTCAATGCAGGTTCGCTCTCCGAAATGGGTTCGGCGCTTCTGCCCCGTGCCCTGGCCATCGGTGTGGGTAGCCTTGGTCTCATCATCGCTGGTGTCGCCCTCGTGCGTCATGGTTCGGCGATCGAGAAAACGGAGCTTCGCGGCACCGTTTTCGTTCTCCTGTCCATTGGCTTCTTCGCTGCGACCATCAGTTCATGGCGCATTGGCCCGGTCAACGTTCCGGGACTGGGCCTGATGGTATCAGCCCCCTTTGCAATCATAATTGCCGGATTTGCGACGCCAGAGGCACGCCTGCGCGAGCTTCTGGCGCTGGCATTCGGATTGACGCCGGTCTGCATGCTGATGTTTGGAGATCTGCTGAACTTGCCGATCCCGATCCTGCCGGCCTTTCTCATCGACAGCCTTCCCGAGGGCTGGTCGCAAAAACTGGTGCTGCGGGTCACAGCCGCTGTGATGCTTTGCATCTCCGCAGGCTTGTTCGCTACAGAGAGGCATCTCTCAAATTCGACGGTTGATGGAAAGCAGGACTGATGGATACGCTTGTTTCAAACCTGTCGCTGGGATTTTCGGTCGCGCTTGGCCTGCAAAACCTGGCGCTTGCTTTCCTTGGCTGCCTTGTAGGAACGCTGATCGGCGTTCTTCCGGGTGTTGGCCCTGTCGCAACCATTGCCATGCTTCTGCCAATTACGTTCAGCCTTGATCCGACTGGCGCGCTGATCATGCTCGCCGGCATCTACTACGGAGCGCAATATGGTGGTTCGACGACTGCCATTCTGGTGAACATTCCCGGTGAAGCAACATCTGTCGTTACCGCCCTTGATGGTCATGCCATGGCTCGTCGGGGTCGGGCCGGAGCGGCTTTGGGCATCGCGGCACTTGGCTCCTTCTTCGCCGGCACCGTTGCAACGATCTTCATTGCAGCACTCGGTGCCCCGCTGACACGCGTCGCTCTTCTGTTCGGACCGACCGAATACTTCGCGCTGATGGTCATGGGCCTCGTGTTCGCCGTCGTTCTGGCGGGCGGCTCGATCATCAAGGCGATTGCCATGATCATGCTTGGCCTGCTGCTTTCCACGGTTGGCACCGATCTGGAAACAGGCGACCAGCGCATGACCTTCGGCCAACCCTTCCTATGGGATGGGATCGATTTCGCCGTGCTGGCAATGGGTGTGTTCGGTGTATCGGAAATTCTGCGCAATCTCGGCCAACCGGAAGAGCGCGATGTCGTGCGGGGAGCAATCGGCAGGCTGCTGCCAAACCGGGAGGAACTACGCCAGTCGATCGCGCCGGTTTTGCGCGGAACGCTTTTGGGATCCGCCTTCGGCATTCTGCCCGGGAACGGCGCAATTCTGGCTCCCTTCGCGTCGTACGCGATGGAAAAGAAGCTTTCGAAAGACCCCTCTCGCTTCGGCAAGGGTGCCGTCGAAGGTGTGGCAGGGCCAGAGTCGGCAAACAACGCCGGTGCCCAGACATCTTTCATCCCGCTTCTGACGCTCGGCATTCCCGCCAATGCCGTCATGGCGTTGATGGTCGGCGCGATGACCATCCATGGCATTATTCCAGGTCCACAGGTCATGACGGGCAAACCCTCACTTTTCTGGGGTATGATTGCTTCGATGTGGATCGGCAACCTGATGTTGCTCATCATCAATCTGCCGCTGGTCGGCGTCTGGGTGAAGCTGCTCAAGGTGCCATACCGGTTGCTATTCCCGGCCATCCTCGTCTTCTGCTGTATCGGCATCTACTCGATCAACTCACAGGCGACGGATGTCCTTCTGATCGGCCTCTTCGGTTTCGTGGGCTATCTGCTGACCCGGTTCGGCTTCGAGCCAGCACCCATGCTGCTCGGTTTCGTGCTTGGCAAACTTCTGGAAGAAAACCTGCGCAGGGCGCTCATCCTGTCACGCGGCTCCCTGTCCACCTTCGTAACCGAGCCCATCAGCGCCGGACTCATCATCCTGTCTGCCCTTTTGCTGATCGTTGCAATCATTCCGAATATCCGCAGAGGTCGTGACGAAGTGTTTGCGGAGTAGCAGGCAGGGACACCCGCTTTGGTCTCTCTGTGATCATGCGCATCATTTTTGCGACGAGGGCCGTCGTTCTCGAAACGACGGTCTTTCAGGGGAACAACACACATCTTCACGGCTTTGGAAGCGACCAGGCAAAATACTGATCCATCAGCGGAATGAGCGCTGCGCCCAGAATTGCGGGATCCGATTGAATGGGGCTTAGCAGCCGGTGCGGATAAGGGGCTTCCAGACCATATCGCGGCTTTGTGGACGAAGGGGGGATGGCAATCAGCATTTCACCCAGGGCGGGTGGAAGTTCACCACCGAAGACAATCGCCTCTGGATCGATGACAGCGCGCAGCATGTCGATCGCCCTGTTGAGTGTGGGCGCAACCTCCTCGACCCATTCGGAAACCTGCGGCCAGGTCGGGTCGAAGCGTTGTCGCAACTCACGAATATTCGCGATCGCGATGCCTGAACGATCGAGCCGCTTGAGCAATTCGCCAAGAGCCGGCCGCGAAGGTCCCTCCTCCAGAGTGAAGACCCGGCTAAGTTCCCCTGCGTTACCGAAAGCGCCGAAGAATGGCTTGCCGTCCAGAACGATGCCTCCACCAAAACCGTAGTTGAAGGAAAGGTAGCCAAAGGTAGAAAAGTTTCGGCCTGCGCCAACGGCAGACTCCCCTATAGCGCCTGTCGTACCGTTGTTTTCGGTCCAGACCGGAAGATCGAAGAGCGTTTCCAGTTCCTTGCGTAGATCTACCAGCGACCAGTCACGCAGGAGTTCCGGCGCATTGAAATATCGCTCGGGGCCAATAAAGAAACCCGCCATGGAAAATCCTATGCCAGCGAGCTTGTCCTGCATAACTCCCCGCTCCGCCAGAACCGCGCGCAGCCGTTCTTTCAAAACGAAGAGCGTATCACGCCTGTTGGTCGGCGCGACCTCCAGCATTTCCTCGTAAACGATACGGCAGGCAAAATCGCACAATCCGAACGCTATGCTGTCGGTATTGACGGAAATGCCGATCGTAAAACGTGCTTCAGCGTTCAGCTTAAGCGAAGGGCTCGGCTTGCCGCGCCCGTGAATGACCGGATCGCCCAGGGTGAGCAGTCCCATCTCCAGAAGCTGATCGATGATTCTGTGCACCGAAGGCTGTGTGAGATTGGTGGCAGGCGCAACGGCAGACCGCAGAATATTGGGTGCCCTGCGCACGATCTCGAGAATCATTCGCTCGTTTCCCGAGAGATCGCTCACCTTCTCAGACATCTCAGCCTTTACCTCTCAGTCCGGACATACAACCCCTAGAGGCTTTTAACGCCCTCGGCAATACGTACACGGTGCTCCTATAAAAATTATGCAATAAACATAAAAACATAAGGTCACAACCTGTGTTCTCTACCATTCAAAGAGCTTTTTACCGATGATGCCGCTATTTACAACAGTCAAAAACCTGTCATAAATATTATACACAAAGCATGATAAATCAAGCTCAACGTCAGAATTGAGCTCGTCTACAGGGAGGGTAACACCGTGGCACAAGCGTCGACCGCTTTGTCCGTTCGCAGCGCAAGTCTGCGTTACGGCACATTCCAGGCCTTGAGCGAAGTCAGTTTCGAAGCATCGCAAGGACATTTGGTTACGCTGCTGGGCCCTTCCGGCTGCGGCAAGACGACACTTCTGAAAGCAATTGCCGGCTTCATTCCGCTTGATGGCGGGACGATTGAGATCAAAGGTCAGAACATGCAGGACGTGCCGCCAGAAAAGCGCGACACGGCCATGTGCTTTCAGTCCTATGCTCTCTTCCCGCATCTGACAGTTGCCGACAACATCGGGTTCGGGCTTCGCCAGCGCAGGCTTGGCGCACAGGACATTGCCGCGCGGGTTGCCGCAGTCGCAGAGCAGGTCGGCCTGTCCTCGCAACTGGCCAAGCTGCCGGGGCAACTTTCCGGCGGGCAGCAGCAACGCGTGGCGCTTGCGCGCGCCATGGCAGTCCGCCCGGGGGTCATGCTCTTCGATGAGCCGCTGTCCAACCTCGATGCGAAGCTGCGGGATCATGTGCGCATGGAGATACGGGCGCTGCAGCGCGAGCACGGGTTCACCGCCGTCTACGTCACCCACGATCAGGCAGAAGCGCTTGCCATGTCCGATCTCGTCATCGTCATGCGGGCGGGCGTCATCGAGCAGATGGGACGTCCGGAAGACATATATCGCAACCCCGCCAACCGCTTCGTGGCAGATTTCATCGGCACGGCCAACATCATGCCGCTGCGTATTCTGGACGTTGATCGCACCCAGGGCGAATACAAGGTCAGTTGCCCCCTGGGCGAAGCAGTTGTCCGTTCGGACACCCCGCCGGTCTCAGATCATGTCTATGCCTGCTGGCGACCGGAGGACGCGCACGTCACGAAGCCCACTGCAGACGCACAGAACCGCTTTGACGTCAAAGTCACCACCCGTACCTTCCTGGGAAGCCAATGCGACTTTTCCGTCCATCCGCTTGGTGACGCGACAAGCCGCTATCGCATTCAGACCCACGGGTTTGCTCCTGTTTCCGAAGGTGAGACCATCGGCGTCGTGATTGCGCCTGATGCCATCCGATTTCTCGCCGAGGCTGTCCGATGAAACGGCAGCGTATCACTCCCTACCTTCTCTTGCTTCCCGGGCTTTTTCCCATCGTCGCCTTCATGTCACTCGTGGTGGGAATGGCCGTGTCGCAGTCGATCGGATATTTCAATTTCGCGGGTGATGACCGTTTCTCGCTGGAATTCTGGGAAGGCATGCTGTCGCAAAGCCAGTTCTGGCGCGTGTTCTGGTACTCGGCGCGTATCGCGATCCTGAGTTCTCTGATCTCGGTCATGCTCGCTTATCCGGTGGCGCTGTGGCTCAGGCGCCCCTTTCCAGGCTCCGATCTGATCAGCGCCATGATCAAGGCGCCGCTCCTCGTCCACGGTCTGGTGGCCGCCTTCCTGTTCGTCAACTTCATTTCCTTTCAGGGTTTCCTGAATGTCGCACTGGTCAAGCTCGGCCTCATCGACCGGCCAATCCGGATGCAGAACGACAGCTATGCCATTGGCGTGGTGATCTTGCAGGTCTGGAAGAACATGCCCCTGGCGTTTCTCGTCGTCACCGGCTCCGTTCGCTCAATCGGTGACGACATTCTGGATGCAGCCCGGGATCTGGGTGCAGGAAGTCTTGCACGACTTCGGCGGGTCATCTTGCCGCTGACGCTGCGTGCCTTGCAGGCGGCGCTCATTCTGATCTTTATCGGCGCAGCAGGCGACTGGTCATTCCAGGTGGTGGCGGGGCCGACCAATATTCAGTCCATGGCGCAGTTCATGCACCGCGTTCAGTCCGACAATGCAGCGCATGGGTGGAATGAGGCGGCGGTCGTGGCCGTCATGCTGATGGCACTCTCGCTTTTCGGCTCACTCATCCTTGCAGGCCTGATGCAACTTCTTGTTCGTCGGATGGGGAGATAATCAATGACCACACCCTCCCGCTCAACACCCTTCTGGCAGCGTCAACTGCTCATCCTGCTTGCCCTCGCCGTCTTCTTCGTCGCCCTGGTTCTTCCCTTCTGCATGGCAGTTCTTTGGTCTCTGGTGGACCCATCAACCCCATGGGCCTATCCTGCCGTGCTTCCGCCGGTACTTTCCTTGCGCCGCTGGGTGGAAATCTGGGCGACGAGCGCACTGCCGCAAGCGATGTACAATAGCTACACGCTGGCGGCGTGCGTCTCATTCCTGACCCTGCTGCTGGCCACGCCAACAGCCTATGCCTTTGGCCGCATGGAGTTTCCCGGCAAGGCGGCTGCGCAGATGCTGACACTGGTCCCGTTGGTTCTGCCCGGCTTTGTCAGCGCCATCTTTTTCTCGGCGCTGCTGATCGAGCTTGGCCTCTATTCGCGATTTCTCGGAATCCTGATCGGCCATACGGTGGGCCTGCTGCCCTATGCTATCCGACTGCTCAGCGTGTCCTTCTCGATGGTGCGGCAGGACCTTATCGATGCGGCCCGCGATCTGGGTGCATCTCGTGTTACCGTCTTCCGTACGGCCTATCTGCCGGTCCTGAAGCCGGGGCTCCTGGCTGCGCTAATCATCGTTTTCATCCTGTCCATAGAAGAGTTCGCCATCTCCTACATCGTCGGCGCACCGGATTTCACCACGGTCCCAACCATTCTCTACTCCTATCTCGGCTACAACTTCATCCGGCCCAATGCTGCGGCCGTTTCCCTGATCCTCGTCGTCCCCAACGTACTCCTGATGCTGATCGCCGAACGGCTTCTCAAAAGCGCGGACCCCGCAGTCGTGACCGGCAAGGGATGATGTCGATGTTTCTGTTCACTCACGAAAACCAAGGAATTGATGCCATGCTTAGAAAAGTAGCATTTCTTGCGCTCGCAACCGTTCTGCCGCTGGCCGGCATCCAGACTGAGGCGGCCGCCAAGGACCTTACCCAGATGAGTTGGGACGAGATCGTGGCCCAGGCAAAGAAAGAAGGGCAGATCAACTGGTTCCACTGGTACTCGCAGCCTGCCATGCGCGAGCAAGTAAAGACCTTCGAGGCCCAGTACGGCATCAAGGTCACCATTCCAGATGGTGACGCCAAGACCAATATCGACAAGATGCTCGCCGAACGCAGCCGTGCTCAGGGAGACATCGACGTCATCTCGCTCGGCGGCTCGACACCGCAGAATTTCAAGGCAGAGGAACTTCTGTTCGGACCTCTGAAGCCCTTGCTGCCGGAAGGTGCCAAGCTTCGCTACGTCATGGAAGGTACGGACAACAAGGGCTATGCGCCTGCATTCTGGGGTAACCAGACAGCCATTGCCTACAATCCGGCCCGGGTTTCGCAGTCCGAACTGCCGCATACGCTGGACGAATTCGTGGCCTTCATGAAAAAGAATCCGGGAGAACTGGGCTTCAACGTGGAAAATGGCGGTTCTGGCCCGGCCCTCATCGAGAGCATCACGCGCGCTGTCGTAACCGATATCGACTATTCGCAAGGCGCGTCCACGCCGGAAAAAATCGCCAAACTGGCACCGGCCTGGAAGTGGTTCAAGGACAACCGTCAGGGTTACATCATTACCGCGTCGAATGCGGACAGCATTACGCGTCTCAATGGGGGCGAGTTCAAGATCATTGCCGCCTGGGAGGACCAACTGGCAGCGCTTCAGCGCAAGGGCGAGATCTCCAAGGATATCAAGATGTACATACCGTCCTTTGGCTTTCCCGGCGGTGGCAACGTCATCGCCATTCCGGCCAATGCAAAAAACAAGGCCGCTGCACTCGTGCTGATCAATTGGCTGACCAGTGCAAAGACACAGACCGAATTCGCCAAGTCCTTCGGTATTGCGCCACAGCATCCCGAAGCCGATAGCGCCGTCGCCCTGATCCCGGCAGCCGATCGCAAATACTCGACCGTTTGGGCGGCCAAACCTTTCGGCGATGAGATCAAGAAGGGTTTCATCAACCAGGTGACCCAGAACTGAGTGCATCGATGCCTCAGGCGCCGCGGTTGGCCCGATCGCGGCGCACCCTCTCATTTTCTATCAATCAAAAAGAAAGAATTGACACGTGTATCTGACAGACCCGAGACCTGACGCAACCATCGCCCGTCGTGACGTAGCCGTTCCGGATGCCTTGATCGCACATCGCGGCGCTCCGCTTCTGGCGCCCGAAAACACCATTCCAGCAATTCGCGCCGCTGCCGCAAAAGGGGCGCGTTGGGTGGAGATCGATGTCAAGCTCACCCGTGACATGCAACCGGTCATCATTCATGACGATCGCGTTGACCGGACCACCAACGGAACCGGCTTTGTGGGGAACATGACCCTTGAAGAGATACGGGCACTGGATGCTGGCGCCTATTTCGCACCGGAATTCGCCGGCACCAAGGTTCCAACGCTGGAAGAACTGGTGGAGACCGTGCTTGATCTCGGTATCAATCTCCAGCTGGAATTGAAGCCGACACCCGGCGATGACATTGAGACTGCGGAAGTCGCTCTTGCGTTGATGAAGGATCTTTGGCCTGCCAACCACGAAGGACTGTTCCTTGCCAGCTTTTCCATCCGCTCCATTCATGCAGCGGCCCGGCTCATGCCGAACGTTCCGCGGGCTTACGCCGTGGTCATCCCACCAAAGAAGCCAAAGGCACTTCTTGAAGAGACGCAATGCCAGATCCTCCATCTGCAACGAGACTTCCTTCCAGAGGATTCGTTGAAGATCCTGGCCGATAGTGGCATCGAATTTGCCGTCGCCACTATCAATGAGCCGGACGTGGCACAGCATTTCTTCGATTGCGGCGCGCAGACGATCCTGTCCGACATTCCGGATCTCTTTGCACAAAAGTCCGCTTAATCAGTCCAAACAGGTATGGGACTGTTCGGCAGTCCGGAGGCCGTTATGAGCAGCACTACTCTCGACGAGCGCGAAAACGCCCTTCACGGCATCATCCGGGATGCCGGACTAGTAGCGCTTGATTGCTATCGCAAACGGCGTGCGGGCGAGTTCAGCCTCAAGGGCCGCCAGGATTTCCTGACAGAGGCCGACGGTCTCGTTGAGGCACGCGTGTTTGCGCAGTTGAGAGCTCGTTTCCCGGAGGATAGCCTGCTCGGTGAGGAAACCGGCGGCGGATCGGGCGGCTCCAGATTATGGGTCGTCGATCCGATCGATGGGACAGCGAACTTTGCTCGTGGGATCGATCATTTCTGCGTGGCTATCGCCTATGTGGAGGACGGTCAAACCGAACTGGCAGCGACCTATAATCCCGTTACCGGCGAACTTTATACGGCGCGGCGGGGACGCGGCGCGGCAAAGAATGGTGTCCCACTAAGGGTTGCAGCGACATCCACGCTGGAAACCGCCAGCATAGAACTCGGTTGGTCGCACCATACGCCCGAGGGTGAGTATATCTCGCTTTTCACCGCTGTCTTTTCCGGAGGCGCCTCTGTTCGTCGTGGCGCATCCGGGGCTCTTGCCCTAGCCTGGGTTGCGGAAGGCCGCACCGATGGTTACGTCGAATACTTCATGAATGCTTGGGATTGTCTCGGCGGCCTCCTGATGGTGCGGGAGGCTGGCGGCTGTACCGGAACATTTCCCGTCACGTCAGCGGATCTTGTCATGGGCGGCCCCGTGCTTGCGGCCGCTCCCGGCGTAGCGGGCCATCTGGCCGAAGTGACTGGTCTTCCTCTCATGACCAGGGAAAATTCGACCTGATCGAACTTTCCTGTGACCTCGATCTTTGTCGATCAAGGATTTACAGCACGGACATCTGGTTCGACTCCGTGTTGAAAGTCGAACCCGGTAGAACTGCGCGCTAGAACCTACCACCGATCCGCGCGCGGGCGCCGGGTGACCTCTCGCCATCATTGTCAATATTGAAAAGCAGATCGAAATCGAGCGTCCAGGCGGCCTCTGCATTCAAAGAGAGACCCGCTGAAACCTGCCCGAACGCGCCCGAACCGTCGAGCCCGGAATAGCCCCCGGTGACCCCGATCCTTGGCGTCAGAACCATTCCGTTCTCCAGATGAATATCCCTCGACAGGTCTGCACCAAGGCTCACCCGCAACTGTTCGGTCGTGAAACCCTTGATGTCCAGCCTATCGCCCTGAGCATTGTTGACGGCATAATCCTTTACCGTTTCAGACAGATAAACCGCGCGCAGTTTCGGAACCAGAACAGTGTCAGCGTCCAGCCGCCATTCACCGTTGATGGAGCTATCGAACAGCCAGCGACTGGTATCGAAATCGCCGTCCCAGAACTCGGTCTCGATATCATTTACCGATCCGCCGTAGAGAACATTGGCATTCCAGAAAACGCCCTTGGCGATTTCCATTGAGGCGTAAGGCCCTGCCAGCCAGCCGTTTCCGGTCAGTTCGGCGTCTTTGTCAGTGGGGTCCGTCATCCGGTCATAGTGGAAGGATAGACCCAGCAGCAGTTTGTCCGTGACGAGATAATCTGCTCCGGTGGAGATCATGGCGAAGCTTCCCCAACGATCACCGTTCTGCTCGCGATTATGGGCCATGAAGGTGCCGTCGATCCAGATATTGAACGGGGAAAGAGATCCACCGGAACCGCGGGTTCCTTTGCTGCCTGCCGACTCCATCTGCACAAGGCTGGTGGAGAAACCCAAGGTCACGCCGCTGGCCGAAGGCTGTATGCGCGTCGTCACAGGGTCTTTGGCCGTCTCCAACCGCCGGCGCTTCATCAGGTCTGGCACCTTGATCGTTGAGGCGAGGAGGTTTTGTCGGGCTCGAACGAAATCCTCAACAAGACCATTTATCTCGTCGGTGACCTTCTTCTTGTCGAAAGCGATTGTGTAGGTCACCGTTCCGGTATTCGATACCCCGAGCGCGCTCGTCAACCGGAAGCCCACCCTCACCTGACCCGCATAGCTGGGGTTTGGGGTGAACTGAAGGTACCAGCCAACGGGCGTCGTCGTCGTCGCCTGGGCGAACTGGCCGCGGATAATTGTTGCTGTGCCAGCGTTCGGCGGTTCGACAAAAGTTTTCTCCGCCGTAACGAAAGGACCGCCCGTCGCTCCCCGGTGAAGCGGAACGTCAGCGGGCGTCGATCCCGCCTGAACCTCGATCTGCTTGTCGGTCACCGTCACGCTTCGCGGCGCCACCTTCAGGCTATAGGAACCGCTTCCGAGGTTACCCGTGCTATCGCGAGCCTGGAGAACGAAGCTGTAGTCTCCCTCCGATCCGATTTCGAGCGGACCTGTCAGTTCGCCTGTTGAAAGGTTCAGGCTCATCCCCTTCGGCAAGGTGCCCGATACCAGGCTGAAGGTCGTTGCTCCGACGCCGCCCGTCGCCGTAATTGGCTGGCTATATTGTTCGCCTGCCATGCCTTTCGCCAGCTCGCCTCCGTTCGGTGAAAGCTTGATGGCGGCTGCGACAATCGCGAGGCTATAGGTTCCCGACGCGGTGATCCTGTCCGCATCCGTTACCGTCACGGTAAAACTCGCATTCGCCGCTGCCGTCGGCGTACCAGACAGGGCACCATTACTCGAAAGGCTCAAGCCTGTGGGTAACGTCCCACTGACTGCGAAGCTGTAGGGCGCCTTGCCGCCTGTGGCACTAAACCCCTGGCTATAAGGTGTTCCGACTATCCCGGAGGACAGAGACCCTGCCCCTGGCGACAGGATGATCTGTCCCTCGATCAAAAGCGTGTAGACGGCGCTGCCCGTCGTGCCGTCCGCGTCTTTCGCGGTGACGGTAAAGCTGCTTTCGCCCGCCACCATGGGTATTCCGGTGATGGCTCCGGCGGCCGATAAAGTCAGTCCCGCAGGCAGCGATCCGGTCACAGAAAATGTGTAGGGACCAGAGGCTGATGTTCCTCCGGTTGCAGAAATGTTTTGGCTATAGGTTTGCCCGATGTTGCCGGAAGCCAGCGCACCGCCCTGCGGTATCAGAGTCACAGGCGCCGCCCGTGTCACCGTTACCGTATAGGTCTTCGTCGTCGTGCCATCCTGCGCCGTCACCACCGTGGTGATCGTGTTCGTGCCGACGCTGAGGCTGATCGAACCCGAGGCCGTGCCGGAAGTCACCGTCGTGCCATTGACCTTCACCGTCGCGGTGGCATCGCTCACGATCGGCGTTACTGTCACAGAGGTCACGCCATTGGCCACCGAGGCGGTGTAGCTCGTCGTACCGCTCGCAAAACTTGGCGAAAGCGTGCCGGACGACAGCGAGAGGTTCGAAAGGTTTGCATCCGTCGAGACCGCCGCCGCCCGTGTTACCGTCACCGTATAGGTCTTGGTCGTCGAACCATCCTGCGCCGTCACAACCGTGGTGATCGTGTTCGTGCCGACGCTGAGGTTGATGGTGCCTGACGCCGTGCCAGACGTGACCGTCGTGCCGTTGACCTTCACCGTCGCCGTCGCATCGCTCACCGTCGGCGTCACCGTAATCGTGCTCACGCCATTGGCCACCGAGGCGGTATAGCTCGTCGTACCGCTGGCAAAGCTCGGTGACAGTGTACCGGAGGACAACGAGAGGTTAGCGAGATTCGCATCCGTCGAGACAGCCGCCGCACGCGTCACCGTTACCGTATAGGTCTTCGTCGTCGTGCCATCCTGCGCCGTCACAACCGTGGTGATCGTGTTGGTGCCGACGCTGAGGTTGATCGAGCCTGACGCCGTACCGGAAGTCACCGTCGTGCCATTGACTGCGACCGTCGCGGTCGCGTCGCTGACCGTCGGCGTGACCGTAATCGTGCTCACGCCATTGGCGACAGAGGCCGTGTAGCTCATCGTGCCACTCGCGAAACTTGGCGAAAGCGTGCCGGATGACAGCGAGAGGTTGGCGAGGTTAGCATCCGTCGAGACCGCCGCCGCCCGCGTCACCGTCACCGTATAGGTCTTGGTCGTCGTGCTGTCCTGCGCCGTCACAACCGTGGTGATCGTGTTCGTGCCGACGCTGAGGTTGATGGTGCCTGACGCCGTGCCAGACGTGACCGTCGTGCCGTTGACCTTCACCGTCGCCGTCGCATCGCTCACCGTCGGCGTCACCGTAATCGTGCTCACGCCATTGGCGACAGAGGCGGTATAGCTCGTCGTGCCGCTCGCGAAACTTGGCGAAAGCGTGCCGGATGACAGCGAGAGGTTGGCGAGGTTAGCATCCGTCGAGACCGCCGCCGCCCGCGTCACCGTCACCGTATAGGTCTTGGTCGTCGTGCTGTCCTGCGCCGTCACAACCGTGGTGATCGTGTTCGTGCCGACGCTGAGGTTGATGGTGCCTGACGCCGTGCCAGACGTGACCGTCGTGCCGTTGACCTTCACCGTCGCGGTCGCATCGCTCACCGTCGGCGTCACCGTAATCGTGCTCACGCCATTGGCGACAGAGGCGGTATAGCTCGTCGTGCCGCTCGCGAAACTTGGCGAAAGCGTGCCGGATGACAGCGAGAGGTTGGCGAGGTTAGTATCCGTCGAGACCGCCGCCGCCCGCGTCACCGTCACCGTATAGGTCTTGGTCGTCGTGCTGTCCTGCGCCGTCACAACCGTGGTGATCGTGTTCGTGCCGACGCTGAGGTTGATGGAGCCCGAGGCCGTGCCGGAAGTCACCGTCGTGCCGTTCACCTTCACAGTTGCGGTCGCGTCGCTGACCGTCGGCGTCACCGTAATCGTGCTCACGCCATTGGCCACCGAGGCGGTATAGCTCGTCGTACCGCTGGCAAAGCTCGGTGACAGTGTACCGGAGGACAACGAGAGGTTCGAAAGGTTGGCATTTGTCGATGCGGTAGCGGCACTGCAAGAGGCGGTCATCGTGATAGAGGCGCCGGAGGTCTCGTTACCATTCCGCTCGGTACCGATCTCGAGATTGACGGTCTCATTCACTGTCAGAGTGTAGGAACCGGATTGTGAGAAGGAGCCGACATTCCGGGTTCGCGCTCCGGCAAGTGAGGCAAAATTTCCATCGTAAACGCTATATTGGGCTTCAGTATCATTCGTCGGGTCCGCAGTAGCATTCGCCTGCCATGTGACTTTTTCACCAGCCAGAAGTGGGTAGTCACTGTTGAAATTAGCCGAACTACCAGAGGAGATGTCTCCAACTGTGAATGTTCGGCCACTTCCAAAATCGGTATTGAGCTGCTGACAGGCAGTCGAAAGCGCCGCCGCGGCATGCGTAGCGGTCAGCAATATCGCTGCGAGAACAAGGCAAAGCCGCATCAATAACGGCAACACACGTTGAAGCGAGGCAGACATCGCTGGGAAACGATTGAATACTGCAGTTGGTCCCGGTTGGCTGGTTGATTCACCCGCTACTTCCGCTCTGCAGTAAAATCCTTTAACGGCGGGCTTCGCCCCGCCCAATCTGCCTTGCATGCCTGTTCCCTCTGGCCGGGACGTTGTCACGTCACACGAGTGTCTCGCCAGAGACGCTACAGATCTGCAGCAATGGTTTTCGCGCAATTCTACTGCGCGAAAACCATCAGCAGGAAGCCGGGGACGCTTCCACTAATTTAGCACTAACTACAACTAAAACGTGCTCTGGCACGAATCTTCTTGCCATGGTTCAGGTGTATTAACAATACACTTGCAACCTTGATTCACTCAATTATCACGCGAGGTCATGGGCGATCCGGCCAGAGACCATTCACCATTATGCAGTAGTTCATGGCCAAGGAGGGAGATTGATTGCTAAAGGTTGCTCCATTGCCCGTATTACCGACGGCAACTGATCCACCCGTTATACCGGATTGGTAGGTGAAGCTCGTCGCGCCCGTACCCGGCGTACCTGTCAGTTGCACCTGTAACCCGCTGAGCGGTATGTCAGCCGAGGTGCTGGTTGAAGGTACATAGATATTGGCCGCCCCTCCCCCTGTGCCACCCTTGCCAAGATAGGAATTTGCGTTCAACGCAGCGGCACCGACCTCATCCTTTGCGTTTAACGTTGCTGTTACACCCAGAGTGCCAGGCGTTGCCGGAATGTTGACAGTCTGCTGCCCTCCTCCGGTCCCTGTGAAGACTGCCTGGTGATTATGCGGCGGCAGGTTGGCAACAGTGAGGGCTGTGGATGGCACGCCAGACTGGCTGGCGAAAACCTGCTGTGGCAGGCCGGGACCTGTGCCGGAATTGACGATCGCTCGTCCACGCAGATCTGGAAGCGCGAAGGTATTCGTCGTCTGGCTGCCGCCATACTGGTAGCTGATCAACGCGAAGAGCGCCTGATAAGTGCCCACTGGTACGGTTCGTCCATCCGCCGGAAGCCAGTTCGAAGGGCAGTAATTGAAGCTGAACGCGCAGACGGTACCGATATAGCTTTCCGGCCCGCAGGCGTGTGCCGGTGTGGGCAATCCCGTTACAAACAGACCACCCGAGATGGCAAGGGCGGCTGCAAAGCAGGATCTGCTGGCCAAATTGAGAAAAGCAGATTTCATTCAAATATCCTCCGGTATAGAATACGATACACTTTTTGATAATTATTAGTTCAAATACACCACCATAGGTAGTTTATTCACTGGTAAAGATCAACCGGGTTTCTCGAGAAACGGCACTCTCAGGCACAACTGCAAAGATGTAGCGAAAATGACCGGCAAATCCCCGGCATTCCTCATCCATCAACCAAGGTCACGTCAGGGATAGATTCAGGTTCGTCGGTATTCGATGACGCTTGCGCCGATGAGTGCTGACAGGATGATGGCAACGCCGATGATGACGCGCGGCTCCGGCACCTCATGGAAGGCAAAATAGCCGACGGCTGTCACGAAGATGATGGAGAGATAGCCTATGGGCGCGAGAATGCTGGCATCAGCACTGCGATAGGCCTGCAGGAAACAATATTGGCCAAGCTGTGCCAGAAAGCCGATGCCCAGAAGCGGCATCCAGTCGGCTGTCGCCACCGGTTTCCAGGTCAGCGCGCTTGGTATGGCGGTGATGACTGCAAGTCCCACCGTGTAGAACACCATCATGACGGTGGAATTTTCAAGCTTCAAGGCGCGAGTCTGGACTGTTGCCAAGGCACCGAAAACGACCGAGATCATGATCACCGAAATCCGCCAGTCGAAGGCGGCACCGCCCGGCGCGATGATGAACAGAACCCCAACGAAGGCGATGGACGCGCCCGCCCAGCGGATTCGGCTCACCGTCTCGCCCAGCATCAGTACAGCCAAACCCATGGTAACGAGAGGCCGGGAAAAACCGACAGCATTCACCGTCGCCAGCGGGAGTAGGGTAATCGCGACGAAGTTGCTGGTCAGGGCAATGGCGTTGCAGGTGATGCGGACGATATTGCGCCACGGATAGCGGATCCGGCGCATTTCGTAACGGTGTTTCCAGATCAGCGGCAGAATGAACATCAGGCCAATCATGGCGCGGATGAACACCAATTGGAACGCCGGATAGGTGGCCCCTTGCATTTTGACCAGCATGGTCATGCCGCCGGAGACGAGCGTCATATCCAGAAGTAGCCAGCCGACGCCCGCCCGAATATCCGATCTATCTCCCGGCTCCTTTGGCCTGTCTTCGGGCACGGTCACACCGGCTGGACGAGATTGGCAAGAAGCCGGAATGCGCCCGGCACCAGTTTGTCCATCTGGTGGTGTAGCACAAGGCTCGTGTGCGTATGGCGGCCCTTGCCGATTTCGGCCGAGAGAAGCGCCCCCTTCAACGGCTGCTCATTGGCGTCATGCATGGCAAGAAGCGGCACATAGGCATCGTCCCAACGGGAAGCGAAGTAAAGCCCGCGCTCCTTGTTCCACCCGGCCCAGTCTGCTGCCTCGATACGGTTGGGGCCGTTCAGAAGAACGTGGTCCGGTTCTAGCACGGTCACCTCGGCGTGAGGGTCCGTCACGCGCCAGCGCAGCGATGGACTGCCGATTTCCAGTGGCCGAACCGGCGTCTCGTCCGGGTTCCAGCCATCTGTCGGGCGATGATACAGCGTCAGGAGATGTCCGCCCTCCACGACAAAGCGGTGAAGCGCACGGGTCGCAGCCACCAGATCGGTGCGCAGGCCGAAGGCAAAAATGCCGACCACGATGGTGGTATAGCCCGAAAGGTCGCCGGAAAGGGCCGACGCATCCAGCTCCACGACATTGAGGCCCATGCGCGCCATCCAGTTGCCAACCCGATCTGCGCCGCCGCCCACATAACCAATCCTTGCCCCCTCGGGCAGTTTCAGATCGAGCGAAAGCACCTTGAGGGAGACCGGCTCATGATAGATTGCGTGGCCGATGTGACGGAAGGATACCGGAGTGGTGCGGTGAGCGGCTGCTCCGTCAACCTTCGTCGCAATCTCGAACAGGCCAGGCGCCAGCGTCTGAGGCAAGGTGATCTCGAAGGCTCCGTCTGAGAGAGAGGTCTTCCAGTCCGCCCCCGTTTCCAGCGTCACGGTGCCCGCCGAACCTTTCAGCTCGGCCTTGATCACATGGCCGCGCGGTGATCCGCCAAGCGGCACGATCAGGGCGTCGGGTTGCAGCGTCAGCGAGTGGCGCGGCGTTACAAGAAAGCTCTCTTCCAGATCGAAAACGCCTTTCACCCTCTGACCGTCTATGTCGGCGCAGATCTCCACATAGGCTTGGCCATTGCCGCCAAGGCTCGACCAGGCAGGACTGTAGAGGTTGGAGAGCGGCGCATCCGCTGCCGCCGAAAGTGTGTTGATCCGTTGTTTCCCAAGCGCGTCCAGCGAGGCCGAAACACCCTGTGGCAAATGAGGCGTGATTTCCACCTCCCTGTTGGCTGCTCCATCGCCTAGTTCCACGATCAACCGTGCGCGCCCTCCCGGCACGATGGTTGAAGGCTCGGCATAGGCGCGGTCGAAAATGCCTTGAGCTTCCAGAATGGCAGCGTCGATTTCGGTCAGCTTGCGCTCTATGCGATGACCGTGCAACTTCAGGAAATCGTCCGGTGCGACCTCGCTTACCTGGTGAAGCGCTCCGCGGGCTGTCAACAGCGTGCGGGTTATAGCATCGCGATCCGGGAAGCTGGCGATGGCCTGTGTGATCGCCTCATGGGCTGCTCGCAATTCTGCAGCGATCGGTGAGGGAAGGCTTCCGGCATCCGCCAGCGCGGCGAGTGATGCTGGAAGACCATTATGGATGGAAGCTTCCGGCTCCCCCGTCCTTCCACCAAGCTTCAGGTGGAGCGGCCAGCGATCCTTGGGCTGTTCAGGCCAGCGCCCCATACCCTGGGATGCGTGGTAGTAACGAGACCACTCGCCGATCCGGTCGTAGTCTGCACCGGTGGCAGGTTCGCGTCCAGACACTTTCAGCATCAAGGTCGCATCCGGTGGCGGCACTTCATCATCATAGGTGTCGCCGCCGCCAGACCAGGCGGGGAGATAGTATTTGGCGACCTTCCACGGTGCCAGCCCTTCCTCGAAATGGTGCGGAAAGGCGGTCTCATCCGCTGCCAGCTCAATGGCCGCCTCGGCGGCCCGGGTCATGGCGCGGTGGTGGCCGTGCTGTCCGGGCACATCGAGAAAGGTCGGCACCACGATGTCAGGGCGCTCCCTGCGGTAGGCGCGTACCAGACGCTCGATGATCCGTTTCTCGCCCCAGCGATCGAATGTCGCGTCTCCGTCCTTCGAGAAACCGAAATCATGCACCTCGTCGGCGGGGCCATGACCCAGCCAGTGCACATCGGAATCCAGCACGCGCGCTGCCTCCTCCAGCTCGCGGGAGCGCAGAACGCCGAGAGCCCCCAACCGTTCAGGCCCAAGCGCATTCTGTCCGCCTTCTCCTCTCGTGGAACAGGCTATGATGACGCGCATGCCAAGGCCAAGCCGCAACCAGGCCAGCATGCCGTTCTGCTCGTCGTCCGGATGCGCGCCGGTGTTCATCATGGTGAGAACCGAAGTCAGGCGGCTCAGTTTGCGGTGAAGCCGAACCAGGGCCGGATCGCTCATCTGTCGTTCGATCCGTTCGCGGGCTGAAAGCATCTTGAACCTCCTGTAAAATCTAGATTTGTGCGCCCGTTTCCTGCAGCGAGATCTCGAGCTTGGGCGTCACCATGTCGAAAAGCGGAAGGGCTGCTGCACCCAGTGCAGCGGTCAATTGGCCGGTCTGGCCGCGCATGATGCGGGGAAGATCGCGTTGGCGGCGGCTTGCCACAGATGTCGGCAAGCGATGCATGCCTGCAATCACGTCATCGATGATTCGATCCGGCAGCGTCCCGCCGAGGATCAGTGTCTGTGGATCGAGAATGTTTTCCAGCATGGCAAGCACCGGACCTAGATGATCGGCCGCTTCACGTATCCATTGGGCAACAATCGGATGGCGCTCAGCGTGCAGGCGTTCCAGCGTCTCGAAGTCCGTGTCGGAAATGCCTGCGGCCTGCAGCTTTTCCCGAAGCGCATAGGTGGAGACGTAGCCTTCCAGGCATCCCCGCTGGCCGCAGGAGGGGCAGGATTTGCCGCGCGGCTTGATGGTGATGTGGCCGATTTCCCCTGCATTGCCAAAGGCTCCACGATAGGGCGCTCCGTCCTGGATCATGCCGAGGCCAAGACCCACGCCGAAATAGACCATGCAGAAATTTGAAATCGCCCTGCCAGCCCCGAACAACCGCTCGCCGACCGCTGCCGCTGTTGCATCATTTTCGACAACAACGGGATAACCGCAGGCCTCGCCCAGCGTCTGGGCAGCATCGCGCCCACCCCAGGCAGGCAATGTCGTCGGTCCGACGGAGGTCATGCCCTCGATCTCGAAGGGACCCGGCATAACCACTCCCGCCCCCAGAAGCTTGAGGCGAACGGCCTGTTGCATCATTTTGAATTCACTGGAAAATGTAGCAAGAATTCCGTCTGGCGTTCGATCTTCCAAAGGCAGAATGCGCTGGTGCCGGAGCTTGCCCGAAAGGTCCAGCGCGACGGTCACCACATGGTCAGCTGCAATTTCGACGCCGATCGTGGCGCCGCCATCCGGATCGACGGAGAACTGGATGGGCGGCTGCCCGCGCTCCGTCTTGCGCCGTCCCAGTTGCATCAGCAACCCTTCGCCAACCAGTTCGTCAACGATGTTGGCCACCGCCTGCGCCGTCAACTGGGTCAGCTTGGCGATGTGCGCGCGACCAAGCGAGCCATGCTGACGCACGACGGCCAGAACCACCCGCCGGTTGTGCTCGCGGCTGCGTTCCGGATTTTTGCCGATCGCCACGGCGTGGCTGCCGTTTGGGTTCGTCATCCTCTTCTCCTCGCCTCTCAGTCATAAGGGCGGACACCATCAAAGGGCAATAACTTAATTCAACTAAATTATGTTATTGACATATAAGCAAAGCCGATAGACCGTAGGAAACGACTGCGAGGGTGGCAGGAGAGTGGCGAGAAGCCATGTTCATCCTCTTCGTCCGGTCACCAGAAGGTGACCCAAACAGGGAACAGGCCAGACCGGACCATCGGCTGGAAACATGGAGGATCACATGCGCAAGGCAACTTTGTTGGCCGGTCTCATTGCCGGCTTCAGCTTGACGGCGTTCAACGCGGCCCAGGCCGTGGAGATCGAATACTGGCAGTATGTTTTCGACACCCGCGTCAAGGCGATGGACCAGTTGATTGCTGAGTTCCAGAAGGCCAATCCGGATATTACCGTCAAGCAGGTGACGTTCCCCTATGCCGATTACCAGACCCGCGTCATTGCGGCCAACATGTCCGGCAAGGGCCCGGATGTCGTGCAACTGTTCTACGGCTGGCTCGACAAGTTCGCTGCTGGCGGCATTCTGCAGCCGCTGCCGAAGGATGCCTTCCCGCACGACAAGATCGAGGGCGAATTCTTCCCCATCGTAAAAGCCATGAAGCGCGGCGACGACTATTACGGCCTGCCGACAGCGGTCCGTTCACTCGCTCTGTTCTATAACAAGAAGCTGTTCACCGAGGCAGGTCTCGACCCGAACAACCCGCCCAAGACGCTGGATGAATTCGTTGCTGCCGCCCAGAAGATTGCCAAGCACGATGCAGCCGGCAATCTCACTGTTGCCGGTTCCACGCTCGACATGGGCGGGCAGGATCACCAGTGGTGGCGTGAAGTGCTGATCCGTCAGTATGGTGGCGAGCCCTATACGGACAACGATACCAAGGTAGCCTACAACAGCGATGCTGGCCTCAAGGCGCTTAACTTTTATACCAGCCTGCAGCTTGAAAAGAAGATCGGCCAGGCGGGCTTCATGGATGAAGGCCAGGCCGCGTTTCGTGGCGGCAAGGCTGGCATGACGATCGACGGCACATTCCGTCTCGGCTCCTTCAAGACGATCAAGGACTTCGAATGGGGCGTGACAGAACTTCCGGCCAATGCGGAAGGCAAGCGCTCCAACTATGCCAGCTATTTCGCCAATGGCATCGGCGCAAAGACCAAGGGCGATAAGCTGGAAGCGTCGAAGAAATTCCTCGCTTACATTTCCTCGCCTGCGGCCATGGATATCTGGCTGAAGACGGTGGGTGAACTGCCTGCCCGCCGTTCGGCGGCGCTGACAGATGCCAACCTCAAGGATCCGGTGTTCGGTCCCTTCCTGAAGGGTCTGGAATACGCGCATACCACCATGTTCAAGGATGAGGCGGCACAGCGCCAGAACGCCATCGACATGGTCAACCGCGTGCTTCTGGAAAAGCAGCCGGTCAAGGATTCCCTGAGCCAAGCTGCTGAAGCCGAACAGGAAATCATTGACGCTGCAAAGCCCTGATCAGGAAACAACCATGGCAGTGATAGAACAGCAGGGGGCGGCAAAGGGCCGTCCCGGCGGCACCGGTGGTGACCGCTTTTCCATGCACACCAAGCGCCTGCTCTGGATCTGGGGCTTTCTGGCGCTGCCAATCCTCTTTTACACGGTCATCCGTTTCTATCCCACGCTTCAGGCCTTCTACCTCTCCTTCACCAACTGGGATCTTCTGCGCCCTGCCAAGCTTGTCGGCTTTGCCAATTACATCAAGCTTTTCAAGGATCCGCAGTTCTGGAAGGTGTTCAAGAACACCTTCACCTATCTGATCGTCGGAACACCGATCAGCCTCGTGCTGGCGTTTACGATCGCCTATTTTCTCGATCGCGTGCGCTTCATGCACAATTTCATCCGCGCGCTCTATTTCCTGCCCTTCCTCACCACGGCTGCTGCCATGGCCTGGGTCTGGCGCTGGTTCTACCAGCCGCCGCCGATCGGAGTCATCAACGACATTATCGGCCTTGTCGGAATTCCGCAGCAGCCCTTCATTCGCTCCACGGATCAGGCCCTGTTCTCCATCATGGTCACGGCCATCTGGGCAGGTCTCGGCTTCCAGATCATAATCTTCATGGCGGGGCTGCGCGCTATTCCGAACACCTTCTATGAAGCAGCGCGCATCGATGGCCTTGGCGAATGGGCAATCCTGCGCAAGATCACGCTGCCGCTCCTGAAGCCAACCACGGTCTTTCTCGTGGTCTTCTCTTCCATCGGTTTCCTGCGCATCTTCGACCAGGTTTATAACATGACCACGAATGATCCGGGCGGACCGCTTGGATCGACGAAGCCGCTCGTGCTGATGATCTATCAGACGGCTTTCAATTCTTATGCCATGGGCTACGCGGCGGCGCAGACAGTCGTGCTGTTCTCCATCCTGATGGTCGTCTCCCTTCTGCAGCTCTTCATACTGAGGGAAAAGAAATGAGCGAGGCACCCGCGCTGCACCGCGCCAATATTCGCCCTGGCCGCATCATTGCCTGGACCGTACTGTTCATCGGCGGGCTGATCATGATCTCGCCGCTCGCTTTCATGTTCTCGACCTCCTTCAAAAGCGCCGATCAGGTTTATGACCTGCGCCTCATTCCTGCGGCGCCAACGCTTGCGAACTATATCTCGGTTCTGGCCGATGGCCGCTTCATGCGGTGGTTCCTCAACTCCACGATCGTCGCCGTTGCCGTTACCCTTTCGAACTGCTTCTTTGATAGTCTGGTCGGCTATACGCTGGCCAAGTTCCAGTTTCGCGGCCGTCAGTTCGTGTTCATCGCCATCCTCTCGACGCTGATGATCCCGACCGAAATGCTGGTCATCCCGTGGTATCTCATGTCGAGCCAGCTCGGCTGGCTGGATAGCTATTGGGGCATCATGTTCCCGGGCATGATGACGGCCTTCGGCACCTTCCTGATGAAGCAGTTCTTCGAAACCGTGCCGAATGACTTCATCGAGGCGGCGCGTGTCGACGGCCTCAACGAATTCCAGATCTGGTGGAAGGTCGCCATGCCTCTGGTCACCCCTGCCCTTTCGGCGCTGGCGATCTTCACCTTTCTTGGCAACTGGACAGCCTTCTTCTGGCCGCTGATCGTCACCACCAGCAAGGAGCTTTACACGCTGCCGGTCGGTCTATCGAGCTTTGCCGTCGAACAATCCATCCAGTGGGAAATGATCATGACCGGTGCCGCCATCGCGACGCTTCCCACGCTTCTCGTGTTTCTCGTCCTGCAGAGGTACATCGTGCGCGGTGTCATGCTGGCAGGCCTGAAGGGATAAGACCATGGCGGACATGAACCCGCGCCTTTCCGATACCAGCCGCTTTCCCGATCCCGTCTACAAGGAAACGGTGCTGCGCCCGCTTTTCGACGGCGCCAAGGGACATCACGTCGAAGCCTTTCGCCAGATCGACCGCGCCCATCTGGTCATGCTGGTGGAGACCGGTATCCTTGATACCGGGACAGCGGCGAAAATTGCGCAAGCCCTCGTCGAGATCGATCGGGACATCGATCCCTCCATGCTGGTCTACACAGGCGAGGTGGAGGACTATTTCTTCCTCATCGAGAAGGAGCTGAAAGCCCGTATCGGTGTCGATATTGCAGGCCGCCTGCACACCGCACGTTCGCGCAATGACATCGATCATACGCTTTTCAAGCTTGGCCTGAAGCAGCGGATCGATGCGCTGATGGTCAAGGCACGGACACTGCTGGCTGCCATGATCGATACGGCGGAACGCAACAAGACGACATTGATCGTTGCCTATACCCATGGCCAGCCAGCCCAGCCGACGACGTTCGGCCACTATCTATCGGCTGCAATTGAAGTGCTGATCCGCGATATCGAGCGCTTTGCCGAAGCGCGCCGCATTGTCGATCTCTCGTCCATGGGTGCCGCGGCCATTACGACGTCAGGCTTCCCGATAGACCGGGCCCGTGTCGCCCAGTTGCTTGGCTTTGCGCGGGCGCAGCGCAACTCCTATTCCTGCATAGCGGCGGTGGATTACACCACCTCCACTTATTCCGCGATCGAGCTGATGTTCCTGCATCTGGGCCGCCTCATTCAGGATTTCCAGTTCTGGACGAGCTTCGAGGTCGGGCAGATCTATGTGCCAAACGCGCTCGTGCAGATCTCTTCCATCATGCCGCAAAAGCGCAACCCGGTGCCGATCGAGCATTTGCGGCATCTGGCGAGCCAGACCTTCGGTCGTGCCCGCACGATGCTGGATATCATGCACAATACGCCGTTCACCGACATGAATGACAGCGAAGGAGAAAGTCAGGGCGCGGGATACGAAGCCTTTGCCTCCGCCTCGCGCGTGCTGGATCTTCTCGCAAGCCTGATCGGCCAGATCAGCATCGACCCTGAACGGGTGGATGAGAATATCCGCCGCTCCTGCATCACCATCACGGAGCTGGCGGATTCGCTGGTGCGGCTTGAAGGTCTCTCCTTCCGTGAAGCACACGAGATTGCCGCCGCAACCGCCAGAAGCGTGGTCGCGTCCAAGGGCGATCTGCCCAATCACGGCTTCCAGCCCTTCTTTGAAGCATTTCGCCATTCAACCAATCGCGATCCGCAACTGGACGAGCCAACCTTCCGGAAGCTTGTATCGCCGGAGCATTTCGTTGCGGTTCGCAAGCGTTTCGGCGGTCCTGCCCCGGAACCGATGGATGAGGCCATTTCGGCTTACCGGCAAACGCTTGAGGCTTTTGAACGCGCCGCCTCTGAAAGCGCGGCTCGCGAAGCGCAGGCTTCCACCGAACTCAACGAGAAATTCACCGCATTGACGGGAGCCCGCTGATGGCGACGATTGAACTCAACAAGCTGGTCAAGCGCTACGGCAAGGTAGAGGCCGTCAAGGGTATCGATCTCGATATTGCCGATGGTGAATTCGTCGTGTTCGTCGGCCCCTCGGGCTGCGGCAAGTCCACGACGCTTCGCATGATTGCGGGCCTTGAGGAGATCTCCGGTGGCGAGCTGAAAATCGGCAATGAGGTCGTCAACGAGCGCGAGCCCAAGCAGCGCAACATCGCCATGGTCTTTCAGAACTATGCGATCTATCCGCATATGACGGTGCGCCAGAACATCGGCTTTGGTCTCTATACGTCGAATCTGGACAAGGCGGAAAAGAACAAGCGCATCGAAGAGGCAAGCCGCATTCTGGGCCTCGACGCCTACCTCGACCGGCGTCCGGCAGCTTTGTCCGGCGGTCAGCGCCAGCGCGTCGCCATCGGCCGTGCCATGGTGCGCAATCCTTCGGCCTTCCTGTTCGACGAACCCCTGTCGAACCTTGATGCCCAGTTGCGCGCCCAGATGCGCATCGAGATCAAGCGGCTGCATCAGCGCCTGAAAACCACGACTGTCTACGTCACCCACGATCAGGTGGAAGCCATGACCATGGCGGACAGGATCGTGGTCATGAAGGACGGCCATATTCTCCAGGTCGGCACGCCGTCCGAACTCTATGAAAGTCCGGTGGATGTATTCACGGCCCGCTTCATCGGCAGCCCGTCCATGAACCTCCTCAACGGCCGTCGTGATGGCGATCAGGTCGGGCCAGCCTCGGGCGGAGACATTCTCATCGGTATCCGTCCGCACGATCTGGTGGCGCGCGTGGATGGCAGTGTTGAGACCAGAACGGACGGAACGTCGATCACCGGCACGGTCACGGCTGTCGAGCCGCTTGGCCCTGAAACACTGGTTCATCTGGATGTCGGCGGTGTATCCATCGTCGCAACGGCGCGGGAGAAGTTCGTTCCGGCAGTCGGCAGCAAACTGACGTGCCATGCCCAGAGCGGCAGCCTTTATCTCTTCGATGCAAAGTCGGAGCGGCTTCTAGGTCGCGCATGATGGAAACGCCCGCACAGCGCACGGCGGTGCTCAGCATCGGACGCATCTATAGCGACCTTATCTTTACGGGCCTTTCCGGCCTGCCCGTTCTCGGTCGCGAAATCTTTGCTAATGGCCTGACGATCTCGGCAGGCGGCGGTGCCTATATCACCGCGGCTCACCTGCAACATCTGGGGCGTGAAACGGCGTTGGTTGCCAGATTGGGCGTGGATCCGCTGTCAGCCCAGACAGGCGCCGAGATCAAGGCGACGGGCGTCAATCTGCGCTTTGTCGAATGTTCTGTTGAGGCCGGACCGCAGCTTACGGCGGTAACAGTGCTTGGAGACGAGCGGGCATTCCTCACCAAGCGGGCTGGGTCTGCGCGTCCGTCGACGCTGGAGGCCGCAGTCGCCTGGTCTCATGCCCGCCATCTGCATATTGCTGAATATGCGACCCTGCACGAGATTCCCGACCTGATCGCGCTTGCGAAGGAGCAAGGTCTTACGGTGTCGCTCGATCCAAGCTGGGATGCAGATCTCATCTATGATGAAAACCTGCTTGCCACCTGCCGCGGCGTAGATCTTTTCCTGCCCAACCGGGAAGAGGCAGAAGCTATTACCGGGTTATCAGATCCGCAAGAAGCTCTTGCACAACTCACGCAGCATTTTCCACATGTCGTCCTGAAAGATGGTGCCAGAGGCGCTTGGCTTGCGACGGAAGGGGAGATGCTGCACGTGCCTGCTCAACCCGTGAACGTGGTCGATACGACCGGTGCGGGCGATGCCTTCAATGCCGGTTTCATCGATGCCTGGCTCTCCGCCGCAGATGCCGGAGCCTGCCTTGCCGCCGGGATCACGGCGGGCTCTCTCTCGGTTCAGGCTGCTGGCGGTGCTTCGGTTTTGTGCTTCAGCTGACGCAGACAGAACCTTGGCAAAAAGCAGCTGAGCCGATCGAACCCCATCACACATTGGCCGACTAGGTATAATTCCAAATATATCTCTAAAGCGTCAAACCGGCTGCGCTGTTTGAAATGAGCGCGGCCAACAATCCCTTCCGGGTATTTTCGTTGTGGTCGATAATTGCCTGTCGGGCTTTCTCGGCATCGCGCGCGCGCAGATGGGCGAGGATCCGGTGGTGATCGTTGGTTGTCTCCGGATTGATGTCGCGAACGCGGGTGCCCATGTGGAACAACCGTGCGCATTCCTCCAGATGACTCATCACCAGAGTGTGGAGCCGCTGATTGCGTGATCCTTGCGCGATCAAGGAATGAAACTGCTCATTGCGTGAGACGAAGGTGCGCGTGCTCATCTCCTCGCCCATCACGTAGCTAGCATCTGCCAGCTCATCGAGCCGGTCCATTTCCTCAATCGTCAGATGCTGGGCAGCAAGGGCAGCCGCTGCGCCCTCAAGCACGCCACGTACATAAAAGAGATCATTCATATCTTTGATCGTAACGGGTGTAACGCGGTAGCCTCGCCGGGGATAGGCTTCCATGAATCCCTCGACGCAGAGCCTTGCTAAGGCCTCACGCACGGGGGTCTTACTCATTTGCAACTGCTCGGCAAGTTCAGGCTCAGACACCTCGGCGCCGGGCGGAAGAATGCCGGTGATAACTCGTTCGCGCAAAATGGCATAGGCCTGTTCAGTCAAGGATTTTGTCCGCTTCTCGGCCGGAACCTTGGCGGTATCAATATCTGTCACGTATCCCTTCCTCCAACGACGCGCCGCGCGCTGCCCCACCGTCTCGCCCAATCTGTAGCGCGTCGAAGCTTTCAGCACGTCCGCTATCCGACCGCATAGCACATAACGTATAATGTACTACGTGGTATATCCAATGGAGGAAATGATTAACCTAGGTTCATCGGTGGGCAATATTTGGGCGATGAACCCAGGCCAATGTCTGGCTTGGTGGATTGCTTATTTGTGCTGCATGGGGTCGATTTAAGCTCAGGCGCTGGCTTTCGGCCTTGATTCTTGGCGTCATCGTGCTCGACTTCGGGATCCAAGCGCATTGATCTTCAACCAACACATAATCTAAGCGCTCGCCCCGAATGCGCGCAGCCTGAACCCAAGCCGGTCGGTTCTGGGTCAGTGGAGTTGCTGCCGCACTTGGGATCGTGGCGCTATCGAATTGCCGCCGGTGTCTCCGCTGAGATTCTGCTCCGACCTGAACGGGCATGACATCAGGACCGATGAGCGCCCCTCAAACCGATTAGCAGATCGCAGCGCGAGTATTTACCGATCTGCTCTGACAATCGGAGCGGAAGTGGCCGAGGCTGTGATCGCAGCCGGACGAGACTTCAGCAGCTGGTGAACAGCACTTCATTGGTTCTGTCCTTCTGCCAATCGCAGAAGGGCTGACGTCGTGCGATGCGATCAAGAACCAGCTTACGAGCGCGCACAGGTGGAGACTGCGAGATTGTTAAAGCAGTGCCTCCTCAAGGCCGCAGCTCGGATCAACCGGGCTCCGCCCAACAAATTCGATTTCCCCAATCAATGCCCTCACAAGCGCCTGTTGTACCGGCGCAACCGCCGCATACCCGTTCACGAATGTTTGGCATTCCGGCATATGGTAAAGCAGGAATGGCGTGCCAAGCGAAACGTAGACCGTCGGAAGGTATTTCCAAAGCCGTTCCATCGAATGGGGAAAGAGGCCGTGGAGATCTTCCCAACGAGGCCCGAGGTTTTCCTTGGCAGAAACGCCCTCCTCGGCCATCAGATACATGCCAATATCGTAGGATGCCGCATCGATTGGCTCGCCTTTGCGATGAAGGGAAACCTCAAAACCCCGCTCGCGGAGAAGATCAGCGACCAGAAGCTGCGGAAGCGGACCGGAAGGGCTCATCCGATTGTCGAGTTGCGCCAGAAGAACCCGCCTGTGCCGGATTGGATCGAGCGGCAGCAGGCCCTGAGTGTCCTTGACGAGCGTAATGGCGGCCTCCGACGCCGTTCGCGACCATTCGGCGTGCTGGGCGAGACCGATCAAGCGGGCGCGATCGTCTTCGGCCGATGGGCGCCCGCCGGTGTGGTGCAAGTTCATGGACGCCTTGAGTGCGAGAACACGCAAGACTGCCTCATCAAGGCGTTCCTGCGTCAGGGCGCCGTTTTCAAGGCCGGCCTTCAGGTGCCCGAGGTCTTCGTCGAGATCGTCCGGGAAAAGCAGGATATCGCAGCCGGCCGCGATGCAAAGCGGCACGAGTTCGCTACGAGGCCCACGGGCATTGAAGCCGACCATGCCGGAGGCGTCGGATACCACAAGACCGTTGAAGCCCAGTTCGTCGCGAAGCAAGGTCGTGCAGAGATCGAAGTTGAGCGTCGCTGGCATGTGGGCCGGGCTGCGGGCCGCCGCGCCCAGTTCGGCGGTAAAGGCGGGAAGTGTGATATGACCGGCCATGACGACCTGAACGCCGTTTGCAATCGTATCCGCGTAGATCTTCCCGAACGTGTCGCGCCACTCGCGCATCGATAAGGTATTGTGTGTCGTGGCGAAATGCTGATCGCGGTCATCAAGGCCGTCGCCCGGCCAGTGTTTGACGCTGCTCGCAAAGCCTGCAGAGCGAGCGCCTTGCTGGTAAGCGGCGGTCATCGCCATGACGGTGGTGACATCGGAGCCGAAGGAGCGGGTGTTGACCACGTTGGAGCGGAAGTTGAAGGCCAGGTCAGCGACTGGCGTCCAGGTGATGTTGAAGCCAAGGTAGGCACCCTCCCTCCCCGCGACCACACCCATACGGCGCGCCTGTTCCGGATCGCCCGTGGCGGCGATTGCCATCTGATTGGGATAGGGCGTACCGGCCGAGACACTGCTCTTTTCGGAGAACTCGATGTCGCAGGTCATCAGCAGCGGAATGGCAGTCCGCGTCTGGAGGTAGTCGGCGCTGGCTCGAAGCTCCTGCTCCGTGCGGGAAGGCATGCGATGGATGCCGCCGACATGACGCGAAAGCGGGACCGAAAGGCTTTCGGTGGACAGGTCGCGGCAAAGCGGTAGCATGATCTGGCCGAGTTTTTCGTCAAGCGACAGCCCCTCGAAAGTAGATCGGACCCAGGCGAGGGCCTTGTCATCCAGGTTGAAAGGATGAGCAGCCAGCTTCTTCAAGATATGTCCGGTCATTGGATGCGCTTTCCAGTCTCTGTGTCGAAGATATGCAGCTTTTGTTCCGCGAAGCCGAGCCGGACGCGGTCGCCTGACCTGACCGTGGCAGAGGACGGCGCCTTGACGGACAGGCCGATCTCACCCCGCTTGCACCACACCAGCTTTTCCGGACCCATCGGTTCGACCACGTCGATGTCAGCCGCAAGGCCGGAGCCAGGTGCATCGGCATGAATCGTCACATCCTCGGGGCGCACCCCGACGATCACCTTGCGTCCGTCCGCAAGTGGCGCAGAGAGGCCTGCGGCAATGGGCACGGCCTGCCCATCAACGATCGCATCGCCGCCGCTTATCGTGCCGTCCAGGAAATTCATGGCAGGCGACCCCACGAAGCGGGCCACGAACGTATTCGCGGGCCTGTTGTAGATTTCGTCCGGCGTGCCCTGTTGCTGGATGATGCGGTCCTTCATCACCACGATGCGGTCCGCCAGGGTCATTGCTTCGATCTGGTCATGGGTCACGTAGATCATCGTGGACCTGAGGCGCTGGTGAAGCCGCTTGATCTCGACGCGCAGGTCCGAGCGTAGCTGCGCGTCGAGGTTGGAAAGCGGCTCATCGAACAGGAAGACACCCGCATCGCGCACCACAGCACGTCCGATAGCCACGCGCTGGCGCTGGCCGCCTGAGAGTTCCGCTGGCTTGCGGTCAAGCAGCGGCTCGATCTGCAGCATCTTTGCCACATGTGCGACCCGCTTTTCGATCTCCGGTTTTGCCACCTTGGCTACCTTGAGGCCGAAGCTGAGATTGCCGCGCACGCTCATGCGCGGATAGAGCGCATAGGATTGGAAGACCATGGCGATGCCGCGGTTCTTCGGCTCGACATCGGTCATGTCTTGCTCGCCGATCAGGATCTGGCCCTCAGCCACATCCTGGAGGCCAGCAATTGCGTTCAGGAGCGTGGATTTGCCGCAGCCGGAGGGGCCGAGCAGCACGATGAATTCCGAAGCAGGAATCTCGAGGTTAATGCCTTTGAGAACCTCTACACTTCCATAGCGGATGGCAAGGTTGCGAAGCTGTACGCCTGTCATGATTAGCCTTTCACGGCGCCGGATGCTACGCCGCGAACAAACCAGCGGCCCGACGTGAAGTAGACGAGCAGGGGAACGACCGAGGTGAGCAGCGTCGCCGCCATCTCCACGTTGTATTCCCGTTCCCCGTAGGTGGAGTGCACGATGTTGTTGAGCTGGACGGTCATCGGGGCATAGTTGATACCGCCGAAGACGAGGCCGACGATATAGTCGTTCCAGATGAAGGTGACCTGCAGGATGCCGGCCACCGCGATCATCGGAACGGACATCGGCAGCAGAATGGAAAAGAAAATCCGCCAGTAACCGGCCCCATCGATCCGCGCGGCCTTGAACAGGTCAATCGGTATAGACGCGAAGTAGTTGCGAAACAGCAGCGTCACGACCGGCAGCGCGAAGACGACATGGACGAAGATCACACCCGCGAGCGAATTGAACAGGCCGATAGTCGAGGTGATGCGAACCAGCGGATAGATCAGAACCTGGTAGGGGAAGAACCCGCCGATGAGCATGACCGTGAACAGGACATTGGCGAAGCGCACCCGCCAGAAGCTCAGTGTATAGCCAGTCACCGCACCCACGGCGATAGCCAGGAAAACGCTTGGAATGGTGATTAGGAAGGAATTCACAAATCCCACCTTCAGGCCTTCGCAGCGCAGGCCGGTACAGGCTGAATTCCAGGCTTTATGCCAATGCTCGAAACTGAACGCATGCGGCAGCGAGAGCAATGTACCCGAGCGGATCTCCTCCATCGACTTGAACGCGGTGACGATCATCACGTAGAGCGGCACCAGCGCCGCGATCGCAATGGCGATCAGCAGCACATAGACCAAAATGCGCGAAAGCGGGGCGGCAAAAGCATTGCGGCGAACGAGAACCGGACCGTTTGTGATGGTCATTGTGCAGCTCCCTTGCGACGGCTCTTCAGGTAGAGAAGCGGTACTGCGATCACCAGCACGAGAAGCAGCAGCGTCGTGGCCGCGGCGGATGCAAGGCCGACCTGTTGGCGCTCGAACATATGATCGATGATGAACTTGGCCGGAACATCCGTCGCGATACCCGGGCCACCGCCGGTCATGGCTACGACAACATCGAACATGCGCACGACCGTAAGCGACATCAACACCAAGGCAGTCGCGATGCTGGCACCGATGCTCGGCATGATGATGAAGAGATGAGCCTTCCAGGCTGGAATGCCCTCGATACGGATCGCCTTCCATAAGTCGTCGTCGACGCCCCTCAGACCGGCCAGCAAAACGACCATGACGAGACCACACGAATGCCAGACTGCGGCGATGACGATCGTGAAGAGCGCCATGTCAGCATTGACGATCCAGTCGAAGGAGGCATTCTCGAAACCTAGCTTGCGCGCCACGTCGGCAATGCCGAAATTGGGGTCAAGCAGCCAGCGCCAGACGAGACCGGTGACGATAAACGACATGGCGAACGGGTAGAGATAGATGGTCCGCAGCGCATTTTCGCCACGCACGCCGCGGTTGATCATCGCAGCCATCGAATACCCGATCAGCAGCGTGACTGGAATAAAGATCACGGCGAACAGCGCCATATTACCGAGCGAAACCTGCCACCGGGCATTCGAGAACAGGTTTATGTACTGAGTAAAGCCAGCGAACCTGTAGTTCGGCAACATGGACGAGCGGGTAAAGGAAATGCCCGCGGCCCACAACACGCCGCCGACATAAACGGACAGAACGACGAATGCGACGGGGACGAGCGTCAGGGTCGCCTGAAGGCGACTGCTTGAAGGCGACCTCACAAACACGAAAGAAACTCCGAATATCTGGTCATTCGGGGGACGTGGCGAAACACGCTCCCCCTATCGTTTGCGGGTCAGCTCGCGGAGAGCCCCTTTGCATAGGCTTCGATGAACTGCTCTGCGGTGAGGCCACCCTTGGTCGAGAAGCGGGTAATGGCATCCTCGACTGCACCAACGATTGCCGGGCTGAACATCATCTGATCACTGCCGGTGGAAAGCTTGGGATCGTTGAAGAAACGCGACGCTTCCGCGATGCAGGGGTTGAGCTTGGACGTATCCGCGCCCTTGAGGATCGGGATCGTGCCATTGGCGACAGCGAAGGCCGTCTGGGTCGGAACGTCTGCGAAAGCCTTGAGGAGCAGATCCTGCGCCTTGGTCATCGCCGCATTCTTCGGCTCCGGGAAAAGGAATACATCACCCGAGATCACCATACCCTGGTCAGCATTGATGATGGCGCATTCATAGTCCTTACCGGCCGTCTTGCCGGCGGCTGCAAAGGCGCCGTTCAGCCAAGTGCCACCCTGCGTCATCAGGGCCTTGCCAGAAATCACGAGATTGGTCGAATCCGGCCAGGAACGGCCAGGCGTGCCGGAGTCAGAATAATCCCGCAGCTTTTCGAAGATCTTGACGGCAGCCTTGAACTTCTCGCCGCGAACGGCGGAGGCATCGCGCTTGTAGATGACGGCGTCATAGGTTTCTCGGCCGGCGACACTCAGGACGACGGCGTTGAACATCAGGCGCTGCCACCGCGGCTCGCCGGACGGCGTGAACGGTGTGATACCAGCGGCCTTGGCCTTGTCGAACGCCGCGAAGACCTCGTCCCAGTTCTTCGGTTTGGCAACGCCGATCTTGTCGAGAATCGACTTGTTGAACCAGAACCAGTTGGCACCGTTGCCGGAAATAGGCAGCGCCCAGTATTCGCCGTCAACCATCCCGGAATTCAAAAGCGCTGCGGGCAATTTATCCTGCCATTTGTCGGCCTTGGCCGTCTCGGTCAGGTCACGGAGCAGGCCGTTGTTCTGAAGTTCGACGAACTGTGCGCCTGTATTGAACAACATGGCGGCCGGCGGGTTGCCGCCGACGACGCGATTGACCGCCGTCGAGCGGGCGTTTGGCCCGCCGGAGATGGCGTTGTCTACCCACGTCCCGCCGAGTTCGGTGAACTTCTGGGCCAGAACCTTGACGCCAGCAGATTCTGCGGCGGAGGTCCATTGATGAATGACTTCGCCCTTCACCTCCTGGGCGTTCGCGCAGGCCGCGAAGCAGAGTGCCGTGGCGGTGGTTGTTGCTAGAAGCAGTTTGGAAATCAATGTCGCGTCCTCCTCCTGTGTCCCGGAAGAACACTATCGCCGCCACATTCCATTCGTCAAATAATAGAATGGGCAGTGATTATAACATCAGATTATGGATAGGTTGAGTAGATCGTTGGTCAGGTCTCGGTGTTCGACCTGCCTTCATTCCTCATCGATCCCCATGGACAGGTCCCTTGCAGCTGAAACGAAACGCTGTCCAAGAAGATTGAGCTGCCTGCCGGCAATCTTCTGCATTGCGAATTTTCGTGTCGCGATATGTTCTGCCAGCGGAATTGCAGTGAGTATGCCGCGCCGGATTTCGTCGCGCAGGAACTGGTCCGAAAGGATGCTTACACCGTCGGACCGCTCGACGATGGCTTTCAGCACGCTGAATGGCGCCGCCTCAACGAGGTTGGCGGGAAAAGCAAGACCGTTGATCATGAAGAGCGCCTCGATCTGCTTGCGGAATGCACCCCCCGGCGGCGGCATCACCCAGGTGGAATCGGTGAGTTCCACGAGTGAGACCTGTTCTCTGCCCGCAAGCGGATGACCGGCTCTGACGACAATGACGGAGCGGGCGGTAAAAAGGGGGGTCTCCTCAACGCCATCGGGCGTTGGCCGTTGTCCGACATTGGAAATGACCAGATCAATCTCGTGGGTGAGGAGCCGCTCCATCAGTTCCTCGTCGGTACCCTCCGTCACGGTAACCGCGACATTGCCGCCTTCCTTAAGCATTTGCGCGATCACCCGCGGCAGGATGCTTCCCGTTGCCAGCGGTGTTCCTCCCACGCGTAATGGCCCCTCGGCGCCACGACGACGAGCCTCGAGTTCCGTCTGTGCAAGTTGCAGGATAGACTCGATGCTTTCGGCGTGCCGGATCAGGATCCGGCCCGTATCCGTCAGGATGGCGCCGTACCGCCCGCGGTCAACGAGATGCATACGGGTTATATCTTCCAGTCGCGCGATGCTGACAGACAGTGCCGGCTGCGAGATGCCGAGAGCCTCGGCAGCCTTCTGGAAAGACCCGGCACGATCGATTGCGAGCAGGTAGCGAAGCAGGCGTGGTTCGAGATCCATGGTGTCCTACGGGCCGTTCGGTTTTCAAACCTGTTACAGCCTCGCGCAGGTTGCTACAATCGTGGGCGGTTGGGGCCGAGCGTTATGCGACTCCCGGCATAGATGGTCCGCCACCGGTCGGTTCTGATGTTTTCCTTGGTCGGTGAGTAGAATCGTCACAAACGCCGTGTCGCTAGCGACCGTCAGTCGGAAGTCCGCAATTCAACATTGAGGCAACTCGCCTGACCGAGGCAGCCGGCGTGCTTTTTCAATCTGGTTCAGAAAATAGTCTGTTCATCAACAAGGGGACGTTCGCTCGGATCATTCTTTTCGCGATTCCACTTTCATGTCGATTGTCATCATCTATGCTCTCTACCCGACAGATCGCCAGGACGAGCATTCAATTGAGATACAGGTAAACCTCGCAAGTGAGTTCGCCGCACATCGGAGCTGGCCGACATTGGCATCCTTGACGACCGCGAAGTCAGCGGCACCTAGCTCAAGGCGGGTGAGTTCAAGGATAGAGCTGAGAAGATGGCGTATTTGCACCGGTTCGAGCCGGTCCTCGCAGCGGAGGATGCTTCATGGCGTCGGTTACAAGTTTCAGTGGTTGCGGGGGCAGGATTGCACGGAGACTTGTACAAAACCTGAGTCTCGAGCGCGGAACCAGACCATTGTGGCGGATGAGTTGAAATGTCCGCTGGTTTGCAAAGTAGAAATGTCCGACTACTCGCCATACAGCACACCGTTCAGCCCCGATCCGGGCGGCAGATCCGCTTGCAAGATCAGATCGGGGCGGGTGGGGCGCACCTCTTCGGCTTTAGCTTTGAGACGCCTTACTCGGCAGCCCGTTGCCGCAACAGCGCTTTCTCCCGCCGTGCAATCACGGCCGGATCGCTCATGAATTCCTTCCGCCGGCCCGGCCCGCGAGCACGTTTAACGTAGCCGTTCTTCTCGCTGTTGCTCTTCACCTTCGGCTTGTCCTGCTGCTCCTGGCGCTCCTTGATATAGGCCAGAACATCCCCGAGCCGCTTGTTCTCGGTGATCGCTGCATGCGTTACCCGCTGGTCCTTGTCGAACACCTTGTAAGGCAGGCAATAGCCTTTCCATCGGACATCCAGGCGGCCATCTGCATAGACATAGGTCTCGACGTAGCGACCGACCAAATCGCGTGTTACTTCGGTTTCCTGCAGCATGATCCGCTTACGCTCGAACGAGAATGTCAGCTGCGCTCCGACATAGCGCTGCTCCCGCTTGCACAGAATCTGAGCCAGCCGATCCGGCGTCAGGTTCATTGGGCGATGCAGGTCATCGGGCCGGGCAGGGACGACCGCAAATCGTTTGTTGTAGTCCTCCATGAAGCCCGGCAGGAACGCATTGCCCGTGTCCATGCAGCCGATCCCAGCCAGCCGCAACTCTTTAACCAGCCGGTCCTGCAGCGTCCGGTTCATCCGCTCGACCCGGCCCTTGGCCTGGCTCGAATTAGCACAAAGAATCTCTATGTTTAGCTCGCAAAGCGCACGCCCGAACTGGGTCATGCCCTGGCCGCCCCTGGCATCCTTCTTCGCCACTCTGAACACCGAATGCTTGTCTGAATAAAAGGCGATCGGCGCGCCATGGTGTTTGAGATAGAGTTCCAGTGCTTCGAAATAGGTGAAGGCGCTTTCCGAGCGGACAAAACGCAACTGCATCAACTTGCCGGTTGCATCGTCAACGAACACCAGAAGCGAGCACGACGGGCCGCGGTCCTCAAACCAGCGATGCTCAGACCCGTCGATCTGCACCAACTCGCCAAAAGATTCGCGCCGCAGTCGGGGTTGGTGAAAGGTCCGGCGCTGCTTGCGCGACAGCCAAAGACCGGCATCGACCATCCAACTGCGCACCGTCTCCCGCGACACATGCAAACCATCCCGCTCGGCCAACTTCTCGGTCACCAGTGTCGGTCCAAAATCCGCATAGCGTTCGCGAACCAGCGTCACCGCGTAATCCCGAATACCGTCGCTGATCCGGTTGTTCGACGTCTGGCCAATCGCCTTGTGCCGGATCGACGCCGCGCCGCCAGTCCGCATCCGTTGCAGAAGCCGACGCACCTGGCGCTCACTCAGGCCGAGAACATGTGCCGCCGACACCATCGTCATCCGACCGCCGATGACCTTCGATAAAACCTCGATCCGCTGCAGATCTCGCTCGCTCATCGCTATCAACCCCATCCGCTTGTCTCCGCGCTATCAAACGCGGGGAGTGTGACACTTTAACTTTGCAGAAACAGGACATTCTAACTTTGCGGCTACAAGCAAAAATCAGATAGGCCAAATTATGGAACTTTGGTGCCAATGCTATCTAGTCAGTCGATCAGCCAGGAAACCAACCCTTAAACGAGGGAGTGCTTTGTCATCCCATTGATTGCGAGGCGAGCGCGAACAGCGCGCCTTTGTCGTCACCGACGGTTCCGTAATCGACACCTTCGCCGAGCGTCATGGTCGTCACGGTATCAAAGACCGGCAGGCCGCAGTCCTGGATAAAGCTTGCGAAGGGACCGGTGCCGAAATGGGTATCGACGCGCAGGAAACGACCGGTATGGGCGTCCACATGCGGTCGGGCCACGGCGATCGCCTCGTCCACCGACAAGGCTCCGATCGGACCCAGGACGTGGCCCCGTCCGAAGGCGCGGCTCATGGAATAGGCCACCAACGCCTCGCCGCGAAACAGTCCGTAGCAGAGCGAACTCTCGAACAGGCTGGCAAGATGGACCGGACGAGGAACGGCAAAGGCCGGTGCGTCGAATGCGATCACCGCATCAAGGTCACTTGCCCGGAGCCGTCGAAGGTCGCATCCGGCAGGCAGTTCGTGGGCCGGACCCGGCTTGCGGGCTTTCCCCTGGCACTGAAAAACGGTTCGCTGCTGCACGAAATCCAGCGAACGATAGAGGCGACGCGCGGCGCGCGTTGCATTCAACCGAAAACTCGTGCCGGGACACTCGGACAAGATACGCTGCATCAGCCATTTTGCCGCCCCGTTCGTCTGCAGCCGCGGCGACGTGATCAGCATGCCAAGCGTTGCAAAGGTCTCGCCGTGCGGGAACCACATGGCCGCCCCCAGAACACGATCGATGTCGTCCAGAGCCACGAAACCGTGTCCAAGGTCTCGCAGAGCCTGCCAGTCCTCTGCTCGGTGCGGCCAGCCGACCGCGATGGACAAAGCATGCAACTGCTCCAGGTCGACATCGGCCACGTCGGCGAAATGCACCTGAAATGCATCGACATGCAATTTTTCCGGCACTTTCAAATCCATCGTTCGCCTTTCCTGTGCTCCATGGCCTATCTGCCCATCGCCCGCACAACGACCTCGCGTCCGAGCATCCTAGCCATCCCTTGCAGAACATTCCGCTTCTACGGCCCGCTCCGGCACAAGAATTGATCGTATGGCGGTCGCTTTCGGCAGCCATTCATGCCGTTCGCACTTAATCTTGCAAGTCGAACCAATACCAGGCACCGAACTCGGTGCCAAAATCCGCATGAGGACAGCGCGATGAATGCCACCGAGATCCTGAAGGCGCTGGTAGGCTTCCCGTCGGTCGTCGGCACGTCCAATGACGCGATCGTCGAGTGGATCAGATCCTATCTCGAAGGCTTCGGCATCCTCGCCCATGTTCTTCCCGGACCGGAGGGTGACAGGGCCAATCTCTTCGCCTCCATCGGCCCATCGGACAAAGCCGGCTATATCCTGTCCGGTCATATGGACGTGGTCCCCGCGCAGGAGACGACCTGGACGGGCGACCCCTTCGTCCTGCGCATCGACGGAGAACGGCTCCATGGCCGCGGCACCACCGACATGAAGGGGTTTCTTGCCGCTGTGCTGGCATCCGTTCCCGCGCTTGTCGCATTGCCCCTCATCCGGCCTATCCATCTCGCATTTTCTTATGACGAAGAGGCCGGTTGTCGCGGGGTGCCACATCTCCTTTCTCGATTGCCCAAATTGTGTGTGCCGCCGCTGGGCGCGGTGATCGGCGAACCCAGCGGCATGCGGCCAATTCTTGCGCACAAGGGCAAGGCGGCGGCCCGGATCGTACTGCGGGGCAGATCTGGTCACTCCTCCCGACCAGATCTCGGCGTGAATGCCGTCCATGCCATGGCACCGGTGTTACAAGCGACTGTGTCGGCGGCACACGCTCTTGCAAACGGCCCTTTCGACCCGATTTTCGACCCACCCTATTCTTCGTTGCAGGCCGGCTTGATCCAGGGTGGGCAGGCGCTCAACATTATTGCCGATCACTGCACGCTGGACATCGAAACGCGCGCGATCTCCGGGATCGATCCCGCCACCCTCCTTGAGCCCATCCGCATGGTCGCAGAAGCACTACGCACATCCGGCATTGGTGTCGAATGGGAGGAACTGAGCGCCTATCCTGCCCTTTCCTTGGCGCGCCACACCGATCTTGCCAATCTTCTGGCGGAACTCACCGACCAGGAGCCGCTCGCCGCCGTCAGCTATGGGACGGAAGCAGGACTGTTCCAGGCAGCAGGCGTAGACGCGATCATCTGCGGTCCAGGCGACATCAGCCGCGCTCACAAGCCGGACGAATTCATCCTCACACGCGAGCTTTCCGCTTGCCAATCAATGATCGAGGCGCTCGGCAAGCGCTGCTGTGCCCAGATTCCCCACAGAATGGACCCTTGCCCATGACGTTCCTATTTCACTCTGACGCCCACCGTGGCGCCATCTTCCAGGAAGCCTTTGCGCGGGATTTGCCGGATGTGCCTTTTTCCACAGACCCCGAGACAGTTGACCCTGACTCCGTGCGTTACCTGATCACCTGGACCGTTCCGGAAAACCTGCCGCGCTACCGCAATCTCGAAGTGCTGTTTTCCATCGGCGCCGGCGTCGACCAGTTCCGCATCGCCGATGTACCCCCTGACGTCAAGGTTGTGCGCATGGTGGAGGAAGGCATCATTCGCATGATGCAGGAATACGTGACGCTTGCCGTGCTCGCGCTGCACCGCGACCTGCCGGCCTATCTGAACCATCAGCGAGCCGGGCTTTGGCAAGGCATTGCCCCGGTGCAGGCGCCTGAGCGACGCGTCAGCGTCCTTGGCCTTGGCATGCTCGGGCAGGCGGTGCTCGAGCGACTGAAACCCTTCGGTTTCCAACTCTCGGGCTGGAGCCGGTCGCCACGCGAGATTGAGGGCGTAACGTGTCATACCGCAGACGGCGGCCTGACACGGATGCTGTCTCAAACCGACATTCTCATCTGCCTGCTTCCGCTAACGGTCGAAACGCGCGGTTTGCTCAATGCGCATCTCTTCAGCCATCTGCCACGTGGAGCTAGCCTCGTTCACACGGGCCGGGGACCACAGCTCAACCATGACGAACTCATCTCAGCCCTCGACAGCGGCCATCTTTCCGGCGCTGTCGTCGATGTCACCTATCCAGAACCACTTCCATCGGACCATATCTTCTGGAGCCATCCCCGTATTCTGCTGACACCGCATGTGGCGAGTGTCACGCAGCCCCGTTCCGCAGCGAAAGCCGTCATCGACAACATCAAACGCCTGCGCTCCGGTCTCGATCCGACAGGTCTTGTAGACCGCCGTCGCGGATACTGACTTGTACAACCCGAAAGGAAAATCCATGTCGCTTCTAAAAACCATCGACCCGACCCCATCCTTTGCTCCGCGCGAATCCACGCCTTCCCCGGAACGGCTGATCTCCGGAAGTCCGACCTTCAAGACCTGGGCGCAGGATAGTGCCCGCAACGAGACCATCCACACGGGTGTATGGGAAGCAACGCCGGGACTGACCCATTCGATCAAGGGCGAGACCTTCGAATTCTGCCATATCCTTTCGGGCCTGGTGGAAATCACGCCGGAAGGCGGTGAGCCGGTAACCTACAAGGCCGGTGACAGTTTCGTCATGAAGCCCGGGTTCGTGGGCACATGGCGGACCATCGAGACAGTCCGCAAGGTCTACGTAACCGCTTGAAGGCGGAAGGCAGCGGCTTTCAAGATCCCGCAGCTGCAGCAACAAAGCACCGAAGATTAAGCTGCGCGGCGGCCCCAAAACAGGGTTTTCGTCCGCCGCCCCTGCCGTGATAGGGGCAAGCTACTCGGACCAATCCGGTAGCCTCCCAAAATAGCGATCCGAGGTAATCCTGATGACTCTGAGTTTCGATCCAGACAGTCTGTCCCTGCCGAGCGGGCATTTCATCGGAGAAAGCCTCATTACGGCCGATGGCGTCATCCCGATGCATCGACCTTCCGATGGCAAGGCATATGCTCTTTGCCCCCGAGCCGACGCCGATATGGTTGACCGTGCGGTCGAGACCGCCAAGACCGCACTCAAGAGAAGCAATTGGGGAGGGGTTCGTCCGCGCGAACGGCTGAACGTGATGCACAGGTGGGCCGATCTGATTGAGACGGAAGCGGTCACGCTGGCCAGACTGGAGGCGCTTTCATCGACCCGGCCAGTCGGCCATCTGATTGAAGGCGACATCGCCATCTCGACCGAGCAAATCCGCTTCTTCGCTGAATTCGCCGACAAGGAAGGCAGCGACCTGGTGCCGACCGATGACGGCAATCTCGGAATGATCATGACCGAACCCTATGGCGTAGTCGGCGCCATTACGCCCTGGAACTTTCCCATCTCCATGGCTGCGTGGAAACTCGGACCAGCGCTCGCCGCAGGCAATGCCGTGGTGCTGAAACCATCCGAAATGACACCGTTTTCCGCCGTCTATCTCGCGGAACTTGCTGTTCGCGCCGGTATGCCAGCCGGGTTGATCAATGTTGTCCTGGGGGATGGGCCATTGACCGGCAATGCCATCACCGGCCATCCCGACATCGCCAAGGTCAGTTTCACCGGTTCCTCGCGCGCAGGCTCGGCAATCATGGAGAATGTCGCCCGCACGGGCATAAAACCGATGACCTTGGAGCTTGGTGGAAAAAGTCCTCAACTCGTTTTTGCAGATGCCGATCTCGACAAGGCGGCAGCCGCGATCACCACCAGCATCATCAGCAATGCCGGACAGGCCTGCGTTGCCGGATCGCGCCTCATCGTCGAAGAGAGTGTCGCAGCGCCACTTGTCGACGCAATTCTTCGCCACATGAATACTGTTCGACCCATGCCAACCTGGGATGCGGCGGCGCAGTATTCTCCGATCATTTCAGATCAGCAGCGCCAGCGTATTAATTCGATCATCTGCGCGTCTGTTGCCGCCGGCGCCGAATGTCTTACAGGTGGTCTGCCGATGGATGCCCCGGGTTACTTCTATGCCCCGACGTTGATTGCCGGCGTCGACGAAAGATCGGCAGCCGTGACCCAGGAGATCTTCGGCCCTGTCCTGACACTTCAGACCTTTCGTGACGAAGAAGAAGCTCTGTCGCTAGCTGCGCACCCCACCTATGGACTTGCCGCCGGCCTTTTCACCCGCGACCTTTCTCGTGCAATCCGTATCACTCGGAAACTTCAGGCTGGGACCATCTGGGTCAACCGCTATGGCCGTTCACGCGATCATATCCTTCCAACCGGCGGCTACAAGCAATCAGGTATCGGCAAGGATCTGGGTCGCGAAGCCTTCCATGCCAATCGCAAGAGCAAGAGCGTCTTGATCAGACTTTGAGGATATAACCACCATGAAAACCCACAGCATTGCTCTTATTCCCGGTGATGGCATCGGACGCGATGTCACCGCCGCTGCGTGGTCGGTACTGCAGAAAGCTGCCAATTCGCTCGGTTTTGCGCTCGATTGCACCGAATTTCCCTGGTCCTGCGCCTTCTACAAGGAAACGGGCGCGATGATGCCGCAGGATGGCATCGAAACACTACGTCGCTTCGATGCCATCCTGCTTGGTGCTGTCGGCTGGCCACAGGAAGTGCCGGACGCGGTTTCTCTGCACGGTCTTCTGCTGCCGATCCGCAAGAGCTTCGTACAATACGCCAATGTTCGTCCGCATCGGTTGTTACCAGGCGTGCAGGGTCCGCTGAAGGCAGATGCCTTCGACATCCTCTGCATCCGTGAAAACACTGAGGGTGAATACTCTGGCGCCGGTGGCCGCATCCATCAGGGTACAGCCGATGAAGTGGCGGTCGAAACCTCGATCTTCACTCGTACCGGTGTCGAACGCATCCTGCGTTTCGCTTTCGAACAAGCCCGCACACGCAGCGGGAGACTCGCCTCGGTGACCAAATCGAACGCGCAGAAATACTCGATGGTATTCTGGGACGAAGTGACCCGGCAGCTGGCCGCCGAATTTCCTGACATCGAGGTCACCAGCTACCACATCGACGCGATGGCGGCACGCATGGTAATGGCGCCAGAAAGCCTTGATGTCGTCGTCGCCTCCAATCTTTTCGGCGACATTCTCACCGATCTAGGCGCAGCCATTCAGGGTGGACTTGGATTTGCAGCCTCGGCGAACATCAATCCAGACAAGAGCGCGCCCTCGATGTTCGAGCCGGTACATGGCTCGGCACCTGATATCGCCCATCTCGGTATCGCCAATCCGATCGCCACCATTTGGTCCGGCGCGATGATGCTGGACCATCTGGGGGAAACGGAAGCTGCAGCGGCCATCATGTCAGCCGTAGAACGCACGACAGCAAGCGAGATCGGCACCATTCCCGGCAAGGACCGGACAGAGGCAATCACCGCAGCGATCCTTGCGGCTCTATGATTAGCGACAGGACAGAGAAATGCAGAACCTAAGAGAACCAGGCCTTTTCCGGCAAAACGCGTTGATCGGCGGCCAGTGGATGTTGGCGGCATCCGGCCGGAGTATCGATGTGATTGATCCTGCCGCCCAATCCGTAGTCGGCACCGTGCCGGACATGGGAGCGACAGAAACGCGGATGGCGATCGAGGCGGCCGCTAGCGCCTACGGCCCCTGGAGGAAGAAGACTCACGCAGAGCGGGCCGCACTGCTCGAAGCCTGGCAAGCGCTGATGCTCGAACATATCGAGGATCTCGCGCTGATACTGACAATCGAACAGGGCAAGCCGCTGGACGAAGCGCGCGGTGAAATTCGCTACGGTGCCTCCTTCGTCAAATGGTTCGCCGAGGAAGCCCGGCGCATCGAGGGGCAGACCATTCCCTCCCCCACACCAGATCGACGGATCGTCGTCCTGAAGGAACCGGTCGGTGTCTGCGGCATCATCACACCCTGGAATTTTCCGAACGCAATGATCACCCGCAAGGTCGCTCCTGCCCTTGCCGCTGGCTGCACCATTGTCATCAAGCCGTCCGAATTCACGCCCTATTCGGCCCTTGCTATCGGCTGGCTTGCGGAGAAAGCAGGTATTCCCGCAGGCGTTATCAACATCGTTACCGGGATGCCGGCCGACATCGGCAACGAGATCATGGCGAACGAGACGGTACGCAAGATTTCGTTCACGGGTTCGACCCGTGTCGGTTCCCTGCTGATGCGCGGCGCGGCCGATAGCGTCAAGCGCCTGTCGCTCGAACTCGGTGGCAATGCGCCGTTCATCGTCTTCGACGACGCGGATCTCGATCTTGCTGTCGAAGGCGCTATCGCGTCAAAGTTTCGCAATGGCGGCCAGACCTGCGTTTGCGCCAACCGTCTGCTCGTGCAAGCCGGGGTCTATGATGCCTTCGCTGAAAAACTCAGCAGCCGCGTCAATGCCATGAAGGTCGGACCCGGTACCGAACCCGGTATTTCGATCGGGCCGATGATCAACGAGGCCGCCATCGCCAAGATCAACCGCCACGTTGACGACGCGCTTGCCAAGGGTGCCAAGATTGTCACCACCCGCACGAACATGCCGGGCGGTGCACAATATGCCGCGCCAATGGTGCTCACGGGCGCCACGACAGACATGCAGCTTGCCAACGAGGAGACTTTTGGGCCCGTGGCGCCGCTCTTCCGCTTCGAAACCGAAGAGGAAGCCCTCGCGATCGCAAACGGCACTCCCTATGGGCTTGCAGCCTATTTTTATACGGAAAGCCTGAAACGCGCGTGGCGCGTTGGCGAGGCGCTGGAATTCGGTATGGTCGGCCTCAACACCGGTGCCATCTCGACAGAAGTCGCACCGTTTGGCGGCGTCAAACAGTCTGGTCTCGGCCGTGAAGGTTCGAGGGCTGGTATCGAGGAGTATCTGGAAGTGAAATCCTTCCACATCGGCGGGCTGAGTTGAGCCTTTCCTGGTCTGCGCGAACGCGAAAGGGGAGGCGCCAAGGCAACTCCCTTTTTGCTCGACACACCCAGACCGGTCCATGCGTCACTGAAACCGGTCGAGTGCCTTGTAATAGAGCCCGACAAGAGGCAGGAACCAAGGCTTGCCGAAATGCCCCGGAACCGCTGGCCAATCAAGGCCTTTGAGCGGATTTTTGTCCGGCCGCCCGAGCATGGCATCGGCCAATGTGATGCCCAGATGGGTGGAAAGTTGCGCGCCATGCCCAGAATAGCCCATCGCGTACCAGATGCCGTCTTGATAGCCCGCGCGCGGGAAGCGGTCGCTGGTCATATCAACCAACCCGCCCCAGCAATAATCGATCTCGACATGCGCGAGCTGCGGGAAGATGCGCACAAGACTGTCGCGCAGGATCGCTCCGCTTTTGGCGTCTGATCGCTGATCGGACGTCGCCGAAAATCGCGCCCTGCCCCCGAAGATCAAACGGTTGTCCGGAGCAAGTCGCCAGTAATTGCCGATATTCATCGAATTCACGCAGGTACGGTTGCCGGGCATGGTAGCCGCAACTTCAGCATCCGTCAGCGGCCTAGTGGCGATGATGAAGCTTCCGACCGGGATGATGCGGCGGCGGAAATAACCGAAATTAGAGGTGGTGTATGCGCCGGTTGCGACCAGAACCTGATCTGCCGTCACAATGCCCCTCGCGGTCTTCAGCACATGTCGGCCCTTGGCCTGGCCATGCTCCTTGACCGCAGCCTTTTCGGCAATAACCGCACCACTACGATTTGCCGCCCCAGCGAGACCGGTGACATAACGCCCCATATGCATCATCGCGCTCTTCTTCGACAGCATGGCTCCGTGGAAGGGCGACCCTACTTCCTCTCTGAGGTCGGCGGGTAAAAGCAACGCCGTATCCGCATCCACCTCAGCATGTACCGCTTCGAAATTCTTCGAGATACTTTCGAAATGCTGTGGTTTGGAGGCAAGCTTCAGCTTGCCGGCCCGGCGAAAGCTGCACTCGATGCCTTCTTCGGTGATGATTGTCTGCAGCGTGTCGATCGAAGCGTCGAGGGCTTGGTAGAGCGCGATGGCGCGCTCCTTGCCGATCTCAGCCTTCGCCGCGAGGTAGTTATGCGCCAGACCGTTATTGAGATGGCCGCCGTTTCGCCCCGAGGCACCGGAGCCGACGGTGTCCGCCTCCAGCACGATCACCTTCGTCCCGGCCTTTGCAAGCTGCCGCGCCGCGCCAAGCCCGGTAAAGCCTGCACCAATCACGGCGACGTCATAGTGCCCCTCGATCGGTCCTTCGACTGCGCCATTGAAGGCCGATGCCGTATCGTGCCAGTAGGACAGGTATTTCATGGGTCTCGTCTTTCCTTAGAGCCCAACGACGCCAGGCAGGCCGGAGATGTCGGAGATCTCGACATAACCATAATAGGGATTGGCTGGCTCATGGCCGCGATTGACCCAAACCTTGTTCTTGATCCCAAGATCATGGGCAGACATCAGGTCGTAGCGGAAGGAGGATGAGCAATGGAGGATGTCCTGCGGCCCGCAGCCGAGCATGTCGAACATGTATTCGAATGCCTGGAAACGCGGCTTGTAGGCATTTGCCTGTTCCGCAGTGTAGACGGCATGAAAGGGCGCGCCAAGTTTTTCGACATTGGACGTGATCTGCGCATTCATCGCATTGGAAAGAATGACTAAAGGAATTTCCTTTGCGACCTTGGCGAGCCCGGCCGGCACATCCGCATGCGGCCCCCATGTTGGCACCCGCTCGTAGACTAGCCGGGCATCCTCGTCCTTGAAGGCAACCCCGTTGCGCTTGCACGCACGCTCCAATGCATTGTGAACAACGTCGGCATAGGGCTTCCAGTCGCCAAGGATCTCGTCCAGCCGGTAAGCGGCGAAGTTCTTGATGAAATCCAGCATCTTCGGCTCATCAAGGTGCATACCGTAGAGGTCGCGTGCGGCTTCCGCCATCTGGAAATTGGTCAATGTGCCGTAGCAGTCGAAGGTGATGAATTTCGGGCGAAAGGTTGTCATGCGCGTCGTCCTCGATAGGCCGGGCCGTGGAGCCGGTTGCTGATGGTCAGATCATAGGTCGGTCACCGGCGAGCGCGTCGACTGAATTGCCGGATTTGAAAGCAGAAAGTTCCGTATCTCCAGGCCGGAATGGCATTTGGTTGGGCATGGAGCTCATGATCGCGTTCACAAAACCTCTTCCGGCAACGCCTATCGCCAGGTCGCAGCATAAGATGCGGCGCCGACGTCCTCCTACGGCTGAAGATATCGCCGCCGGTGCCGCCTTCAGACAATCTACCGGCCTGTTGAAGGCAACACTCATATTCAGAAATGAAGGTACGCCACCATGCAGAATATCGACATTGTCATCACACCCATGGGGCTAGAGCATCTTGATGATGCCGTCCGGCTGTCGCATCAGTCCAACTGGCCGCATCGGCCGGAGGACTGGCAACTGGCCCTGGACTTGAGCGAGGGCTTCGTCGCGGTCACGGGCTCCGGGGATGTTGTCGGCACAATTCTGATGACACCCTATGGCAAAGACTGCGCGACCATCAACATGGTGATCGTAGACGAAAGCATGCGTGGACGAGGGCTTGGACGAAGGCTCATGGCAGCCGCCATGACGCTTGCCGGCGATCGACCACTACGCCTTATCGCCACAGCCGAGGGTTTGCCACTTTATGAAAGGCTTGGCTTTCGCGAAATGGGAGCGATTGTCCAGCATCAGGGAGTTGCGGTTAATATTGCTGCACCCACGAACACCGAAGTCGCGACCGCTGATGACCTTCCAACCATCCTCGCCCTCGACAGAGCGGCGTATGGCGCCGACCGAGGCGATCTCATTCGACGGCTTGCCGAGATCGGCGAATATGCCGTGGTCAGCCGCGAGGGGAAGGCAAAAGCATTCGCCGCCATTCGCCCGTTCGGAAGAGGAGAGGTCATAGGCCCGGTTGTTGCCCCGGATCTTGATGATGCCAAAGCCCTCGTCTCACACTTCATAAGCCGTCGAAACGGCACCTTCCTGCGTGTCGACACCGGTGCCGGAACCGGTCTTGCCCCCTGGCTCCAAGATCACGGTCTTGTCCATGTCGGCGGCGGGATCATCATGGCCCGGCCCGTCATCACCCTGTCCGTCGCCTCGACGGTTACCACCTTTGCCCTTGCCAATCAGGCCCTTGGCTGATCCGGAGATGAAAATGTTCAACAATTCCCTCGTCGAGCTTGATCGTGCTCACCTGGTCCATCCAGTCGCCTCCTATCGAGGTCATGAGCAGCAAGGTGTTCGCGTGCTGGCTAGCGCCAAGGGAGCAATGGTGACTGACGCCTCCGGGCATCAATTGGTCGACGGGTTCGCGGGGTTGTGGTGCGTCAATGCAGGCTATGGCCATGATTCAATCGTCGAGGCGGCGTCGCGCCAGATGCGGGAACTGCCCTATGCGACAGCGTATTTCGGTCTGGGATCCGAGCCGGCAATCCGCCTTGCATCCGAGCTGGCAGACCGTGCGCCGGGGGACCTGAACCACATCTACTTCACCCTCGGAGGCTCAGATGCTGTCGATAGTACGATCCGCTTCATCCGCTACTACTGGATCGCCAAGGGCCAACCCCAACGCGACCAGTTTATCTCGATTGAACAAGGCTATCATGGCTCGTCGACGGTCGGTGCCGGCCTGACGGCATTGCCGAACTTTCACGCAGGCTTTGGCATCCCGTTCGACTGGCAGCACAAAATTCCATCACCCTATCCTTACCGCAACCCGGTCGGGGAGGACGCAACATCAATCATCGAGGCATCACTTGCCCACCTGCGCGCCAAGGTCGAGGCAGTTGGTCGTGACCGGGTAGCAGCATTCTATGCAGAGCCGATCCAAGGCTCCGGCGGCGTGATCGTCCCTCCGAAGGGATGGATCAAGGCCATCCGGGATCTCTGTCACGAACTCGATATCCTCTTCGTGGCTGACGAGGTCATAACCGGCTTTGGTCGCACGGGCCCTCTATTCGCCTGCTCGGAAGATGAGATCGTTCCGGATTTCATGACGACCGCCAAGGGGCTCACCTCAGGCTATGTACCCATGGGTGCAGTATTTATGGCGGACCATGTCTATCAGGTGATTGCCGATGGCGCCGGCACATCCGCAGTCGGTCACGGCTACACCTATTCGGCGCATCCCGTCAGCGCTGCCGTGGGCCTCGAAGTGCTCAGGCTTTACGAGGGCGGCTTGCTCGAAAACGGAGTAAAAGCTGGCGCGCGGCTGATGGCCGGGCTTGAGGCGCTCCGCGATCATCCTCTGGTCGGCGATGTTCGGGGCCGGGGCATGTTGGCGGCAATCGAACTGGTATCCAGCAAGACGGCGAAAACACCTCTGCCCGCAGAAGCACAGGCTTCGCGTCGCCTATTTGACCGTGCCTGGAGCAACGGGCTCGTCATTCGCGCATTCGCCAATGGTGTGTTGGGATATGCTCCTCCGCTCTGCTGCACCGATGAGGACATCGACGCCATTCTCGAACGAACAGCCAAGACGCTCGACCAGACGCTGGAGGATCCGGACGTCCGCCGATCATTGAAGGAATAAGGCCGTGTTAAGTCGATCCCTCCGAAATATCGCGCAAGGCGTCATTTTAGAATTTTGTGCCGCGGCATGCCGAAGATTCGGCTTCAACGACCCGAAGGACGTGCCAAACTCGCAGAAAGCAAAGGCCTACATCCCTGAAATTTGAGGGTCTTGCCAGCATGGCCCGGTCGCTCGGGATCAGGAACAGCATAATCTTTCGTCAGGCGCGCCCAACCGGTGTCCTATGCGTTCGAAACTGGGGATATGAAATTGAGTAAATCGCTGCCTGAATTCAAATACATGAGTTTCGACGTCGTCGGAACGCTAATCGATTTCGAAGGCGGGCTGACGTCCTGCCTTAGCGAAATCGCGGCGGAAGCAGGTGTCACGATTGATGGTGAGGAAGCACTTCGCCTCTATCGATCGGCTCGCTATGCCAAGGATGCCGATCTGTTTCCGGACGACCTCGTTCGTGTCTATCTGGCCATTGCCCCGGCACTCGGCTTGCCGGTCGATAAAGCCTCAGGCGAACGCTTGCGCGATTCCGCCAAGACGTGGAAGGCCTTTCCGGATAGCGCCGAGGCCATGGCACGACTGGCGCGCAACTATCGCCTCATTGCCATGACCAATGCCCGTCGTTGGGCGTTCGATCATTTTTCTGCCGAGCTCGGACATCCCTTTCATGGCGCCTTTACGGCGGACGATACGGGTACTGAAAAGCCGGACCCTGCCTTCTTTCACAAGGTCTTCGAGTTCGTGGCCGATGAAGGCGCAGACAAGAATGACATCCTGCATGTAGCGCAGAGCCAGTATCATGACATCGGTGTCTCGCGGGACCTGGGCATGACGAATTGCTGGATCGAACGGCGCCATGCGGTGAACGGCTATGGCGGCACGATCGAGCCAGCGAAGTTCACCAAACCCGACTATCACTTCACCTCCATGGCCGGCCTTGCCGATGCTGCAGCTGCCGCACGGAGCTGACAAACCTTCAACGCAACGACGAGCAAAGCCTGCTTCAAGACGGGCGGCCCGATAACCAGACGAAAAAAGGGGAATGAAATGACCGACAAATCTCTCAATTGGACTTCGTCAGACGACGCGATGGTGGAAAGCGCCATTCGCCGCGGCGCCACGCGTCGCGAGCTTCTCCACATGCTCATGGCAGGCGGCGTTGCCATGACGGCCGGAGCTACAATTCTCGGACGCGCCACCAGCGCCCTTGCCGCAACACCCAAGTCGGGCGGACATCTCAAGGCTGCAGGCTGGTCAGCATCGACGGCTGACACGCTCGACCCGGCCAAGGCCTCGCTGTCGACGGACTATGTCCGCTGTTGCGCACTCTACAACCGACTGACTTTCCTCGATAAGAGTGGCGTAACGCGAATGGAGCTTGCCGAGCGCGTGGAGAGTTCGGATGCGAAGGTCTGGACGGTCAAGCTGCGCTCTGGCGTCACCTTCCATGATGGCAAGACCCTATCGTCTCAGGATGTCGTCTTCTCTTTGATGCGGCACTTGAACCCGGATGTTGGCTCCAAGGTCAATTCGATCGCAAAGCAGATCACCAGCGTCAGGGCTATCGACCCGCTGACTGCAGAGATAACCCTAGCAAACCCCAATGCCGACCTGCCGACCATACTGGCGATGCATCATTTCATGATCGTCCAGGACGGCACGACGGACTTTTCCAAGGGCATCGGCACAGGCGCCTTCAAGCTCGAGAGTTTCGAACCGGGCGTCAAGTCTGTCGCCGTCAAGAACCCGAACTACTTCAAGTCCGGGGGTGCACACATCGATTCCTTCGAGTATTTTGCCATCAGCGACGACAATGCGCGCGTCAATGCGCTGCTTTCAGGCGACATTCAACTGGCGGCATCCATTAAACCTCGTTCCATGAAGCTGGTCGAAAGCCAGCCGGGATTCGCCCTGTCGCAGACTACGTCCGGGAACTACACCAATCTCAACATGCGCCTGGATATGGAGCCGGGCAGCAAGGCCGATTTCGTGGCCGGTATGAAAAACCTGATCAATCGTGAGCAGATCCAGAAATCGGTCATGCGCGGCCTTGCCGAGCTCGCCAACGACCAGCCTGTTTCCCCCGCAAGCATCTATTACAATGCCGAGCTGAAGCCGAAAGCCTTCGATCCCGAAAAGGCTAAGTTCCACTTCCAGAAGGCAGGACTGGTCGGCCAGTCCATTCCGGTTATTGCGTCCGATGCCGCAACGTCGTCGGTTGACATGGCCACACTGGTTCAGCAGGCAGGCGCTGAAATCGGTATGAAGTTCGATGTGCAACGCGTACCTTCCGATGGATATTGGTCGAATTACTGGCTGAAGGCGCCCGTGCATTTCGGCAATATCAACCCGCGCCCGACGCCCGACATCCTGTTCTCACTGCTCTATTCGTCCGATGCACCGTGGAACGAGAGCAAGTTCAAGTCGACGAAATTCGACGGAATGCTGGTCGAGGCGCGTGGTCTTCTTGATCAGGCGAAGCGCAAGGCGATCTATGATGAAATGCAGGTCATGATCTCAGAGCAAGCCGGAACCGTCATCCCTGTCTTTCTGTCCAATGTGGATGCTCTGTCGGCAAAGCTGAAGGGCCTTGAAGCCAACCCGCTGGGTGGACAAATGGGGTATGCGTTCGCCGAATATGTCTGGCTGGATGGCTAACAAGCAGCGGACGACGAGGTGTCACCGTATCGCCTTGTCGTCCCTTTTTGGCGGGATCAACATTTCATCGTTGATACTCGATCCGCCTTAATTTCGCTGCGCGGCTTTGTCCATCATCTTGAAACTCTGTTCAGCAGGGGCCCACACTTGAGCAGATACGTACTCGATCTAATCGCAGTTCGGCTTCTGATCGCTGCCCTGACACTCCTGATCGTGTCTTTCGCAGTGTTCTTCGCAACGGCTATGCTGCCGGGCGATACGGCGACAATTCTTCTCGGTCAGGCAGCTACTCCGGAAGCCATCGCCGGACTCCGCAGCGCCATGCATCTTGATGACCCCGCCTATTTACGGTTTCTACGTTGGCTTGGCGGGCTGGCATCGGGTGATCTTGGGACGTCCTACGTCAACAATGTCCCTGTAGCCCAACTGATCGGTGGCCGCTTCGTCAACACCATGAGACTGGCCGGCATCACCGCGATGTTTGCCGTGCCGCTTGCGTTGACGCTTGGCATTACCGCGGCGATGTTCCGCGGATCGCTCTATGACCGTTCAGTGACCATTCTTACGATCGGCGTCATCTCCATCCCTGAATTCATGGTCGCGACGGCAGCGGTGCTCGTGTTCTCGGTCTATCTCAAATGGCTGCCAGCGCTGTCTTTCGCCAATGACGTCACCTCGGTTTGGCAATTGCTCAAAGTCTACGCCATGCCGGTCATTAGTCTGACGTTCGTGGTCGCGGCACAGATGATCAGAATGACCCGCGCGGCCGTCATCGATACTCTCAGTACACCCTATGTCGAGACAGCCTTACTCAAGGGAGCCTCACGCCCCCGCATTATTTTGCGCCACGCCTTGCCGAACGCGGTTGGCCCCATCGTCAATGCCATCGCCCTATCACTATCCTACCTCGTGGGCGGAGTGATCATCGTCGAGACAATCTTCAATTATCCAGGCATCGCAAAGCTGATGGTCGATGGGGTGGCAACGCGCGATTTACCCCTCATCCAGTCCTGCGCCATGATCTTCTGCGTCGGTTATCTTAGCCTGATTACACTCGCAGATATCGTTGCCATTCTTGCCAACCCGAGGCTGCGTTGATCATGAACCCATCCATTCCGCTTTTACAAAAGTTCGGCTACCGCTTCAGCTGGGTCGGCATGATTGGACTTACTGTCATCGTCTTCTGGGGAATCGTGGCACTCATCGCGCCGCATATCATTCCTCATCCGGTCGGCGAGATCGTTGACGAGGACTATTTCGGAGCGATGAGCAGCAGGTTCTGGCTTGGCTCGGACTATCTTGGCCGCGACATGCTTTCGCGGGTTCTCATGGGCGCCCGTTACACGGTTGGCATCTCGCTTGCGGCCGTTTCCATCGCATGCTTCTCAGGCGTCGTGCTCGGCATGACGGCGGCGGTCATTGGCGGATGGTTTGATGCAGCACTGAGCCGGTTTCTCGACGCAATGAACTCCATCCCGGGCAAGCTTTCGGGCTTGGTTGTTGTCGCAGCCGTTGGCTCGTCGATCACCGTTCTTATCGTCACACTCGCTGTCATCTACACGCCTGGCGCCTATCGCTTCGCCCGCGCGCTCGCCGTCAACATCAACACCATGGATTACATCACGGTGGCGCGCACGCGCGGCGAAGGCATATTCTACATCATCGGCTCGGAGATCCTGCCCAACATCATAGGCCCTGTACTCGCGGATTTCGGCCTTCGCTTTGTCTTCATCGTGTTGCTGTTGTCGGGCCTGTCGTTCCTGGGCCTCGGCGTGCAGCCTCCTTTTGCCGACTGGGGCGCCCTCGTGCATGAAAATGTCGGCGGGCTTCCTTTCGGCGCCCCTGCGGTGATTGTCCCCTCACTGGCGATCGCGAGCCTGACGATCAGCGTCAATCTTCTGATCGACAACCTGCCGAAGAAAATTCGCGACCGGAGCGCCTGAATGGAAAACCTTGTCGAAATACGTGATCTCAAAGTTGAGGCGACAACCGACAGCGGCCGCTGCGTCGATATCATAAAGGGTGTGAGCCTGGACATTGCCGCGGGAGAGATCGTGGCGTTGATCGGTGAAAGCGGGTCGGGCAAGACGACCATTGCCCTGACACTGATGGGCTATACCCGGTCGAGGTGTCGCATTTCCGGAGGTAGTGTCCGGATCGCTGGGAAGGACATGGTAACGTTCAGCGAACGCGAACGTGCCGGCATCCGTGGTACAAAGGTCGCCTATGTCCCCCAGTCGGCTGCGGCGGCGTTCAACCCGACAAAACGTATTATCGACCAGGTTATCGAAGTCACTCGTATCCACGAGTTAATGCCGGTAGAGCAAGCGAAAGAAAAGGCGATTGAACTGTTCCGGGCTCTATCGCTACCCGATCCAGACACGATAGGGAAACGCTATCCCCACCAAGTGTCCGGGGGCCAGTTGCAGCGCCTTTCGGCCGCAATGGCGCTCATTGGCGCTCCGAAGCTCGTCATCTTCGATGAGCCGACCACTGCCCTTGATGTCACCACTCAGATCGAAGTGCTGCGTGCATTCAAGTCGGTGATGAAGGCGGGCGGCATTTCAGGCGTTTACGTGTCGCACGATCTGGCTGTGGTTGCGCAGATCGCTGACCGCATCGTGGTCCTGCGAAACGGTGAAGTACAGGAAGTGGGCACAACGACCGATATTCTGTCACGTGCCCGGCATCCCTACACGCGCCAATTGTTGGCAGCGTTCGAGCCTAGGCCGCGCGGCGACGAAATTGTGGTGACTGGCCGGGAAGTCCTTCTCGAAGTCAACGGCCTGGTTGCCGGCTATGGCCCTCTCCAGGCAGACCAATTGCCGCTCATTCGTGCGGTGAAGGATGTGAGCCTGACGGTAAGAAAGGGCCGCAATCTCGGCATCATCGGCGAATCCGGCTGCGGGAAATCTACACTGGCTCGCACCATTGCAGGTATTCTGCCGCCCTCTACTGGCAATATGATCTTTGAGAACCGGAAGCTTGCAGGCACTGTAAGGCAACGCAGCCGCGATCAATTGCGCGAAATGCAAATCGTTTTCCAATATGCCGACACAGCGCTTAATCCGGAAAAATCGATCGAGGAGATTCTCGGCCGGCCGCTGACTTTCTATCACGGGATGAAAGGCAAGAAGCGAGACACCCGCATCGAACAGTTGCTCGATATGGTTCATCTGCCGAGATCGCTTCGTCATCGGCGGCCACAAGAGCTTTCAGGCGGCCAGAAGCAGCGCGTCAACTTCGCGCGCGCCCTTGCTGCCGAACCGAAGCTGATCATTTGCGATGAGATCACATCGGCTCTCGACACGGTCGTCGCCGCCGCGATCATCGATCTCCTGAAGGAACTTCAACGCGACCTTTCGCTGTCTTACATCTTCATCAGCCATGATCTGTCGGTCGTCGAGGCTATCTGCGACGAGATCGTCGTGATGTATGGCGGCCGCAAAGTCGAGGAGATCACGCCAGCAGATCTGAAGGCGCCGCAACATCCTTATTCAAAGTTGCTTTTCTCTTCTGTTCCAAAACTCGATCCCCAATGGCTTGATTCCCTCAAGCTCGATCCCGAGCTGATCAGAACCTACGGCCACGGTTGAAGAGGGCCATTGCCTGCATAAATTGCCGAAATCCTAGAGAGGGAACAGGCTTGTCAGGGGCATGTGCACCTTGACGATTGGTGACTTCAGCACGACGAAACTGAAATACTTGTCGATACCGATATCCATGTCGGTCAGCCGTTCCATGATTCCCTGATACTCGCCGATGCCGGCGGTAACGAACTTGATGAGATAGTCGTAGCCACCCGAAACGAGATGGCACTCGATCACCTGATCAATCTTCTCCACCACGGCAAGGAAACGGGCAAAGTCGATCTGGCGGTGGTTCTTCAGCGTGATCTCGGTAAAGACGGTCAGGGTCTGGCCAAGTTTGCCGATGTTGATTTGCGCAGAATAGCCCCCGATGTAGCCTTCCTGTTGAAGCTTCTTGACGCGCATCAGACACGGGCTGGGCGACAGGTTGACCAACTCGGCAAGTTCAACATTGGTAATGCGCCCGTTCTTCTGCAGCTCATAGAGAATCTTGATGTCGATTCTGTCCAGTTTCATCTACGCTTGTCTCCAGATAGCCGCCGAAATGCCTGCAGAATTAAATGCTGCGAAAATTCTTGACTGAGCTTAACACTATGGCGATCCTTGTCTATTCCATTCTGCCAAGAGGCTTCCCGCACGATCGTTTGCATTGATGCGAGGCTACGGAATCTTCTGCTGTCCAATGGAAATGTGCGGCATCCTTGGCAGTCACGAGACGTTATGCTTGTGGCGCGACAAGGAGACCGACACCCATGCCAGCGCCGCTTATGCTCGTGGAAACCTCAGATGAATTCCCCCGGTCAGCTGATATCGTCATCATCGGAGCCGGTATTGTTGGCGTCTTTGCCGCCTACTATCTCGCAAGAAGAGGGCTGAAGGTCGTCCTGTTGGAGAAGGGTCGCATCGGGGCCGAACAGTCGAGCCGCAATTGGGGTTGGTGCCGCCAGCAGAACCGTGACTCTCGGGAGCTGCCGCTGGCGACGAAAAGCCTCGATCTCTGGGAACAGTTCCGTCAGGAAAGCGATGAAGATACCGGTTTTCGCCGCTGCGGGCTGCTTTATCTCAGCAACAATGAGGAAGAGCTGGCCAGCTGGGCGCGCTGGCGGGATTTCGCCCGCACCGTCGGAGTAACGACCCATATGCTGGACAGCGTCGCTGCCGCCGAACGGGGTAAAGCGACAGGCCGTCCTTGGAAGGGTGGAGTGTTTTCACCAAGTGATGGAACTGCCGATCCGTCCCGCGCCGCGCCAGCCGTCGCGCGGGCCATACTCAAGCTTGGCGGAACCGTGCTTCAGAACTGCGCTGCCCGCGGGATCGAGACCGAAGGCGGGCGGCTTTCAGCCGTGGTCACTGAGCATGGAACGATCCGCACTCGCACCGCGATACTATCCGGCGGCGCCTGGGCCTCCTCCTTCTGCCGCCAACTCGACATCCGGTTTCCGCAAGCGTCCATCCGATCGTCGATTCTCTCTGTCGCGCCGGGCGAAGCCATGCTTCCCGATGCGCTGCATACCGCGGGCGTTTCTGTCACTCGTCGGGGAGACGGTGGTTATACGCTGGCCATCAGCGGCCGTGGCAAGGTGGACCCAACTCCACAACAGGCTCGATTTGCGCCGCAGTTCCTGCCAATGTTCCTGCGCCGTTGGCGCTCCCTGTCGCCTGGGGGGCTTGAAGGCGTGCGCAGCGGCCATGAGAGCCTCTCGCGCTGGCGGCTCGACCGCCCGACCCCGATGGAGTTCATGCGAATCCTCGATCCGGCCGTCGATCGTGGGACGATCCGGCTGACCTATGAGCGCGCCACGCAACTGCTGCCGGCCTTGAAGGAACGCCGCATCACTGCCAGCTGGGCCGGATATATCGATTCCACCCCAGACGGAGTACCAGCTATCGGGGAGACGCCAACCGTTCCGGGCTTCATCCTGGCCGCAGGTTTCAGTGGCCACGGCTTCGGCATCGGCCCTGGAGCCGGTCATCTGATCGCTGACATCGTCACGGGAGCGGAGCCGCTGGTCGATCCGCGCCCCTATCACCCCAACCGCTTCTCGCAGTCCGCATGGGGCAAAGTGGCAGATTTTTGACACGCCCCTGTCGCCCAAGGGCAAGGAGGACCGGACGCCTCGATGCAAGCACGCCAACTCGAAGTCTTCTGCATGGTCATGCGCTGCGGGACGGTGACGGGCGCCGCCCAGATGCTTAACATCTCGCAACCGGCATTGAGCCAGATTCTCAGGCATGCCGAAGACCAGCTTGGTTTCAAGCTGTTCACCCGTGTCCGGGGAAAGCTGGTTCCGACCCGGGAAGCCGAAGAGCTCTATCCCGAATCGGAGCGTATATTTGCCGAGATCGCAGCCCTGCGGCGGCGCACGATGGACATGCGCTTTGGCCGCACTGGCCTGATCCGTATCGCAGCCTCTGCACCACCGGCAATGGCGATTGTGCCCAAGGCATTTTCGGCCTTCCGCCATGCCCAACCCGACATCGTCGTTCGCTCGCTGATCGCCCCGCTCGACAATGTCGTGGACATGGTGCGCAGCGGCGATGCGCCAATCGGCATCGTCATGAACAATCTGCCCCGGCACGGGATTGAAGTGGAGACGCTTGGCAATGCCGAGCTGATCTGCATCGTGCCCGAGGATCATCGCTTGGCCCGTCAGGAGGTGATCGGCTTTGCCGATATCCAGGACGTCCCGCTGATTTCCTACCGCACCGACACGCTTCCCGGCCAATTGCTTTCAGGTGCTGCCGAAGCTCAGAACCTCGCCTTTAACCCGGCCTTCGAGATCGACATTTCCATCACCGCGCTGCCTTTCGTGCGCGATGGCTTCGGCATCGCAATTGTCGATGGTCTGTTGCCCTGGGAACAGTTTCCGGGCTTGGTCCGCCGCACCTTTCTGCCCCGACTGACGGTCCCGGTGGCGCTGCTGACCAGCAAGGACCGACCGCTCACGGGAAATCATGCCGCCATGCGGGACTGCCTGCGTGATGCTTGCCTGAAGGTGCTACAAGCGGGCAGCGCGCCTCAGTAGGCCAGCCCCGTCACTTGCGCACGTCGCCTATGCCTCACCGATCCATGCCCCGATGGGGACCGGACGCACCGGGGCCTGTTCGCGCAGGCGCCCGGCTTCACAGACCGAAATGCCGCCCCGCGCGGCAATCAGCTCGGCGCCCGCCAATTGACAATAACGCCCCTGGCAGCGGCCCATGCCGAGGCGGGCAAGCGATTTCACCCTGTTGGCCTCCGCGCCGTTGCTTGTGGCTGCGTCACGCACCTCTGCGGCCGTGACCCCTTCGCAGCGGCAGACAATCGTTTCATCAGGGATGGCGCGCACCATGGCACCCGGCCACGGGAAGGCCCGCGCCAGCGCACGGGCAAATCGCTCGCAGCGCACCAGCCGGCGCAGCTCGGACGTGACATCGGGCGCAGGCAGACCCATGTCGGAAAGGCAGGCGGCCGCCGCCAATCGTCCGGCAAGTTCCGCCCCATCTGCCCCGAGGATCCGCACACCGTCGCCGGCAAGGTAAAGTCCTTCCGCCGCGCGGCCAAGCCTGTCCGTTCGCGGCAGCCATTGCGCCCAGCCCTCATCATAGTCGAAGGCGCAGCCGGCAAGCCCGGCAAGCTGCGTCTCGGCGCGCAGATGCCAGCCGAGGCCGACCATGTGGCAGGCGGTCACGTGAGGTCTCCCTTGGGCATCGCACCAGCGAATGCCGGTCGGGCCGCGCTCGTCGCAATCGATCCCCTCCAGGGTGACACCCACATGATAGCGCCGGCCGAGCCGCAGGCGCATCCGCAGACCCCTGAGGAAGAGCGCGGGCCGCACCAGCATGCCCGGCAAAGCCGTCAGCTGCACGGAAAGCGGTGCTGTGTCGAGCACGGCCGAAACGTCCGCGCCGGCCTTCAGCAACTGGTACGCCACGAGCGTCAGGAGCGGTCCGGAACCGGCAAGCACGATCTTTCGTCCGAGTGCCACGCCCTGAGCTTTCAACGCGATCTGCGTCGCGCCCAGACTGTAGACACCGGCTGACTGCCAGCCCGGCACCGGCGCCAGCCGGTCGGTGGCGCCTGTCGCCAGGATCAGGCGGTCATAGGCAAAGGCCCGGTGACCGACAGGCGTCAGGGCATGAAGCACACCGTCCGCTACGGCAACGGCAGAGGACAGCGCATGGTAGTCAACCCGGCCGTCGGCCACCATGGCATCGAACAGCGCATGCAAAGCGCGCGCCTTGCCGGCATCCGGCCCATAGAGCGTTTCTGCCACCCGCGTGAAGCCGAGCGGCGGGCGGCGATAAATCTGTCCACCGGCCCTTTGTCCCTCATCGAGAACGACCGGCCGGATACCGGCGGCAACAAGCACTTCAGCAGCCCGGATCCCGGCGGGTCCGGCGCCAACGATCGCCACTGTCGGTCCCTGCACCAAAGTCATGGCCAGCCCTCCGGCGCCTCGATCGCCAGCCGCATTCCCTCGGCAATTGGGGTGGAGCAGGCCCTGAGCCGCGTGCCCTCTTCCTGCCAGATCCAGCAGTCCTGGCAGGCACCCATCAGGCAGAAGCCGGCGCGAGCCTCCGGCCCGAACTCCGAACGCCGCAGCGCCGTAGAGCAAGCCAGAATGGCCGTCAGCACCGTATCACCGGCCAATGCTTCGTATGTGACACCATCGAGAAAGAACTGGACCCGCGTCCTCTCTCTCTCTGAAAGGCGGACGATCCGTCCGTCGCCAGGCTCCTGCCGCGTGCCCGGCTTCATTCTGCCGCCAACCGAACGGCCGAAGCCGGCTCCGGCATCTCCAAGAAGCGTGCCCGCACGTCCGCAAAGGCTGCCGCGACGCCGTCATGTCCGGCCCTGTCCTTCATGCGCCGGAATATCTCGGTCTTGGCGAAGAAGCGCCAGTGGATCGGAAGGCCTGCAAGGATCTCCGTCAGCAAGGCATAGGCGGCGGGCGTCCACTGCGCCTCGTAACCCTCCCGTTCAGGGCCAAAATGGAAATGTCCGGCATGGGCGACGGTCAGGGAACGCAGTCGGGCCGTCGCTTCCTCGTCGACCACACCGCCGCTGATCACGACCCCATAGTCCCGCTCGGCCGCTTCGGCAGACACGTAGCCGCGCTCCACATCCCTTGCGACACGCCAGGTCTCACGCTTGAGCGGATTGCCGCGCCCGCCGCCGCCCGCCGAACGGATCTCCAGCACATCGCCCGGCTGGAGGACGGTGGTATCGATATTGCCGAGCCGCAGATAGCGATCCGTTCCGGGGTTGAGCACCATGTCGGACAGGCCCGCGGCACGACCGCCGAGCACGCCCCATGGGCGGAAGAAGCTGCGGTCGCGATTGCGCGCCGTGATCCGGCTGCCCGGCGCAAAGACCCGGAAGGCCATTTCCGTGGCAAGCCCGCCCCGCCAGCGTCCCGCTCCGCCGCTGTCGCGCGCCAGCCCATAGCGCAGGAACTCGATCGGCACCTCCGTCTCGGTGATTTCGATCGGCGTGTTCTTGAGATAGGCGGCATCCGCACCCGAACCATTGGTGCCGTCGCGATGCGGCATGCCGCCGCCACCGCCGACCACCGGATTGACCGCCGCCAGCACTGTGCGCCCCGTCCTCTCGTCCGTCGTCATGACGTTGACAATGCAATTGTTGCCGGCGGGCGCTGCCGGCAGGCGTTCCGGCACAGCCTGGCTGAAGGCGCCGAAGATGACAGAGCGTAGCCGCGCGCAAGTGAGCGATCGCATGCCGACCGCCGCCGGATGCACCGGATTGAGCACACTGCCCTTGGGCGCGATGCAGGTGAACGGGCGCGTGAGCCCGGTGTTGAGAAGGATGTTCGGGTTCAGGGTGTAAAGAACGTAGTAGACGCCGACCAGCAGCATCGTGTGGCGTGGATCACCCCCGGAAGGCACGTTGAGCGACGAGCCGAGCTGCGGATCGGAGCCGGTGAAATCGAGTACCGCCTCGTCACACCTGATGGTCAATGTCAGCTTCAGGCGGCAGGGATTGGCCTCGACCGAATCCTCGTCCGCATAGTCGACAAATTCCCAGGTTCCGTCCGGCATAGACCGCAGGATGGCGCGCGCCTGCGCCTCGGCATGATCGAGAAGCGCCTCGGCACCTTCGAGAAAGGCCTGTTTTCCGAACTTCTGCACCATGGCCAGGATCTTGCGTTCACCCGTGTTGAGGGCGCCAACCAGCGCTTTGATGTCGCCAAGATTGAGATCCGGCTTGCGCACATTGGTCGTCATGATGTTCAGGATGGCCTCGTCGAAGACCCCTTCCCTCACCAGCTTCATCGGCGGAAAACGGATACCCTCCTGATGGATCTCCGTCAGGACTCGCGACAGCGAGGCAGGCACCGCCCCGCCCATGTCGGTATTGTGGATATGGCCGCCGGTCCAGGCGATGATTTCGCCATCATGAAAGACGGGCTTCCAGAGATGGGTGTCCGGCGCATGGGTCGCGACATGGCCGGAATAGGGATCGTTGGTAAAGGCGACATCGCTCGGCCGGTAGTTCCCGACCATGTCGATGACCCGGCCCCAGGTCAGTCCCGGATACCAGGTGGCGCCAAGCCCCATCGGCACCCCGAACGTCTCGCCTCTGCGGTTCATCAGCATGACGGTGAAATCCTCCGTTTCCTTGACGAAGGCCGAATGCGCGGTGCGCTGCAGCGTATAGGCCATGTTTTCGGCCGCCGCCCGCACATGGTTTGCAAAGACACGCAAATTGGTCTGGTCGAACATGGCGTTACTCCGCAAAGGTGAGATGAATGTTCATGTGGCGGTCGACGCGCGCGTCAGTGCCGGTGGGAATGGCAAAGGTCGTGTCGTCCTGTGCCACCACAGCGGGGCCGCTGAAGCACTCTCCAGCGTTCAGCGCACTGCGGCGAAAGAGGCCGATGCGCTCTATCGCGCTGCCGAGATAGACCGGGATCAATCGTTCGGGCGAAGCAGCAGACGGCTCCTCCTTCTCCGACACCGGAAACTCGAGCACAGGTCCGGCACCGATCGCCGAGAGCCGAAGGTTGACGAGTTCGACCTCGCCCTGCGGATCGGAAAAGTCGTAGAGTTGCGCATGCATGGCATGGAACGCCGCCTCCATGGCCGAGCGATGACCCTCCTGGATCCAGGCCGGCTCGATCGGCACCTCGATTTCAAAGCTCTGCCCGAGATAGCGCATATCGGCCGAGATCCTGAGGTCGGCGGGACCGTCGTGGCCCTGTGCGGCAAGCCAGGCCCAGCCTTCACGGACCAGGGCCTCCAAGGCGTCGCGCAGTACCGGAACCGTCTCTTCGACGAGATGAACAAACACGGTGCGGATGAAGTCGCCGCGCAGATCCGCGACCAGTCCGCCCAGCGCCGAGACGACACCGGGCCGGGGTGGCGCGATCACCCGCCGCATGCCGAATTCGCGCGCCAGGAATGCACCCAGCATCGGGCCGCCGCCGCCAAACGGCATCAGCGTGAAATCCCGAAGATCGACGCCGGCCCGTGAGGCGAGCTTTTCGACCTCGACGAACATTTCCGAGATGGCCACGTCGAGGATCGCCTGGGCCGTCGCCTCCACCGGACGGCGGATCCGGGTGGCAAGCCGGGCAACCGCTGCATGCGCTAGGCCCACGTCGATCTGCAATTGCCCATAGGCCATCTCGCTGTGACCGAGCCAGCCGCAGACCGCCATCGCATCCGTGACCGTCGGTTCGCTGCCGCCGCGGCCATAGCAAGCAGGACCGGGTATGGACCCTGCCGATTCCGGACCGATCCGCAGCACGCCATGTTGATCGACGCTGGCGATCGAACCGCCGCCGATGCCGATCGAGCTGACCGATACCGAGGGAATATGCAGCGGGAACTCTCCGATCAGTTCGCCGGTGCCGAATTGCGGCTCGCCGTCGATGATCAGTGCGAAATCGGCCGAAGTGCCGCCAATGTCGAGGGTCAGTACCTGTCGTTCGCCGGCCCGCCTGGCAAGCCACGCCGCACCGATCACGCCTGAAGCCGTTCCGGAGAGCAGCATCTGCACGCAGGACCGCTTGCCGTCGGCCGCATTCATCAGCCCGCCGTTCGACTTGGTCAAAAGGGCCGGAGCCGTGACGCCGCGCGACTTCAACCTGTCTTCGAGAGCGGTCAGATATCCGGAAATGCGGGGATGCACATAGCCGTTCAGGATCGTCGTCGTGGTGCGCTCGTATTCGCGGATCACCGGCCAGACCTCAGACGACGTGAAGACGAACAGATCAGGCGCCAGTCGCTCGATCTCCTGCTTGACGGCAGCCTCCTGGACGGCGTTGCGCCAGGCATGCAGGAAGGAGACGATGATGCCTTCAGCCCCGCCTGCCTTCGCCGCCGCGACGGCCTCTGCGACCGCCGTCATGTCCGGAGCAAGCGCCTCGCTACCGTCGGCGCGCAGCCGCGCCGGGATGCCGAAGACCATATCGCGGGCGATCAGCTGATCCGGACGCGCGCAGAACAGCGAATAAACATCGGGCATTCTCAGGCGTGCCAGTTCGATGACATCCTCGAAACCGGCATTGGTCAGAAGCGCGAGCGAAACACCGCGTCGCTGGATGACGGTGTTGATGCCGACGGTCGTGCCATGCACGAAGCGGCTGATTGTTGCCGGGTCCAGGCCCTCCCGTTCGGCCAGAAGCGTCAGCCCGGTCATCAGTTCCGCGCCTGGATCGTCGGGGGTGGTCAGGACCTTCAGAGAGGCGACGCGGCCGGATCTTGCCTCCAGCGCACAGAAATCGATGAAGGTGCCGCCGATGTCGACCCCCACCTTCCAGTCCTCGCCATCGGCCAATTCTGTCAAGGTTGCACTCATGGCGCTTGTCATGCCCGTTCCTTTCGCTGCTCCTGTCCAAAGCTGGCACGGCTTGATGGCAAAGGTCCAAGAGCGAAATGGCGGGCAACCATAAGTCCCGCTTATGCGCATCGCGGGATGCCCCATAGGTCGCACTTATGGGCGGCATGCAATACCGACTTTGACTTGCTGGCGTCCTCACACACACAGTCGATGCAGTGCATCGAACCGAAGGAATATCCCGTGGAGGTCATCGTACTTGGCGGCGGACTGATTGGGACCGCCTCGGCCTATTTTCTTGCGCGGCGCGGGCTTAAGGTGACACTTGTCGAGCGCAACCGGGTCGGCAGCGGAGCGACCGTCGCGTCCTTCGGCAACATCCGCCGGAGCGGCCGCTATCTGCCGCAGCTGCCGTTAGCGCACCGCTCGCTGTCGCTCTGGCGCAAGGCTGAAGCGATGCTGGGACAGGATGTCGAGTTTCGCCCGACGGGCCACCTGCGCCTCGTCTTCGGTACAATTGGGCTTGCCTCCATGCGCTCGTTTATCGAGGCAGCCAGGCCCTGGGGACTGGTCCTCGACGAACTGGATATGCGCGACGTGCGTACCCGTTTTCCAGGTGTCGGGCCGGATGCCATCGGCGCCTCCTTCTCACCCGAGGACGGAAGCGGCAATCCCCGGCTGATCGCACCCGCCTTCGCCGCTGCCGCAGCCCGTCTCGGCGCAGCGATCGTCGAACAGGTAGCTGTCGAATCGGTGGCCAGAACTGCTTCAGGCTTCACCGTTGAGACCTCCAAAGGCTCGATCAGCGCGGAAGTCCTGCTCAACACCGCAGGCGCCTGGGGCGCGCAGATCGCCGCCCGGTTCGGAGAAGCCGTGCCGATCGAGGCACGCGGTCCGCAAATGGGCGTCACGGAACCACTGCCCTACCGCATCCTGCCGGTCGTCGGCGTCTGGGGCGGCGATGGCACCGAGGGATATTTGCGCCAAGTCGAGCGCGGCAATATCGTGTTCGGCGGCGGCGTCGAACGCAGCCAGGTCGCGCTTGACCCCGGCCACGCAAAGGCCGATCCGGCCCGCCTGTCGCTTCAGCTTCGCAAACTCCTGCCGCTCCTGCCGGCGCTGGCGAACGTCTCCATCATTCGCACCTGGTCCGGCTGCGAGGGCTATGTCGCCGATGGCCTGCCCGTGATGGGACCTTCGGCGACCACACCCGGCCTCTTCCATGCCTTCGGCTTCTCGGGACACGGCTTCCAGCTCGGCCCCGGCGTCGGCGACGTGATGGCCGAACTCATTGCAGTAGGTCAGACTGAAACGCCACTCCACGATTTTCGCATCGAGCGCTTTTTACCGACCGCTTGTTAGTGAAGGTTCAACGGAACGCCAGCTGCTGCACAGACCGGCGCCCCGCCTTTGTGCTTTTGGGGTCGGAACAAGAGCAGTCCAAAATCGTACGCTAGGCCCTGTTGACAAAGTGGATTGAACGAAGCCGTTTTCGCGGCAGTTGGGGCCTCTGATTTGCATGGCGTGTCTCTGGTTTGAAGGATTGGCTGTTTTGGCCAACCTTTGAACGGGAGATACCCATGAGTGAGATGAGCCCTCTACGCCGGCGGATGATCGAAGACATGACGATCCGAAACTTGTCGCCGGCGACGCAGCGATCCTATTTGCATGCGGTGACAAAGTTCTCGCGCTATTTCGGGCGATCGCCAGACCGACTTGGACTGGGAGACGTGCGCGCCTTTCAGGTGCATCTGGTGTCGAAGGGCCTGTCATGGCCGGCCTTGAACCAGACGGTCTGCGCGCTGAGGTTCTTCTTTGGCGTCACCCTTGGCCATGATGAGATACCGGAGCGCATCGCCTAGGTGCTTATCAAGATTTTCTCTGATCCAGGAAAGCAGGCTGCTGAAGCGGCCATCGGTTGACTTGAACTCGAGGAGTGAAGAAAACTGAGACTGTCCTCCGGGTCGCTGGTGGTAGAGCACGAGATACTGTGCTTTCATGTGTGCGGTTGTCGCATTGCTCCTCCACGAAACACACGATTTGGTATCCTGCAGTGAGGTTTAATATAACGCCATTCGGCAAACAGATGGGGACTTTGACGCGCATCGTATGCGCGATCGCCCTGTTGCTTGTCGGCCTATCTCACAAGCCCCTGTCTGTTTTGGCGAACAGGCTCACTCCGGCCGAGCTTGCGGCATATACTCTTCCTGATGGAACCGTGCCTGTGCTGTGCCTGCCATCGGAAGATGACGCCAGCAAAAAGCATAGCCATGATTTTGGCACGGGTTGCGAAGCCTGCCGGCTCGCGTCCGCCATCCTTCTGCCCGCACCGCCCGCGATTGAGACGGCGCTCGCGTTGCGTGCTGCGGATCGGTTCGTTCCAGTTCGCTTTGAGGCCTTCTACAGGCAGCTCTTTCCTCCCAATGCGTCACCGCGTGCGCCTCCCTTCGGCCTGATTGCCTGAACCGCGACCGCTTTCTCAAGCGGTCGCCTTCGACAATCCGTGCCGAGGAAATCGCGTGACTGCGCTGTTCCGGCAAATGGCTGGATATCCGCGCATGTTAAGCATGTTATCCAGGGATGAAGCATTCCCCCTGCACGTCCTGCGACAGTTCTCCCAAGCGTCCATACCGCGCATTCGCAACTTTTCCGCGCATATCGACATTCCTCTGGCTCGGCTGGGTGTTCCGCTCACGTTCCGCCTGTTGCGCGGCTGTGTGGTTCTCTATCGCGAGCTGAGTGACGAGCGTCGGCAGATCCTCGATATTTTCGGCCCTGGCTGGGTCATCAGCGGCGAGCATGTTGATCTTCATGAATGCCGGGCTATGGCGGTTTGCGACCCACGGCTCGAAGAGATCGAGACTGAACAGAACGCTGAAGCGATCAATGAGGCCGCAATGCGCATGCTCAAGCGCGCTCAAGCCCATGGTCTGGTTCTCGGCCGCCAGACGGCGACTGAGCGGGTTGCGTCTGCCCTGCTGGATCTTTCCGGCCAGTTTACCCGCCAGGGGCATGACGGGCGCAGCAGCTTCCTGCTCTATCTCTCCAGAAGCGAACTGGCGGATTGGCTAGGCCTGACCCACGAAACGGTCAGCCGCTGCCTCAGCCGCTTCAAACGCGATCGCCTTATCGCGTTTGACCAGCCCGAACTGATCACCATTCGCGACCGCCAAGGACTTCTGGCGCTTGCGACCGGCGCGACGCCCGCAGCCTGATCACCGAGATTTCCGACACTCTGTTCTTTGAGGGGGACAACCATGACACTTGCGACAGATCAGTCGTCATCCATACTGGATCAAAGCTTTGCCAGAAACTTCTATAACACGGCCTGGCGCTGGCATTTTTATGCCGGCCTCTACGTGGCGCCATTTCTGATCATGCTGGCGGTGACCGGGCTCCTGATGCTGTGGTCATCGGTCCTGGTGGGTCGTGATGGAGAAAAGCTCTATTCCGTTCAGCCCAGTGCGCAAACCGTGGCTGTTGCTCAGCAGGCAACCTCTGCCCTGTCTGCGGTCTCGAACGGGACATTGGTACAATACATCGCGCCGCGGACCGTAACAGAGCCGGCGGTCTTCCGCGTCAAGGCAGGGGATGCCGCAACCATGGTTGCCGTTGATCCTTCCAATGCGACGGTGCTCGGGAGCTGGGAGCGCCGTAACGCCCTCTATGACCTCGCCGACACCATTCACGGAACGCTGCTGATCGGGACTGTCGGCGATCGCCTGATCGAGATTGCCGCGGGCTTTGCAGTCATGCTCATTGTGACGGGTGTCTACATGTGGTGGCCCCGCGACGGGCTCAGTTTTGCCTCATCACTGGTGCCGACCATCAACGGCAAGAGCCGTCAGGTCTGGAAGTCGCTGCACCAGACGATTGGTGTCTATGCATCGATCATCCTGCTTGCCTTCCTGCTCTCCGGCCTCACCTGGGCGGGCATCTGGGGCGAGAAGATGACACAGGCCTGGAGCACCTTTCCGGCCGCCAAGTGGGACAATGTACCTCTCTCGGACGCCAACCATGCCAGCATGAATCATGACGGCGTGAAGAATGTGCCCTGGACGCTGGAACAGACGCCGATGCCGGCCTCCGGATCGAATGCGGGCATTCAGGGTGTTGCAGCAGGCGAACCGGTCGATGTGGATACGATTGTGGCGCTGGCACGAACACTTGGATTCAACGGGCGCTTCCAACTATCATTCCCGAGCGGTGAGACGGGTGTATGGACTCTTGCGCGCGATACGATGAGCAATGACAGCGCCGATCCGATGTCGGATCGCACGGTGCATATCGATAGATATACCGGCAAGATCCTGACAGACGTCAAATTCGTTGACTACGGCGTGGCCGGCAAAGCGATGGCTGTGGGCATTGCCTTCCATGAAGGCGATATGGGCCTCTGGAACGTCGCCCTCAACACCCTCTTCTGTGTGTCGGTCATCTTCATGTCGGTGAGCGGCATCGTCATGTGGTGGAAGCGCAGGCCCTCCGGTGCCGGGCGGCTCGTTGCCCCTGTCACCGCCGACAAGATGCCGCTCTGGAAGGCCGGTGCGATCATCATGCTCGCCCTTTCACTGCTTTTTCCGCTGAGCGGCGCCGTCCTGATCGCGGTGATCCTTCTCGATCTCTTCGTCTTCCGACACGTCAGGCCGTCCAAGCGTCCCCTTAGCTAATCCTATCAACCTCTCCAAGGCGGCAGCAGCGCGCCGTTGCCGCCCACAACCTCAAGGTAAAATCGTGACCAAAAAACTGTTCATCTCCACCCTTGCCGCCCTTCTGACGATGGCAGCATCCGCCTTCGCCGACATTACCGTGACCGATGTCAAAGGCAGAACGGTAACGGTTCCCAAGGTCCCGGAACGGGTCGTCCTCAGCTTCTATTACGAGGACTATCTCGCCATCGCCGGTCCTGGCGCTCTCGACAAGGTGGTGGCGCTCTCGCTTTCAACGTGGAAAGACTGGAGACCGAACCAGTTCGCGCTTTATGAGAAGGCACTTCCCAGGCTTTCATCGATCCCGGATGTCGGTAACACCGAAGACAACACCTTTTCCATCGAAAAGGTCATTGCCGCCAAGCCTGACCTGCTGATCCTCGCAGCCTGGTCCTACGACGCGCTTGGCGAAGGCATCAAGCAGATCGAGGCCGCAGGCATTCCAATCGTCGTCCTCGACTACAACGCCCAGACAGTCGAAAAGCATGTGGCCTCCACCCTGGCACTTGGCAAACTGATGGGCACTGAAGAGCGTGCACAGGCGCTGGTCAAGAACTATCAGGATGCAATCACCGACATCGACACACGCATCAAGGCGGCTGGACCAACCACGAAGAAGGTCTATGTCGAACTTGCCCAGAAGGGACCGGCGGAAGTCGGCAACTCCTATGGCAACAGCATGTGGGGCGCCCTGATCGGCAGCCTCGGCGGCGCCAATATCGCCAAGGGCCAGATCGGCAACTGGGGACCGCTGAGCCCCGAATATGTGCTTGCCCAGAAACCCGACCTGATTTTCCTCGCAGGTTCGGAATGGCTGAACAAGCCGCAATCGGTCGCCGTCGGTTTCGGCGCAGACCCGGCCGTGACGCGTGAGCGCATGAAGGCCTACATGCAGCGTCCGGGCTGGTCGGAACTTCCCGCTGTCAAGAATGGCGACGTCTTCGCCATCTATCACGGTGGAGCACGCACGCTGTCCGACTATGTCTATGCGCAGTTCATCGCCAAGCAGCTCTATCCTGCCGCCCCCAAGGACGTCGATCCGGCCAAAAACATAGCGGACTACTATGCAAAATGGCTGCCGATCAAGGCTGACGGCGTCTTCGTCCTCCCCTACAAGGCCGGGGCACAATGACCTCCCAGACCCGGGACACCGAGATCATGCACGGCGGCTACCGCCGTGCATCCATCCGTCGCGCCTTGGCTCTCCTGTTTTCCCTCGGTGTGCTCATTCTGCTGATGGTTCTTGATCTCACGACAGGGCCATCCGGCATGCCGCTTGGCGATGTCTGGCATGGACTGCTCAATGGACCATCCGGCCCGGACCGGATGGTGGCAACGATCCTGTGGCAATTACGCATGCCGCAGACCCTGATGGGAGCCCTTGTCGGCGCCTGCCTCGGTCTTGCGGGCCTGCAGATGCAGACGATTCTCAACAATCCGCTGGCAAGCCCCTTTACGCTGGGTTTTTCCGCCGCCGCCGGTTTTGGCGCAGCACTCGCCATAATATTCGGGTCGCTTGTCCCCCTGCCCGCCTATCTCACCATTCCCATCAGCGCCTTCGCCATGACGCTGGTTGCCTGTGGGCTCATCTATGTGATTGCCCGCCTTCGGGGTGCGACGCCCGAAATCCTCGTACTCGGCGGCATTGCCGTTCTCTTCTTTTTCCAATCGCTGCAATCGATGCTGCAGTTTCTGGCATCGCCGGAAGTTCTCCAGCAGATCGTGTTCTGGCTGTTTGGCAGTCTTTTGAAATCCACCTGGACCAGCGTCACGGCGACCACGGCGATCGCACTCGCCTGCCTTCCCTTCATCGCACGCCAGACCTGGGCGCTGAAAACACTTCGCCTAGGGGACGCCAATGCGAGAAGCCTCGGACTTTCGGTCGAGAAACTTCGACGCGAAACCTTCCTGATCGTCGCACTTCTGACGGCGGGCGCCGTGTCCTTCGTAGGCACCATCGGCTTTGTCGGGCTGATCGCGCCGCATGTTGCCCGCAGCCTTGTCGGTGAGGATCATCGTTTCTCTCTTCCGCTTGCCGCCATGGCGGGTGCCATCATCCTGATCGCTGCCTCCGTATTCGGAAAGCTGATTTCGCCAGGCGCCGTCATTCCTGTCGGCATCATCACCGCCGTTGCCGGGGTTCCCATGCTGTTTGCGGTGATCATCCGCCGCGGCAAGCGAGGTGTCGCATGACGGGGCGTCTTGTCCTCCGCGACGTGAGCGTCGTCGCCGGAAAGAAGCACATCTTGTCCGATGTAACCGTATCACTGCCAGCGGGCCAGATCGTCGCACTGATCGGTCCCAACGGCGCCGGGAAGTCGACGCTTCTCGGCGCCATCTCGGGCGTTGTTTCATCCACCGGAAGCGTGCTCTGGAATGCGCAGGTCGTCAGCGTTCACGATCTCGGCTATATGCCACAGCACTGCCAGGTCACCGCGGATCTGACGGTGCTCGAAGTAATCCCTCTGGGCCGTCACGAACAACTGGGCTGGCGTGTCGACCCAAGTATCGTCGAGGCGAGTGCGCGCATTCTTTCCCAATTCGGTATTGCCGATCTGGCGGAGCGAAAGGTCTCGACCTTGTCGGGCGGGCAGCAGCAACTGGCGCTATTGGCGCAACGACTCTTGCGCAAGCCGCCGCTTCTCTTGCTGGACGAAGCCACCAGCGCCTTGGACATGCGCCATCAGATTCATGTGCTGAAGGTTGTGAAAGACTATGTCGCCAGAACGCAGGCGCTGGTTCTCATTGCCATTCACGATCTGAACTTTGCTGCAAGGCACTGCGATTCCGTGATGCTGCTCGCGGATGGAAAAATTGAGAGGCCACGGCTGTTTCGCCGATATCGTGACGCCGGACGCCCTGCGAACCTACTACGGTATCGAGGCGGAGTTTCTCAGAACCCAATCGGGGGTGACTGTCATCGTCCCCACGGCTTCTCACCACACAACAGAACATCTCTCTCAGGAGGAGGAAACGATATGAAACATCTGAAGGCAAAACTGTTGGCGATCGCGATTGCCACCATCGCGACTGTGTCTCCCGCTCTCGCCCAAATCATGGAGACCACGCTGCGATGCCGATGGCGCCGCAATCCGCAGATCCCCAGATGGCTATCCCTGCGAAGATGAAGGCGATTTTTGAAACGGCCGAGAAGCCATTGGCCGTATCACCTGTCGTCGTCCAAGGCGACTGGGCGATTGCCGGCTGGACCCAGGAAGGCCGCGGCGGTCGTGCGCTTCTCAAAAAGAAGAGCGATGGCTGGAGCATTCATCTGTGCAGCGGCGATGGGCTGAAGCAGGCCGATGCCCTGAAAACTATGGGGCTCTCCTCTGCCGATGCTACGGCTCTGGCAAGTAAGCTCGCGGAGGCGGAAGCCAATGTCGATGCGAAGACGCTGGCGCTATTTGCAAGCTTCGAGGGGACCGTGATGGTCGAGGGCGCCGACAATCCTGGCGGCCACGACGCGCACGGCGCCCACAAGGATCACGGCAAGTAGCATCCAAAGTCGAGTTTGAGGTGGATCAGGAGGACGAGGAAAAACCATAGCTTGGTCCGCCCTCTCGCCCAGTCCGCACCAATCAGTGAACGATCTGGCTGAGGAAGCTTCTTGTCCGCTCATGGGTCGGGGCATCGAAGAAAGCATCGGGTGCACTGCTTTCGACGATGGCGCCCTTGTCCATGAACACGACACGGTCTGCCACGCGCCGGGCAAAACCCATCTCGTGGGTGACGACGATCATCGTCATGCCGTCCTCGGCCAAGGCAACCATCGTTTCCAGGACCTCCTTCACCATCTCCGGATCGAGCGCGGATGTCGGTTCGTCAAAGAGCATGATCTTCGGCGCCATGCACAAGGCGCGTGCGATCGCGACACGCTGCTGCTGGCCACCCGAAAGCTGACCGGGATACTTCAGCGCCTGCTCTGGAATCCGCACCCGTTCCAACAATTCCATGCCGCGGTCTTCGGCGAGCTTTCTCGGTGTCCCGCGTGACAGAATCTGCGGCAGCGCGCAGTTCTCCAGAACAGTCAGATGCGGAAACAGGTTGAAGTGCTGGAACACCATCCCGACATCGCGACGGATCGCATCGATGTTCTTCAGACTGTCGTTCAAGGTCACACCATTGACGACGATCTCGCCCTTCTGGTGCTCTTCCAAATGATTGACGCACCGGATGAGCGTCGATTTGCCGGAACCGGACGGTCCGCAGATGACTATACGCTCGCCCGGCTTGACCGACAGGGTCACATTACGCAGCGCATGGTAGGTGCCGTACCACTTGTCGAGATTGCGGATCGCGATGGCAGACGGTTCATGGTTCGACGGCTGTTGAGCGGACATCATCGGTAATCCTTTGCTTTGACACGCAGCTCAAGCCAGCGGGCGTAATAGGAGATGGCAACGCAGAGCGCGAAATAGATGAGGCCGACGAAGAGATAGGCTTCCCGATAGGGTGCGGGCCAGACGGGATCCATGGCCGCCGATCGGCCGGCGCTCAGCATGTCGAACACACCGACGATCATCACCAGGCTGGTGTTCTTGACCATGACAATCGCCGTATTGGTCAGGGGCGGGATAACCTTCTGGATCGCCTGCGGCATGACGATATGCTGGATTGCCTTCCAATGGGGAATGCCGAGCGCCTTGGCCGCCTCGATTTGGCCGGAAGGGATGGCTTGCAGTCCGCCGCGAATGACTTCGGCAAGATAGGCCGCCGCAAAGACCGTCAGTGCCGCCAAGGTGCGTCCGAGCTTGTCGATCGTCCAAGTTGGCGGCAGGAGCAGCGGAAGCAGGATCGAGGCGACAAACAGCAGCCCGACAAGCGGAAGCCCGCGGATCGTCTCAATCAGCCCGATGGACAGGACCCTCGGGATCGGCAGGGACGAACGCCGCCCGAGCGCCAGGAAGACGGCGAAGGGAAAGCCGCATCCGAGCGACAGCAGGGCGAGCAGGAGGGTGACCGGTAATCCACCCCATTGCGATGTTGGAACGAACGGCAAGCCAGTAAAGCCGCCCCACATCAGGCTGAGCATCACGGCCACGGCCACCAGCCATGCGATGACGAGCTTTCGTCCCCACAGCGCCGGCGACAACGACACCAGAACCATCGCGATCATGAGACCCATCATCATCATTGGACGCCATTGTTCGTCCGGTGGATAGAGACCGAACAGGATGAAGCGAAGCTTGGCACCGATGAAGGCCCAGCACGCTCCGCCGTCTCGGCAAGCCGCAGGATCCGATGTTGTCCAGGTGGCGTCCACAAGACCCCATTGGAAGGCCGGCATCAGTGCCAGGATCGTCATCAGCGCGCCGGATGTGAGAGCGGCACTCAGGACATCGCCAAACAGCATCTTGAAGAGGGGCATCCGCTTGATCGGCGGCGCTTGCCGGGCCGGCAATATGTCGGCAACCACATGACCGTGGGAAATTGAAAGTGTTGTCATCGCGTCACCAGGGCCACGTGGGCATTGTACCAATTCATGAACATCGACACCGCGATGCTGATCGTGAGGAAAACGGCCAGAAGGATGGAAATGCTCTCAATGGCCTGGCCCGTCTGGTTGATGACCGTCCCGACCACAAGGCCGAGTTCTGGATATCCGACGGCCAGCGCCAGGGTCGTGTTCTTCACCGTCGACAGATACTGGGACGTCATCGGAGGAACGATGATCCGCAACGCCTGTGGAATGATGATGCGGAACATCACGTGCCGTTCGGAGAGCCCAAGCGCGCGTCCGGCTTCCCATTGACCGCGCGATACCGCTTCGATGCCACCGCGGATGACTTCGCTGATGAAGACCGAGGTGTATAGAACGAGACCAAGCATAAGGGCGGCAAATTCCGGCGACAGGCGAAGCCCCCCGACGAAATTGAAGCCCTTTAGTTCCGGAAAGCTGACCGACGGACGGATGAGCACAACAGCAGCTGTCAGCAGACCGGCAAGCAGCATCCATTTGCCCATCGACCAGACGGATTTCGGCGCCAAGCGACAAATGATGACGGCGGCGATGAGCACGGCAAGGCAGACAGCGGCGAAAGGACCGGCCTGCGGCCCAAGCGAGATCGCCGGAAGATAGAGGCCCCTGAGCGAGAGGTAGAAGCCGGGCAGCGGGTTGAAGGCAAGACGCGGCGCCGGCAGCAAGGTCGTGGCCAGCGCATACCAGAAGAGGAGTTGCACGATGAGCGGCATGTTGCGGATGACACCGACAAACAAGGCCGCCATCTTCGCCGCCAAGGGATTGTTCGACAGCCGGACGAGAGCGATCAGCAGGCCGACAAATGTGGAGATGATGATCGCGGTCAGCGAGATGACGGCAGTGTTGGTCACGCCGATCACGTAGGCCCAACCGAAGGTATCGGAAGGATCATAGGACAGGACACTTTCCGAAATCGGAAAATTCGCCTGTCGGCTCAGATAGTCGAAACCGACCCGGATGCCTCGAGCGGCCAGATTGGCCGCCGTATTGGACCAAAGCCAGAAAAGAAGACCGGCAAAGCCTGCAAACAGCAAGACCTGAAGCGCATTGCCTCGAATGCGACGATTGTCCCAGAGCGCGAAGAGCATGCCGGCCTCCGTGTGCTTACTGGAATGCCAGCGGGAACATCAGCCCACCATCGGAATAGAGGCGGTTGGCGCCGCGCTCCAGCTTCAGCGGGCTATTCTTGCCGACATTGCGATCAAACATTTCGCCGTAATTGCCGAGTTGCGCGATGATGTTGGCGGCAAACTTCTCGTCCAGGCCAAGTGCCGAACCGTTTCCAGGTTCAACGCCGAGGAAGCGCTTGAGGCGGGGGGCTTCGGACGTCTGCATTTCGGTGACATTGGCTTGGGTGACGCCCAGTTGCTCGCCCGCAATCAAGGCCTGGATCGACCAGTTGACGATATCGAGCCATTGATCATCGCCATGGCGAACGGCAGGCGTCAGCGCATCCATGAACCGGGTGGCGGGAAAGATGATGTAATCGTCGGGATTCTTGGCGGATGTCGCGCGGATGGAAGCGAGAGCCGCGGCGTCAGTGATGAGGGCATCGCAACGTCCGGAGAAGAATGCCTGGCTGACGGCGGAGCTGTTTTCAAACACGACCGGCTTCAGCCCGAGATTATGTTCCTTCGACACGTCGTTGGCGACCACCTCGGTGGTGGAACCCGTCTGCACACAGACCGACGCGCCAGACATGTCCTCCACTTTCGTCACCCCGAGCGCCTTCGGCATCATGAAGCCGGTGAACTCGTAATAGTTCGGCGTCGTGAAGTTCAAACCGTTAGCGTCGCGGCGCAAGGTCCAGGTGAATGTGCGCGGCAGGATGTCGATTTCCCCGGTCTGCAGGGCCGGCACGCGCTGCTGGCCGCTCAGCGGAACGAACTCCACCTTGTCCTTGTCATTGAAGATCGCGACCGCCACGGCCCGGCAGGTCTCCACGTCGAGACCACGCCAGTAGCCCTTCTCATCGGGCGCGCCAAAGCCAACGGTGCCCTGACTTGAGGCGCATTTCAGAAAACCGCGCGCCTTAACGGCGTCAAGCGTTGGTCCTGCGACTGCCGGCGACAGGCCAGCAGACAGCATGCTCGTAAGCAAAAAGCCTACTCCAAGAAGTTTCGAACGCATGTTGTTCCCCTTTTTTGTTGAAGTGCGTTTTTTCGAAGATGGTCAGCTTGCGCGCACCAGTTTCGCCTGCCCCGTCCGACGAAGAATCTCGGCAAAAAATGCCTCCATGTCAGCCTGGAGGTCGGCGGGGTCCTCCAGCCCAACACTGATGCGCAGCACGAGATCGTCTTGCTTCCATTCGGTGGCCGTGCGGTTCTGGCGGACCGGCATGGGGGCGATGAGGCTTCGGGTTCCACCCCAGGAGGCGCCGATGGCAATCGTCTTCAGGACGTCGAGGGCTGCGGCGGCGTGAGGTACCGCGTCCGATACCAGGACAACGCTGAATACGCCGCTCGTCCCTAGGAAGTCCCGCTTCCAGATCTCGTGCCCCTGGGTACCCGGCAAGGTCGGAAACAGGACACGCTCGACCAGAGGATGACGCTCGATCCACTCGATCAGTACCAGTGCAACATCTGCGGCATGCTTGAGACGGATGCCAAGCGTTTCCATGCCGCGCAGCACAAGCGATGCATCATCCGGAGACACGCCAATCCCGAAGCGCCCGAGCGTTGCGCGAATCGGTGTGATGAGGTCGTCTGACCGCACGGTGATCGAACCCATCAGTAGATCGGAGTGGCCGGAAACATATTTCGTCAAGGCTTCCGTAACGATATCGGCTCCGAGCGCCAGCGGCTTGTAGTTGAGCGGTGTCGCCCAGGTATTGTCGCAGCCGACAAGCGCGCCGTGTCGATGGGCGACATCGGCAATAGCCGGAAGATCCTGGATCTCCATCGTCGTTGAACCCGGGGATTCACACCAGACGAGCTTTGTGCGGTCATCGATCTTTGTTGTCAGGTCCTCGATCGAAACCGGATCGTAATAGGCAACCTCGACGCCGAAACGCGCCAGATCCTGGTTGGCAAAGTCGCGCATGGGCGGATAGGCGGTATCCGCGATCAGGATCTTGTCGCCGCTCTTCAAGAACGGAAGCGCTGCAATCGCATTCGCCGCCTGCCCTGATGGCACCAGAAATGTGCGAAGACCCTGCTCAAGCGCCGTCAGTTTGGCTTCGAGCGTGCGGGTCGTCGGCGTGCCGTAAAGCCCATAGGTATACCCATCATGGCCCCTCTGACCGCGGGTGGCATAGGCTTCTGCATTCTTGAAGACGATGGTGGATGCCCGGTGCGTGGCAACACCAAGGGCTTCAAACCCGTCAACATTGACGTCCGGTGTGACAACACATTGAGTAAAGTCTTTCATTCCGCTTCATCCTGAGCAATTTCGTGAGCGGATTAAAACATCGGCATATCAATTCCGTCCAATATCATTATCCTGCTACTTTATTCTCGTGGGTTATGAGGTGTCGAATGAATATTCGTCAGGTCGAGGTGTTCCATGCCGTGATGACTAACAGCACAGCCTCTCGGGCTGCCGAGGTGCTGCGCATTTCCCAACCTGCTGTCAGCAAAGCGATCCAGGAACTCGAGCGCGATATCGGATTTGCCCTGTTCCGGCGCGAACGCGGTCGCATGTATCCGACCGCCGAAGCGAACATCTTCTTCAAGGAAGTGGAGAGTTCGTTTTCCGGGCTCACACGGCTCAAAAGTGCCGCAGCGAGAATCCGTGATTTCGGATCAGGCGAAATCAAAGTGGCAAGCCTATCTGCGCTGAGCACCAATATTTTGCCACGCGCTTTGCGCGGTTTTCAGGCGCGGCATCCAAATGTCGCCATTTCGTTTCAGGCGCAACTGTCCTCTACTGTGAAAGATCTAGTAGCGTCCGGCCAGGTCGATGTCGGGCTGGCAGCCGACGAGATCGAGACCGAAGGCGTCGATGTTCGGCCCTTCGCGCGCTATCGTGCCGCCATCGCCGTTCCAGCGGGGCATCGCCTGGAGCAGGCCACTGAGTTGACGCCAGAGGATCTCGACGGAGAAGCCTTCATTGCCCTTTCCCCTGAAGACACGACGCGACGAGCCGCTGAAGCTATCTTTCGCGACCGCGCAACCAAGCTGAAGGTCGTGTTGGAAACGCCGTATTCGACCACCATCTGCGCCATGGTTCAGGCAGGGCTCGGAGTCGGCCTCGTCAACCCCATGACGGCCGAACCCTATGTGGGGCGTGGCCTGACGATCATCCCATTCAAACCGGCGATCTATTTCCGCACCCTGCTGGTACTGCCGCCGAACCGCTATCCTTCGCGCATCGTTGCCGACTTTGTCGATGAGGTGATGAAGCTGTCGATATTTCAATGATTGGCGCTAGCGCTGCTAATTTGATGGCTTTGATACAATCAGGACTATCGTCTTCGCCATGAAAGTGGCCGTGACAGCGATGACAGCACAGAGGCTTCACTCGGCCTTACACTGGCAAGGCTTGTGACTGAACTTGCCCTGATATTGCGAAGCTGCTGAACCAGAGTGTCGAAAACATCAAGGTCAGCATCTATCGCACGCCAGGGCCGGAAATTCTCTCCGCCAATCGCAATGACGACCACATCCATATGCCAATTGTCTTTCGGTTTGGACCGGTCCCGGCGTATACAGGTGGCAAAATAGCGACCAAAGCGATTGATCGCAGTCGCGCAGTTTTCCAGCTGCTGATGATATTCTGCTGGGCAATCAAGTCTTCAAGATCGGCTGTACTCAGGGCAGAGAGTTTATATGCCCGGACCGCTTATGTGACGATCTCGCACAGAAAAGAAAACTCCTTTAAACTATTGAAAAAGATCAGCAATTTCGTGGTGCATCGATAAAGCCAACCTGGCATCGAGCAACTTGGCAATACCGGTCTCATTACGCGTTCTCCCGGATCTTTCGACGTGGACCACTTCAAGTTCGTAAGCACCATTTGCTTTGAGGATCATCAAGCGCCCCTCACCATAGTGAGAACGATTGACATTCATTATGTAACGTTATTACATATCAACGAAAATGTCGATGAGAAGGCAAATGAGAGTGGTAGCGGCTCCTAGTGGAACCATTGCCTCCTGTCGATTGACAGCAGGCCGCCATCATGTAGACATCGTCAGGTCAAGGTTCTTCCATCACTGGTGGAAGCTAAGAGGGAATCCGGTGCGACGCCGGAGCTGTCCCGCAACTGTAAACGGCGAGCCGTCCCCGAAAACGTCACTGACCTGAAAAGGTTGGGAAGACAGGGGAAGGCATAGACCCGTGAGCCAGGAGACCTGCCTGACAAGATAGAATTCCGCGGTCGGGGTCTGCCGCCGGAATGGCTCGTTCGCGTACCAAGGGGTTCGCGCGCGTCGTCATTTCGTTGCTAGCCTCGACCGCTCACGCGCGAGGCACGCAGTGACGAAAGAAATAGAACTGGACGAACGGCGCGCCGTTCTTCTCATCGCGAAATCCGCTTTTGCCGCGGCGCCTCACGCCGACATGGCGCGCCTTGCGGGCGTCATGGCCGAACACCGGCCTGACGCCGTCGTGCGTTACGCCTTCATTGAACAAGGCACTCCGTCTCTCAAGGAAGCGCTGCTGGCGCTGGTCGGCGAGGGCTGTTCCCATGTCAGCATTGTCCCGCTTGTTCTGCCCATGGAGCCCAGCGTTCCCACCTGGCTGCAAAAAGTGGTCCGCCGCTGGCGAAACGAGGATCACCGGCCATGGCCGGAGATAGCACTCACCGCTCACATCGCGGCAAGTCCGGTCATGGCCGCACTACTTGGAGATCTGGTCGCGTCAGCCACATCCTTCGATCTTGCCGTTGATCAGAAATCCCTCGCCGAAGGTTCGCTTGTGCCGGACCAGAAACGCCGGGTCCTGGTCTGCCAGGGCGGCCCCTGCAATGGCGCAGGTGCCGACGCCCTCTGGTGCCACCTGCGCAACGAACAGCAACGCCTGAAGCTGCGGACAACGGGCGAAGGCACCATGACCGCGAAATCCACCTGCCTCGGCCCCTGCAATCTTGCCCCTGTCGTCCAGGTCTTTCCCGAGGGCACCTATTACGGCGGCGTCACCGAGGCGGCCGTCGACCGCATCATCACCGAGCACCTGTTGGGCGGAACGGTCGTGGAGGATTTCGCCTATCACCCGACCGGACGCAAGCAGCGGCTGCGGCCGCTGCAAACACCAAGATTCCCGAATCCATAATCAACGAGACGAGAGGTCATTATGCCCATTCCGCTCCGCCAGCGCCTCAGCAGCGCGCTGATCGCCACCGCAGCCCTTGTGGCCGTCGCGTGGCCCGCAGCAGCGACTGAGCCTTTGCGCATCGGCGCAACCTTCATCACCAGTGGCGTTGACCCGGCCAAGGGATCAAATGGCTGGGCGCTCACCAGCCACGGGGTTGGCGAAAACCTGTTTACCGTCGACAGGCAAGGCAAACTTGTACCGGAACTGGCCGAAAAGGCCGAACGCACGGGCGACCTCACCTGGACGATCACCTTGAAGGCAGGGCGCGCATTCTCTGATGGCACGCCCGTGACAGCCGCAGCTTTGGCGGCCGGTTTCGAGCGCACCTTTGCCAACAACAAGGCAGCATTGGCGACAGGCGGGAAACTGACGTTTGCAGCAGCAGACGACCTCACCCTCAGGGTATCGACGGAAAAGCCGGTTCCTCTCATCCAGGCCCTGTTTGCCGAATGGCCGCTGATTGCCTACAAGCCGGCAGCCGAGGACGGCAAGACGATCTTTACCGGCCCCTACGAAATCGCGGATTTCAAGGTCGATGCGGCGATCGAATTGAAGCCGAATGCCCATTTTGAAGGGGCGGACCAGCGCAGACCGTTGACACTGAAACGGTTCGGCGATGCGCAAACCATGGCGCTGGCCTTTCAATCCGGGGAGTTGGATCTGGCCTTTGGTCTCCCCTCCGAAGTTGCCGCCCGACTGACGCGTGATCCGTCCCTGACAGTCAAATCCTTCGCGGTCGGGTACCAGTATTTTGCCTTTTTGAACACGACAAGGCCGGTGGTTCAGGACAAATCCGTGCGCCAGGCCATCGACCTCGCCTTCGATCGCAAGGAACTGGCCGCTGCCATCAATGGCGGAACACCGGCAACCGGCGCCTATGCTCCTTATTTTCCGTTTGCCGGCAGCCAAGCCCGGCCGACAGATGCTGCCAGGGCTGCCGCGATCCTGGATACTGCGGGCTGGACAAAGGGCACCGACGGCATGCGTACCAAGGACGGCAAGGCTCTGAAGCTGCTGGCGATCACATACCCGCAACGGCCGGATCTGGTCACCATGCTGCCGGTCGTCAAGGCACAGCTTTCCCGGATCGGCATCGGGCTCGACACACAGATCGTGGACAATATTGCAGAGGCGGCGGCCAGCGGCAATTTCGACATCGCGCTCTGGGCCCAACACACCGCCCCCAGCGGCGATCCGGCCTTTTTCCTGAACTCGATGCTGCGAAGCGGTGCCTCGCTCAACTATACCAAATATGCATCGCCGGAATTCGACGCCATCATCGACCGCTTCGCCACCACCGGCGACCCCGCCGAACGCATCCAGATTGCATTGGACGCCCAAGCGAAGCTGTTTGACGACGTGCCCGTTTCCTTCCTCGTCTCGCCGGTCTGGTATGTCGGCGTCTCCGACAGACTGAAGGGTTACGAGCCCTGGGGATCGGACTATCACGTCCTGCGCGCCGATATCGGCGAGAGCAAGTGAAGCCATGAAGAAGCTGGCATCATGGGGATTGCAGACAGCGCTCGGCCTGCTTGTCGTGTCTTTCGCAGCCTTTGCAATCATCACCCTGATGCCGGTCGACCCTGTCGAGATCGCCATTCGCACCTGGAATCTGCCCGCAACCGACGAGACGATGGCCGCCCTGCGCCAGGACTGGGGTCTCGACCGGCCTCTGATTTCCCGCTATCTCCGATGGGGCCGGGACTTTTTGCACGGCGACTGGGGACGATCCTTCCGGACGGGTGAACCCGTCCGTACCGAGTTCCTCCACCGTTTGCCCCTGTCGCTCAGCATTGGCATTGCCGGGCTCTGCCTTGCCCTGTTGTTGGCCCTGCCGCTCGGATTTGCGGCAGTCGTGAAGCCGGGCGGGGTCGCAGATCGGTTCAGTCGCCTGTTGTCCGTGTTCACGCAATCCACGCCGGTGTTTGCGACCGGGCTCGTGCTGATCTGGGTGTTCGGCGTGCAACTGCGGTGGATACGACCGTTCGCCAATGACCGTGCCTCACTGGTGCTGGCTATCGCGCTCGTTGCCCTGCATTCCACTGCAGTTCTGGCCCGAGTTTACCGCAAAGGTCTGCAGGAAGCCGCAATACAGCCCTGGTTCGTCACCGCTCGTGCCAAAGGTTTGTCCGAAACACAAGCACTGTGGCGTCATGCCCATCCGAGCGCATTGTATGCGGTTCTTGCCGCCGTGCATTCCGAAGCCGGCTGGGTAATCGGCAGCGCCGCCGCCATGGAAATCCTGTTTGGCCTTCCGGGGATCAGCCAATTCCTGGTTCAGAGTATCTCGATGCGCGATCAGATGGTGTTGCAGGCCTATGTCATGGTCATCGCACTTTGGATGGTGAGCATCGATTGCCTGGCACGGCTGATGATGCTGCGGCTGGAGCCACGCCTGCCATGAACCGCGCTGTGCTTCCGCTCCTGCTGCTTGCCCTTCTATTCGCCGGTGGCTTCTGGCAACCGCATGATCCGGACGCGGTTGATATCCTCAACCGTCACGCCGGACCAAGCATCCCACACCTCCTCGGAACGGATCATCTGGGCCGCGACCTCTTGTCCCGGCTGATGGTCGGCGGGTTCCGGACGGCTATCGTAATCCTTGCCGTCGGGGCGATCGGGCTGGTGGGCGGCTCTCTGCTTGGAACCCTCGCCGCCCTTCTCGGCGGCTGGCGGGAGGTCGCAATCCTGAAGGCAAGCCAAGTATTCATCATGGTGCCGACCTTGATCGTCGCGCTGACGGCAGCAGCCATCTTCGGGCTATCGCCCTTGAGCGCCGGCATGGCGCTGGGCCTTGCGGCCATCGGACCGCTGACTGTGTTCACGCATGCCTTGACGCGACGCGTCCTGTCGCAACCCTTCATGCTGGGAGCCGAGGCACTTGGCGTGCGCTCCAGCGGCAAGCTCTTTCGTCATCTCTTGCCAAACACGCTGCCATCGATCCTGACTTATGTCGGCAACCAGTCCGGCTCTGCCGCCATTGCTTATGCCTCGCTCGCCTTTATCGGTCTTGGCGCCGATCCTTCGCTCCCCGATTGGGGTGGAATGCTCTTTGAATACCGCATATTCATCTTCGACAATCCGATGCTGGTTTTATGGCCAACGCTGACGCTCGCAGGCACTGTCTTTCTTTTCAATCGAGCCTGTGACCGATGAGACCTGCGACTGCGTGTGAAGATCGCTCTGGTCGACTTGGCGGATACGCTTGATCTTCATTCGCAGCGCTGGCCGTACTCTTGGATTACCGCCGGAAAGTCTTTGGCAATATCAGCCAGCGTCACCCCGGCAAACCGGGTGAGCAGCAGTTGCTCGGCTTCTGCGAATACATCTTTCAACGTGGCATTCACCGCCTGCTCAATCAGGCAACCTGGCATGTCATAGGCCGGGCCGACGGCAAAGACGGACGGTTCCCCCACAGCGCGATAGATATCGAGCAATGTCAGATCATCCAGTGGTTTTGCCAGCGTCCAGCCGCCGCCATGGCCCTTTTCGGAATGGACAAACCCCTGTTCACGCAAGCCTGCCATGGTGCGTCGAATGACGACTGGGTTTGCATTCAGCATGGCAGCGATCATGTCCGACGTCATGGGTCCGTCATGATGACCCATATGGATCATCACATGCAGCATTCTGGATAGCCGGCTGTCGTGCCGCATTCGATCATCTCCGTTCAGCATCAAGGCCAAACCATAGGTTCATTATTTGCTTGATACCATGCAAACCGCCTCATGTCACATTTGAGGTATCATGAGCATTGACTCCTTTTCATCTCGCAACTTATGTTGTGTCGAGATTTTGAGGAGCATGTCATGGCCGATCCCATTTACGACGTCATCATCATCGGCGGCAGCTATGCCGGCCTATCCGCCGCCCTCCAGCTCGCCCGTGCCCGCCGCTCGGTCCTGATCATTGATGAGGGCGAGCGTCGCAATCGTTTTGCCAGCCATTCCCACGGTTTCCTGACGCAGGATGGGGTGGATCCCGCCCGCATCGCGGCGGATGCGCGGGCCCAGGTGATGCAGTACCAGACGGTCGGATGGCTGTCCGGTCGGGCGGAGCGTGCAGCGCGAATCGAAATGAATGACGCATCAGGCGCGGGTTTCGAAGTCTTTGCCAATGGCCAGCGGCACATCTCCCGCCGCTTGCTCCTGGCGACCGGCGTGAAAGATATTCTGCCCGCCATGCCAGGCCTTGCGGAACGCTGGGGTAAGTCTGTCTTCCACTGCCCCTATTGTCATGGCTACGAACTGAACAAAGGCCAGATCGGCGTCATCGCCGGATCGGAGCTCTCGATGCATCACGCCCTGATGCTGCCCGATTGGGGCACCACGACGCTACTCCTCAACGACGCGTTCGAACCGACCGCGGAACAGCTTCAAAGCCTTGCCATGCGCGGCGTCAGCATCGAGCGCAGTCCCGTCGAAGCCATCAGCGGCCATGCCGACATCATGCTTGCCGATGGACGCACCTTGTCCTTTGCTGGCCTGTTTGCGCTGGCGCCCTTCGAGATGACCACTCCCATACCCTTGGAGCTTGGACTGGAATTCGAAGAAGGACCCATCGGATCGCCGATTAGGACGGACCCGATGAAGGAAACCAGCATGCCGGGCGTTTTCGCCTGTGGTGATGCCGCGAGGCCGATGGCATCCGTTGCTCTCGCGGTTGGCGATGGAAACCTTGCCGGCGCCGGACTGCACCGCTCGCTGTTGTTCGGCAAGATCTAGACAAAACTTCGTCTTTTGCGTTCCCGAACCTGACCGACTTGTTCCAAGTCGTCCTCGCCTTGAAGGGTATCGAACCTACGGCGCGTCCATAAGACATAGCTTAGTCAATTACTTAGCTGCTCTGAGCGGCTTACGCATAACTATGGAACTTAACTTAAGGTTAATTCGCTGTTGATCGCGAACGGACTCTAATGATCAGACGCGACAAATTTAGTGCAAGACGACTATCGACAGTGAGGCTGCAAGGGAGTCGTTTTTCGTTTACCCGCTTGGTAGCCCGACCGGCCTGGACAATCTACGTTGTGCGGCTATCCGAAAAATCGCATTTGCTGCGCCGTATCCGTTGTAGCCGTTGCGTCGCTCGATGATCTCGAAGAAGAAACCTTCGCCGAAGGTGCGGCTGTAGAGCTGGAAATATTCCCCGTCATGGTCACGATCGTAGAGAATGCTGAGGTCGCGCAGCCGATCAACGAAATCCGGCATTAGGCCGAAGCGGGCCTCTAGATCGTCGTAATAGTTCTGCGAAATCGGCAGCGGCTCCAGGCCACACGTCTTCAGCGCCGTTGCCGTCGCGAAGATATCACCCGTCTGGAATGCGATATGCTGCACGCCCGCGCCAAAACCTTCTGTCAGGAAGTGGCCGGCAAAGGTTTTGCGGCTTTCCGCGCCGTTGATCGTCACGCGGAACCGGCCATCCGCGGCATGGATCGCCTGGCTGCGCACGAGGCCGCCCGGATCGGCAACATCCACCATACCGGACCGACTGACATCGAAGATCGCCGTGTAAAACAGAAGCAGGCTTAGCATCTCGTCGTAACGGGTTGTCTGTGCCAGATGATCAATTCGCGTCAGGCCGGCGCCCGTGGTCGAGGTCGACGCGAGGTCAAACTCCTTCGACCAGATCTCTCCCAGTGCATCGCTGCCATCGATGAAATAGATGATCTCGCCACCGCTGGCGGTGACCGCGGGCACCGCCGCCTCGCCCGGACGACGCGGCTCGGAAAAGACTTCCGCTCCCATCGCAAGCGCCCGTTCAACCGCCCGCCGAGCATCTGCCACGCGCAGACCGAAGGCATAGACGTTGACGCCGTGCACGGAATAGGAGGAACTGGCGATACTGTCCGGATCGTTGTTGATGACGATGCGGATCTCGCCCTGCTGGTAAAGATCGACCTTGCGGTTCTTGTGCTGTCCGGCCTTAACGAAACCGAGCGTCGTCAGGAGTGCCACCAGGTCATCGGCGTCCTCCAGCGAAGCTGCGAACTCGACGAACTCGACGGCCTCCACGGCAATGCGCGGCGGCACCTCGTCAGTCGTGACCTTGAGATCGGGAGCCGCCCGCCTCACGTCATCCATCAGGTTGAGAAGCGAGCGATGGCCATCCTCCGCAATCAGGCGCGCCGAACCGCTGCGGAACTGGTCGTTGAAGATTTCCAACGACAGCGGCCCGTCATAACCGGTGGCAGCAATCGCCGCCATGAAGGGCACGAGCGGCAGATCGCCTTCGCCCGGCATGTTGCGGAAGTGGCGGCTCCAGTAAAGGAGATCCATATCGATCTGCGGCGCATCGGCCAGTTGGACAAAGAAGATCTTGTCGCCGGGGATCGAGCGGATGCTTTCCGGATCGATCTTGCGAGACAGCGTGTGGAAACTGTCGAGGATGAGGCCGATGTTCGGATGATCGGCGCGGCGCACGATTTCCCAGGCATCGCGATGGTCATTGATGTGGCGTCCCCATGCGAGCGCCTCGTAGCCGATGCGCAGGCCGCGCTTTGCGGCCCGTTCGCCAAGCTCGCGGAAATCGGCCGCCGCCCGGTCGATGCCGCCGAGCGAGACGGGAGAGACATTCGAGCAGACCAGCATCAGGTCCGTGCCCAGCTGCTCCATGATGTCGAACTTGCGCTCCGCCCGGTCGAAGCAGCGGCTGCGATAGGGCTCGGGCATGCCTTCAAAATCGCGGAACGGCTGGAAGAGCGAGATCTCCAGCCCGTGATCGCTGACCATGCGCCGGACATCGGCCGGCGAGGCGTCATGGATCAGGAGGTCGTTTTCGAAGATCTCCACCCCGCTGAATCCTGCTTTGGCGATGGCATTCAGTTTCTCCGGCAGGTCACCGCTGATCGAGACGGTCGCGATCGAGGTTTTCATCACACGCTCACTCCCTCACCATGTTTCAAAGCCAGCCGCAAGGCGGCCTGATCCACATCCTGTCCGGTGAACAGGTGGAACGCATCGACGCCCTGGAAGAAAAACAGCTCGTATCCGCTCATGATCGAGAGACCTGCCGCCTTGGCCGCCAGCAGGAACTCCGTATTCACCGGCGTATAGACGGCATCGAATGCCCAGCGCGCGCCGGTGAGGCCGCTCTCCGGCACGGCGGACCCGGCATAGCCGACCATGCCGAGCGGCGTACAGTTGATCAGCCCATCGGCGCCTTCCACGGCATCATCCGCGGATGACGCCACCTCGACGATCAGATCAGGTGCCGCCTGGCTCACGGCCGTGGCAAGCCCCTTGGCCCGCGCCTCATCGCGGTCAAAGAGGTTGAGATGACGGCAACCGAGCTCGATCAGCCCGAAGGCGACCGCCTTGCCCACCCCGCCGGCGCCGATCATGGCCACACGACCGGGCACGGCATCATGGCCGAAGGCTGTGCGGAAACCGCGGACGAAGCCGGTATAATCAGTGTTGAAGCCGCGCGGCGTGCCGGTCCCGAAGAGAACCGTATTGCAGGCTGCGATCTGCCGGATGGCGGGGTCCGCCACATCCAGAACGGAAACGACGCGCTCCTTGTAGGGATAGGTGACGTTGATGCCGGTAAAGCCTTCTGCGCCGCAGAAGGCAAAAACCTCTTCAAAGGTCTGGTTCCGCTGCGGCGGAACCAGACGCTCGTAGGTGACAGTGAGACCGCAAAGACGACCCGCGATCCCATGCAGACGGGGCGACTGTGACGCGGCGATATTATCGCCGATGAGGCCAAGCCGAATTGTCTTTGCGGTCATGCTGGCAATCCCCGATCAGTTGGACTTGATGGCATCGACGGATGTCGGGGCCGCGCCGAAGCGACGCTTCCACCAACGTGTCTGCGTGAAAAGGACGAAGACGATGATGCCGAGAAGCGTCGCCGACAGCGGGCTTGTGAGGATACCAAGCGCAAAGTCCGGCAGGCTCTCGCGCTCGGAGATGATGGCGCGACGCCAGTTGTCGTCCATCAGGCGGCTCAGGATGATACCGAGGATGACAGGAGCCACCTGGTATCCGTAGAGCTTCATGAAGTAGCCGAACACGCCAAATCCAAGCATCCACCAGACATCCGCAACGGAGTTGTTGATCGAGTAAGCGCCGACGACACTGAGCAGCAGGATGAGCGGGAAGAGCACCGCCTTCGGGCATTCGATGATCTTCGTAAAGATGCGGATGCCGGTCAGGCCGAAGATCAGCATGAAGATATCAGCGAGAACGAGGTTGCCGACGGTGAACCAGAACATGTCCGGCTTTTCCAGAAGCAGCAGCGGTCCCGGGTTGAGGCCGTGGATGAACAGCGCGCCGATGATGACGGCGGTGACCGCATCACCCGGAATTCCGAGCGTCAGCATCGGAATATAGGCGCCACCAACGGCGGCATTGTTGGCGCTTTCCGGTGCGATCAGGCCTTCCTTCGCCCCTTGGCCGAAGGGCACTTCCGGGTTCTTGGTGATGCGCTTGGCATGGTCATAGGCCATCAGCGCGGCAATATCCCCGCCGGTGCCCGGGAGTGCGCCGATGATGACGCCGATGCCGGAAGACTGCAGCGTCAGCGACAGGTGGCGCTTGATGTCGCCCCAGAGCGGCACGATGCGATCGATCTTCTGCTTCACCGCCTGGGCGTTCAGGTGATGGATTTGCAGCAGGGCCTCGGAGACCCCGAACATGCCGATCATCAGCGCGATGGAAGAAATGCCGTTCATCAGCGAGACGGAGCCGAAGGTGAAGCGCTGCTCGGCGGTCATGGGGTCAAGCCCGACGGTGCCGAGCAGGATGCCGAAGGCACCGGCAAACACGCCCTTGGCCAGGCTTTCCCCGGACAGCGCACCGACGAGCAGGATGCCCATCACGGCAATCAGCATGTAGTCGCGCGGCTGGAATTTGATGGCGAATTCGCTGATCGTCGGGGCGGCGATGGCCAGCACGACGATGCCAACCAGGCCACCGATGAAGGACATGACCGTCGACAGGCCGATCGCCTGCCCAGCCTCGCCCTTCTTCGCCATCGGGTAGCCGTCAAGGCTGGTAGCAATGGCAGCTGGCGCGCCTGGAATGTTGAGCAGGATGGCCGTTCGCGAACCGCCATAGACGCCCCCCATGAAGATGCCGTTCATCAGCGCCAGCGCCGGGTTCACTTCCCAGCTGAAGGTGAAAGAGATCAGGATCGACACCGCCATGGTGACCGAGAGGCCGGGAATGGCGCCGATATAGATGCCGGCAAAAGCGCCGAGGGCGGTCAGAAACAGGAGATCCGGCTGGATCCACGATGAAAAAAGATAGGTCAAGGCGTCCATGACGTCAGATCCCCGCCGAGAAGAGTGATTGGACCCAGGCAATGATGGCGCGTTCCGGGATCAGACCCTCGGGCAGCACCACCTGGAACACCAGGCGAAACACGACGTAGACGCAAATGATGGAGAGCACCGACAGGCCAAACGCACGCTTGAACCGGCCACCCTGCAGGAACGTGATTGACGCCAGCAGGAAGAGGAAGGATGCCGGGATAAAACCCAGCCAGTCCAGGATCAGGCTGTAGACCAGGATCAGCCCGCAGAACACCACCACCGTTGCCGGCAGGATTTCAGCACGGAGCCGTTCAAGGACGGCTGCTGGAGCGGGCTTTCGTAATGTGTTGGACAGAATGATGGCGAGTGACACGACCATAACCGCAGACATGGCCATCGGAAATGCTCCCGCCGAACTCAGGGCGCTGAAGCCAGAAATGCCATAGGCCTGCCAGAGAAGGAAAAGGCTGCCAATCAGCAGGATGAGCGTGAAGACCACTTCGCCGGGCCGGCGTGTGGTTGGCTGTTCTTGCATGAGATGCTCCCCAGGTCGCGGGGCAGCAAATCCATGGTGCCCGGAACCGTCAAATTAGCGGGTTGATGCAAAATGAGTGGCGGCAACGACCGGTATCAGGACCGGCCGTTGCACTCGAAAACCTCATCAAGGCTTCGGAATGCCGAATTCTTCCGGCGACTTCTTGCCCATGCCGGCATCGTAGACAATCCAGGAGGTCGTCGACTGCCACTTCTTCAGGAAGCTGTTGGCTTCATCACCCGATACGTTCATCGAGACATAACCGCGGTCTGAGAGCAGCTTCTGGAAGGCTTCGTTGTTGGCACCCTTCTTGAAGGCATCCACCAGCTTTGCCTTCACGTCATCCGGGGTTTCCGACTTGACGAAGACGCCGAAGAACGGCCCCCAGGGCAGCAGGTTCTCGAACTGCGGATAATCGGCGGTGATCGGGCGGGCGTCCGGCAGGACGGGGCTTGCCTGCTTGTCGAAGATCGCCAGGATCTTGATGCGGCCGGCCTTCACATGTTCGACGGCAGCGCCGAGAACGGCAGGCATGAATTCGACAGCGCCGCCCTGCATGGCGGTCAGTGCCGGGCCGTCACCATCGAAGGGAACGGCGGTAACCTTGAAGTCCAGCTTGCTGGACAGCATGGAACCGACAACCGACGGCAAACCGCCCGGGCCGGTGGACCCCATGCGCACCTTGCCGGGATTCTTCTGAACGTATTCCACCAGTTCCTTGAAGGTGTTGAACGGTGCGTCCTTGTTTGCCACGATCACCGGAATGCCACGCGCCAGCACGTTGACCGGATAGAAGTTCGAATAGTCGAGATTCGACAGGCCCATGACCTTGTAGAGCTGCGGGTTTTCCGCGCTCATTAACAGGGTATAGCCGTCGGCCGGCTGAGTCGAGACGAATTGGGTAGCAATCACGCCGACGCCGCCGGTCTTGTTGGTCATCACGATCGAACGACCGAGTTCCTTCTCGACATGCGGCGCGACGGAGCGCATCACCAGATCGGTGCTGCCGCCGGCACCCCACTGGATCACGCCTTGCAGGTCCTGTTTCGGAAAATCGTTCGCCATCGCGAAAGATGCGGCCAGGCTGAGGGCAACCGCCCCCATGAGTGTCTTCAGCATAGTGTTCTCCTCCCGTACCCCCGGGCTGTGGTGTTTGAGGTGGCTGCGGATCCTCCTCCGCATGCCCCGGATCCTGCTTGTGCAGGCGTGATCATCTTTTTCTATTCCTTGACATAACGCAAATACCATTTTGAGCATGGATCATGCCGAAATGTTATGAATGATCTGTTTGTTCATATGATCCTCCATCAGGCCTCTCAAGAGCTTCACAAAGCGCTCTGCATAGCTCGAAAGCGCTGCATCTGCACGGAAGGCAACATATGTCTGGAAGGTCGTTTCTTCTTCGATGGGAATGATTGCAAGGCTAGTAGAGCCGATTTCGGCGACCGTGAAGGCGTCAAGCACAGCAACTCCCAGATTATGTTCTACCAACCGGCAGACCGTCGTGCCGAATCGAGCACGAATCGCAATGTCGTAAACCAGGTTCTGCCGGGCAAAGATATCCGCCATGATTGCGCCATACGGATCTTTCGGGTCGATACCGATCAGGGGATACTTGATGATGTCGCGGGCGGAAATACTCTTCTGGGTAGCAATGGGGTGATTGGAAGAGGCGATGCAGACCAGCCGACCGCGCGCCAGAGGTTCGAACACGATGGAGGGATGGTCGAGGCGATAGCTCATCACGACGACCTCTCCCTTGTTCAAAAGCAGGTAATCAATAGCCTCCTCGATCTTGAGGATTTCGAAGTTCAGCTTGATCTGCGGATAGTGTTGGAACAGCTTGGCGACGGCGCGCGGCACCATGACATTTGCGATGCTGGGTACCGATCCGAGCGACAGTTCCACGTCACGACCCCGCTCCAGTTGTGCTATCGAAAATTGCAACTGATCGATCTTGCGATGTACTTCCTCGATCTGCACGAAGACATCACGAGCTTCGGCAGTCGGCACGTACCGCCCACCCTTCTTCACGAAGAGCTTGATGCCGAGCGATCCCTCAATGTGCTTGACGGTGCGGCTGACCCCCGGCTGTGCAACATTCATCAGCCGTGCCGCACCGGCAATCGTACCAGCCACCATGATCGCTCGGATCACCTCAATCTGTCGAAGGGTCAGTGACAAAAGCGTTCTCCCCGAGGCACAAAAATTTCGGTCAACACAGGTCGAAATTACATCGCCATAACGAAACCTACGATGGCCAAGTCTGCTCTGCTCATCATTGATTCTCAAACTGACAATTTTGACAACGGCGCCTTCCCGCGGTGGGTCCGAAGCTACCGCCAACTATATCTGTATGGTGCAGCGTTGGTGCACGGATCATTCATCAACGGTTACGTAGTCGGCTCGAGTGGAAATAACCCGATTGATTGAACATGCCATTCAAACACAACGCCTGCCGCCGCCATCGTATCGGCAAGATCAAGTTCAAGGTAACGAACTGGCCGCAATACGAGGCCGGCCTGCGTCAGCGTGGCAGCCTGACCGTTTGGCTGACGCCGCAGGCACTGTCGTGCTGGCCGGCACCACAACGGACAACACGCGGTGGCCAGCCGCGCTACTGCGATCTGGCAATTGAGACGGCCCTGACGCTTGGGTTGGTGTTCGGGTTGCGGCTGCGCCAGACGGAAGGTTTGCTGACTTCGGTCCTGAAGCTGATGGGCCTTGATCTCGCGTTCCCGATCATACGACCCTGAGCCGTCGTGCGAGCAAGCCGGGCGCGCCGGGCAAGCGGTATGGCGATCGCATCCCTCGGAATGGTCCCATCCACGTCCTCATCGACAGCACCGGTTTGCAGGTCTACGGCGCAGGCCAATGGCTGGAAGAAAAGCATGGTGCCAAATCCCGCAGGGGTTGGCGCAAACTGCACCTGGCGCTGGATGCCGACAGCGGCGACATCATAGCACATGTGATGACCCATCAGGAGGTCGGTGACACTTCACAGGTTGGGCCGCTGCTCGACCAGATCGACACGCCGATTGTCCAGTTCACCGCAGATGGCGCCTATGACGGTGAGCCAACCTACGACGCTGTCACTAGGCACAGTCCTGACGCGGCGGTGGTCATTCCGCCGCGGGCCAATGCGCTGGAACGCGAGCACGACGATCCCAAAAATCAACGAAACCAACATATCGCGGCGATCAACGCCGATGGAAGAATGAAGTGGCAGATCGCCACCAACTACGGAAAACGCTCACTGGTGGAGACCGCCATCGGTCGTTACAAATCGATCATTGGCCGCCGGTTGCGGGCGCGCTCATTCGCGGCACAGCAGACGGAGGTCGCCATCAGCTGCGCCGTCCTCAATCGAATGCTGGCATGCGCACGCCCGAGATCCGTCCGGTGCAAAACCGTTACCGCATAGCCACTGCATCATAGACAGAAATCCGTTCAGTCAGCGATCCATGCACCAACGCCCGGCATCATGCCCTTCGACGACGCGGGTTCGAAGATTGACGACGACGTGTCTCGCCGGATCATCGACACCAACCTTTTGGGACCGATCCGCCTGACATCGGCGCTGATCGATCACCTGAAGAGCCAGCCGGCGGCAACCATCATCCACAACACGTCGGTGCTGGCCTACGTGCCGCTCGCATCGACGGCTGTCTATTCGGCCAGCAAGGCGGCGCTGCATTCCTATGCGCTCTCGCAGCGCTTCCAACTGCGCGACACCTCGGTCCGCGTTCAGGAAATCGCGCCGCCATGGGTGGATACGGATCTGATCAAGAAGAGCGGCGACCCCCGCGCCATGCCGCTCGATATCTTCATTGAGAAGACGATTGCCAAGCTTGCCACCGACGCCCCGGAGATCATTGTCGACGAGATCCAGAGCTTCCGTGACAATCCGGGCAGCGGCGAACATGCGCTGGTGCATGGCTTCAACCAAGCGCTGGTCGAAAGCCCAATTCCGGTCTGACCTCAACAACACCACCGCGCCTCCTGAAGGCGCGTTGGTTCTTCCTTCTTGTAACAAATTATAAGGCAGCGCCTGAACCAATTCGAACCACCGACACCGTCACTGGTAAATCCAACACGGGTCTATCTGGCATTAGTTCCGGACGTGCCCTCGAGCGCGCGCTTCAAATGGCCGCCGAGAACAAATTCCTACTTTTCGCTTGGCAGGTACTGCGCTTGGACGGTCACCTCCTCACCACCCGCCATCGGCGCGGCAGTAGTCTATTTTGTTCCGCGACGGTTCGAGCCGCACAAGACGAGATTGGCTGGGTACAAACTTATGCCCAAAAGCTAAGCGCAAAGCGAAATGCTCAAAAATAGCCTTTACAAAATGTCATGACGTTATACTCTATCGCCATGAGCTGGAATGATACCGATCTTGAAGAAAGTCCGATACCACGCTGGTCGCAGATTGCGGACCGGTTGCGGACGGACATCGAGAGCGGCAGTTTCAAGCCCGGCGATGTTCTGCCGGGGGAAGCGGAGATCAACAAGCGCTTCGGTGTCAGCCGGAGTACCTCACGGGCAGCTTTGGACTATTTGGAAACCGAAGGTCTCATCAAGCGACGCTCCGGCGTCGGGTCGATCGTCATCGAACCGCGTGTCGAGCGTCCGTTGAACCAGATCTCCTCGTTTTCGGAAGACATGCGTCGGCGCGGTCTGACCCCTGGCTATCGAACACGATCCGTCAAGGTCGTGTCCGCCAGTGCGGCAATCGCTTTGGAGCTACAACTCCAGCCCGGCGACGACGTGGTGGAGATCGACAGGACAATGCTGGCGGACGGCACGCCGCTTGCAACCTCGATCACATATCTGCGCCCGCAACTGTTCAAGAAGTCGGGTATTCCGACGATCGAGGAACTGGATAGCGGCTCGCTTTACGAAAGACTGCGGCGCGACGACATCGTTTTCGCCGGTGGCGACGAACGCATCGAAGCCGCAATGGCCGACACCATGACGGCCCGCATCCTCAACGTCCGGCAGCCGGCGGTCGTGCTGATCTGCCACCGAACCTCCTGGATGCCCGACAGGCAGCCAGTGGAATACGTCGTTCTGCACTATCTCGCAGAACGCTACAGCTTCCACGTGAAGCTCATCAAAGCCTGACAGCTCGAAAGGCTGATCGCAACACAGGAGCCCGCGGCTTGGTCGGGGGCTCTGCCGGCTATCCGTGCCGTCTCGGAGCCGTCGATACTCACAATATTCGTATCCATCTGTCCCGACGGGCTTCCCGGCGCAGGGCAGGTGCGTCCCGAAGAATACTGAACACAGAACAACAATAATAATCGCCAGAGAAGGAACATGACGTTGACGACTATACGCAGCTCGTTTCTGGGCCTAGCAGCCCTCTCCCTATCTCTTTTGCCCGTCGCAGCTTCCGCTCAGACGCCCGAAAAAGGCGGCACGCTGAACATCGGCGTCGTCTCGGATCCCGTGACGCTGGATCCCGCCTTCTTCGCCTCCTATTTCGAGCTCTACGAGCAATACCTGATTTACGAACCCCTGCTCACCATGACGCCGGATCTCAAGGTCGTCCCGGGCATCGCCAGTTACAAACAGGTCGATGACCTCACCTACACGTTCGAGATCAAGCCGGGCGTGACGTTTCAGGACGGAACCGCTTACGACGCCGCGGCCGCGAAGTTCAATCTCGACCGCATGCTTGACCAAAAGACCGGTTCGCCGCGTCGCTCGGACCTCGGCCCGATCGCATCGGTTGAGGTTACGGGGCCGCTTGCTTTCACCGTCAAGTTCTCTCAGCCCTACGCGCAGTTTCCCTTGGTGATGACGAACCGTGCGGGCCTTTTCGTCTCGCCGACCGCGCTGCAGAAACTCGGTCCTGATTTCGCAACCAAGGGGGTTGGTGCCGGACCTTTTAAGCTCGATAGCTGGACCAAAAACGGCCAGATGGTGCTCTCTGCCTTCGACGGCTATTACAAGGGACGTGCCCCCCTCGACAAGGTCATCATTCGACCAATCCCTGACGAAACGCTGCGCACGGCCGGCCTGAAAAGTGGCGATCTCCAACTGGTCGACATCGTCCCGCCGCAGAGCCTGGCGCAGATCAAGACCGATCCATCTGTCAATGTGGCCGACATTCCGGGCCTCGGCTTCAATGCCTTCTCGATCAACAATACCAAGCCCCCCTTCAACGATATGAAGGTCCGTCAGGCGCTGCTGTATTCCGTGGACAAGGACGTCGTGAACAAGGTGGCCTACTTCAATACTGGTTCGCCTGCCTTTGGCCCCGTTCCACCACCGATCACCTGGGCGTTCGATCCGAACTTCAAGCCCTACAAGCGTGACGTTGCAAAGGCCAGACAACTGCTAGCCGAGGCAGGCCATCCGGACGGTGTGCCGTTCGCGATCACCGTCGTCGCCTCGCCCCTGCAGCTTCGCATCGCACAGATCATCCAGGCGCAGGCGCAGGAAGCCGGCTTCAAGGTCTCGGTTCGTCAGGTTGACGCGACAAGCCTGATCTCGGTCCTTCAGAAAAAGGACTTCGATATCTCCTGGTCGCCCTGGACCGGTCGTCCGGACCCGGATGGCAACATGTACAACTGGTTCACCAAAGGGGGTCCGAACAACTTCTCGGGCTACAGCAATGATGACGTCGACAGCCTTATGAAAAAGGCACGTGTCAGCGCTGACCAGACCGAACGCGCTGCGATGTACAGGCAGGCACAGCAGATCATTTCCGACGATGCCGGAATGCTGTTCCTCCATTTTGACTCAACGCTGCAAGGCTCGACCAAGAAGCTTCACTGGACGCCCTACCCAGACACCGCCTTCCGCCTCGGCGACGCGTGGCTCCAGAAGTGATCCCTTCCGCTCTCCGTTAACTTCACGACACACCGTCGCGCGCCCTGATGCTTCGCGACGGTGCCAAAAAGACTGCAAAATCAAAAAGGCAACCAGATGAGTGAAACACCAAAGGCTAAACCGGTCTTCCGCGTGAAGCCCAATGCCATCGAACAGATTTTCGGCCGCCGCAAGGCCGTCATCGGAGTGATCCATTCCCTCGCTCTTCCCGGCTCACCGGATTATGACGGTCAGCCGATGTCCGAGATTGTTGATTTTGCCGTTGCCGAGGCAGAGCGTTACAAGGCCGGCGGTGTCGATGGCCTGATCGTCGAGAACCACGGCGATATCCCGTTCGCCAAGCCGAACAATCTCGGCCCGGAAACCGCCGCTTCGATGGCTGTCATGACTGATGCGGTGCGTCGTGCAACCGGCATTCCGGTCGGCGTTAATGTTCTGGCCAACGGGGCAATCCAGGCGATTGCCGTCGCCAAGGCCGCTGGCGCCGCCTTCGTGCGCGTCAACCAGTGGTCCAATGCCTATGTCGCAAACGAAGGCCTGATGGACGGACCTGCCGGCGAAGCTGCGCGCTACCGTGCGTACCTCCGCGCCCGCGACATCAAGATCTTTGCCGACGTGCACGTCAAGCACGGCGCCCATGCGATCACCGGCGACCGCACCATCCAGGAACTTGCCCGCGACAACGAATTCTTCGACGCCGACGTAGCGATCGCCACAGGCCAGCGCACCGGCGATTCCGCCACCATGGAAGAGCTCCAGACCATCGATAGCGGCACGTCGCTTCCCGTCGCCGTCGGCTCCGGCGTCACGCCAGACAATGTCGGCGATATATTCTCGGTCGCAGACGCCGTCATCGTCGCAAGCTACCTGAAACGCGATGGCGTCTGGTGGAACCCGGTCGATCCCGAGCGCCTGAACGTCTTTATGCAGGCCGTCAAGAAGGCAAGGAGTTGACCGCCCGTGGCTAAGGTCCTTGTACTCGGCAATGCCGGGCTCGATATCAGCCTGCAGATGCCACGCCTGCCCGAGCGGGGCGAAACTCTGCTCGGCGACGGTGCCATACGTGCGCCTGGCGGCAAGGGCCTTAATCAGGCGGTCGTTGCCGCCCGCGCCGGGGCCGATACGCGCTTTGCCGGCCCGATCGGCAATGACGGCATGGGCGAGGAGATCATCCGAATCCTCGGTGCCGAACAAAACCTGGTCTTCGAACCGCAGCGGTCGGAAGGCTCAAGCGATTTTTCGCTCCTGATGGTCTTGCCCGATGGCGAAAACAGCATCGTCACGGCCGGCGCCTGTGCCGCCGCCTTCTCTCAAGAAGCCGCGTCCCGCTTCGCCGCCAACACTGAGGCAGGCGATATCTTCCTTGCCCAGGGAAATCTGACGCAGGAGACGACACTTGCAGGGTTCAAGGCCGCACGCGACCGTGGCGCCTATACGGTCTTCAACCCGGCCCCGATCTGGTGGGATGCCACGCCGCTGCTTGCCCACTGCGATATTCTTGTCGTCAATCGCGGTGAGGCCGAAGCCATCAGTGGTCTGGATGATCCCCGTGCTGCGGCTGCAAGGCTTCACGAACGAGGCGCAAAAACCACCATCATCACGCTCGGTGGCGACGGCTGTCTGGTGCACTCGAGCCGCACCACTCGGCACCACGAAGCGATTGCCGTCAAGGTCAGGGACACGACCGGCTGCGGCGACACGTTTTGCGGCGCGCTGTGCGCGACCCTCTCGCTCGGCCATTCGTTGGAGAAAGCGATCGCCTATGCCCAATCTGCTGCATCCATCACGGCCACACGTCCCGGCGCCTTCCGCGCACTGCCCAGCCCTGCCGAACTCTCCGCCCTTTGCAAAACGGAGGCCTGACGTGATGGCGCAAACAGAACAGAACCTTCTTCTGGACATCGATCGCATGTCTGTGGCCCTCGGTCCGCCGGGCAAGCGAGTTCGGATCGTGAGGGATGTTTCGCTGGAAATTGCCCCTGGCCGCATCACTTGCGTTGTCGGAGAGTCAGGATCCGGCAAGAGCGTTTTCGCCATGTCGCTGATGCGGTTAATGTCGGACGATATTTCGGAAATGACGGCAGAGAAGGCGCTGTTCGAAGGCCAGGATCTCAAGACTCTGACCGAACGCGACATGCTCAAGCTGCGCGGCAGCCGCATCGCGATGATCTTTCAAGAGCCGATGACCAGTCTTAATCCGGTCTTTACAATCGGGGACCAGATTGCCGAGGCAGTCCAGCTTCATCAGAAGGTGTCCGCGGCCGAAGCTCGGCAAAAAGCGCTCGCGGCTTTGCAGAGCGTTCATATTCCTGCCGCCGAGCGCCGGCTCGATGCCTATCCACACGAGCTGTCAGGCGGCATGCGCCAGCGCGTGATGATCGCCATGGCGCTGGCCTGCGAACCGTCGCTGCTGATCGCCGACGAGCCGACGACGGCGCTCGACGTGACCATTCAGGCACAGATCCTCGCCTTGCTGATGGAGCTTCGTGAGCGCTCCGGTATGGGCATCCTGTTCATCACCCACAATCTTGGCGTGGTCTCGGAAATCGCCGACGACGTGGCGGTCATGTATGCCGGTCGCATCGTCGAAAGGGCGCCGGCCGCCTCTCTGTTTACCGATGCCCAGCACCCTTATACGCTCGCCCTCCTGGCAGCGATGCCGCATCTGGGCGCGACGGTGGAACGCCTCGAGCCTATCCTCGGCCGCATGCCGCCGCCCTGGGAGGAGGAACTCGGCTGCCGTTTCGCGCCGCGCTGTCCGTTTGCGGCACCCGAATGCGCCAAGCTTCCGCCACTGCGCGAGATTGGCGTCGACCACCATGTCGCCTGCTGGCGCGCGCCCGTGGAGGACCTGGCATGACGCCCTTGCTCGCCGCCGAAAATTTGGTGAAATCGTTTTCCGTCTCCACCGGCTGGGGAAAGCCGAAGCGCTTTTATGCGGTCGACACTGTCAGCATTTCAGTCGAGCGTGGCCGCACGCTTGCGGTCGTCGGTGAATCCGGCTGCGGCAAGAGCACGGTCGGCTCCCTGCTGCTGCGCCTTCAGGATCCCGACAGCGGCAGCATCCGTCTCGACGGCGAGGATGCCATGGCTCTCGACAGCAATGGCCTTCGCCGCTTTCGTCGGCGGGTTCAGGTCGTCTTTCAGGATCCCTTTGCATCGCTCGATCCTCGCGAACGCATTCGCGAGGTCCTGGTCCGCCCCATGCTGCTGCATCGGCTTTGCGACAGGCCGGAAGCATCGAAGCGCGCCGCCGCCTTGATGGAAGCGGTCGGTCTGTCCGCCGAACAGCTGGACCGCTTCCCTCACCAGTTTTCCGGCGGCCAGAGGCAGCGCGTCGCGATCGCCCGGGCGCTGTCGGTGCAGCCGGATCTGATTATCTGCGATGAGCCGGTGTCAGCGCTTGATGTTTCCGTGCAGGCGCAGGTCGTCAACCTTCTGCAGGACCTGCAGCGCGATACCGGCGTCGCCTTCATCTTCATCTCGCACGATCTCGCCGTCGTTCGCCATCTGGCCCACGATGTCGCGGTCATGTATTCGGGCCGGATCGTCGAGCAGGCGCCGACCCGCGAACTCTTCGACAATCCCAGGCATCCCTATACCCGGGCGCTTCTGGCCGCCGCACCCCGCGTCGAGATCCAGAGAAAATCGCATGTGCTTCTGACCGGCGAGCCACCTGATCCGACCAACCGCATCGCCGGTTGCCGGTTCGCCGCGCGCTGTCCCTATGTGCAGGACCGATGCACGCAGGAGGAGCCGCCACTCATGCCCGTGAATGCGGCCCACCTGTCGGCCTGTTTCTTCGCCACGACGCTTCCGCAGGTCGAAACGCTCCCAGACACCCTGCCGGGCACGTCCGCCTCTGCCCGCATGGCCGCCTATCGCCGCGCTCGTGACCGCCAAACGCAACAGGCTGAGGACATCTGACATGAAGCTGATCGTTACCCGCGTCCTCTCGGTCATTCCGGTGCTCTTCGGCCTCTGCGTGCTCTCCTACACGCTGCTCGCGATGATCCCCGGAGATCCGATCACCGCCATGCTCGGCATGGATGCCACGCCGGAAGCGATCGCCGCGCTGCGCGCAAAATTTGCTCTAGACGAGCCCTTGCCGCTCCGGTTTATCTCCTGGTTCGGGCATCTTCTGATCGGCGATCTCGGTCGTTCCATCCAGTCGGGCCGACCGGTCCTCAGCATGGTCATGACCGCCATGGTGCCGACCATGCAGCTCGGCCTAGCGGCGCTTTTGATCTCGCTCGTCATCGCCATTCCGGCCGGAGTGATTTCCGCGGCACGCCGCAACAGCGTCGCCGATTATAGCGTCTCGCTGATTTCGCTGGCAGGCCTTTCGCTGCCAAGCTTCTGGCTGGCGATCCTGCTTGTCCTCTTCCTGTCTATCCGTCTGCAGATTTTCCCCTCCTCCGGCTATGTGCCTATCGGGGAAGATCCCGTTGGCGCTTTACGCCACATCACCCTGCCGGCGATCACCCTCGGTGTCGCCATGGCCGCGTCGACCATGCGCATGACCCGCGCCGCCATGCTGGACGTGCTGAATGCGGACTATGTCCGTACGGCGCGCGCCAAGGGCCTGCCCTTTCGACGTGTGGTCTGGAAACATGCGCTGCGCAACGCGCTGATCCCGGTCACGACGCTGGTCGGCCTGCAGCTCGGCCAGTTGATGGGCGGCGTGGTGGTAACGGAGACGGTGTTCGCTTGGCCGGGCATCGGCAAGCTGACGGTCGATGCGATCTTCGCGCGTGACTATCCCGTGGTGCAAGGCGCCATCCTGGCATCCGCCGTACTCTTCGTCTTCATCAATCTTGCCACCGACCTTCTTTACGCGACGCTCGATCCCAGACTGAGGAAACGTGCATGACCACAGCTCCCGCATCTCACTCGTTGATACGCCGTCTTGTGGAAGACAGCCGCAGTGCCTTCGGCATGGCGCTGGTCAGCATCCTTGTCCTGGCTGCCGTGTTCGGACCGGTCTTGTCCACCTATGCGCCTGACGCTGCCGACTTCATGGCGACGCTTGCCCCACCGTCCGCCGATCATTTTCTCGGTACCGACGATCTCGGTCGCGACGTGCTGTCGCGTATCCTGTCCGGTGCACGGGTATCGCTGCTTGTCGGCGTGATCAGCGTCGGTGGCGCGGTTCTTGTCGGCCTGCCGATCGGCCTTCTGGCCGGCTATCTGGGCGGCAGAACAGATGCGGTCCTGATGCGCTGCATGGACGTTCTACTGGCCTTTCCGGGCATCCTGCTGGCACTCGGCATCACAGCGGCGCTTGGCGCGTCGCTTACCAACACGATCATCGCGATCGCCGTCATCAACACGCCGACCATCGCCCGGGTGACCCGCGCCCAGACCATGTTGGTCTCCAGCCTCGATTACGTGAAGGCGAACCGGGCGCTCGGCTTTAGCAATCTGACGATCATGACCCGCAACGTTTTGCCCAATGCCCTGTCGCCGGTCCTGGTCCAAGCATCGCTGCTGCTTGCCTCGTCGATCATCACGGAGTCCTATCTTTCCTTCCTCGGTCTTGGCGTCCAGCCGCCGACCCCGACCTGGGGCAGCATGCTGCGTGATGCGATCAGCTTTATCGACCAGGCAACCTGGCTCGCCTGGTTTCCGGGTGCTGCAATCTTCCTGACTGTGCTCGGCTTCAACATCTTCGGCGATGGTTTACGCGACCGTCTCGATCCGCGCGACTGATCCGTTGAACATTGCACCCACCCATCTCCACCTCGCTCAAAGCGCAACCAGCGCCAGTCAGAGCGACAATTCAACTCCCCCACGAGGACCGGTAAGACATGACCAAGAAAGTTCTTCTCGTCGGCGAAAGCTGGATCAGCTCCGCCACCCACTACAAGGGCTTCGACCAGTTCGGCAGCGTCACCTTCCACCTCGGCGCCGAGCCTCTGGTCAAGGCGCTAGAAGGCAGCGAGTTCGAATTGACCTATATGCCGGCTCATGACGCCGTGGAGAAATTCCCCTTCGATATGGCCGGCCTCGACGCCTACGATGCCATCATCCTCTCGGATATCGGCGCCAATTCGCTGCTGCTGCCGCCGGCCGTATGGCTGCAGTCCAAGACCGTGCCGAACCGGCTGAAGCTCATCAAGGCCTGGGTGGAGAAAGGCGGAGGCCTGCTGATGGTCGGCGGATATTTCTCGTTTCAGGGCATCGATGGCAAGGCACGCTGGCGCCGCACGGCCGTAGAGGACACGCTGCCCGTCACCTGCCTGCCCTATGACGATCGGGTGGAAATACCTGAAGGTTCGACCGCCGTCGTCCTCAAGCCCGAACATCCGATCATGGCCGGCCTCGGCGGCGAATGGCCTCTGCTTCTGGGCGTCAACGAGGTGGAGGTCCGCGACCGCGCCGACGTGGACGTGCTCGCCCGCCTGCCCGAAGACCAGGGCGGCCATCCGCTCCTGGTGACCGGCACCCATGGCCAAGGCCACACCGTGGCATGGACCTCGGACATCGGCCCTCACTGGCTTTCGCCGGCATTCTGCGAATGGGCCGGTTACGCCAGGCTCTGGAAGAATATCCTCGGCTGGATGACCGAAGCACGCTGACGGCAGCGTACCACAAGACAAGCGGCCGGCCGGATACGAGACCACCGGCCGGCCGCCGATACCCCATCTTCGCAGATCAGGAGCAGACGAATGACATCGCGCGATTTCTTCAAGCCGGGACACTCAGTCGCCATTTCGGACCGCGGCATGGCTGCGACCTCCCATCCGCAGGCGACCCTGGCGGCAGTCGATATCCTGCGCGCCGGCGGTAATGCGGTCGATGCGGCCGTGGCGGCGGTGGCGCTGCAATCGGTGATCGACCCGCTGATGACCGGCATCGGCGGCGATTGCTTTGCTCTCTATTCACCGGCCGGCGGAACGCCAGTCGCGCTCAACGGATCCGGCTGTGCACCCCAGAAGGCCGAGCTAGCCTATTTCATTGACAAAGGCTTCTCCTCCATCCCCGACGATAGCGCACATGCCGTCACCGTACCCGGCGCAGTAGATGCCTGGTGCCGGCTGATCGAAAGCCATGGTAGCCTCGGGATGGACCGTGTTCTGGCCGCAGCGATCGCCGCTGCCGAGGATGGCTATTGCATCACCCCACGCGTCGCGCTCGATTGGGTGCGCTACAGCGATCGGGTTGGCAAGTTCGCAGGCTCCGCCAGCTACTTTCTTCCAAACGGCAAGGCACCCACCACCGGCCAGCGAATGACCAACCCAGCGCTGGCCGCCACTCTTCGCGCCATTGCAATGGGGGGCCGCGACGCCTTCTACAAGGGCCGGGTGGCCGAAGAAATCGTCGGCCTGCTGCAGTCGCTCGGCGGCCTGCACGAAGAAAGCGACTTCGCAAAATTCGCCGCCTTCGAGACTGCACCGATCTCGGCCAAATATCGGGGCCGTGACGTGCTGGAATGTCCGCCGAATGGCCAGGGGCTTGCCGCTTTGATAATCGCCCGCATCCTCGACGGCTTCGACCTGCGCGATCCGGCGCTGTCGGAAGCCGACCGCATCCATCTTCTCGCGGAAGCATCGAAGGCAGCCTATGCCAGGCGCGACCAAGTGATCGCTGATCCAGCCCATATGACGGCCGACATCGATGCCATCCTGTCGGATCAGTCCATCGACGCGATCCGCTCAAAGATCAGCCTCGAAAATGCCGCCACGGCCAGCACCTGGGAAGGTCCGACCCACAAGGACACGGTCTATGTGACGGTGGTCGACCGCGACGGCAACGCCGTCTCGCTGATCAACTCGATCTTCTTTGCCTTTGGCAGCGGCATCTATGCGCCACGCTCCGGCGTTCTGCTGCAAAACCGCGGTGCAGGCTTTGTGGTCAAACAAGGCCACCCCAACGCCATCGGCCCCGGCAAGCTGCCCTTCCACACGATCATCCCCGGCATGCTGGCCGAGGGCGGCAAGACGCGCATGACCTTCGGCGTCATGGGCGGGCAATACCAAGCGGTCGGCCATTGCCATCTGCTAAGCCAAATCCTCGATCGAGACATGGATCCGCAGCAGGCGAGCGACCAGCCGCGCAGTTTCTATTTCGATGGCAAGCTCAGTCTCGAGCCAACCATTTCCGACGATGTGCGGATGGATCTGGAACGTCGCGGCCACACGACCGTCTGGGCGGACGAACCGATCGGCGGTGCGCAGGCGATCTACATCGACCACGAGCGCGGCGTTCTGCTGGGAGCTTCCGACCACCGCAAGGACGGCATCGCGCTAGGGTATTAAGCGACAGCCTTGATTATCGTTCGGCGGGGGACACCATGCCCAGCGCGACATCGGCCAGTTCGGCAGTCTCTGCGACCAGACGATCCGCGCCGGCGCTCTCCAATTCGGCTTGGGCGCCATAACCCCAGAGCACCCCCGCAGCCCGCATGCCGTTGGCATGGGCGCCGGTGACGTCGTATTTTCGATCACCGATCATGACACACCGATCGACGTTGAGTCCATTCTGGTTGACGATGTGTGCGATCAGTTCGGGCTTATGGTCGATGTCGCCGGCCGGGGTCGAACCATAGACACCGGTGAAGAGAGAATCTAGGCCTTTGTCTTCCAGTATGCGGCGCGCAAACGTTTCGCGCTTGGATGTCGCGAGGAAAAGCCTGGCTTCTTTCTTCATCTTGGAAAGAGCTTCCGGGATACCGTCGTAGACCTCACTCAGAAGAAGGCCTCGCGCCCCGTAGTCCTGCCGGTAGGCATCGACCCCTTCGGTGACGCGGTCGTCGCCGAACTGTCCGAGCAGGTACCGCATGACGTCCTCGATCGGCGGGCCAATGATCGACCTGATGTCCATGGCTGGATCAGTATCATGCCCAAGGGAACGAAGCGCTGCCCTGCAGCTCGAGAGAATGCCGGGTTCTGATGCGATCAGAGTTCCATCTAGATCGAGCAGGATCGCGGGTGAGGCATACGACATGGAGGAACTTTCATTGGACTGATCACAGCATCATCGGTGCTGCCGATTTAGACAAATATATCCTTTCGCAGTGGTCTCAATGTAATTCTGCGGATTTTGCAACAGCCAACCATTCCCACGCCTTGATGGGTTTCGAACCGACGGCCTGTTAATCGAAGTTCTGACCACTCCACGGATTAATTACTTTCAATCCAGCTGCCTTGAACGGGCTTATGTCTCTCGATGCCACAACTAGGCCCCTCTCTGCGGCTGTGGCCGCAATCAATCCATCGGCCATACCGATTGCTTTACCGGATACTCGCGCGTCTGCCATCAATTCAGAGTAGATGCGCGAGGTGCTTAGGGTGAAGGGCAGAATACGCTCAACAAAATGCGGTAGCACGTCATCCTCAAGGCGGGTGCGGAGGATGTATTGACGTCGCCCGACAGGCATTGATGCGATGCCAAACCGTAGCTCCGCAACTGATATCGCAGAGATAAAGAGTGTTTCGATTGCCTGGGCATCCAACCAAGCCACAACCTCTGCAGCAGGGGCCGGCTTCCATGGCTCGGATATCACGTTGGTGTCAATCAAGATCATTCGAAAGTCATTGGCTCAGCTGGCGCCTTGTTTCGCTCTTGTAGAACTTCAACATCGTCGCCTGACAGGTCGGCCTCCCGACCTATGTCTACGAGCAATGACCCGAGCATTACGCGCTCAGACGGGCGAACAGCGGCCTCGAGGATATCACGAATTTCCGCCTCAGTACTTCGGCCGTGATGAGCTGCTCTCACACGCAACGCGCGGTGGGTTTCAGCAGAAAGATTCCGAATGGTGACTGCCGGCATCCTCATGACCTCATCTAGCCATCAACAATGATATCAACTTAATCCCCTTGATATCATTGTTCAAGTGACTCTCGGAGAGGCAGGAGGGAAATCGACCGAGCTTGGTCTCCTACCAAAGCTTGGAGAAGCGAGCTCATCGTGGCATATTGTTAAATTATGCAACTGTTGATGAAGATACATCAGCTTTGGACGGTGAGGGTTCGGCAAGCCTCCAAACTGAAGACCGACCGCCGGTCAATGCGGATGAGAAGGCAACGTCTGATCTGGCGGCCGCGAAAATATACCAGCCGTCATGTGCCGCAAAGTGACATGTGAAAGCCTTAAGCGATCTTCAATCTCACTTCGATATTGCCCCGCGTTGCGTTGGAATAGGGGCAACGATCGTGTGCTTGCGCTACAACTTCTTCTACTAGCGGACGCTCAATCCCGGGGAGCCTGGCAACCAGTTCCACTGTAAGAGCGTAACCGTTTTGAAACGGACCGATTCCGACTGTCGCGGTGATCGAAGTTTCATCAGCTAGAGAAATCTTTTTGTTGCGCGCCACAAGCTTGACTGCACTGAGGAAGCAGGCGGCATAACCGGCGGCAAAAAGCTGCTCCGGATTGGTGCCCGCTCCACCCGGCCCGCCAAGGTTTTTTGGTACGGTGAGGGAGACCGAAAAGCTGCCGTCGGGGCTTTCAGCCATGCCATCACGTCCGCCTCGCGCGGTGACGGCGGTTTCATATAGGATTTTCTCTGGGGTCAAGTTAATCTCCAACGAGTTCATGGCGGAGGTGAGGTCAGGCCTTCACTTGGGCGGAAATTCAACTCTTCCATCCGTTTTGATGAAGGAGGTAATGAGACGATTGAACTGGCCGGGCCCTTCAAGATTGACGATATGCTTTCCCGGCAGGCTGAAATGACGACCATTCACTACCGCTTTGGCAATTTCGTCCAGCTCGGAGGGGCGACATACCGGATCATCCTGACCCGAAACGGCCAAAACTGGATGTTCGATGTTTCCGAGGCTGGGCGTCATGTCGGCATCCCGCAATGCAGCGCAGCAACCAACGTAGCCCTCAATGGATGTATTCGAGAATGAAGCAAGGATACGGTCTACTAATTCCGGTTCTTGCATGCAGAGCTGCTGCGTAAACCAGCGCTCGCGGGTCGCCTCGACGATTACATTGAGACCACCGTGAATTACGGTATCCATCCGGTGCTGCCAGCTCTCGAAAGAGCCTATGCGGGGCGCCGTCGCGCAAAGTACAAATCGCTCGAACCTATTGCTGGCGTGAACGGCGAGCCATTGGCCGATGAGCCCGCCGATAGACAAGCCACAGAAACTTGCGCGGTCGATACCGAGATGATCCATTAAGGCGATCAGGTCGGCTCCCAGTTCCGCGAGCTTGAAGGGAGAAGCCGGGGATGAGGATCGCCCGTGGCCACGGTTGTCATACCTCAGTATCCGGAAATCCTGCGATAAGGCGGCGACCTGCAGATCCCACATGTGCAGATCCGTCCCAAGGGAATTGCTGAAGATCAACCAGGGCTTTCCACGATCAGCGCCTTGGACTTCGAAGTGAAGCCGATGTTGAGAGAGCTCGATGCTAGGCAATGTGTATGGCTCGGATAAGATGGAATTCAGATGGGATAAATGAGAACAAGAGGTCCTGAACCAGAGTTCAGGGCCTCTGTCAGACTGCTTCCGTATTCGTCGACTTACTAAAGCCCCGGCGTAACCAAGGCTTTAAGGTCAGCCTACAGCACGTTGACGCAGTGCGTTTACCTGGTTGTCGACGCCATTGACGAGCCCAGTGAGCTTGATGTCAAACCGGATCTCGGCAAATGGTCCTTTTAGGCCATTAGCGTTGATACTCGCTTCGTCGAAATGCTCGATAACATCTGGAACAAGGCCGTCGCGTGTCGCATAGGCAAAATCGTCATTGATCAGCGGATCACCAGCAATGTTGATCTGTGTGGTCAGCTTGCGATGATCGTCAGCGCTGATGAAGAAGTGAATGTGCGCCGGGCGCTGGCCATGACGACCGAGCGCAGAGAGCAGCTTCTCGGTCGGACTACCAGGCGGCACGCCATAGCCGTGAGGGACGATGCTCTGGAACTTGTAACGGCCGTGATCGTCGGTGATGATCGTACGCCGCATATTGAATGGCGCCTGCGTTCCAGTCGGATCGAAATGCGAGTAGAAGCCGCGTGTATCACAGTGCCAGACTTCGACTTTCGCTCCTGATAAGGGCTTGCCTTCGGAGCCATAGACCGTGCCATGCATGATAAGTGTTTGACCATCGGTATCGCGGCCGTCGTCAAGTCTTGCAAAGCCCACGCTCTCCGGCGCACCGGCAACATAGAGCGGGCCTTCGATTGTACGTGGCGTTTCATTCTTGATGCCGAGGGCTTCATCGATTGCATCCAGGCGCTCATCCAGGAAATGATCTAGCCCTAGGCCGGGTGAAATCAAACCCGCCTGCCCTGTCGCACCGATTTCATTCAGCCAAGCAACCGCAATCCAGTATTCATCGGGCGTAATGTCGAGATCGTCAATAGTTTTAAAAAGATCGGATACAATGCGATGCACGATCTGCTTGACTCGCTGGTTGCCACCAGGCTGATTGAATCCGCTCAGAACTCTCAGAAAGTCCTGAATATCTGGACGGTTGAATATTGTTACGCTCATGTTTTCCTCCTCATGCTGAATGTCATTGTTTTGCCGGAAATGCTCTAGCGATCGTCGTCTCGCACCGCCGAAGGATGACGCAGCAATGGCATCACCTCTATCTCCATGAATTTGAACAGAGGCAGCCCGGAAAGAAGGCGATGCAACTCTTCATTGTCGGAGACATCGAAGATGCTTATATTGGCGTACCGGCCGGCAATTCGCCAAATGTGGCGCCATTTTCCGGATCGTTGCAGATCCTGCGAATATGCCTTTTCCCTGGCCAAGATGTCACTGACTTCGACTGCAGGAAGATCATGAGGCAGGTTCACGTTCATTGTTACATGGAAAAGCATGTCACTCTCCTCAACCATCCGTAGAGGTGATCTGGTGCGAACCATCACGTGTGAAGTAGGCAACCCTTTCGAGATCCAGTGAAATGCCAAGACCGGGGCCGGTGGGCACGGCAAGCGTGAAGTCGCTGTAGTCCAAAGGTGTCTCCAGGATCTCCTCAGTCAGCAGCAGTGGACCGAAGAGCTCTGTGCCCCATTGAAGATTGGGGAAGGTGGAGAAGACCTGTGCGGAAATGATGGTGCCAATGGCGCCTTCCAGCATCGTTCCCCCGTAAAGATCGATACCCGCCGCATCCGCGATGGTTGCGACCCGCTGGGCGTTGAACGGTCCGCCGCTTTGCTCCAGCTTAACGGCAAAAACGTCTGCACTGCCTCTGGATGCAAGATCGAAAGCAGTTTCAGGCCCTTGCAACGATTCATCCGCCATCAACGCAATCGGAAAGCGACGTATCAACCGGCCTAGTGCTGCAACCGACGAAACCGGCTGCTCCACCAAATCGCATCCCGCATCGGCAAGTGCCGCCATTCCAAACCGGGCGTCGGTTTCGCTCCAGGCCATATTCACATCAACACGGACAGCGCCCCGATCACCAAGAGCGCGTTTGATGCTAGCAACGTGTGCTACGTCATCTCGGACCGACTTCAAACCAATCTTTACCTTGAAGGTCGAGTGGCGGCGTAGCGCAAGCATCTGCTCGGCTTCATCAATATCACGCCCGGTGTCGCCCGATGCCAGCGTCCAGGCGACCGGAAGACGCTCGCGGAGCCGGCCCCCCAGCAATTCGCTGACGGATAGGCCGAGCCGCTTTCCCTGTGCATCCAATAGCGCCGTCTCAACGGCGCTTTTGGCAAATCGGTTGTCTTTGATCATCCTGCCGATACGCGTCATCAAGGGACGGACCCGGCTCGAATCCTGACCGATCATCAACCTTGAAAAATACCGATCAACCGCAAGCTTCATGCTTTCGGGGCTTTCGCCTCCATACGCTAGTCCACCGATCGTCGTTGCCTCGCCTATGCCCACAACGCCATCGCTGCAATGAACCATGACGAGCATCAATGTCTGACCGTTCATGGTCGCCATCGAAAGCTTGTGTGGGCGGATGGTTGGGAGATCGATCAGCCTTGTTTCAACCCGCTCAATGCGGGGGCCGATACGAGTATCAATTTGAGAAGGGTGTATTGCGTTCATGAGGCCATTGTGCAGGAAGCCACACATAGGGTCCAACACCGAATTGATATTCTATTATACCAACAAAGTATGATGTGCCCTATAACGTTAAGCTCGAAGCAAGATAGTGCGCGCTAACCTCTCCAGATTCAGGGGGAACATCACATGGACATGCGGCAACTGCGGTATTTCGTGGCCGTGGCGAAAGAGAGAAATTTCACACGTGCTGCAGAGCAGCTACATATTGCGCAGCCTCCACTTAGCCGACAGATCCAGGCGCTGGAGGAAGAACTAGGCGTGGAATTGCTTGCAAGGGCCACTCGCCCTGTCAAACTGACAGAGGCTGGACGGGTCTTCTACGAACAGGCTCTGCAGATACTGGGACGCGTGGAGCAAATGCGCAACGTCACACGCCGCATTGGGCTGAACCAGAACCGAGTTCTGTCGATCGGTTTTGTGGCCTCTACGCTTTACGGAGGGCTGCCGACATTGATCCGAAAATTGAGGCTGCATGAGCCGGATCTCGACATACAACTGCTGGAGATGATGTCGATCGAGCAGTTCCCGGCTTTGAAAGAAGGTCGTATCGATATTGGCTTTGGACGCCTGCGGCAGAGTGATCCGGGAATTGCGAGTTTCGTGCTGCGCGAGGAGCATCTTGCCGTCGCCATTGCGGAAGGATCACCGCTCGCCTCGGTTGCCGATCCGTTACCGCCAATAGCGCTGGTCAATGAGAAGCTTATCGTTTACCCAAAAGAGCCGCGTCCCAGCTTCGCAGATCAGGTCTTGGGCATGCTTCTGGAACACGGCGTAGAACCGGCGGAGGTCCAGGAAGTGCGGGAGATTCAGACAGCTTTAGGCCTCGTCGCAGCGGAGGCCGGTGTATGCATTGTTCCCTATTCAGCGAGGAAGCTTCGCTCCGACGTCCACTACCGGCTACTTGATGGCGAAAGGGCCGTGTCTCCCGTCATACTAGCGCATCGGGCAAACGATACCTCCCCCGGCATTCAGCTTGTGAAGACATTGGCGGAAGAAATTGACACGTAAAGGATGTGGAGAGCGGCAGAACCGTCTTCAGATCGCTTTCACCAGATCTCCCAGGCTCGGCTTCCATTCGAAGATTCGAACGTCTTTGTAGACCTTGTTCACGACGAAAGGATCGCGATCGCTGAACGCTTTGAGATCCTGAAGGGTATCGACTTCAGCGACAAGGAATGCGGCATCTGTTGCCTCGCTGTTTTCGAGAGAGGCAGGCCCGGAAATCAGAACTCTGAACGGAGCTGATGACAGGTGTGCCTTGTGCTGCGGGTGGAACTTCGTGCGCTCTTCAAGCTTAGACGCATCAGAAAAGGCGACTCGGATACCAATCATCAATTATTCTCCTATGCGGTTGAATGAGTGCGATCCAGCAGATCATGGAATAACGCCGGCAGCCAATCCGAAGTATGGCGGCTCACATTTGTTCTAACCCCGAAGACCAGAAGTGACGAAAGGCAAATCTCGCAGTCAAGGCAGTTTTCGGGTACCAAAAGGGGTATCTGCGATGTCAGTGACCTTATCAGCCCGGGCACCCCCTCGCCCGACATGCCAGATGCCCCATGCGCAGTCAAAATTGGCACGATACCCAAATCGGCATAATGGCTGCCTACCTGACGGGTTTACTCAGGACCAGCTATGCCATGATTGTGCGAGATGGATCAGCCGTTCTGAAATATGTGACGCGCCAGCTTCAGTATGTCTTCATCTCCGTCACGGCGGCCGACGATTTGAAGGCTGATCGGCCCATTGGGCGTCGAAGCGATTGGCATGGTCAATGCCGGATGACCGGACAGGTTGAAGGGGCGAACGAGCCTGGTAAGGCTAACGGCCGTCCGGTCCAGGCGCGCTTCTGCCAGAGTGGGCGGAAATATCGGCAGGGTCGGTAGACAAATGACGTCCGCATTCTCAAGAATGGTGTCCACCTCTGCCGCAAACAGATGGCGTACGTGTTCCGCCTCTTGAAGCTCGGCGTCAGTTACATTCGCCGCCTGCTTCAGCCTTTCGGCCACATCCCCGCCCACTAGACCTGTGCCTACAAGATGGCCAACCGCTGTCCACGTTTCGGCGTTGATCACCTTGAGACCCGCGCTAAATGCCGCAGACATGGAGGAGAGGTCCGCCTTGAACACCTCCAGTCCGCTTCTGGTGACACAGGCCTCGACCTCATGATCGATCGACGCATCGGCCAGTCCGGTTAGCAAGGCAATCCTGCGAGGCACCAGCTTTGATTGGCGATAGTCCGGAAGGATGATCTGCATGGCCCGATCTAGCATTGGAAGGGACTTGGCGAAGGCACCAAGACAATCGAGTGTTGTTGCCTCGGGGAAGACGCCGCGTCGATCAATTCTTCCGAAACTCCCCTTCATGCCCCAGATACCGCAACATGCGGCAGGTATGCGAATTGATCCGCCGGTGTCCGTGCCAAGTGCAAAGTCAGCATCTCCGGTAGCAACGGCGACAGCGCTTCCGCTTGAAGACCCACCAGGTATCAATTCCGGGTAGCGCGTATTCACCGGTGTTCCCGCCCAGTCATTCAAGCCGGTTATACCAAAGGCCAGTTCATGCAGGACAGTCTTCCCGACGATCCGGCAGCCGGCCTTAAGAACCAGATCGACTACAACGGCGTTTCGCACAGCAGCCGCTGCATTCTGGAGAGACCTACTTCCAGCTCGAGTCGGACGACCACCGATATCGATAGTATCCTTGACAGCAACTCGAAGCCCGTCTGGTGGCCCTACATCAAACTTTTCAAGAAAGGCAGACATCAGTTCTCACCTTCCAGGATCTCCGTTCCCTCAGATGCCACGTAACGGGCATCGGCCAGGAACTTTGCCTCTGACATCCCGTCGGCAATGATCTTGCCGTCCAGTTGTGCCGCGATGCGTATCATCGGGCGCCCGAAGGGATCCTGCCATTGCTGGATGACCACGACGTCATGATCAGCGTAGCAGTAGACCTGCCACATTCGCGTCTGATGAGACATGAGAGACTCCTGATGAATTAAACTTAAAGCATCACCGATGATCAGCGCTGCATGAGAACCGACGATTTTGGAAAGTCGGACGCCCAATTGGTGGGAAGCGGGGCTACGAAGACATTCTCGGTTCGCGTCCGCGTGATCCGCCACTGTCCATCCGGCTCCCGGCGAAAACCGTTGTTCAGCCGTGACGATCGCAGCAGCGCGGTTCCATCCGAAAAAAGCCATGGCTGCATATGGACCCATTGTCCATCCGCAAAAGCCCCGTCCTCGTGCACATGAATTTGTTCGGAGGTGAGATAGTGACAGTTGAGAACAAGAGCTGGATCGCGTTTGGTACCCCAGAATGCCTCGAAGTGCCGTCTTATTGCATTGGCTCCCACGGCACGGCCGAATTGATTGTCGTAGTATTCTCCGACCCCTTCCCAAACCGCATCTGGAGTATAGAGCCCCAAAATGAGGTCGATGCGGGCGGTGTCATCCGCAACGCCGTCTTCGGGAAGAGGCGTATCGCACAGGAACATGTAGCGAGCTTGCAGCCTGCGGATTTCAGCCTCCGCCTCTAGGATCTCGACGCGCTTGACAAGCGCCTTCATGGACAGTTCGTAATCGGTCATCGTGCGCCTCGCTTTCTGATGCTACAACATCTTCAAAGGTGCGAGGTCGATGTCTGGACCTGTCCGAGGCAATGGAATGCTCGGTCGAAGTATACGAGGCTTTGCGCGACCTCGGCTGTCGTAACGGTTTCGATTCTGGAATAGAAAACGCTATGTGTTCCAATTTCGTGGCGTTCGACGATCCGACAATCAAGCGACACTACGGCGTCAACCAGCACCGGCGCGCCGGTCGAGGATTGGGTCCAACTGCCTTGCGCAAACCGCTCGTCTGGTGAAAGCCCGGGCTGACCAAATTTTCGTGCTAACGTCTCGTGTCCGTGCCCAAGAACATTCACGCAAAGCACGCCGTTACTCATAATTACATCATGCGCACTCGAATTTCGGTTGACGCAGACGAGCACTGTTGGCGGTGTATCCGTGACTGAGCAGACTGCTGAGGCCGTTATGCCGTGTCTGCCTGCGTGCCCCTCCGTCGTGATTATATTTACCGCTGCTCCCAACTTGGACATTGCGTTCCGAAAGGTCTGGGTCGAGACTGCTTCATGCAAAGTATCCATATTCGCACTTCCTTAGTGTTTAGAGATCGAGAACAAGGGTTGGTCCCTTCGAGCGCGAGCAACACACCATGATCTGATCGTTCTCCGCCTTCTCCTCATCGGTGAGGTAGGAGTCTCGATGATCAGGCTCGCCCGACAGCACCGTGCAGAGACAGGTGCCGCAAATGCCTTGTTCACACGAAACATTGACGCGTACGCCGATATGCGACAGCGCTGCGACAATTGTCTGGCCTTCGGCAACCGTGACGGACTTACCGCTTCTGGCAAGAACGACTTCAAAGGCTTTGCCCTGTGTGCTGACCTCGGCGTTAAAGAATTCCTGGTGCAGATTTTCCTCGCGAAAACCTCGCGATCTTGCCTGCTCATGCAGCCAAGTCATGAAGCCTGCGGGACCACAAACATACACATGGCTTCCATTTGCGGGATCCGGAAGATGAGCCGCTGCGTTGAAACGCTGGCCTTCCTCTTCATCATCGAAATGAAGGTAAACGTGGTGCGCAAAAGGCGCACTTGCCAGTTCCTGCAGAAAGGCAGCCCTGCTGCGCGTGCGGGCGCAGTAATGCAACTCGAACGATTTTCCGGCGGCGTAAAGCGCGTAGGCCATCGAGATCATGGGCGTTACGCCAATCCCACCGCCGACGAGAATGCTCTGCGGAGCATCCATGTTCAGCGGAAAAAGATTTCGGGGCTCGCCTGCGCGAACAAGTTCGCCTTCCCTGAAACGTTCGTGGATGAGTCTGGAGCCGCCTCTCGACTCCGAGCTTTTCAAAATACCAAGTCTGTACAGGTTACGCTCGGCAGGGTCACTACACAGCGAATACTGCCTAACTAGGCCTGGTTCGACCTCGATGTCGATATGAGCGCCGGGCTGGAAGGCCGGCAATGTCCGGGAATCCGGATCAACCAGATCGAGAACGACGATATCGTCGCTCTGCATTTCCCGCTTCGATATAAGCAAATTCATCATAGTTCGCTTCCCGCAAAGGTGAAAACCGGCAAAGGGCCGAATCTTCGAGCGCAGTCGAAGAACGCCCGATGACCGTTTCGTCAGGTTGAACTTCGCTCAAAGAATGTAGCTGATGGCACCCAGCGCGTGGTCGGCATTGATGAGTCGGATGACCTTCTGATCCAGCAACAATTCTGCTGCCGTACGCTTGATCCGAAACTCGACATCTGCACTATAGGTACGCTCGCGGCCCCGACGGAACTCGGTCAAATGCTGCATGCAGCGCAGTTCCGCGGTTGTTCCATCATCGGAGAGAAGCCTGAAGCGGGAAAGGGATCGGATAGTCCGCGCCACTGGAGAGGCGGATACGGACACGCCGCTCAGCATGCGCTCAACACGCTTCTGCCGCATGGAATGATCGTCGTAGGCATAGTTCAGGTGCGCCTCGTAGTCCGTCACGCCGGGTTCCACGGGTACGATGTACCGGGCCTGTGGCGTCCACATGGCCAACCAGTCATCGTACTGCGCATGATCGAGCCTGTCCGCTTCAAGCCACACGAAGGTCATAAGCTCCAGCAGCGCGTCACTCTTTGTGCTCACAGCCATGTCCATCCTAAGCCTCCATCAACTTTTTCCACTGCCGGTAGGCAGTCCGCATCCCGAGTTCAGAGCTCACGTCGCCGCGAACCTGCCCGTCCTCACCAACAGTTTCATTTTCCAGACTGCGGTTCAGCATGATCCATAGATCGCCGCCGCCCTGGGCTCCGTGCTGCACCCTGTCCCAGACCTCGGAATCATCCGGACTTCCAAAACCCATTGGCCCCTGGAAGAACTCGTGAATGCGCAGCCGTGCCTGGTTTGCCGCAGCCGGGCCGCCACCCATGCCTAGAGCAATATGGCGAACCTCCGTCGCGTTGACCGAAATCGGTTGAAGAACGCGAAAAAACGCGGCAGAACATCCGAGATTGGGAAACAGATTGAGATTGAAACCTGTGCCACCGACAGCCCGTACGATCCGGCGCACCTTGGTTTCATCATGACCCTCGGCGCGGAGTTCTTCCGCAAGGTCTGCAAACTTGTGCGGAATCGGCGCTTCGAGATCTTCCTCGAGATCAACGAGTTCCGGCATCATGACCATCACACTGTGACCATTGCCGAGATCCTCGACCCAGCCGCCCTTGTTCATGATGTCGAACAGTTCCTCGGTTTCTGAATCTGTGACATTCAGAAAGGTCTTGTGAACCAATGGGAAGTGGTAAGCATCCGTCGTGTTCTCGAGCTGGATCTTCCAATTTCCCGGAAAGACGAATTTATGTTCGCCAAGTGCAACGAGGGGGTAATCAGCACTCTGCTTTAGAAACAGATCAATCCATTTTCTTGCCGGGCCGAGGAAATCTACAAGCGGTTCAGCGTCTTCGTTGAAGGTCGCAAACACAAGCCCCCGGTACTGCTCGACCCGCAAGGATTTCAAGCCAAGATTGCCGCGTTCGAGCTTGCCCGCATAACTTTCATCGTAAGGAACACCACGCAAGCTGCCGTCCAGAGCATAGGCCCAGCCGTGATAGGGACATACGAAACTGTTTGTCTTGCCTTTATGCACTTCGCAAACGGTTGCAGCGCGATGGCGGCAACGATTGACCAGGACATGGATCTGGCTTTTCCGATCTCTGGTGACAATCACAGGCTCAAGGCCCACGCTCGCCATCTTGTAATCGCCAGGATTGGCAATTTCAGATTCATGAGCCACCCAAATCCATGTCTTGGCGAAGATGCGGCTCATCTCCTCGTTGAACAAGGCGGGGTCCGTGTAAAGAGTACCTTTCGCACGATCAGGCTTGACCATGGCATCGATACTGCTGCCATCAACCGGCAACAAAGAGTTGCTCATCATTGTTTTATCCTCTGATGTGACTGGAACCAGGCGCGAGTTTACCCAGGGGTCGCTTCCGCATCGCGACCCGCCCAACGCTTCCAGACTGTGTATTGGAGGGAACGGTCGGCAGCGCGTGGCTGCCTCCGGTTTACAGATACCGAGGCTTTAGAAGGGCGTTCGAGCCAAATCGAAAAAGCCTATCAAAAATGAACCCCAAGATCCCAAGCGCTATGATCCCGACAAAGACCCAGTCGGTTCTGCCAAAGTTGCGCGCCGTCCAGATTGTCGCACCAAGACCGGTCTGAGCAGATACGATCTCTGCCGAAACGACCGTCAGGAATGAATTTCCCATGGCAAGCCGCGCGCCAGTGACCATGTAGGGCACGGTGGAGGGAAGAATGATCGTCGTCATTTCCTCGATCTTGGAGGCGCCCATGCTTCGGGCAGCCTGCAACCGCATTGGCTTTACTGCCCCGACACCAGCAATCGTGTTCAATGTCACGATGAAGACGGTCGTGTAGAAAATTAGTGCCACTTTGGTTACTTCACCCGGTCCCAACCAGATGACTGCAAGTGTGACGAAGGCAATCGGGGGAATGAACCGGAAGAACTCGATATACGGATCCATCAAAAGACGGACGATCGCAAACCGGCCCATAAAGATGCCAAGCGGAATTCCGACAGCGACACCGACAAACCAGCCTGCCGCAATGCGTGCTGCCGATGCAGCAACCGACTGCACCAGGGTACCGTCCGCAAGCATTTCCAATGCCGTGCGCCATACCGTTATGGGCGAAGGCAGGAAGAGCGGCGATGTAAACAGTGAACCGATATGCCAAACGACGATGCCAATAGCGACGGAAATAACACCGACAAGGGGTTTGAGGAGTGTCTTGGGAAAGAGAGCGCTGAGGGTTGAGGCTCGTGGAGCCGAGACTTGAACCGCGTCGGTCATGATTAAACCTCCTGCCTGCTGAGACCCTGCTGACGCAGCGCCTGTTTTACTTCTGCGCCAATATCATCTCGCAGCCGCCTGAAGAGATCGAGACATTCCGGACTGCCCTGGTCGCGTGGACGCGGCAGGTCGATCGCCTCGATCGTCTTGATGGATGCATGGGGACCAGCCGTCATCACCACGACCCGATCAGCAAGCAAAAGGGATTCCCAGATGTCGTGTGTCACGAAGATAATGGTGCACCCCGTCGCACGCCAGATACGGTCAAGTTCCTCCTGCAATACCTCTCGCGTCTGAGCATCGAGTGCTCCGAACGGCTCGTCCATCAGCACGACCGAAGGTTCATTAATCAGAACGCGCGCGATCTGGGCGCGCTGGCGCATACCACCCGAAAGCTGGGCCGGAAAACGCTCCGACACATGCGACAGCCCCACGAGCCCCAGGAAATACTCGGCCTTTGTCCGCCTTTCGGCAGATGGAACTCGCTTCAGCCGCAATCCATATTCGACATTTTCTCGGATATTCAGCCACGGAAAGAGAACTTCGGAGGATTGAAATACAACCCCCCGGTCGACACCTGGACCGTTCACGGCGCGCCCATCTACTTCAATTGTTCCCGACGCCGGCAGGAAGCCGGCAATCGCGTTCAGTAGGGTGGACTTTCCGCAGCCACTTGGGCCAAGCAGGCAGATGAATTCACCAGGTTTAATCGTTAGATTGAAGTTAGAAACGATATGCGCATCGCCAAAGGATATCCCTGCATGCGCCAATGAAATTGAAGCTCCGTGCGCCATGACATCAACCCTTGTAAAAGCCGGGCTGAAGCATCGTACGATATGGGATGATGCCCTTGGTGACATTGTTGTCAGCCAGGAATTGCGCGATCTTGTCGTAACTCTTGTAGTCTTCCTCCTCAAAGTCACGAACGGTGAGGGTCATCTGTTGCAAGAGCTTCAGGGTGGATTCTTCAGGAAGACGAGTGGCCTTCTTGACTGCAATTGCTGCACGTTTGGGGTCATCCGTGATGACTTTGCTCGCTTTGGCAATCGCGCGAAGCATGCCTTGTAGACCTTGAGGATTGGATTCCAAAGCCGCGGCTGTCGCGGTGACCCATAAGGTATCACGATAACCGACCTCGCCACTGGTCATTGCGATGCGGCCACCTTGTGCGAGGCCATTGGTCGCCCAAGGCTCCCAGCAGAAGTATGCGTCGATGTCGCCTCGCGCCAGGAGAGCGGGCAGCTCTGGGGGTCCGGATGGAATGAAGCTTACTTTCGATGGATCGAGACCGATTACCGGCAGTGAAAGACCTGCGCAGTATTCTGAGATGGTGCCCTTGACGACGCCAAAACGCTTGATGTCCTTCGGAGCCACTACACCCTTTCCAAGGACCAGCTTGACGTAACGTCCAGACTGATAGCTGATTGCGAGCGGGCGCAATGGTGCACGGGCGAGCCGGATGAGGCTGGATGGCTCTGAGGCAACGCTGACATCGACCTGCTGCGCGACAAGCGCATTCATCGCTTCGCCCCCGTCTGTGTACAACTGGACCGAAACATCAACGTTTTCCGCCTTGAACAGACCTTCTTGGTCAGCAAGATAAAAGGCAGCAAAAACAGGGTCAGAGCCGACACCGATGCGAATGGGCGAAGGAGCACCGAGTGCAACATTGCCAAGCGATGCTGCGGCGAATGCACCAGCAGACACGCCGAGGAATCGGCGACGATTGAGAGGCAGGTCTATCATGATCAGTTCCCATCTTTATTGTTTGTTTCTTGCTATTCGTATTTTTTTATTTTTGGGCTCCAGAAAGACAATGTCTCACCTTCACCTTTTTTGTAATTGCATTGCGCTCCCGCGCAAATACCTGACCGGCTGAAGACAGTTGTTCTTGAGTGCCGTGCGTCAGGCAAACATTCCGTCCTTCGGCGTCAGTTCACCTTTTGCTGGACGCAGCGCTGATGCGGAAATGACAGCAACCTCCCCTGCCCTGATGACACTGCGTTTCTGCTGCACTTGCACCTTGTCCCAGCAGAACTGGAGCGATCGCAGTCAGGATGCCTACAATCGGAGCACAGACTGCAGTCCCGACATTCTCGACCGAACAAGCAAACGGGCTGTTTCGTACTAAAACCTGAACTTCGCCGTCGCATTCTTCCGTGAAAGTCCATGCGCCCCATCCAAGCTCGGCGGAGGTACGGATCAGTAGGGAAATTAGCTCGGCGCTATTGTCGGCACCACTTACCCGATAGGTATCTACTGATTTGCCGCCGAACTCCGCGACCGACTCTGCCATCGCCAGGAGTGCCGCATCGCGAGCCACCGGCTCCAACTTTGTGAACATCCCCATCAAGGCGTCCGTGCGCATTATCAGATAGCGTATGTCACCGTCCCGCAGTTCCCCTGTTTGAAGGTAGATCCTGAGCCGCTCTTGAAAGCTCTGAGAGAGGTTCATAATCCGTAGCCTTCCCTTAAGGATATCCAGCAGGCGGGCTTATCCCTGCCAGGACTGCACCTGCATTCTCCAAAGTGGCATCGTTCAGTGAAGCATGCTGCGTCACCACGATAGCGTCGCGAAGGATATGCTGCATGCGATGGCTATCCTGCACGGCAGCCATGCCAACAATCCGGAAGCAGTGGGAGATAACGTCACAGGACACACGCGCTGCATGACTTGCGCTGAGCCGCAGAAGATTTGCCAGATTTAGGGAAACCTCGGCATTGTCCTGCAGTTCTGCCCACGCACTTTCGGCTGTCTCGTAGAAGAATGCGCGCGCGGCCCGCAGTTTTGCCTCGCCCTCGGCTAAGCCAGACTTGAAATAGCCCCGGTTTGCCAAGGCAGGTGAGCCGGGCATTATCTTGGCACCGCCGGACATCTCGACCGCGATTTCCAGCGCAGCACGCGCAAGACCCAGATTGACCGCAGCGTGGACCGCTGCCTGCAAGGCGATGGGCGGGTAGCGGTAGAGCGGCTCATCGAAAATACCTCTGGAGCCACGATCGCATGTCCACTCATCCGCGTAAAACTTGTCCACCACTTGGGTGTCGTGGCTGCCGGTGGCTCGCATTCCGACGACATTCCACGTATCGATGATCTCAACTTCCGCTGCAGGACAGACTGCCATTTTGACGACAGGAGGTGCATTGGCAGTATCGCCAAACTGACCAGAAATGCCGACGCCGATCCAGTCTGCGCCCATGCATCCGGAAGCGAATTTCCAGCGACCAGTTACGCGCCAGCCACCCTCAACACGTTCGGCCTTTTGAACGGGGTAGAGGCCACCGGCATAGACCTGGTCGGGACCAGTTGCATAAATGGCGGCCTGCGTCTCGAGCGGAAGTGCCGCGATATAGGTGTTCGACGAGCCGAATGCTGCAACCCAGGCCGCGGAACCATCATATTCGCCCAGCTTTTCAACCATCTTCAGAAAATGATGAGGTGCCATGGCGCTGCCACCGAAATAGGATGGTGAACAGGCCCGAAAGATGCCCGCGCTCTTCATCAGGCTAACGACATCACGAGGAATGTGCCTCAGCGTGTTGAACTCATCTCGACGGTTCTTGACTACCTCTATCAGAGTCAGGAAGGCAGGCTGACTGGTCAGCCCAGCATGATCCGCTTCATTTCCGGAAGTTGGGACAGCTGAAAGATTGGTCACTGGCACATACTTGTTCATCTGTGCATTCCCCTTGTTTGTTGACAACAATCAAACTCCGAAACTACAAATTCTTCAAATTCATTTTCATAATTGCGTCTATTCGTTCTATTCATTTACAGCGTTCACGCAACTTAGCGCAGCCCAGGGTGGAATGGTGATATCCCGCTTCATCGAATGACCAGCCTATTGGCCGGTGACTAGTTGGTCCCGGGTGGAGGCATAGGCAGGACCGCCGAGCCTTCCGATGGCATCAATGATCCGTGGATCGATGTGGAGCCGATCGTTGACGGCATCAGCCCGGACGAAAAGTCCGACGACCTCACCGATGACGATCTGGCGTGCCGAGCCCAATTCGACCTTAGTTTTCAATTTGCATTCAAGTGCAACCGGTGCAGTTGTGATCCTGGGGCAGCCAACTGCTTGCCCAGCCACGCTGGGCAGGTCCGCTAGATCGAGTTCGTTGACGCCAGGCGAATACTGAGCTGCACATATCTCGACTTGTCGCAGAAGCGCAACATTGGGAATATGGACCGTGAATTCACCCGTCTCGTCGATGTTACGGGCCGTATCCTTTCGCGATCCGTCAGGCCGGTTCTCGATCCCCAATGCGATAACTGGCGGATCATGGCTTAAAACGCCAAAGAAACTGAACGGGGCAGCATTTGGGTGCCCTGCTGCATCAACGGATGTCACCAAGGCTATGGGGCGAGGCAGTACGGAACCGCTCAGCAGTTTGTAGCGGTCCAAGGGAGGGAGCGTTTGAAAGTCGAAAAAGCGATGCTTCACAGCGGGATCCTCATAATGTTTGGCCAGATCCTATGAAACACTTGTCATGAAGCAAATAAATTGATCATATTATCACTATGAACAAGATGAATTTAAATACACTCGATCTCAACCTCTTGAAGGTTTTTGTCGCGGTGTGGGACTTGCGGAGCATATCGGCGGCGGGCGATCGGCTGGGCTTGACGCAGCCTGCGATCAGCCATGCCCTGAAACGTTTGAGAGAGCACTTTTCAGACCCGCTGTTTTTGCGCGTTGGTCACCGAATGCAACCTACGGACATGGCTCAGCGGCTCTATGAGCCGCTTAACAGAGCGCTCAAGATCATCGCCGAGACTGTACTTAACAGTGAGGAATTCGACCCAGCGACGTCAGATCGAAGTTTTACGATCGCGATGTCGGATATCTCAGAATTCTACTGTCTTCCAAAGTTACTTGTATACCTGCAGCACAATGCACCTTCCATTCGAATCAAGTCTGTACAACTTGATGCTCAATCTGCGGCAACCTCGCTGCGTACCGGCCAAATTGATTTGGTTTTAGGTTACATGCCTCATTTAGCCGAACCTGACTTCATCAGTAAATTCGTACTAGAGGATTGGTTCATTTGCCTCATTGCTTCATCTCACTTGTTCAAATCGGCAGAATTGACTCAAAACGATTTTTCGAACCTTACGTTCGTGGAGGTTGCAACTCATGCAACCGGATATCGGATGGTTGACACCTATCTGACACAGCAGGAAGTGCGTCGAGATGTTGCACTACGTCTGGAACACTACATCAATGTACCGCAAGTGATACAAAATTCACAGTACGCAGCTATTTTTCCAAATTCAGCTTCTCAGAAAGTTAACGCCAACGGGGATTTCAGATTACTTTCTATCCCCTTCGCAATCCCACGTATTGACGTGAAGATTCACATCCATGCTACGTTTAAACAGGATAGCGGTATCCGCTGGATGCAAGATGCAGTCGTTGCAAGTCATCGTATAGAATAATCAGGTCAGCTTGACCGCCCGTGACGGATAGTTAAACACCTGCATATTCAACCGACATATCAATAATCATTAAGCGCTAGCGTCTGCCGCGCACAGCCTAACGCTAGAGACCTGAAAGGCGCAAAATAAGTCTTCCCAGGCGCGCGCTGTGGCCACCCGACGTACAACACTTATCACTTTCCGTCCACTGACCCTCTGCGTTTTATCATTCCTCGCTGATGCTAACTCTCAAATTTCCCAAATCGGGCCGGATCCGTGTCTCTAACGCTAGCTGTAGGATTGCGTCCGGATTCTGATGGGGCGATGTTACGGCGACTGGCCCGGCGGACACGCGAAGCCGATCAGGCACGGCTACTTCTTTAGATCGCATCGATCTGTGGCGGCAGTTCACAGCAAATGGGCTTGGCTCGTCAGCGTTCCATCCAGAGCCTACTCGACCGTATTCTCCGCCTCAATGCTCGTGGACCCGAAAAGCTGATCGACTGCATGGGGGCGGACAAGCTTTCTTCGCTAAACGACGTTTAAGAAGCAGCCTTGATGCAAGTGCTAGGGCCAGATGTGACCTCGTATTTTCATTTCAACAGTTATTGGCGTCTAGCTGATCCGGCTCAATTGCATGATAGTCGCCATCAAATCATTCATACACTCTATGAATCAGATTTATACTTCAGATAATAAAACTTTATACATTTCCTATTATGTTTTAACGTAAAATTATTATTTTGAATTAAAGAATACTTTAGCGAATTCGTGCCGCACTTCTGTGAAATTCCGTCGGCCAGAACGTGCCCGCGACAGCAGTTTTGCAACAAGAGGGATAAAGGGCATCTATGATCATAAAACTTTCATTCAGGCAGTCACTTATTACACTGGCGCTCGTTCCCCTTGCTGCTCTCGCGGGATTGGGCGCGGATATTGGGTTTGCCAGTTACGAAGACTACGAGAAACTAAAGCGTGCGGACGGCATGGCTAAGCTCGCCTATGCGGCGGGAGAACTTACAATGGTCATGCCTATGGAAACCACGGGACCCGTAGCTGACAGACCGAAGAACCGACCCAAGACGGACGCCGCGTTCAAGGAGATCGTAAATCGGCTCGCTGCCCTTCCCGGTCTTGGATATGATGATCGTGCAATGTCGAAGCTGGCCGACAACTTGGAGACTGCCTACAGCAAAATGCCGGAATATCGGCAGCAGCTCGACGCCGGAGACAACAACCCTCAACTACCTCTTCGCTACGCACTACCTATTTCTACTGCCGCGCTGGCAGTGGCTGGACGCGCTAGCAGCCTGACGGACGACATGGCCGTTTCTCATGATGTCCGGGGCTCTATCGCAGGAATGCGCATAAACGAGGGCTATTTCAGTCTGAACAGAATGGGCCAGGTCTTCATTCGCAATGGGAGCTTCACCAGGTCCGAACAAGCACGGCTTGACAGTGCGTTGGCCCAGATCCGCCACTTTGAACCGACGTTTCGAGAATTCGTCTCGCCGGAACTTGTAAGCCGCTACGACAGCTTCTTCAACACTTCCGATGGCAAGATCATTACCGACTTGATCACGGCGATGGAGAGCACAGAGAATTTTAAGGGCAGGGCTGACGATCTGGGGCCTTTCATCAACGCTATGAACAACCGGCGTGATGTTGTCGCAGAAATTCTGAGAGAGAATGGATCCACTTTGATCACACGCGCAGAAGCCCGAATGAGCGCTGCCTACGGGTCAATGCTCCTCATAATAGGCGGCATGTCGCTCTTCGTAATCAGTGTCGTGGTCCTCAGCATTTACATTACGTGCAGCCTCTCTTCGACGATCCGTGGCATTGGCCGCTCAATGAACAATCTCGCAGATGGCGATACCTCCTCAACGATCCCTTACACCGATCTCAATGACGAAATTGGTGCGATGGCGCAATCCGTGGAGGTCTTTCGTCAGGCAGCCGTGCGCAATGCCGAGCTTGAAGCGGAAACCACGGGCAACCGCGCGCGCATGGAAGCAGAGCGCGCCGAGCTTCAGGCGCAGGCTGAGAATGAGGCGCAAGAGCGCCTCCGTCAGGCCACCAGTGCGCTTGCTGGAAGCCTTCGTCGGTTGGCCAATGGCGACTTACTTTGTGATATCCAGCAGCCGCTGGCACCACAATTCGAGACCTTGCGTTCTGACTTCAACGCATCAGTGGCCCAGTTGCGCGATACGCTGCGGGCGGTTGGCGCCACTGTCACAACTGTTGCCGGTGGCTCACGCGAGATATCCGATGCGTCTGACAATCTTGCAAAGCGGACTGAGCAACAGGCAGCCTCTCTGGAAGAGACAGCTGCGGCTCTGGAAGAGATCACCTCCAACGTTACGTCAACATCCCGCCGTACAGGCGAGGCGCGCATTGTAGTCCGCGATGCACGTGACCAAGCAGAAAGGTCAGGTGCTGTAGTACGTAACGCGGTGACGGCGATGGAGCGCATCGAGCAGGCCTCACGTCAAATCTCCAACATCATCGGTGTGATTGACGAGATTGCCTTCCAGACCAATCTACTAGCCTTGAATGCGGGGGTCGAAGCTGCACGTGCAGGTGAGGCTGGCAAGGGCTTTGCTGTCGTTGCCCAGGAAGTACGCGAGCTTGCACAGCGTTCCGCCAATGCAGCCAAAGAGATCAAGGGCCTAATTGCCAACTCAACCGCCGCTGTCTCTGAAGGGGTGAAGCTAGTCAGCGAAACCGGTCAAGGGCTGACCGCGATCGAACAACTCGTTCTGACCATCAATACCCATATGGATGCCATTGCGACGGCAGCGCATGAGCAATCAAACGGGCTTACGGAGGTCAACACTGCGGTCAACCATATGGATCAGGCCACTCAACAAAACGCTGCCATGGTCGAGGAGATGAATGCCGCAGGTGCGGGGCTGGCGGGCGAAAGCCAGAAGCTGCATGAACTGATATCCTGTTTCCAGCTCGTTCATGGCTTAGGATCAAATTCTCAGAGCGCTGCAACGATGCTGGCATTAAGTTCGGCCAAAGCAGCTCCTCTTTAAGAGAATTCAACCAGCATCCTGACGTAACCAGATGACGCAACGTAGATCACTCTCGGATATGCGCTCTAGCCAGCAATGATCGTCTTCACAAAATCGGCGAAGGCGCGCGCTTTTGCACTGGCCAGCCGCCCCGTTGGAAAGACAGCCCACAGGTCGATGTCCGGGAGCGTCCAATCCTCCAGCACCCGGAGAACTTCGCCGTTCTGCAGTTCCGGCCAGAACATCCAGTCCGATGTTACTGCCAGTCCCAT